>NZ_CP021874.1:3201967-3842361 GCF_002197645.1 Enterococcus wangshanyuanii | reverse complement strand
GAAAAAGTCGGTGCAAAAATCGGGACAGAAAGTGCTGATTTTCTTGAAGCAAATAAAGATAAATATGGCTATTCAATCAAGTATTTAGATACAACAGATGCTTTATATAGCGCACTTGAGATCGGTGAGATCGACGCTATGATGGATGACTATCCTGTTATCGGTTACGGCGTTGCTCAAAAGCAACCACTAGTAACACCAATTCCTCGTGAAGAAGGCGGAAAATACGGGTTTGCTGTCAAAAAAGGCAAAAATCCTGAATTGATCCAAATGTTCAATGAAGGACTTGCAGAATTAAAACGAACTGGTGAATACGACGAAATCGTCGGTAAATATATTAAAGATGGTTCCACAGAAAACAAAGTAGATGAATCAACCTTCGTCGGTATGATTCAAAATAACTGGAAACGACTATTGAGCGGACTATGGATGACGATTCAACTAACATTGATTTCATTCATTCTTGCTTTGATCGTTGGTGTGATCTTCGGATTATTCAGTGCTTCACCATCGAAAGCTTTACGAGTGATAGCCACTGTTTATGTCGACATCATCCGCGGAATTCCATTGATGGTACTTGCTTTCTTCATTTATTTTGGTTTACCAGGAATTCTCGGCTTTAATATTCCAGTCTTCCTTGCTGGAATCATTACCTTGACGCTAAACGCCAGTGCTTATATCTCTGAAATCGTTCGTGGCGGTATCAATGCTGTGCCTACAGGGCAAATGGAAGCTTCACGCAGTTTAGGACTTTCCTATAATCGGACAATGCAAAAAATCATTTTGCCGCAAGCAATCAGAATCATGATTCCATCATTCGTCAACCAATTCGTTATTTCATTGAAAGATACGACGATCCTTTCAGCGATCGGGTTGATCGAATTACTACAAACAGGGAAAATCATCGTTGCCCGAAACCTACAAAGTACACTTGTTTATTTTGTGATCGCGATGATGTATCTAGTCTTGATCACAGCGTTGACAAAACTAGCAAAAGTCTTGGAAAAGAAGGTGAAATAATATGGCTGAAAAAATTCTAGTCGAGCATTTAGTAAAAAAATATGGTGATAACACTGTTTTAAACGATATTAATGTTTCTATCCAAGAAGGCGATGTCGTTTGTGTCATCGGTCCTTCCGGCTCTGGTAAAAGTACTTTCCTTCGTTGTCTGAATCAACTGGAAGAAGCAACAAGCGGCGATATTATTATTGATGGAGCAAACTTAACAGATAAAAATACCAACATCAATAAAATACGTCAGCATATCGGTATGGTGTTTCAGCATTTTAACTTATTTCCACATTTATCGATCATGGAAAATATTACATTGGCACCTACTGATCTAGGTCGTCTTTCTAAACAAGAGGCGGAAGAAAAAGCAATCCAGCTTTTAGAAACTGTGGGGCTTGCCGATAAAAAAGACAGCTATCCAGAATCATTATCAGGCGGTCAAAAACAACGTGTTGCTATTGCCAGAGCTTTAGCGATGAATCCAGATATCATGCTATTCGATGAACCGACCTCTGCACTTGATCCAGAAATGGTTGGTGATGTTTTGAATGTTATGAAAAAACTAGCCAAACAAGGTATGACGATGGTCATCGTTACCCATGAAATGGGCTTCGCTAAAGAAGTGGCAAATCGTGTGATGTTTATTGATGGCGGGAATTTCCTAGAGGATGGGAGCCCGCAGCAGATCTTTGAAAATCCGCAAAATGAGCGAACCAAAGATTTCTTGGATAAAGTTCTAAATATTTAAGACTAACTAAAAAGGCATGATTTGAATGATTGATTCAGGTCATGCTTTTTTTCGTTCAGATATTCTTTTCTTGATAAATCTCCTATTCTAACGTAAATTAAAAAAGAAGTTATTTTTGAAAGAAGGCTGCTGTTGATGAAACGTATTTTCTCATTTTTTATGGATGATCTCTTATTTTCTATTTCCCTTTTCGTGGCCCTTATCAGCTGTTTCTTCGGCAAATTTTCGATTGAGTCAATTGATTTTAAAGTCATCGTTTGCCTTTTTGGACTGATGCTGCTTGTCGCTAATATTGATAAATTGGGGGTTTTGACCTATCTTGCTGAAAAATTGATCGATGTTTCAATCAACACTCGAGCTCTCATTAGAAATATCACCTTGCTGGCTTTTTTTAGCTCGATGCTTTTAACCAATGATGTAGCTATTTTAAGTCTTATGCCGATCTACTTGACGATCACGAAGAAAGTTCCTGATATGAACCATAAACTGACCGGTGCTGTCCTTTTGATCATTGCAGCCAATTTAGGCAGCAGCTTTTTCCCTTTTGGCAACCCGCAAAATTTATTCTTATTTTCTTATTACTCATTGGCAGCTGGGACATTCTTCAACTGGGCTTTTCTCTTACTGCTTGTATCGTTTGTTTTTTTATTTCTTTCCTTTTTTTGGATCAAAAAGAGCCCTATTCCAAATCAAGAAGAGCCGCTGCCATCGATCGATCAACGTAATATCATTTATTTGAGCTTGATCGGCCTACTGATCCTGATCGGTGTCTTCGATCTTCTCCCATATTCTATCGTTATTCCTATAGCTATTTTACTTCTAGGTATTTACGATTCCAGCAGTTTGAAAAAAGTTGATTATCGTTTATTGGCTACCTTCATTTTTTTCTTTATCGCTGTCGGCAATTTTTCACAACTGGAAACTATTTCCTTGTTGATCAAAAAACAGTTTACTACATCCTCAGCTACATTCTTTGGCAGCATCGCAGTTAGTCAGGTTATCAGCAATGTTCCTGCTGCCATCCTTATCGCTCCGTTCACTGCTCAAACCAAAGCGCTATTTTTTGGTGTTAACGTGGGTGGATTAGGCACAATCATTGCCTCTTTAGCTAATCTGATTGGGTTTAAAATTTATAAGCAATATTATCCTAATCAATCAAAACAATTTTTGCTGATGTTTAGTCTGATCAACTTGATTTTTTTAATTGGATTTATTGTACTCTTTTATTTCATTCTATAAAAAAACAACCAAATGACGGTCATTTGGTTGTTTTTTTCAATTTTTAATTAGCGATTGCTTCCAAACGAGCTGTTACTTCCTGCTCTGTTAAATGATTTTTTTGTACATAACGATTAGCTGGATGATGGCGACACTCGTCTGAACAGCTACCAAGATATTTTGCTTCGTTTTCTTCTGAAGCTAAAATTTGTTTATTGCAGAACGGGTTAGCACAATTGATATAACGTTCGCAAGGCGTTCCGTCAAACCAGTCTTTACCAATGATTTTTTTATCGACATGGTTGATTTCCACACTGATCCGTTCATCAAAGACATACATTTTCCCGTCCCACAATTCACCTTGTACTTCAGGATCTTTTCCATATACAGCAATCCCGCCATGAAGTTGTGAAACATCTTCAAAGCCTTCTTTCAGCATCCAGCCAGAAAACTTCTCACAGCGAATTCCACCAGTACAGTAGGTTACGATTTTTTTATCCATAAATTGTTCTTTATTTTCTCTGATCCATTGAGGCAGTTCTCTAAAATTACGGATATCCGGACGAACAGCGCCTCTAAAATGCCCTAGATCATATTCATAGTCATTTCTAGCATCGATGACAACAGTATTTTCATCAAGCAAGGCTTCTTTAAATTCTTTTGGCTCCAAATATTTACCTGTTAATTCCAACGGGTTGACATCCTCTTCCAAGTTTAAAGAAACAAGCTCTTTTCGCGGACGAACAAACATTTTATGAAAAGCCATTTCTTCTGTTTCATCGATTTTGAAGTAAGTATCTTTGAATCGCTCATCCGCAAGCATTGCTTCCATATAAGCATCTGTATCAGCGATCGTTCCAGAAAGTGTGCCATTGATTCCTTCTGAGGCGACTAAAATTCTTCCTTTTAAATTTAGTGATTTGCAAAATGCTAAATGCTCTTTCGCAAATTGTTCTGGATTTTCTAGTGGTGTATATTTATAGTAAAGCAATACACGATAGTCCATTCTTATCTTTCCCCTTTTTTACAAACTGTTTACAAGACAGTCCTTAATTTATCCTCATACCTATTAAGTATATAAAAAAAGAAAGAGGAAAATCGAGATATTTGCTTGTGTATTAATGTACAATGTAAAAGCTTTGAAACCGGGTATCTTCAGTCAGGTTTCAAAGCTTTTATACTTACATAAGGTTATTGTCCAGAGACCGCAAAATAATTTTCATCATTATCCGCGAAATTAAACACCAGTCCCGTCGGCAATTGAACCATTTCACCTACTCGAACACCAGCATCTTTCATTTTCTTGTATAAACTCACAATGTCATCTGAGAAGAACATCAATGATGGTGTATTTCCCGCAACTTCTGGTGAATGTTTTTGAATGAACTCCAAATCATAGAGAACAATACTTGTATCGGCATTCTCTCCTGGTGACACTTCTACTACTAACGTGCCATCGACTGCATCTCTTTCCTTTTCCACAAAACCGATTTTTTGCCAAAACTGACTGGATTCCTCGACATTTATTACATACAACATGATTTTAATTTGATTAGTAAACATTTTTGAACTCCTTTTCTTGATAGCGATTATTCCATTTCTCGATTATTCCATTTCTATTATATACTTTTTACTATATCTTATACCAAGATTTATGAAAATAATTTTGCTTTAAAAAAGGAGATGCAGCTAATAAACAGCCGTATCTCCTTTTCATTTTAACTCTCTTGGGGAAGAGAAGTGGATCACTTCTTAGGCATTTTCTTCAATGACTAAATTGCTGTCATTTAGAACATCACGATCTAGTTCATTGATTCTAGAACTCGTCACGATTCCTGCAACCATGCTATCACTCACATTAACAGCTGTTCTTGCCATATCGATCAACGGTTCTACAGAAATAACTAACCCAACAATCGCAACTGGTAAGTTCATCGCACCTAATACGATCAAGGAAGCAAAAGTCGCTCCACCGCCGACACCAGCAACACCAAATGAACTGATTGTAACAATTGCAACTAACATCAAAATAAATTCTAAACTAAAGACATCGATACCAACCGTTGGAGCAACGATCGTTGCCAACATTGCAGGATAAACACCAGCACAGCCGTTTTGACCAATCGACAAGCCAAAGCTTGCAGCAAAGTTTGCTGTCGCATCATCTACGCCTAAAGCTTTTGTTTGTGTTTCAATATTTAAAGGCAATGCTCCTGCACTTGATCTTGATGTAAAAGCAAAGCTTAGAACTGGGAATGATTTTTTCAAATAATTCACAGGATTTACTTTCACCGCAATCAAAATCGCTAAGTGAATGAGCATCACAATAATCAACGCAGTATAGGAAGCTAATACAAATTTACCTAAATTCAGAATCGCTTCAAAATCACTTGTCGCTACCACATTAGTCATTAACGCTAACACGCCATATGGTGTCAAACGCAATACAAGTGTTACGATACGCATCGTAATTTTATAAAGGCTGTCGATCAGATTTGCGAAAAACTCTCCTTCTTTTGGTGCTTTGCGTTTCACACCAAGATAAGCTACACCAACGAAAGCAGCGAAGATAACAACGCCAATCGTACTTGTTGGACGAGTTCCAGCAAAATCTGCAAAAACATTTCTAGGAATAAAGGCTAAGATTTGTTGAGGAATCGATAGGTTTTCAACGGTTTCCTGTCGAGTCGCAAGTTCTGCGATCCGTGCCGTTTCTGCCGTTCCTTCAGTAAATTGTGCACCTTGAAGTCCAAACAATAATGTGGTTCCAATTCCGACCAAAGCCGCGACTGCTGTCGTGCCTAATAATGTTGCGAGAACATTAAAGCTGATCTTTCCTAATTGTTTGGATTCTTTCATTTTCGTAAATGCTCCGACAATCGAAACAAAGACTAAGGGGATTACGAGCATTTGTAAAAATGCTACATATCCATTACCTACAATACCGATCCAGTCCATTGCTTGTGTTGTAACTTTATCTTGAGTACCAAATGCGAATTGAATAATTGCACCTAAAACAATACCCACGCCTAATGCAGCAAAGACACGCGTTGAAAATTTAAGGTGTTTTTTCTGCATACGATAAAAGACGTATAACACAGCAACAAAAGCCAGGACCACTAAAACAGTGATGAGTGTTGTCATTTTTTTCCCTCCCAATTTTTAAAGCGAAAGCAGCTTTTAGAGCTAACCACCGCAAAATAAATGACAGTCCATCAAAGGAAGTAAAGGTTCCCGGGAATCATTCTTCAATGATCCGCCCTAAAAATAAAGAATCTTATTTTTAGTGATACGTCTATTTTAACTTATTTTAAATAAGAAAAGATACTTTTTTGTTTCGCTGATGATAGTAAAAAGAGTTTGTGATAGTTTCAGACTATCACAAACTCTTTTATTTTCGGCTTTATCCTTCTTGCGACGACTGAAAGTTCAATTGAATTCCTGGTTTGTCCAGTGCAATTTCAGTCACTTCATAGGCCATACGTTGAACAATGCTGAATAGAGGACTTACTAATTCATCCACTTCTTCTTGGCTGATATCTTCTTGTTTTTCAATTTTGTGATTGATGATATGGTTGATTTGACTCACAGATCCTGACAACACATATTCTTCAAATACTAAGCGAAACTCTAAACGAGCCGCGATAATTGAATTTTCTTTAGGATAATTCTCATCTGTTGATTCAATTGGTGAAAAACCGACTCTTAGGTCTGTTTCTACCTCGCCCATATCTTGTGTACGCATGTCGTAATGAAAAGCTTCTACGACTTCTTGCTGACGTTTTATTTCCACGTTTTTGTACTCTCCTTTATATTTCGGTTTGACAGTCACTATTTTACTGAAAAAATAATTGCTCTGCTTAAAATCATTATAACATATTTCGTTTTCTTAAAAATAGCTCCAACCCTTATTCAACTAATTTTTAAAAGAATGAATCGGTGCTGGAATCCGTCCGCCACGTAAAATAAAATCAGTAGATGCGTAGTCATTGACTTTCATCACAGGTGCTCTGCCTAATAAACCGCCAAATTCCACCATATCTCCTACTTGAGTTCCTTTAGCCGGAATGATTCTGACAGCAGTCGTCTTATGATTGATCACGCCGATCGCTGCTTCATCAGCGATCATAGCAGCAATTGTTTCAGCAGAAGTTTCTCCAGGTATCGCGATCATATCTAATCCTACCGAACAAATCGCAGTCATTGCCTCTAATTTTTCCAAATTCAAAGCGCCGTTATTAACCGCATCGATCATGCCAGCATCCTCAGAGACTGGAATAAATGCGCCGGAAAGTCCACCAACGTGATTACATGCCATCACTCCGCCTTTTTTCACCGCATCGTTCAATAGAGCCAATGCAGCAGTTGTCCCATGAGTCCCAACACTTTCCAAGCCCATCTCTTCTAAAATATACGCAACACTGTCTCCCACAGCTGGCGTTGGCGCCAATGATAAATCTACGATCCCAAAAGGCACATTTAAACGTTCTGAAGCAATTTTTCCAACTAACTGACCCATTCTTGTGATTTTAAATGCCGTTTGCTTTACGACTTCAGCTACAACGTCAAAAGGTTCTCCTTTGACTTTTTCCAGTGCCCGTTTGACAACTCCTGGTCCGCTGACACCGACATTAATCACACAATCCGCTTCCCCTACACCGTGGAAGGCGCCAGCCATAAAGGGATTGTCTTCGACAGCATTTGCGAATACGACTAATTTGGCACAGCCCATATCAGATCTTTCCGCAGTTTCTTTGATCACATACCCCATATGACGAACAGCGTCCATATTGATACCGGCACGAGTAGAGCCGATATTCACCGATGAACACACAAATTCTGTTTCAGCCAATGCTTGGGGAATCGAATTAATTAGAATATCATCACCATGCTGATATCCCTTTTCGACTAAGGCACTAAATCCGCCAATAAAATTGACCCCAACCGCTTGAGCTGCTCTGTCTAATGCTTTCGCGTATTTCACATAATCTTTATCTGGACTAGCTGCGGCAATGATTCCGATCGGAGTTACTGAAATCCGTTTATTGATGATCGGAATCCGTATTCTGATTCAATCTCTGTTCCAACTTTAACAAGATTCTTCGCTAAGCGCGTGATTTTTTTCATATATTTTTTGACAGGCACGATCACTATCACTATCAATACAATCCAGTAATGAAATCCCCATCGTGATCGTTCTGATGTCTAAATTTTCTTCTTCGATCATGCGAATCGTTTCTAAAATTTGGTTCGTTTCCAAAATGATTCCTCCTAATATTAAAAATAATGCGAGCTCACATGGTCTCGACTGGAACATAAGAAAATATGACTATGGTGATCTACTCCGTATTCATGTTTTTCTTTTTCCAAGAGACTAGCTCCTGAAGCTAGATAATGTTAAAAACTCGAGCACAGACGACTATAGATATTATAGTTTGTTGCATCACGTTGAATATTTCTTCGTTTTGAATACTGATCGTGACCCCTAATCGTTCACCTAACTCATTTAATGTTGCACGAATATCTTCAAAATTTGCTTGTTCTTTCGATAGTTCAAGTACCATCATCATCGTAAAATAGCTATCCATGATCGTTTGAGAAACATCAAGGATATTTATGTTCATTTCAGCTAATGTGTGGCTCACACCAGCGATGATCCCTACTTTATCTTTTCCTATAACTGTCAATACTGCCCGCATATAATTTCCCCCTCAATCATTTTTTCTATTATAACATAGCATGTTCACTTGTTAACAAAAAAGCGGAACAAATTCTACTAAAATGAATCGATCGTTCGTTTTTCAATAAAAAAATTGAAAATCAACTCTTCTTAGTCAATTTTCAATCTAATACTTTACATGTATTCATTTTTAAACTATCTTAAAAAACTGCTCTTGGCACTTCGAACAAGTTACTTTGATCTTGCCTCTTTTTTTCGGCGCGCGTAACTGCTGTTTACAAGCTGGACATTTAAAATAACGATATGCCTTACGATGGATAAACTTTGTCTTGATCATCGAAATAGATGTTATCATCTGCTGTCGGCTTGCCACAAAACGAGTATTTTCATTAGCTCTTGGATATATCCGTTTTGAAAAGAAACGATAATTTGACCATAACCACAAGCTAAATGCTACATAAAATGCAAAAGAAGTTGGTAAAAATAAATTTAATACTAGCAAAATCAAACTAAGCGTCAATAACGTACGATTAAGTTGATCGATTCGTGCATATCTTCCAGTTAATAATTTCTGTATTTTTCCATTCCAATGAAGCAATCGTTCAAACCATAGTTGTTTCATGTTATCCCTCTTTCTCTATTCCATGCTATTATCTCAATCAATAATCAGCAATTCAAGAGTATTTACGAATAAATCTGCTGAAGTTTTTGGACTTCCTCTTTAATTTGAATTTTGACTTCATCTGGCTCTATTACTTCGATCGCACTCCCAAAAGAAAGTAAGTAAGAAGTCAGCCAACTACCTTTAGGTTGCTGTGTTCTTACTGTTGTATACTTTTCATTAGGCTCTATTTCGAGCTCAGATAGCTCTTCTTTGATTCTGTAAAACAGCTCATTCTTTACTTTGAATACAACATCAGTTGTTTCAAATTCCGGCTGATATTCCTTATCCAAAAGTAATTCATCAATTTCAGTGTCTGTCATGATCAAATGAGTGATTCGCTTTAATTTAAACAAGCGAGTCGTTTTTCGAACAAAACAATATCCCGCAAGATACCAAGCGTTTTGCTTAAAGATCAGTTTGTTCGGCATTACTTCCCGGGATATTCCATCACCTTTGGTATTTCTATAATAAAAAGAAATACACTTGCCTTTGGTTTTAGCCTCTGTGATCAATTCGATTGCACGAGCTTCGTCTTCTTGTCCCCAAGTTGAAAAATCGATATCGATCCAAGGCTCTATTTCTTTATTAAATAAGGAGGAAAGTTTATTGACTAAAGGTTCGACATTATTCAGATTCGCTGCTGATAAGTTCTGTAAGCCTAATATAATTTGGTCCTGCTCTTCATCATCTACAAAAGTCGCTGGCAAATGATGTGTATCCAGCAAATGGATCCCGCCATCACGCCCACTTTTAGCGTATACGGGAAAGCCCTGAGCAGACAATACATCAATGTCACGATAAATCGTCCGCGTCGAAACTTCCAATTGTTCTGCCAGATAAGTCGCTTTCACTTTATTATGGAGCGTCAGGTAGTGCATGATGTAAAATAACCTTGATAAATTATTCATGTACTTTAAAATCCAAAATCAATTTGCTTGATTCACCAATAAAATCATACTGATATGAGCCAGACAGACCTTGTAATTCTCCTGTCCCTTTGATGATCATTCCAGGGGAATCCAGTGCGCCTTTATCGAATAGGCCTTTTTCCGCAGCTGTAAAGGTTCCTGTTTTTCCTTTATACTGTCCTTCGAAATGAAGAAATCCAGTAATTCTAGCTGTTGCAAGATGACCGTCTTCTTGATTACTTTCAATATAGTACAGTAGATATTCAACCCATGCGATTCCTTGCAAATCTCCTTCAAGCTCATACTGAGCATGAACTTGATTGAGCGGAAAATTTGTCTTTTCAGCATCAATCGCCTGTTCGTCCCACTTGGTCACGTTAAATGTTGTACTCATACTTACCCCTCCTTATAATTAAAGGATACCAAACATATGTTCTTTTTTCAAGCTGCAATTGTCAAATAAGCTATTTTTCACCAAAAAAATCTATTCCCCATAAACGAAAAAAGGAGGACAACGAAAATGCTGTTCTCCTTTTTGAATACTGATTTTTTTCTGAGTCGCAAGTAACAATGTTTAATCCAAAAGAGGATGTTTCTTCGTTCTTATTCTCCTTCAAAAGACTTTGAATTCATTGATCGGAAAAAACTGAGCCGTTACTTTTCCGATGATATTCTTCTTAGCTACGAATCCATAATGCCGACTATCTGTCGCATATGGTCGATTATCTCCTAATACAAAATAATATTGGTCAGGGACCACGACTGTTTTTCGTGTGAAGTCTTCCGTATAATTGCGGCCATTTTTTTGGTTTTCATTGATCTCTTCGATCAAAAATTTTTCATCGATCGGATGCTCATTAACGTATAAAATATCTGACTGATAATAAACTGTCTCTCCCGGCAAACCGATTATACGTCGAACTTGTTTTTTTTCTTTGCCTAAAGTAAAGACAGCTAAATCAAATCTTTTTAGATCACTCGTTTTTCTCGTTACTACCTTATCTCCTTCACGTAGAGTCGGAACCATCCCAAACCCACTCACGGTAATGATCCTAACAAAATAAAAGCTAACTAACAGTATAAGAATACTTCCACTAAAAAAAGCTAAAAATAACTCTTTAACGATTCTTTTACGCTTATGACGAGCTTGTTTCTTTTTGCTTGATGTAGTTAGTACGCGTTTCTTCTGTATCTGACGTTTATTTCTATGCTTTTTAGACGAATGAATACGGCGCTGTCCCTTTTCTTTAGCAGGGTTTCCGCTTATTTTCTTGACAGTTGAGGGATTAGGCAATGATTTTCTCTTCATGACTTTTTCACTCCGCCTACTTTTCTTCTGAAAAGGCTGTTTCATCGACTTTATAATAAGTAAATGCTGCTTTCTCGTAAACTTTTACTTTCTCTATATCTTCTAAAAAGCTATCAACGATTTGGGCATTTCCATAAAAATTTTTAGTTTGTGTACTGGCATTCATCCCAACTTGCTTGATCGCATTATAATAACGATTCAATGTCAACTGACCTTCTTTTGAATTGATTGTACTGGCTGTTTTTGTTCCGTAGCTGGCCATCGCTGTCGCTAAATAGCGGATATTTTTCTGCATTTTTTCTTCATTGTCGCCTTTTTCTTTAGCAACCGCTAATTGTTGTTCAAATCACGTAAAAGATAATATCCCTTCACTACTGAATCTGAATCATTCGTCGTCAGGTTCATCGCTTGATAATAAGAAAGGTAACTGGTCGCACCAGCAAATAATCCTGTTAAAAATAAGAGCAGTAGAAAAATCTAAAACTGATTTTTGCTTTTTTATAAGCATTTTCGCTTTTTCACTACTATTCGCTGCTTTTTTATTTTTAACCGCCTGGCTGGCAGTCGTCTGATTTGCTGTTTTATTCGTATGAATCTCACTAAAAATAACCTGATCCGAGGAGCACAACGATCGTCATTGCTATACCTATAATGAAAATCCAATCTATAGTAGACACTCACTTCAGCTCCCCTACTGCATTAATTGTTTGTTTTTTTCTGTTTAGTACTTAAATTTCCTGAAGCTTGTTTTTTCTGCTTCCTTGCTTTTTTTATTCGTGATATTCTTTTTGTGCTTTTTTTTTTCTAAAGAAATGAACAACTAAGAAAAGAAGGAAAATTCCTATAAGAAATGCTGCAACAAGTAATAGGATCAATTTCCAATCCAAACTTTTTTCCTGAACTAAACCGACATCTCGCTCATTGAATTTATTTGCATCTTCATCGGTAATTTTGAATGCTTGTTTCCAAGCCCATTTTTTATCCCCAGAAGTGATCAGAATATCTGCTTCATAATCTCCAGGGATCATTCGCTCGCCGTTCATGCTAACAGGAAAATCGATAAACGAATTTGGCGCCATCCGCATAGCTGTTTGTTTTCGCTCATATAAGACTGTTTCTTTCCCTTTTTCAGTAATTGTACTTCTGCAGTCATATCATTTAAATAAGCAGCTTTGGTATTAGAATAGTTGATAAAAATTGCATTTCGGTAATTGTTTTGGCCTGCTTTTACACTATTCAATGATAAATCGGGTTGAATTACAGCCTCATTCTCCTGTAAAAGTACACCAATGACATAGGCGTATTGATTGATGATTTTAGATCCACCACTATTCGTTGTTGCCTCTTGTCCGGCACGCATCAATTGAATACCACCGGCAATGACTCCATCATACTCTGTCTCTGGCATTTTAACTGTCAACTCTAAACTTTTAGTTTCTCCTGGCGCTAATTCAACAGATTTTGGGCCTTCTACAAGGTCAATAAAATTGAATTTTAAGGATGGATCATTTTTGATCGCTGATTCACCATATTCGATCACACCGTTTTGATTGGTCTTTGCCCCATTCAATTTGACATCGATCACAACCTTTTCTGCACTTGGATTGCTTAACATAATACTTAATTGCTGTTCCTGTCCAGGCGTCATTTTCAACTTGTAATAACCTAATTCTTTATCTATTTGATTATCTGGAAAACTGATACTATAGGTAAATCCTGTTGCACCTGCAGAATTCTCCTCCTCAGCAGACACCGCTGTTGCTTTAGCTAAAAATAAAAATCCTACAATTATACTAAAAACCAAAATAGTATACTGCAGCGTAAAAGACTTATGTGTTTTCATAACCAACCTCGCTTATTTTGAAATGATTTTCTATGTATACAGGCCAACAAGATTCACTTGTTGGTCTGTAAAAACTGTTAGAATCAGTTTATTATGCTTATTGTGCTGCAACGATTTTCCATGTTACTGTTGCTGTATAATCAGTTGCTGCCATATTTGAAGCCGTTGCTGCCGGTACAGTTAATTTAACAGAGCTCGTATCCGTATCTGGAGTCCCTACTGTAGAATCTTTACTTTGACCAAATTCCATGATATAACGACCTTTACCTTCTTTTAAATCTTTGCTGGCAGTTACGATCGTTTTAGCATCATCTGCTGCTTCTGTTAATTGGAATGCTGTTTGTGCATTTGATGGCACTGTATTTGTATTGCTTCCTTGTGCAGAAACAAGTCCATTACTAAAATCAATTGTTGAACCTGTCAATACATTTGTTCCTGTAGTATCTTTGAATTGACTTGATAATTGTGCTGTCACAGTGTATCCATACGTACCGCCTGAACGAACATCTGCCCATTGAACATATGCGCCACGAGTTTTTGCTCCTGCTTCAAAGCTCATTGGTTTAGCAAAACTTGTAACTGCATCTGCAGAAGTTTTGATCGTACCAAAATCTAGATCAGTTGTTTTTTCAACAACTAAAGGCCCTTTATCAGAGTTTGTATTTTCTCCAGGTGATTCTGGATCAGGATCTGGTAATACTTCGTTAGGGTTTTCTGGATCGACTGTTCCTTGATCTCCACCACCGGCTGTTCCTTCTTCAACTTTGACTGTACCAGTTGAATTTAATTCTGTTGGAGCTGCAAATGCAGGTGTAGCACTTCCTAATAAAGTTACTCCTAAAATTGCTGCTAATGTTGTTGCACAAAGACTTCTTGCTTTCATATTGTTGTTCCTCCTAAAAGTGTGTGTAATTTATTAAGGCAACTTGGCTAATATCCAAGTTATCTCCGTTTGATATTCGACCGGATGTATCACCGTTGTTTCTGGTACGGTCAGAGTAATTGCTGAATTGCTATACACTGGCTTGTTATAGGTTTGATCTATAATTGGCTTATGTGAAGCATCAACGACTGGTGTTAGTGTATGAGGTTGATTATTCGTATTGCTCTCTGAAGCACCGAATGTGATCGTCCAAATTCCTTTACCACTATTTTTTCGTGCAGTCGCTACTTCATATGCCGAACCAATCGAATTCAAAGCAATCGTTTCGCGTGTTACTGTTGGGGCTTCACTAATACTACTAGAATTTGCCCAGCCTTTATCCAAAGACAAGACTGCCCCTTTCAACTCTTGTTCCTCAACGTTTTGAATGATCGGATTCGTAAATTGCTTCTCTTGTTTGACCTGTAATGTCCAGCCTGAGGAATCCGCCTGCTGATCTGTGATCTGGATATAACTTCCTCTTGGTCCTGTATCACCAAAAAATTGTTGCGCTCGTGCATTGTATCGACGAGCACCTTTCGTGATTTTACTTTCACCAAAATCAAGTGCTGATACATAATCGATCCGAAGTGGACCTGTTGTAGATGGGCTTTTCCCAGGATCAACTATTGTACCTGGATTTTCAGGATCAACAGGGTTTGTCGTTGAACTTCCTTTTACTGAGACTGATCCAGATTGCTCCATAGTATCGGGAGCTGCCTGCACAGATAAACTATTGATACTAAACAAAAGGACAAGACCCGTCATACTAGCTATAAAAGAAGTGTGTGTGAATCTCATTTCTGCTCCCCCTTTCTCCTGTTAGTAAAAAAGAGAAAGATTAGGACTAAAAGAAGCAAGCCGCCTCCAATTAGACTATAGTGTTTGATCTGTTCTCCCGTATTAGGAAGCGGTTTTCCAATCGATTTGCTTGGCGTCGCTGAACTGGGTTCTGTGCTGGTAGAACTGCTGGTCTCAGTCGTTCCTTCATAAAATGAAATTTTTCCATCTGTAATGACTTGACCACCATTTCCTTCATTTGCCTGAACAACGGTTTCTGTAGAAAAGACCCCTATCCATAGAATCAGAGAGCAACAGAACAAGATAACTCGCATTTGTTTCATTTTTCTCTCTCCTTTTATGGTTGTCCTGCCATCACTTTCCATGTAATGACGCCAACATAATCTCCTGTATATACCGTATCTGAGGAATTGATTTGAAGCTTGATTCCATCCGTATTAGGGGCAGTTCCCCAGCCGTTGCTGACAGTATAGCTCCCCATAGTCCCTTGCGTATTGGTATAAATAACTTGTGCATCTTGGTTTAAAATCGTTTCTTTTCCTTGATTCACATAGCGTAAAGCATTCGTCAATTCTTGCCCTTTGGCATTTTGCATTGGAGAAGACAAGGAAGCGGTCATACGCCAACCATTCGCTGCTTCTGCACGCGTGTCAGTCACAACAAGTTGCTCATCAAAAACTGGCTCTTCTACTCGTTTGGTTGTTGCATCATACGACAATGTTCCAAAATCCAACGCATGCGGTACTGAAGTTAAACTCAATACCCCCTGCAGTTTGTATCTTACAGTCACCGTTGTATTATCAATTTTTACTGCAGTCTCATTTTCTGGACGTTGAGCGATATCATACCCTGCTGATAATACGTTCTCTAATTGACCTTGAACTTCAGTATTTTTAGTCAGATCGATCGTATCTCCTACCTGTGTATCAAGTGTCACTGTATAACCTGAAAGTACTTGCTCTACTTCATTCACAAACTCGACATTCAACACTGCGTCTACGTCAACAACTGTGACATTGATCGTCGTAGAGATATCTGTTGGCAATCCTGAATCGCTAGCTTTGACTGTTAGCGTCACGGGATATGCTTTAGGTTGAATGGTTGCGATATCATTCAATCCACCAAAATCCGTCACTTTTATAAATGAACTAAGATCTGTTTTTTCACCATCCATTAATTTGTACGCGGTTGGTTGGCTATGCGTAAGAATGTAATTTTTCAGTTGTTCTTCGGATAAATTACGAATATCGACATAAGGTGCTTCTATATCAGAGCCATAAATTTCTTGTGTTGCCTTGTTCACAGTAAGAGTAGATACAACAGTCGTCATATTACCTGCTTCATCCGATAAGTCGACTTTTACAGTATGTTCACCAAGTTGACCCATAAAGCTGTCAACCAACGACTGCGGTGTTTCTGCATTAAAAGCATACGTGAAATTTTGTGGTGTTGGATTAGAATCGGTTGGATTACTTACAAATTTATCTGCAGTCGGTGCAGCTTCGTTTAAAGCAACATGATAATTTACGGACTCTCCTTTTGGAGGCGTTTTATCTAAAACTGTTTGATTCGTGTAGCTGTCCTTCCCATTTAACCATCCATAAGCTTTTATCTTTTGTCCTGCTTTCAACGTAACATTCTCAGGTAACTCAAAAGTAAACTTTCCTTTATCATCCGCGATCGTATGAAATTTTCGTGCATCGCCTTCAACTGGAGAAGCTACATCCGGAGTTGTTAACAATACATCTTTACTTGGATCGTTTTCATCTGTTACTAGATAAAACAGCATTGCTGCATCATTATTGACTGTCCCAGAAATTTTTTGACCGCTTTCTAGTGCTTTATTATCACTGATTTCATCTACTCCAACGATCACATCTGGAATATAATCATAAACAATTCTTGAAAAGTTTTCTGTTCGATAGTTATTTATGAAATTTGTTTGGATCGCATTTGTAATACTATTTCCTGAAACACTTGTTGTAGTAATACCGTTATACTTGATCGTCATTCCATACATCGGTGTCCAGTGGAATGTTGGTGTTACTTGTGCTGCATCCTGCTTACTCCAAGAAGAAACTTCCTGAATATCAGCTGTAAACGTCCCTGGATTCGTCATATTGATCAAATTTGCATTTGTATTCCCCCGTGAATCCAAGTCTATTTTTTGAGCATTCGAGAATTGGAAGGTAGTATTGCTACCAAAATCCAGCATATTCCGAACGCCAGTCCCATCTTTAATAACAGACTCAAAGGTTCCTTTATCACCAATAATAAAAGAAGAACCACTACCTCCATAGATCATTGAGCTTGTCGATGTTCCTTCATTTGTGGAAATAAACTTTGTTGCACCTTGATCACTTACTTTAAATTTAGAGCCATTAGAAAGATCAAGAAGACGTCCAACTCCCCCGTTTTTATTCAACGTCAGCTGCCCTTTTTCTGCGACATCAAATTTGGCGTTTTGTCCCATAGAAATGACCGGAGCACCAGCTGTCATCTGATTTGCATTGATAGTCATCTCTGCATTGTCACCGACATTGATAGCGGAATTTTGTTGAAGCATAAATCCTGCACGTGAACTAGTCGTCGCAATCGGACCGTTGATGTTCACATTGAAATGACTGCTTTCCTCCAGATCGATACTCGTCGTCCATTGAGAGGTTGCTGATTGGTAACCTAAACGTACGGGTACACGTGTTGTTCCATCTGCGGTCTCAACATTTAATGTGGCGTTTTTACCGACATTTATTTTTCCATTTCTTTGAACGCTGATCACAGAAGGAATATTGCCGCCATCAGTTTGCCAAGAATTTGTTTCTCCCGCGTTCCCTAACGTACGAATCGTTGCAGTAGCATTTTCTTCTAAAGTCAAAGAAGGTTGAATCGTTGCGACCGTATCATAGTTAGAGTACCAGCTACCTAAAATCACACCATCACCATTTTCTACTTCGATCGTTGTGTCCGTATTAGATGCAAATAAAAGTGTATGTGACTCTAAACCAGATTGATTGGTATTGGCCATATTGCGAGTAGCTCCATCATAAGAGGTGTAACTTGTTGCTTTAGACTTAATGACGTTTTTCCCTTCAAAGCGTAAAAGCGCTTGGAAAGAGGCCGTCACTTGTGAACCTGTATAATTTACATTTCGATACGTGATACTTGAGCCATAGGCATTTCTATCCCACATCGTCACAGGTCCATAATAGTGCCCTCCATACATATCTACATTATCGACAACTGCTTTGTGTACGATCGATGTATTCGTTCCCCATCTATAAGAATAGCCAATAAAATCAAGAGAGTAACCATTTCCTAATAACACATAATTTGGTCGGTTATCCGAGACAGTTCGATCCGTCCTGTTCGTTACAGTATTGGTCATAGAATTTTGCACATCGACAATCGTTACCGTGTTACTCATCAATGCAGCATCCAGTTGATCCCATGTACTTACTTTTGCTACATTTCCGACATAAACGATGACTTCACTTGTCAAATCGCTGCCTGTTCCTGACTCACTTGAAGGAACGGTCAACGTCAAATGAAACTCTTGTAGATCATTCGTTGCAACTGTATCAAGTCCTTTTAGATCAGATAGTTGGATCTTATCGGTTACTTCAACGATAGATCCGCCAGACACTCCATATGCTTTTGCCTCAGTATCTCTGAGAATCATCTGTTTGATTGCTTCAGTATCACCGTTATAGCTTTGAATATCCGTCATTGTTTTTGCTATATTCTTAGCTACGATCCCCGTCCCATTTTCTGATAATTCAAACGTTTCAAGATTTGTCATTTGGGGCTGTATAGTCTTTACATTCTTATTAGTCTCACCTAGCGTTGAAGATTCATTTTTAGTAACATCAGCTTTAGATGACTCGGTTGTTGAAAGGGGCGGTGTCGACTCTACAGTACTTTGACTGGTAGATTCTTCTGCTTTAAGCAATGGTGTACTATGGTAAAAATAGATGCCTACGATCGTAATGAAACTTAGAAATAAATAGAGTCTTTTTTTCCTTTTCATTTTTTCACCTCCTTTCAACTGCTTATAAAATCAATCGATACCCTTTAGATCGTACAGTCTTGATATAAATAGATGTATTTTCCAATTTATCTCTGATGTGAAAAACCAGATTAGCTACCCGATACGGCCGATCGCTGTATGGAATTTTCCAAAGAGCTTCATGGATTTCTTTATATGAGAAGGCTTTTCCAGGATTGCTGTATAATAGTTCCATAATCCGATACTCTAATTTTGTCAAAGCAATTTCTTTCACCTGGTTTTCACCTGTAACGACAGAGAGACTTAAATTTCTTGGGTCCAATTTCATCGAATTTATTTCGGAATCATTCATTTCTGTTTTTTGTTCTGCTGGAATTTGTTTCATTTTTCTAGTAAACGTGTTCCGTATAACTAATAAGGGTTCTTCAGGAAAGTAGTTACTATTAAATACATTATCGACCCCTAGTTGTAAATAAACTTGCCGATCGACAGTCGTTGACTTTTTAGAGAGAACCCAAATAAACACATCACTTTCTTTGCGAATCGACAACACCAATTCGCAAATGAGACTGATTGAATGTTCTTCTGTTTCTTCAATAAAAATGCCATCCAATCCGTCACTACAGATTTGTTCTTTGGTTAAACATGTCAGCATGAAACCATTTTTTTCAAACTCGGATATTATTTTTTCGGAATAATTTTTTTTTGATATAATTCCTAATTTATACATGACGTGCCTCCCAAATTCTGATTATTTAAATCAAGAGCATTTCATTCCCTATTGTTTTCAGAAATGTAGTATAATATCTAAACTCTTTCGTATAACTTCTACTTGTAGGAAAATAGAGTCTATATCTCAGTCGGAATTCATTTAACAAAGATAACTTTAATCTAAAAAACCTTTGAAGTCAATGTATTATTTCGTTTTTATCTTATCAATTTTTTTATATTTTTTTGAAAAATAAGAGAATAATGAAAGAGTTTTGTTGCTTATAAAACAAATTTCTGATTTTAATCACTAAAAAACATTGTTTTCATAGCGTTATATCAAAAATAAAAATGAGCCGTCAAAATAATCGTCAAGAAATGTTGGAAGGGAATGATGAAAGATGTCTAAAAAAGGAGAAAATATTTATAAACGAAAAGACGGTCGCTGGGAAGGTCGTTACATTAAACAACGAACACCAACGAAAAAAATTATTTATGGATACGTCTATGGGAAAAAGTATAGTGAGGTGAAAGAAAAGCTGATTTTTCTAAAAGCAAAACAGTTAGTCACTCAAGAGACTGTGATTTCTTCCCATAAAACGTATCAAGATTGGATTATTTACTGGCTTAATAATACTGTAAGACGAACAGTGAAAGCCACAACTTATTCAAATTATTTTCGATTGCTAAGTAAGCACATTTTGCCTACTCTGGGAGAATATCATTTGGCAAAGATAACTTCTGCACTGTTACAAGAATTTGTTGATGGATTACTTGCTAAAAATCTAGCAAACAGCACGATTCGTTTGATTTTTACTATCGTAAATAAATCCTTAAAAGAAGCAGTAAAAAATGAGTATTTAGATAAAAATCCATGTAATTCAGTACATTTACCTAAGCACACGGTGCCGATTATTCACTCATTAAGTAGTAAGGAGCAGAGAAAATTAGAAGAACTGGCCTTCCGTGAAACGGAGTGCTCCCCAATTATTTTAGCTCTCTATTCGGGGATGAGAATAGGAGAAATCAGTGGACTCAAATGGGAAGATATTGATTTTGATAAAGGATTGATTCGAGTCCATCGAACGATTTCAAGAATTATCGATGAACATAGCACGATCAATAAAACAGAACTAATCTCTGGAAGCCCAAAAACAGCATATTCTAGCAGAGTGATTCCTTTAGCAACTAATTTAAAAGACTATTTACTTGAAAAAAAAGAAACCTCTCCTTCTGAATACGTGATTCATTGTCGAGGAAAACTGGCGGAGCCAAGAGTCATTAATTATCGTTTTAAACGAATGATTCGTGAAACAGAGTTCGCATCGATTCATTTCCATGTGTTGAGACACACATTTGCAACTAGGTGTTTGGAACAAGGAGTTGATATTGTTAGCTTGAGTCGAATTTTGGGGCATCGATCGACAAAGCTCACACTCGACACCTATGCCGATTCATTGTTGGAGCATCGACAAGAAGTCATGAAAGCCGTTGATGCATTGTTGAAAAAACCCCCTTTATTCAAATGACATTAAACCAATAGATCCTGATATTGGTTTTATTTTTTTGTTTTAAAAGCCGTCAAAGCAATGGTCATTTGGCGGCTTGGAATCTAGATATATATGATTTTTTTACCATTTTTTCTTATAAGTAGAAGTTATAAGAAAATAATGACAAAAACATATTTTTTCAATTAAATAACTAAAATGGTTTCAAATTATTTTTTTCAACTATTTAACATCACTACTTAAACTATACTATATTTAATTTGTTTTTTTCAAAATAATTCAAATTTTATCGCTATTACGAATATTTTTTTCAGAAAAAACAAAAAAATAGGGCTATATGATTCTCTGAATAGTGTTATATTTTACTTCTTGAAATAGATCTATAAAAAAAAGTACGTGTTAATGATTTGGAACTAATTATTCTAAATCAGTACCTTACGAATCATCTATTCACTAAAAAAAACGTTAAACTTCAGGCCTCTGGCTAAAAAGTTTAACGCTTTTTTTATCTAGTTTTCACGATCATCTCTAAAGCTTTTGCTAGATCTTCATTGGAAAGATCGATCTGCTCATCTTCCATACATTGTTTCAAATTCTCTGTCACAACAAGTCCGATTACTTTATCGATACTGGAACGGACAGCCATCAGCTGAGTCACAACTTCTCGACAATCCTTACCTTCTTCCATCATTTTTAAAACGCCGCGAATTTGTCCTTCAGAACGTTTTAAACGATTGGCTAATTTAGGATCACATCCCACGAGTAACGTCTCCTCTCCAAGCGGACATTCCGCCCATCACATTCGTTACATTATACCCTAATGAAGCAAAATATTCACTAGCCATTTGAGAGCGTCCGCCAGAATGGCAAATAATATAATATTCTTGCGCTTTGTCCAACGTCTCAGCGGTCTCCTGCAGGGTGCTCAAAGGCATGTTTTTTGCTTCATTGATATGACTAGACTGATATTCGTCCACTTCTCGCACATCAATAATTTCTAATTGATTTCTTTTCTGTAATTGTTCAAACTCATCGATCATCATTGACTTATACATTATTTAATAACCTCCTGGGGGTAAATCATGCTATAAAGCTGAAATGCACCATCTAAATTTTTTACGGTAAAGCCATTATTTTTCAAGATTCGTTCTGCTAAGTAGCTTCTTTGTCCACTTTGACAGCTCACAATGATTTCTTGATTCTTAGGTAATTCATCTAAATGCGCTCTCAGTTCATCCAATGGAATATTTTTAGCTTGTGGTAGCGCTCCATTATTGGTTAGCTCATTTGGATTTCTCACATCAAGCAACAACGCGCCGTTTTCGATCGCTGCTTTTAGTTCATAATATTGAATATTTTCTGAAAACCCTTCTAGAATGTTTGCTGCAGCATAACCGATCATATTGACTGGATCTTTTGCTGACCCAAATGGTGGCGCGTAAGTAAACTCTAATTCAGGTAAATCGATCACAGTCATCCCAGCTTTGATCGCCGTTGCAATAATGTCGATTCGTTTATCTACACCATCTGCTCCAACGGCCTGAGCGCCAAAAATTTTCCCAGAAACAGGATGGAACAATAATTTCATTACGATGGATTGGCTCCCCGGAAAATAGCCTGCATGGCTTTTTGATGTAGTATGAACGACTTTATAGTCTATTTTATCATTACGTAATTGACGTTCACTCAAACCAGTGCTTGCAGCTGCCAAGTTAAAGACACGAACAATTGCTGTACCAATACTGCCTTGATTTTTCCGCTCAACGCCCATAATCACATCTGCTACTTGTCTTCCTTGACGATTGGCTGGCGAAGCGAGTGAAATCAAGGCAGCTTCGCCTGTAATTTGCTGTTTCACAACGATTGCATCACCCACAGCATAAATAGCAGGATCGCTTGTACGATAAGCTTCATCAACAAGAATTCCGTCACGTAACCCTGTCTCTAAACCAGCAGCTTGCGCCAATTCACTAGAAGGTTTGACTCCTATAGACAGAATGGTAAAGTCACTGGTGATCGTTTCTCCTGTGCTTAGCTCAATTATTTTCCCAGAATCCTTGAACGCCGATGCAGCAGCCCCTTTATAAACAGTGATCCCATTTTGTATCAGTTCTTTTTCAACAAATGCGGCCATTTCTTCATCTAATGGTGGTAAAATTTGTGGAGCTGCTTCTACTAATGTGACGTCCATTTCTAAATGTTTTAGACTTTCAGCCATCTCCAAACCGATAAATCCAGCTCCAATGACAACCACTTGCTTTGGCTGTTCACGTTTCACCGTTTCGACGATTTTGTCGACATCCGGGACATTTCTCAAGGTGTGTAGATTGGTCGCTTGGGACAAGCCTTCGATTTCAGGAACTATCGGTTGAGCTCCAGGGGATAAAATCAATTGGTCATAACTGATCGTTTCTTCTTTTCCTTTAGAATTTGTTTGAACTGTTTTATTTTGACGGTCGATTTCAACTGCTTCTGTTTCAGTGTACACCTTGATATTGAATCTCTTTTTCAGCTGCTCAGGAGTTTGTAAAATCAGTTCTGAACGCTCAGTGATTTCTCCAGATACATAATAAGGCAGTCCGCAATTAGCAAAAGAAACATACGGCCCTTTTTCCAAGACGATAATTTCGATATCTTCTGATAATCTTCTTAATCTAGTCGCAGCAGACATTCCGCCAGCTACTCCACCAATAATTACTACTCGCATTATAATTTTCCTCCTCTAACTGCACCTGACCAGCGGCTCATTCCACCTTTGACATTAAATGCTTGTATGCCTTTTTTTCGTAATATTTTCGTCGCTTGTCTGCTTCTTAAACCTGATTGGCAGATGACATAGATCGGCTGTTCGCTTTTTAAGCTATATGAGCCGATTTTACTCAGTGGAATATTTTTAGCTCCAGGTATATGCCCTGCTTGAAATTTTGACTTCTCACGTACATCAATGATTTCAGATTTCATGTCTAGCTTTTGCTGAAGTTCCGATAAATCGATCGATGTTTTGTTAAAAAATGAAAACATATGCTCCTCCTTTTATACCCCTATGGGTATTTACAGAACTTAGCATAAATCATTTTTTATAACTTGTAAAGGGGTTTGTTTCATTTTTTCGTTATCATCCATTTTTCATTCTTCAAAACTTTCTTAATCAAACTGAATTATTTCTTAAGAAAGCCAAACAATTATTAACTTATTTGGCATCTTTTTGTAACATTGAACCACTATACTAACTTTATTCACTAAAGGAAAAGAGGGGATGACATGAATCAAAGAATCCTTATCAAACGAAATATTTTACCGCTATTATTGATTTTACTTCTTTCAATTGCGAGTATTTTCTTAATTTTTAATAACGAAGAACAACCCATTCAAGATGAAGCCACTGCGTATCAACAGATTTTTATCGATGAAATCGCGGCTGAAGCCAAAATCTTACAAAAACAAACGCATCTATTTGCCAGCATCACGATCGCTCAAGCCATTTTGGAATCTGATTGGGGACGTAGTGATCTAGCAATTGAAGCGAATAATCTTTTCGGGATCAAAGGTGCATTCAACGAGCAGTCTAGTATTATGCCCACCGAAGAATTCATTGATGGTGAACAAATTACGATCGATGATTCATTTAAGAAATACACAACGATCCAAGAATCAATGGTCGATCATATGGAATTTTTAAATGGCGGAACGTACGAGTCGATCAAGACAAGTAAAAATTATCGTGAAGCCGCTATTGCTTTGCAAAATGGCGGTTATGCAACTGATCCAGAGTATGCCGAAAAATTGATCGCCTTGATCGAGGAATTTCGACTAGATAAATTTGATAAATAATTCTAATAAGAACACAAATCCACCTAACACTATCTATTGGTAGGTGGAGAAAGGTTGATTTATGAATACTTTGTCTTCTATTTTAATTGACAGTGGACGTTTTCTATTGAGGAATAAGTGGCACTCTTTCATTAAAAGTTTCTCGATCATCGCTTATTTTTTTATTTCGACGCTTCTCATTCGTATAGGACTTACACTGAAGCATTTTGAGACATTGGAACGTGAACATCTACTAAGTCAAACTGAAATGATCGATGCCTTTTCACAGACAGCGGCTCTTAGAAATTTGATTTTTTTATTGACCACGCTAAAAAATGGACTGCTTCTGATTAGTCTAGGATTATTTATCGCTGGTCTTTTTTACCTGTTTATTCATTTTCAACAGGTTCTGTTAGTGGATAAAAAAGAGTTGATCATCAAAAAATTACTTGGCAGTTCTGGTATTCGAGTAACGAGTGAGATTTTTTCAGACTTTTTACTTCTTGCCATTCCAAGTACTTTTATTGGCGTGCTTAGCACTGAACTGCTTTATGCGGATTTTTTTAGGACAAACACTTCATGGATCAAGGATTTTTTATATACCCCCGGCCGTTTTTTTCTTTGCGTAGACTTGCCATTGATGGGCGTGTTTGGGTTGGTTCTACTTTGTCAGTTTTTGCATATAAATAAACAAGTAACAAGGTTATAAAAGGAGCTGCTGCTTATGAATATTTTGATTGCGGATGATAGCCCAGAAATGGTGCAGATTTTAAGTGCTTATATGAAACAGGCAGGGTTTACTGTCTTTCCTTCCTTTGATGGTGAAGCCGCACTTGATCTTTTTTATACAGAAAAAATAGATTTAGCGATCATCGACTGGATGATGCCGAAAATCGATGGTATCGAAGTAATCAAAACCATCAAATCAGAAAGTCCAGTTAAAATTCTGATGTTGACTGCTAAAACAACTGGTGAGGATGAATTTCTCTCTTTATCCAGTGGTGCAGACGACTTTCTCACAAAACCCTTTCATCCTCAAGTGTTAGTTTTGAGAGTCAAAAAATTACTCGGTGTGACAGAATTGGTCACGGTAAAAAGCCTTGTGATCGACCCGACTAAACTGAGTGTCTGGAAAAACGAACGATCAATCGATCTAACAAAAAAAGAAATCGATCTGCTGCTGTTTTTCGTCAAAAATCGCGGAACGATTTTAAGCCGGGAACAGCTTTTAATTGGTGTTTGGGGTATGGATTACGAGGGTGTCGCTCGTACTGTAGATACACATATTCGACGATTAAGGGAAAAAATCGGTGATGAGATCATCACAACAAAAAGAGGAGTTGGGTATCTCATTGAAAAAGAAAACTAGAAAAATCAGTACAACACTGACTCTCACTTTTTCGTTGATCATCATTGCCAGTTTTTTTGTCATGTTTATTTTCAATACGATGATCGTTCCTTATTACTATAACGCTAAAATGGAGCATAAAGTAACTTCTGTCATGGAAATGATTCAGCAATCTTCTTCTAGTGAAGAACAACTGGAGCGCCTTGAAAACGAGCATCAAGTGACGATAACTACACAACCGATCGACGGAGCCTCACTTGACGACTTCAATGAAGCTTTGACACTGAACTTAAATAGAAAAAAAGTCGCTTTGAACCGCTTTTGGGTCACCCAGGAGACTTTAGATCAGCTGCGTCAAACGGCTCGACCGATCCAAAGAAGCTTTGATCAAGGAAAACAAAAATCTAGTTTTCTCGTTGAAATGATGGTGATCGATGACACGTTCTATTTGGTTGGCGTTTCTACCGTTAATTTTTCTGAAACAGCAGCCTTGATCAATAGCTTTAACTTGATTTCACTGAGTCTTACGTTGATTTTGATCATCTTTTTGATTTATGTTTCTGTTAGAAAAATTACTGACCCACTGGTTGAGTTAAAAAAAGTAGCTGAAGAGATCACCGCTTTGACCTTTGTAACTACTGAAAATATTCCTGCAAATGAAATTGGTGAGCTAGCGGTCAGTATCAACAAAATGAGTCACGCTTTGGCAACGTATCAAAAGAATCTACTTGCAAAAAATGACCAATTAAAGCAATTCACAGCTGATTTGACCCATGAATTGAAAACACCGATTGCCTTGATCAAAGCTTATGGCTCAGGCATCGAAGATGGTTTAGACGATGGCACCTATTTGACGATCATCCTCCAGCAAGCCCAACGATTAAATGAGATCGTTGACCAAATGCTTGATTATGCAAAATTAGAACAGCAACAAACACTACAAAAAGTGCCCATCCAATTGTCAGAGATTTGGCAGCAAACATTACGAGATCAAGAATCCTTACTGGAAAAAGAGATGATTTTACTATTGGAAGCCCAAACAGATACATCAATGTCCCTGATTGAAGCTGACCCTTTATTGATCAAGCGTACGTTTGACAATTTATTGACCAACAGCATCAAGTATACAACAGATAAAGAAATCCAAGTCAGCTGGCGGGAAACGAATGACTTTATTGAATTTTCGATCAGTAATCAAACCTCCTTACCTTCAGACTTTGATATTGAAAAACTGTGGGAAGCATTTTATGTTCATGAAAAATCTCGCAATAAAAATCTGTCAGGCACGGGACTAGGCTTATCGATCGTTCAATCGATCATGAATGAACATGGCTTTGACATCGAAGCACGACTCGTTCATAAAACGTTGATTTTCAATTTGCATTTCAATAAAAAAGCGAAAGCTGCCTTTTTTGATGAAAGAGTAGTATAAGCGCCTTCCTTATCTAGCACCAGAGTACGATCCTTCTTTGTGGATCGTACTCTTTTTTTGCCATATTTCTGTAACAGATACTTGTTACACTCCAATTGGTTCAATAAACCAGTTCATTTAGGAGGAAAATCATGAAAAAGAAATTTTTTATCACACTTTTAACCACGCTAACACTTTCATTAGCAGCTTGTCAGACGCCCGGAATAATGCAGAAGCAGGTACAAGAAAAAAGCTCAGTTAACCAAGAGCTAAACAAAAATAAATCTTATGCCAAAACTGATTTCTCATTTGACGTTGATCCTGAAACCTTTGCTATCACAATCACCGAAAACAACCAAAAAGAAACCGTTGCTCAACCTCAAACAACCAAACGAGTAACAAATTTAAAAAAAACGACTAACGAAATCAGCTGGACTTATCCAGATGAACACCTTCAAATCGCAGTAAAAAAAGAAGACGAGCACTTGGCTATTTCACTTACAAGTTTGACTGATGAGGACTTAACCTTCAACTGGCCAAAAATCGATGCTAAAAATTATACCTTACCCATCGCAGAAGGAAAAATGATCCCAAATGATCAAAAAGATTGGCTGGCTTATTTTCAACAAAACAATGAGTTAGCCATGAGTGAAGCTTTCTCCATGAGCTTTTTCACTGCTAACTATGAACAGTTTGCCGCAAGCTTTGTCACTGATGAAACCTTTAATAGTGATTTGCTCGCTGAAACAAGTAATCACCTAGCTTTTGAGGCCAGTCATCATTTTATCGGCTTCGACAAAAACAAAACCTTGAATTATCGCCTTTATATCACAGAAAATGACCCAGTTGCGATTGCCAAAACTTATCAAATGGATCGCATCAAGACAAATAATTTCAAGACATTAGACGACAAGGAAAAAGAGAATCCAGAAATCAAGAAAATGCGGGGAGCCATTCAAATTTATTACTGGAACAGCCGGATTTTAACTGAAGAAGATATTAACTGGAGCAAGCTTCCTGAACAAGTTGATGAGCCTATTTTTCAATGGATCGCTGAATTATTATCACAATATGGCGAAGATGGATCAGCAGAATACGAAAATGCTTTAGCTGCTTTCAAAAATAATGAAGGCTATCAGTATGAAAAAAACACCCTTTTAAATTCACTCAATTATGTTCTGCTTTACCCTCAATTTTTCAATAAGTCTATTTTTAAACAGCCGGATGAAACAGCTTCAAAACTGATTGAAAAAGGAATCGATACATTGAGTGAACAAGACCGTTATACATTAAATAAACATTTATTAGCTGGCGCTCTTCAAGACCTGACTCCCCCGCTTGAACAATGGGGCAAAGAGACATCCGTCGACGTCTTTAAAGAAATGAAAAATGCTGGGATAGAAAACGCTTGGATCGGTTTACCTAACTGGGCCAATGGCTTAATGAATCCTGCTATGGTAAAAACGGCAGCTGATCAAGGATATTTGATCGGTCCCTATGATTCGTATCAATCTATTCAAGAAAATGCCAGTATCGATTGGAATACCGCTTCTTTTCCCAATGAAAAACTCTATGAACAAGCAACTGTGACAAAGAAAAATGGCGAAAAAGTGGCTGGGTTTTTAGGCAAAGGTAGAAAGCTAAATCCAACGCAAATTTTTCCAGATGTTGAAGAACGCTTCATTGGTATTATGCAAAATAAGATTCCTTTCAACTCTTGGTTTCTAGATACAGATGCAGCTGGAGAAATTTACAATGACTACAGTCCTGATCACCAAACAACTCAAAGTGAAGATGTTGCTGGTCGTCTAAAAAGAATGGATTATTTCAATAAGAATGGATTAGTTGTCGGCTCAGAAGGAGGAAATGATTTTGCTTCAAAAGAAATGGTCTTCTCTCACGGAATCGAAACGCCTGTGATCATGTGGTCTGACCCGGATATGAGGGAAAATAAAGAGAGTGAATATTATGTGGGAAGCTACGCTGCTTTAGATGGCGGTATTCCAACAAAATATAAAAAAACCGTTCCGATCAAAGATGAATACAAAGCCATTTATACAGATCCAGCTTATTCACTCCCACTATATAAGCTTGTTTATAATCGCTCAGTCATTACTTCACATCAATGGGAATGGGATAGTTACAAAATCAAAGGACAAGTCGCTGAACGCCGTATGAAGGAATATTTATATAATACTCCGCCAATGTTCCACCTCGATAAAGCTGCGTGGGATGAACATAAACAGGATATCAGTGAAAATGCTAAAATTTGGGCACCATTTCAAAAAGCTGCTTTAGCACATGAAATGACCGACTTCACAGTCTTGACACAAGACCGTCTCGTACAAAAAACACAATTTGGAGATGATCTAGTAGTGATCGCTAATTTTTCTGATAGGAATTATGATACGGATGATGTCAAAGTGCCTGACCAAACAGCTCTGATTATCAATCATAGGCAACAAACAATTATTCAAGTAAAAGAATAATATTTCATCTCACAAATTGAATCCTATATAAAAAAAGATCAGACAAATGTTGCTTCGTTTTTTTAGTCCAATTACCGAAAAAACTGGTTTTTATCCGTCCGTTATCAAAAGCTAACAAGCCCGAAACAAAACTAAAAATCAGTTTTGTTTCGGGCTTTGATTCTGAATAAGCGGCGAGAAAAAAGCACTTTTATTCCATTATTTCAATTTAAACGTCATCTCAACTGGATTATGATCTGAATGTTGAAATTCCTTATCGATCACTTTTCCATTGATATTCTCAATATTATCAGACACAATAAAGCCATCGATCAACGCAACAAATGACTTGCCTTTTTCATAAGGTTTGTCTAAATTACGAACTGAAGGTACCGCTTCTTTGGTTTCACTCAATGCTGCTACACGAAGATTTTCGGGCAGTTCTGTTTTTGGAAAAGGCTGCAGCCAGGTATACTCTTCTGTCGGATCGTTTTTAAACGTTTCCGTAGAGGAAGGAAGCAAATCATGATTAAAATCTCCTCCACAAACCACATAATTTCCTTTTTTATATTCCTGTTCCATATGATCAAACAGCTTATGCACTTGCTCTTTTTGAATTTTCTGGTCTTTGATATATGCAGATAAATGAACATTATACAGCATCAATGATTTTCCGTTTGCAACTGGAATTTTAGAAACCGTAAACGCTCGGTCTAAATCAAAAAATTTATTAAAATTGGTTTCGATCGGTAAACTGTAACGTGTACTACTTTCCATTTCTGTATTACTAAGTGTTAAAATCCCAGATTTCGATTTTCCGATTGGATCTAACACCGGATACATTAAAAATGCGGAATCATAATTCACTGCAAATGCACTTGTGTGTTCTTTAAAACTCTGATTGATCTGCTGAACCTCATCTACTCCGCGGCTGCGTGTTGCTTTTTCATCTACTTCCTGAAATAAAGCAAAATCAGGAGCGATTTTCTTTGTCGTTTCGATCACACCGTCAATGTTAGTACGTACACTTTCCTTACTTACCGCTTTGGATTGCTTTCCACCGTCCATGAAAAATGTATAATCAGGTGTATATGAGCCGTAGCCAATATTGAATGTAGTTATTCTATATTCTTTGTTTGTAGTTAGGCTTGAATGTTCAGCTTTCTGTACCACTTTAATCGAAACATCATCTTCAATTCTTGAATAGCTGAAATAAACATACCCCACATAGATTAAAATAATAGCGATAATTGCAGCAAGTATACTGAACAGTATCTTGATCTTTTTTTTCATAATACTTTCCTCTTTCCATCCTATAAATAAAAACAGACTAACAACCATTATACAATAAATCGGCTGCTCGTCTATTTTTTATTCACTAGATATGTCGTTCATTTTTTTATGACGTGTTGATCGACCAACAAGGAAAGTATAAACCTCGGAGCCATGTCGAAGGCAAGTATTCATTTTTCTTTTTTGATCAGCTCCGCTATTTTCATAACTGTATTGGCATTTCTGATCGTGATTCGATCATAGTACGCTGAGCTGACGATCTTTGACCAGCGGGTTCTCGAAAATGTTTTTAATGGTGCTGACCAAAAAATCACTCGTTCATGATGATCGACCTGCTCGTACTCCGGTTTTGCTTCTCCAACAGAAAGCATGACCTCAGCTGTTGTCGTTGGCGAAATAATAAAAATTGCATTATGTTTTGATTCCTTGTCTGTATTCCACCATTTTGGCGCATGCTTGACCGCTTCCAGCCACGCTTCACCAGAAACGATCGTCACAGGAATATGCAGCCCTGTCATCCTTTCAATCAGCATTTCACACTCTTTAGTAATCATTTCTGATTCCTTTTTCTCCGTTGAAAAAATGACATTCCCGCTATTTAAATACGTTTTGACTTGTGTAAATCCATGCTGCTCAAATGACTCCCTTAATTCGGTCATCACCACACGATTTTTCCCTCCGACATTTACACCGCGCAATAAAGCAATATATTGTGGCATCTTCATTCCCCTCCTTCTACTCAATCAAATACCTATTCTAAATTCTTTATTCATATTATAATAAAAACAATGAAACAATCCTACCTAAAAGAAAAGAGGTTTCACGATGGCAAATTTAAATGAATTTACAGAAAAAATCAGTAATCCAGACCAACGTCAGCGTTTGAATGATCTGTTTAACTGGATCAAAGGAAGTTTTCCGCAGCTAGAAACCGTCATCAAATGGAATCAACCGATGTTTACCGATCATGGGACATTTATTATCGGTTTTAGCGTTTCGAAAAAACATATGTCGGTCGCACCTGAAACCGCGACACTTGCCGCGTTCAAAGAAGACATCGAAAAAGCTGGATATGAGCATACAGATAATATCTTCAAAATCACTTGGGCCCAAGAAATCGATTTTGCCTTACTCAAAAAAATCATCGACTATAACATCCAGGAAAAAATCGATTACACAAAATTTTGGAGAGAATAGCTGCCGATCCTTTTAAATACAGAGTTTCTTCAAAAAAGTAAGAAGGATAGGATTTTTTTGAAGTAGCAAAAGCAGTGAAAATCGTTTATGATTCATTCATAGAGAAATTACTTATCTTCCCCAAAAGATAAATAAATCATTTGATCCCATCTTGGCTGAGATGGGATTTTTTGTGCTACCGTTTTGCTTACTTTATATATCTTTGTAAATGTTTAGCAGTATATGAATCTGATACAGTCAATAAATCAATCGGGTACCCCTCAAAAAGTATTTTCCCGCCTAAATCGCCTCCGCCAATCCCCATATCGATGATCCACTGCGCATGACTAATAATTTGAAGATTGTGTTCTAAAACGATCAACGTCTGATTTCTTTTCAGAAGTCTTTTGAAAAGCTTTAGTAACTTCTTGATATCAGCCTCATGTAAACCAGTAGATGGTTCATCTAAGATCAATAAATCCGTCGTATTTTGCTGCATTACCTTAGCTATTTTCAAGCGTTGTAACTCTCCTCCCGAAAACGTAGCTAATGATTGGCCCAATTTGACATACCCTAAATTAACATCAATCAACGTTTGCATAGCTGCTACTAATGCACTGTCTTCAAATAGCTTGCGCGCTTTTTCAGCCGACAGCTGTAAAAGATCATAGATGTTCAAGCCGCGCCAAACTATGGAAAGTGCTTCATCACTATATCTTTTCCCCTGGCACTTTTCACAAATCTGTTTAACATCTCCCATGTAGGCTAAATCTAATTTTAAATAGCCCTTCCCTTTACAAACAGGACAAGCACCTTTCCCGTTATAGCTAAAAAGAGAGCTGCTTTTTCCGGAATCATGTGCAAAAATATTTCTTATTTTATCAAAAACATTAAGGTACGTCAGGACATTTGAACGATTACTCCCACTTATCGGATTCTGATCCAAGATACTTGCTTCGGGGTATTTTTGCTTGAAGAGCTGCCGAATCAACGTACTCTTTCCAGAGCCAGCCACACCTGTAACGACCGTTAATGATTGTTTTGGTATTTTTACTGAAGCCTCAATAACGTTATGCAGGCTAACTTTATTTAATGAATAGTAAGTAGAAAACAGCTTTTTTTCAGTATTGATCGTATTTATTGCAGATAAACTTTTCCCCGTGATTGTATCCGATTTCAATAATTCTTGATACGTTCCTTCAAAAGTGATCTTGCCACCTTTATCTCCTGCATATTCCCCTAGATCCACCACATGATCTGCGATTTTTATAATATCAGGATCATGGTCAACTAATACCACAGTATTCCCTTTCTTTTTCAGCCCAATAATAATTTTTGACATTCTTAAAATATCTTCTGGATGAAGACCAATACTGGGTTCATCAAAAATGTATAAAACATCAGTCAATGCACTATTTAGATGCTTGGTCATCTTTATTCTTTGGGATTCACCACCAGAAAGAGTAGCTGTTGGGCGGTTAAGAAATAATTAACTCAAACCAACGTTCTGTAAGCTTTCTAATTTTTTGATCAGATCATTCAAAACAATCTCAACGTTAGGAGAATGAATATGTTTAATGAACAACAGTAATTCTGTGATCGACATGGTTACGCAATCCGCAATAGATTTTCCATCAATTTTTGCAGATCGAACAATTTCGTTAACTCTGGTTCCATGACAGCCCGAACACTCTCTGACCTCAAGTATCCGATTCAATTGCTTCGTATATTTCGTCTCGTCTTTCTCTACAAAATTTTTAGTGATTCTTGGAATAATCCCAATATAGGTTGAGGTTTTTGGCCATTTTTTGGTTGGATTCTTTGGCGCGCTTCCGATATCGTGTAAAAGAAGCTCTAACTCTGACTGGCTATAATCTTGGATTTTTTTATCATTATCGAAATTTCCTGATTCTGTGTATCTGGTCAATCGCCAGCCGCCAGGTTGAAAGGTAGGGAAATCAATTGCACCCTCATTTAATGATTTGTTAAAATCAATCAGCTGATTCAAATTAATTTGTTTTGTTTCACCTAAGCCATTGCAAATCGGGCACATTCCCTGCGGATTATTAAATGAATAGACCATTGAATAGCCAATAAATGGCGTAGCGATTCTTGAAAATAAAAGGCGTAGACTCGAGTAAATATCTGTTACTGTACCAACAGTTGAGCGTGCATTGCCACCAATCTTCTTTTGATTGATCACTATCGAAACAGGTAGATTTTCTATAGTATCAAAGACAGGTTGTGGATAGTGAGGCAATAGCTGCTGAATATAGCTAGAATAAGTTTCATTTAAAAGTCGTTGGGATTCAGCCGCTAGAGTGTCGAAGACTAGAGAGGATTTACCAGACCCTGAAACACCAGTGACAACGGTTATTTGTTGTTTTGGAATGTCAAGAGACAGATTTTTGAGATTATTTGTTTTGGCTCCTTTAATCGAAATAAAGTTATTCATGAGCCTTCAACCTTTCTGATTTAAGCGCATTGGAGAATTTTTCAGCCAGCTGTGAAAATTGTTCTTGTTCTTCATTGGTAAATACTTGGTTGGCAACTTGATGAAGTTGTTGATGCCCTTGGTCGAGATCCTTAAGCAATTGATGACCTGTTTCAGTTAAAACCGTTCGTAATTCTCGTCCATCTTTTTCATTTGGTTTTTGTTGGATATAATACATGGTCTTCAACTCTTTTAAAGCCTTAGATAGCTTTGTTCGACTGATTCCAAGTAAAATACTGATTTTTGATGGCGCTAGCTCTTTTTCTAAATCAAGAAGATGTAAAACGTCATACTGAAGCCAGCTGATCCCTTGAGGATTTGTCCTATTCCTTTCCGCAACTAGTTCACACTGTAGATTCATTAACGTATCTTCAAGCGTATTCATTTGATTCGCCTCCATAAAATGATTTCTATATGGAAATTATAATAAAAAAGAAACTATTTTACAAGAGCCTTGACTCATGTAAAATAGTTAAACACTAGAAAAAATTCATATACGTCGATTAAACAAAAAAATAGCACACCCAATCAGAACAATTCCTAGAAAACTGATGACTATTGGACTTTTTTCACCGGTCTCAGGTAATCTATTAGACATTGATGTATTGTTTGAAGAACTGGTTGGATTGTTGCTTGGTGCTTCTATTCTCTCAACTTTGCTCGTTTTTACTAATGGTTCATTAACGTCAGTTGAACTTTCTTTGTTACTAGCACTTGTCTGTTCATTTTCGATAGATGATTCAACGCTGGTCGTTGTTGAAGTCTCTATGCCAATAGCAGTCGAGGAAGGCACACTTGTCTCTTTTTCTACGCTGGCAGCGGATAGTGAGCTTGTCGTCTCTGTGGTCGTTTCTTTCGTGCTATCTGAAGCTTCAATGGTCGTTGTCTCTGTAGTCGATTCCGTAGTAGTCGATTCGACCGCCGAACTTTCTTCTGTCGAAAATAGACTATCAGAATTTATTGGTTTACCATCGTTATACCAAGTATGCCCATCTAAATAATAGTCTTTTTGATCTTTAATGATATGGCTTGGTGTAACAATGATCGTTTCTGCTTCTGCTGCTATTGCCCAAAATCCTGTCAAAAAAATAGCTAAAGCGATAATAAAATATTTTTTAAACATGTTCTCGTTCCTTTCTTAAAGCTTTGATCTATCATGAACAAAATAATTTCTTATATAGATTAAAGTCCTATATCTAGGACTTTTCAGCAAAAACTGCTACACTCTTTTTATCAACAATCATAGCTTAGAAAGGATTTGAATTATGAAAGAATATGGACTGGTCATACGCGAGATCCGTTTATCTAAAGGTATTTCTCAAAAAGAATTATATAATAACCTGATTTCAAAATCTTATGCGATCGAATTTGAAAAAGGCCGTCATGATCTATCCTTAGAATTATTGGAGCAAGTCTTAGATGCGCTAAGAATAACAGCTGATGAATTCCTGTTTATCTATAATCAATATACCATTCCAGAAACGACTACCTTTTGGACTTTATTAGCTAAAGCCTCAAATGAAAATAACCTGAATGATTTGTTTAAACTGAAGAAAGAAATCCAAACACAAGCAACTTCTGATACCAAAGAACTTTTTTTAGCTTTAGTTGAAGGACGCATTCATATCGTCAATCATTTTCTTCACTTTAACAAAATCGATTACACCAAAATCCCAGCTGAACAAATGGCTATCGTAGTTCAATTTTTGTTGAAACGAGAATCTTGGACACTCTTTGAATTGCTGATCTTCACAAATACACTTGACTACTTCTCACATGATCAAAGAATGATCTTTAAAAAAAATATATATAAACTGCTAAAAAAATACCGCAACTATGACCGTGGCAAAGAAATTTTACAAACATTATTGATCAATTTTTCTGAACTATGCTTAAAAGAGAATGAACTTTCGACGGCAAAAGAGTTACTTGATCAGCTAAATCACTTGAATACTGATCTTAATAGTGGGCTTTTTAGAATCATTGAGCGTTTTTTTAGAGGAATACTTTTGATTTTAGAAGGTCAAATATTATCTGGACAAAAGGTTTGTGAAAAAGCTCTGAACACCCTGCGATATCTTGAATATGAGCAAATAGCTAAAGTTTATCAAGCGGAATGGGCAATTCTTTTATGATTCTTATTTCACACTCGCTCATAAAATAAGAACCTCCTAAAGTATCTTTCCACTTTAGGAGGTTTTACTATTGTTTTTTTATTTGAGTAAAAACGAACAATACGTTTTTTGTAGAATCATCGAAGTCCATGATTTCAAATACTATTTATTAAGGCGTCAGTAACTAGACTATTTTTATCTACAAGTGTTAGACAAATTCAAGAATCATTATACAGACTATCGTTGCAAATAAATATAAAATGTACGAATCCACAACCATTCTACCTGAATCAATGTTTTTCCACTTGTTCAAATGTGTTTTTTGATAAGCAATAAATAACATCACTACTGTAAGTAAAATGACACTCAACTGTCTAAAAAGCAAAAATTAGGTTCCACGAATAAGAATAGGTAGACACTTGCATTCTAGGTAAAAAATAGTAAATGACAATAGCTAAGTTGGTTCAAAAAATAAACCCTTGATTCGTTTTATTCATAGTATCTCCTCATTCCTATTTCATTGATCTTAATGTCATTTTATTCCTTTCGTTTCAATCATCTGTTACTTTAAGTATACAATGAACGCATATTAGTATAAACATTTATTTATATGAAAATAGCATTTCCATCTGATCAATTCTCTTTCTTCTTCATCGTACTTAAATTTTTACCTTCATAAGTACTTTTCCTATTTTATTCGTTCGTTATTGTACGTTTTTCGTACCAACGATATAACTAAAGGATGAAATATTCATAAAGCATCGCTTATGAGAAGCTGTCCTTTTCCCCGCTACCATCAGCTTTCCAGACGTTTTTCACTGGTTTGTTTTACTTGCTAAAAAAAATTTCCAGCCTGCTTTTTTGTTTGAGTACTTTTTTACTCTAAATCAATTTTTTTTACTATTTGCAAAAGGACTTGACTCTTATCTTGTCTTTAAGTTAAGATAACGTTACAAAACAAAATAAAAAAAGGCGCCCTGCAGGAGACAGCAAATCATCCCGCAGAGCCCTGTATTATCAGCCACAACTAATAATACAAGTTGCCTTCCGTCAATATGTTATTGACTTCTTTCATTGTACTAAAAGTAAGAAAAGATTACCAGCTTTTTCTGACTTTTCTTTGAATTGGTTAATTTCTATTTACTGAACGTTTCATGGTATTAGTCGCTGACAAATACCATTTTTTTGCGTTTTGTCATTTGAGTTAATAATTAGAGCGAAAAACAAAATAAATAAGGCACTCTGTAAAAAGGACAGCAATCCTTCTACAGAGCCCTGTAAAGTCAGCCACAACTGACAATACAAGTTGCCCTAGTCAATGCGCATTGACTTATTCATTTTACCTAAAATTTGTAAGAAATACTAGTGTTTTTTTACATCTTTTAGTTTTGAATAGGTGAATGGTTATTCATTGAACTTTTGCACGGTATTTGTTGGTGACGAATATCGTTTTTTTTTCGCTCTTTTTATAAATAGTACCCATCAGGTTCTCCTTTTTTCCTAACATTTTTTTCAATTCCATCCCCTGATGTGTGCGAGCTGCTGGATAAAAATCAATGACTCACCATGTGTTTTTCATCTCGTCTAAAAAAAGGTGTGCTTACGTCAATGCGTAATAGAATAAAATGAAAAAGTAAAAATGAACATGCAAACAATTATTTTCCGAGAATGATCCAGACGTCATGAAAGTCACAGATTATAATTTTTATCCTGTAGTAATAGTAAGAACCTAACTAACGATAGTCAGGATCCTACTAAAAAAACAAGCTGGCCTTGCAGAACCAACTTGTTTCAACTCTCCGCCTATCTCAACTCCATTCCTTTTGAAAAAAGACCATACCAACCATTTTTTTAACATGGGAGATAGGCGGGGAATTGTTTAAATTTTCAACAATGATAGTACAAATTATGACATGTTATGTGTCTAATTTAAGCGTTAACTTTTAGAAAAATGATTATCCCATATACAATTAAATTTGATAGAATAAGTGCATTCCTGACTCTAGTCCACAAAGACACTTGATAGTCTAGTCTCCATTTTGGATCGTGTCTTCTTTTCCAATAAAATGAAAATGTATGATAGGCCATATTTATACATCCTTTCTTTATAAAGTTTCACTCATTGATTTGAATAACTACTCTGAACAAATTTCCTGATTTTTTCCAGCAAATACCTCTCACTTATAGTCTATCACAAAAAGACATTTATTTTAATCTAATCATTAAGTAAAAACTGATCTATCTTGTAACAAAAAAACACTGTAATTTCTTTTCACAGTGTTTTCCTTTCATATAAAAAATCAGCTATTTTTCTATTTATAAATCAATTTGGAGTTTATTTGTTAATTCCCTATATGCGTCCATCAGCCAAGGATGGATAACCTTTATATCATTACTTAACAAGTATTCAATATAATAGTATGCAGCATGTTCCAATGACTGATCTAACGCAGCCATCAAACCATCAAGATATGGCGGCTCGCCTGCTTGATCCCATTTTATTTTATCTGCTACAAACACGACTAAATCTAAATCAGAGTAACCACCCTTCAATGTTGTGTGACATTCAATCGCAGATAATATTTCCGAATCAGTAATTTTGAATAAATCAAGTGCCATTTTTCTGGAAATCTTTTGATGAATGATCATAGGAAACTTGATCTCTTCCTTACATAGTTGAATTTCCAGCTTATTTGCTCTATCGATTCTTTGATTATTGGGATAGATTGCCGAAATATCATGTAAAAGACCTGCAAGTTTTGCTTTGTTCGGTTCTGCTAAACTTTTTTCCGCTAAATTATAAGCATATTCTCCAACAGCTGTGCAATGATGATAGGTTTCCATTTTATTATGACAATGCAAAAAATCTTTTATTTCCATTTGTAAATCAAGAACTTCTCTGTCTTTCATATTTTTTCCTTTCAAATCAGATTGCGGTTACTTACTATTGTAACATTTAACTGAAAGAAAAAAGCCCAGTTAATGTATACTGGACTTTAAACTATATTTCAAATAGCGATTATTTTTTGTCTTTTACAATCGTCCGATATATTTTCTTTTCCACTTCAACAATCACAAAAACGATGATTCCTGATAACAGCGCTAAGCCCCAGTATTGAAGACCGATTGCTGCTGTATCAAAAACAATATGCATAAAAGGCAGATAAATCAAAGCACTTTGCAGCAATAATAAGATCAAGATCGTTCCCCAAAGAATTTTATTAGAAAAAATACTTTTATCAATTGGGAAATCATAGATATCACGACAATTCAACATATAGAAAATTTGACCAAATACGATCGTCGTAATCAACGTCGTTTGCATCACTTCAATACTTGAACCATTTTCAGCAAGGTAATTATTCACGATAAAACCTAATCCTGCCAGTAAAACAGAAACATAAAAAATTCTAATGACTGCATAACGATTCAGAATATTTTCCTTAGGATCTCTAGGTGGTATGCTCATTCCATCTTTTTCTAAAGGCTCAAATCCTAAAGCAAAAGATAACGTAATCGTTGTGACCATATTCAGCCATAAAATTTGAACTGAGGTCAATGGCAGCGGCTTATCGATCAACAAAGATACAACAACTAAGAGTCCCTGCGCGAACGCAGTTGGTAATGAGAAATAAATTGTTTTTTTCAAGTTCTCGTACACACGTCTGCCTTCTTTAACAGCACTAGTGATCGTGGCAAAATTATCATCCGCCAAAACCATATCCGCCGCATCTTTGGTTACCTGTGTTCCTTTGATTCCCATTGCGATTCCAATATCGGCTTGTTTTAAAGCAGGCGCATCATTGACTCCATCACCGGTCATTCCAACGATTTGATCATTTTTTTGAATGGCATTGACTAAACGTAATTTATGCTCTGGTGTGGTTCTTGCATAGACATCATGCGTCATAACTACATCGACTAACTCATCATCTGATAATTGTTCGATTTCGTGTCCAGTCATAGCATTCGTATAATTTTTGATGCCGATATCCTTTGCGATCGCAATAGCCGTGTCTTGATGATCTCCAGTGATCATCTTCACTGAGATTCCAGCTTTGTTACTGATCGAAACGGCTTCGATTGCTTCTGGTTTTGGTGGATCCATGATGCCAAATAAACCGATCAAAACCATATCATTTAAATCGTCATGTATGATCGTGTCTTTTGTTTTAGCTACTTCTTTAAATGCAGCGGCCAAAATCCGCTGTCCTTTTTGCGCTTGCAAACGAATGTTGTTTTCCCAGTATGAGAAATCAATTTCCTTTATCCCAGTTTGAGTGAATTGATGGCTCGTCTTAGCTAATAAAACATCCGGCGCACCTTTTAAATAAATAAACCGTTGTTGATCCACATCGACTAGCGTAGCCATATATTTATACGAAGAATCAAACGGAATCTTGTTTACTTCATGGACTTCTTCCACCAAAGCCAGATGATTTGCCCAGTCCAGTAATGCTCCTTCTGTTGGGTTGCCAATGATTTCTCTTTGTCCCTTCTTATACGTAAGTTTTGTATCATTACAATATAAAGCCGCTTCGATCATCTTTCTAAACGGACCATCTTCTTCAACTTGATTCAATTGTTTTGAATCAGGATCTGCTTGGCTTTCTTCAATCAATTCATCTGCTAGAGCAACCGAAACGACCGTCATTTCATTTTTTGTCAAGGTTCCTGTTTTATCGGAACAAATAACCGTCATACTCCCCAAGGTTTCTACAGCAGGCATTTTTTTGATGATCGCTTTTTGTCTCGCCATACGCGTCACACCAACAGATAAAATCAATGACAGAACCGCTGGCAAGCCTTCTGGAACAGCTGAAACAGCCAAGGCAATCATCGCTGACAGTAATTCCTCACCAGTCAACTCTCTAAATAAAAGACTAAATACCGCTAAAAATACAATCAGGATCGCTAATACATAAAAAATCTGCTTATTTAGCCCTTTCATCTTACGAATCAACGGCGTTTCTGTTTCTTCCACACTCTTTAAATGCTGATTGATTTTTCCAAGCTCAGTCTCATCACCAATGCTTGTAACGACTCCTTTGCCGGAACCGCTGTTTACAAGTGTGCCGGAAAATACGGTATTGATACGATCGCCCAATTCTGCTTGCGTTTGAATAGCCTCACTATTTTTCTCTACAGGCGTAGATTCCCCAGTCAAAATCGCCTCTTCTACAACTAAATTATATGATTCAGTGATTCGTAAATCAGCTGGGATAATATCCCCTGCATTTAAATAGACGAGATCTCCCGGCACCAACGTTTCTGCATCCACTGTTTTTTTCTCTTGATCGACCAACACAACTGCTTTAGTACTCATCATAGCAGTTAAACTGTCTAATGAATCTGAGGCTTTGGCTTCCTGAATGTAACCGATGATCGCATTGATAATCACCACTAGCAAAATAATACTCATATCAATGAAATCTCCACTGATTCCTTTCAACACTGCAGAGCCGATCAAAACATAAATAAGTAAATCATTGAAGTGACTTAAAAATTTTTGTAGGTTACTGATCTCTTTTTCTTTTGAAAGAACATTGCTGCCATACGTTTGATGTCTTTCAGCCCTTTCTGATGTACTCAAACCAGATTTATCGACATTCAGCTTTTTAAAGACGTCATTGATCGTTAAGCGATACCATTCCATAATAACCACTCCTTCACTTATTCAAATAGTCAAAAAATGTCTTGTTTTCCACATTATATAGGCATTGCATTATTTTGTCGTACAAAAGGAACTGCATAAAACTTTTCTTTATTTAAATTATGGCTGATCCTCAAACGATTATTACCCAAATAAAGAATCAACACGACTATTCAATAAAATGAATAATTGCGTTGATTCTTTATTTTTTCTTCGAGTCATTTCATTATATTCAACTTTACAGAATCGATTTTTACTATTTTTAACGGTCAAACCGATTTTTTCTATAGCCGTAATAGCAAATCAATAAAATGAGGATCAGCGTTGAAGAGATGACTATATATATGTCCGATGTCAGTGGTTTATTTTTTTCTTCGAACAGGTTTTGCAGATAATTGATCACTTGGCTTGTATAGAGATACTTACTATATTTTTCAAAATCTTCACTTATTATTTTTAAAATAGGTATTAAAGCAAAAATAAAAATTGTAGGAATACACATGGACGAAGCAACCATTTGATTGGAACTATAAAAACCTATCACTAATCCAATCAGCAAACTAATAAACGTTCCAAGAGATGTGATAATCAAAAATGGCAGTATCGATATACGATCCGGCAACCAGAAGAAACCAATGACAGCATTTGTCAATCCTATCAAAAAAAATGAAGGAATAATGCTTCCAAGAATATATTGAAATGGCGAGACACTTCCTACCATAAGAACTCTAAGCATATTTGATTCTTTGTCAGAAGACAATGGTAACGCCGACATCATTATTCCACTCATTCCCATGGAAAAAGTCAAACCCGTAGTGATAATAAATAATGGCATCGTCTCTAACTGCTCAGCTGGTGCATATCGATCTAGAATAAAACAAAAACCAATGGCTAAAAGTAATGAACTTAATAACTGAGGACTTGTGATAATGTTGATCAATTTAACTTTTGAAATAATCATAACTTTTCGAATGGAACGTACCATATTAATTCAACTCTTTTCCTGTTAATTGTAAGAAAATTTCTTCCAAATTAGGTTCATTAGAATGGATAGTTAAAATGTCTTTATTGATCTTTTTCACATTTTCTCTTGTTAAGTTTAATGTTTTTTGCGTATCATCTTTATAAGTTATCTCAATTTTAGGCTCTTTATAATATTTTTTCTTCAAGGTTTGGGGAGAATTGCATTCCACAATCTCACCACCATGCAACAAGGCCACTTGATCGCATAGAATTTCAGCTTCGTGCATGTTATGAGTTGTTAAAAATAGCGTCATTCCTCGTTTCTTTTCCTCGAGAATGAGCTGATGAATTTCTTTCATCGTTTTAGGATCAAGCCCACTAGTCGGTTCATCCAGGAACAATAATTCAGGATTATGTAAAAGAGCTCTAACTAAAATAAGCCGTTGCAGCATTCCTTTTGAAAGCTTCCCTGCCTTTTTTTTCTTTGCAGCAATCAATCCAACTCTCGACATCAAAAGATCAATTCTAGCATCTGGAATATTATAAATTTGAGCAAATATTTTTAAATTCTCATAACAGCTTAACTGTTTAAAAACGCCGCTATTATCAGTGACGATTCCAATCCTTGTGTAAAAATGAGAGTCAATTGTTTTTACGTCTTGATCAAGAATTTTTGCTGTTCCATTCGAGCTTTTTATCTGTCCAGTTAAGATCTTGATAGTTGTTGTTTTTCCAGCGCCGGAGGGTCCTAAAAATCCAAATATTTCTCCTTTTTTTACGTTGAAATTTATCTTTTTTAATGCAGTCTGATTTCCAAAATTTTTGCTGATATCATTCATTTCTATGGCATAAGTCATTGGCTGATCCTCCTATAGTTCCTAATAAAATAATCGCACAGGCAAAAAATAGCTAATGGCATACTGGAAAAAAATAAAATGAAACAAATTATAGCTAAATGAGTCGTAAATACATTAGCTCTGAGAAGTACTTGAATTGCCTGACTAAAAGCAAATCCTGAGGCTAACGATACCACATTCATCATCATTTCTTTTTTATTACTTGTCATCCAGAGTATTAAAAATAAGACTAAAAATTGAAGACTCGTACTGATTAATCCAACGATCAAAAATAAAAAAATCCTGAGGTTTCTTTTTTCATAAGAAATAGATGATTCATAAAGATTTTCATAGCTTATAGAATCATTAAACCTAACTTTGTCGATTCGGTTGCATAATATATTTAAAGCTTCAAGATTTACCTCAGCTGCAACTTTTTCCATGATCATTGGCAAGGAAATGCCCTTTACATGAACACGTGTCAGCTCTTCGGTTGCAGTTATTTCCTTTTGATAATGATTGGGTAAACTAGGATGAAATGTTGGGCCTAAAATGATCCCATTTCCCAATGTACCGCCGGATGTGTAAGGGATATTCATATGACTGAAGTAATCACTGAACAGTCTCATATGATTGTCTGGCGTATCGACGGCTTTTATTACAAGATCTACTGGCTCATGAAGAGTTAAAATATCTGACAGTTGGATATATGGATTAGTTATTTTTCTTTTATATGTAACAATCTCTATATCTGGATTGATTTTACTTAACTTATTCTTTAATACAGAAACTTTACTATGATTGATATCTGCCTGGTCGTATAATAATTGTCGGTTAAGATTATCTATCGAGACATGATCATCATCTATCAAGATCATTTTTTTTATTCCCAAGGCTGTCATAGCCCATGCCGAATGAGAACCTAGACCGCCACAGCCTAGAATAAGTACCGTTTTTTCTTTAACGCTATCATAAAGCTGTTTTTCACTTTGGGCTAAAAACCAGCCTCTATTTACAGAGTCTACCTTAGTTGTTTCAATCAGATCCTCCATTAAAATGTTCAAGTTGAGCAAAGCTTCAAGATTATCATTTCCCACTATTAGTGCTGCCTGCTCTATATTGCAAGGTAGATTCGCTAAAAGTTCATCAACAATAAGCGTTGGCAAGGTTAGTTGTTGTTCTACTCTACTGAATAAATACGTGAGCCTATCTTTTTTTAAAATGGAACAATACGGATTCAAATAAAGATTTTTAATATTTCACACATCCTTTCAAAGCGCGTTCTCTTTTAAAAAATTGCTGCTATGGCAATAATGAGCAATGCTGCAAGTCCTATTTTTTGACTCCATAAGAATAAAAAGAAGTATCGTCTCTGACGATTTAAATCATTCATATTTTTTAAAAAGTAAAAAATATTCATATTATCTGCAAACAAGCTCGATTGAGTCAGTTCGGTCAAAATTTTTTGCCCATCGCTTTGGCTAAATAATAAGCACATATTTTGTATAAAAAAAAGAAAATTGATCACACTGACCAATAACCAAAATGGTTTTGTCCCTCCCACAAACATTCCTCCCAGAAAAGAGTATAAACTCAAAATGAGATTAAAAAGTGGACCAGCAAATAAAATAGCTATTTTATCGTTCAGCTCCTGTAAAAATTGTATTCCTGTAGTATCAACACTGACTAAGCCCTTTTTTGTATTCAAAGAAATCGTAGGAACGAGCAATCCTCTATTTATGGCAAAAAGAAAATGACCGATTTCATGAAATAAAATGCTGACTACTGTTATCAAAAATACTTGGACGAATAGAAAAATCAAGTTTTGCTCCTCTATAGATTTCCAAGCAGAAACATATTCGCTCATAGAAAAAACAGTCGAAAATGCTACTGCAGTTATTCCTCCAATAATAAGGAATATAGGACATAATTTTTCTAAAATTATAGATGTAGAGCTCTTCTTAATTTTTGAAACGTTCACTCTTAAAAATGATTTTTTTTTCGTTGGATTAAGTAACCCGATCGATTCAAAGATTTCCATAAACGATATAATTTCAGCCTGAGTGTATTTTGAATTTACCTCCAGTTCAGAGAGAGAAAATTTTTTTTCCAGCATAGATAAAAATGTAATTTCCTTCTCACTAACAAGATAATGTTGGTTGCTGAGGCCATCATAAAGATGATACTTTTCTTGGTTTTGAAGACGTTTGTAACAAATCGAAGAATTTAAGTCATAATCATACATAAGTTATTCCCCTCAATAAGCAGATCACTCGTATTATTAAGTGATACTCTTCCTATTCTAATTTTCGTCAGGCATTTTTTAACAGTAGCGGGAGCCAAGGTACTTATCTCCAAATAATCAATTAATTTGGTCTTGATAAAGTCATATCTCCCCTTGGATACTCCCGCATAAAAATGTTGATTGAACTTTCATACTACTTTAATTCTCAGAAATAGACTTTCTTTTAACCAACCTCATAAGTAATTCAGCATCTATAACACGTAAAGTTTATCCTCTGAGAATTAAAATTAGTCTGACTAGCAAACTACAGCTGCAATCAATCCACCGACAACCAAAAGTCCGCCGACAATGATAAAGTTAGCGTCTTTTTCTTCAATTTTTTTGAATTCCATTCTTCATACCTCCCTCCAAATTTTCTAAAAGATAACAGGTTAAATTGTTCTATAAAAAAAACCATAGCACACATAAAATAACAGGCATAATTTAAACACCTCCCCCGTAATCTTCTATTTGATAGTACAACAAAAAAAAATAATAACGCCATATAGTTAGTATTTTATACAAAAAAATAACTATATTTTTCTCTATTTATAGGTTAAAATAAATCCAAATTCAGGAAAATATCTCAGGGAGACCTAGGCACTTTTTTCTGAATAATATATAAGGAGAGATTGTAATCATGCAAATAAACGAAATAGAAATCGGCGATATTCTAAAAAAAATTAGATTGAGCCATAACTATACCCAAGAATATGTAAGTAACAATATTATCTCTAGATCCTATCTTTCCTTATTAGAATCAAATAAATATTCTCCATCTATCAAAATACTATTGGAACTATTAGAGCGCTTAAATACAGAATTAGATGAATTTGTTTTCTTGATTCAACAAGAAATGGATAAGAACAATGACAATCTACGGTTTAATACAATAGAAAATTACGCAGAATATACCGAAAAAGAGTATCTGGAATTAAAGAATCATTTAGAGAAAAAATATTCAGAGGATAAATTACTAAAATACAAGCACCTGTTAATCGTTCTAGAAGCACATTGCAAATTTAAAAGCAAAAAAAATTTATTAGCCAGTCGCAAATCTGTTGACTCTATCAATAGCTACTTTAAAAGTATCAATAGTTGGACAATTTATGATTTTCGATTATTTAATAATACGATGTTTTGTTTTTCAACAGAAGAAATTCTTGATATGATGCCCATGATTTCAGAGTACATTGAAAAATATAGTTCATTTTTTTTAGAAAAAAATAACATCTTAAGTTTTATATGTAATCTGTGTACGTTACTCATTATGGAAAACAAATACGATCCTGCCATCGAATACGCATCCTTTGGAAAAAACATTGCACAAAAGAATAAGCAACTATACCAATGGCTATTTTTAAAATGTATAATCTGCTATTGCAATTCCAAAGTAGACACTTCTAATCCTTGTCATATGGATCATTTAGAAGAAAAATTACACTTGGCAAAACAATTAGAATGTATGGAGATTCTTGAATTTTTTGAGAAGCTGTGTAACTGAGAAGGTAGGATATAAAAAGTAACTCTACACGGCATTTTCAACAGCTAGTTCTCATTCCATTAGTAATTAACCAGATAATTTTTGTATCAATGATAAAAAAAGATATATTTTTTATTTACAAAACGAAAAAAGAGTGTTATTATCTTCATATAGAAATATTAATATTACTATATGTTTTAAATAAAAAGGAAAGGAGGAATTATTCATGTGGGTGGATATCGTTAAGTATTGGTTAGATGTTACTTCTAATTTTTTCAATTTCTTTAAATAATTAATTACAGAATAGGAGAAAATGTGTATGTTTATTATCAATATTATACAAGGTATTTTAAATACAGTCTCAGGCGTTTTAGGTTGGTTTAAATAAGCTTTTAAAAAAAAAGAGGAAGTGAGATTTAGTTCACTTTCCTCTTTTTTTATCATTGATTTTTGTCTATATAGTTTTTCAACTAAATTTCTTCAATTTTTTCTCATTAGGAACCATATGACTATCATAATTTTCAATCTTAAACGCCAGACGATCTAATGCACGTTGCATCATATCCACTCGTTCCTTTAAAATCATTTCCTGTTCTTTCAACAACTCTAAACGAGCAGGAACCGTGTGGTCACCTTCACGAAAAAGACTTAAATACTCGATCAAGGATTCAATTGAAAGACCTGCGTTACGCATTTGTCTGCTAAAAATGATCCAACGTAGATCCTCCTCACTAAATTCGCGAATCCCGTTTTCGGTCCTTTTAACTGGCGGGATCAATCCGATCCGCTCATAATACCGAATTGTATCCGCTGATACATTCGTTTCCTTGCTTGCTGTACTGATATTCATACTAACCTCTCCTTACTTCAAGTGATATGCTATAGAAACTATTCAATTCGCTTTTTTTCCCAAAATACAATTCCTACTGTAGCAATCGCCAAAAGCAATAGTAAAATAGCTTCTGAAAAAAATATTCCGCGAATAGTTGAAAAATTAGATACGCTCTCAATCAAAGCAATTCCATATGGAGAAAATGCTGAACCGAGATTGAACCCCACCAGCAATAACGAAGTTCGAAAGGCAGCCTTTTGTCCTGAGCGACTATTAGTTTGGTTAAATAAATAAGGAATAAAGGTTCGAAAAGAGAAACCACAAATCATTGCTCCAAGCCCTGTCAGCCAAACTTGATTAGAGAAACCAATCATTAACATCCCGATACTCATCACAAAAAATGCCAGTGGCAACGTCCATTGCTTCGTCACAGTATAAATAGGCCCAAATAAAAACCCGGCAGTCATTGCACCAACTCCAATCAATGATAAAATATTGCTGCCGTCAGTTGCATCCCCATAACCTAAAGTCGTCATCAACAAAGTGCCTTTAACAGTTATTGACATATAGATACACACAACCAAAATCAATAAACAAATATACCCTGAAAATACCATTGTAGATAATCTATGTTCTAGTATTTCAACATACTCAAAATCATTGTTTTTATTTTGAGCCCTTTGATTTATTTCTCTTTGAGAAATCTCTGGTACAAATAAAGCAAACAAAATAAAAATTGGTACGACAATCAAATAGACCCAAAAGGAGGCTTGCCAATTAATTTTTAGTAACTGTCCCACAACGAACGTCAATGACATACCGCCGATTCCTTCAAATGCACTTTGAAAACCAATTGTTGCTGCCCGTTCATTCCCTTGATAAAAATAACTAATAATTGAAATAAGCAACGAATTAAACAGCCCTATGCCAAACCCAAAACAAGCTCTGGAAATAAATATAGTTGTAAAATTATTCACTATAGCCGGAAGAATTCCTGAAATCAAAACGATACCTAATCCCATCAAAACTGTCTTTTTATAGCCTATATATTTAGCAATTTTTGTACTTAGCAATACAGCAGGGATAATAAATAGTGCTGGAATCGTTGTTAACATCTCTATCAACGGCAATGGAATTTCAGGAAATGTTTCTGCAATTGCTGGTATATTCGCTCCGATCGCAGCGCCTGAAACCACGATCAGCGAGACTGACAAAATCGATATTTTCCTCAATCTTAGAATATTCATTTTCCCACCCCTTCATCCTCTTCTCTATCTCAGGATACCTCTTAGAGTGCACTCGAAGTCAAGGATTATTGAAAAAATAGCAGAATTTTACTTAGAGCTAGCTCTACATGGTAAAATAAAACTAGAAACCTATTTAGGAGGAGGAAGCAATGACTTATAAAATCCAAGAATTTTCGCAAATCACGGGTCTGAGCCCATACACCTTGCGTTTTTATGAAAAAGAAGGCCTGATCACTGTAAATAGAGACCAAAATAATATCCGAATTTATGATGAACAAAACAAAGAATGGATCGATTTTTTCTTACATTTAAAAAAGACTGGAATGACGATCGAAGACCTCAAACAATACATCGATTGGTGGCACGAAGGTGATGCGACCAATCAAAATCGACTGGCGCTTTTACAAAAACAAAAGCAAATTGCTCTAAATGAAATGAGACAAATTCAAGAAGGCATCGATATGCTGGATTATAAAATCGAGAAATACCAAAAGAAAGTCGATGCTAGCCGAAAAAAATAGCTCTTCCTTTTGCGAACCTTGACATGATGCTGTCAAGGTTCAATTGTTATACTCTTCTTAACAACACAATAAAAACAACCATCAGGAGGAAAATATTATGACATTGATCAACGTTAATGGTACTGAACTTTTTTATACAAAATCTGGGCAAGGTGATCCACTACTTTTACTGCACGGAAATGGTGAAGATCATCATATTTTTGATCAGTTAAGTCAAAAATTAGAAAAGGACTTTGCGGTTTATGCGATTGATAGTCGTAATCACGGGGAAAGTGCGCGGACAGAACAATATGATTATGAACAAATGGCTGATGATATCATTGATTTTATCGATGTCTTAAAGCTTGAGAAGGTCAACATCGTTGGCTTCAGTGATGGCGCCATCTTAGCGATCCTCATGGGCATCAAAAAATTATCTTGGCTCAATAAACTAGCTCTTTTAGGTGCCAATACAAGCCCTGAACAGCTAAAACCTGAAATCTTTGACCATATTGTCGAAAAATATAAAGAAACGCAAGACCCTTTATTTAAACTGATGATGGAACAGCCAAATATTCCTTTACAAGAATTACGTAAAATCGAAGTCCCTACACTGATCATCGCTGCGGATGATGATCTATGCGAATTAGAGATATTTGAACAAATGCACCAACTGATTGAAGCTTCTGACTTGAAAATCATGGAAAACCAAGATCACGGTAGCTATATTATTGATAACGATATCTTAGCAGAGTCGTTACTTGATTTTTTCTCTGCCTAATTACAAAAATGAACTATGTTATGATCGATGAGTAGAAAAGTGAAAAAGATGGTGGCTAACTCCTAGAAAAAGGGGTGATGCTTATGGTTCTCTGCTTTATCCCTGGAAAGGAATAGACATGTCTGTTTTTGAAGCACTTACGCTGATGGTTGCATTTGCAACTTTAGTGGTGCTGATCATAGACCAAGATAAACCAAAAAAATAACCATCTAATTCCACTTCGACAGTAATTAGATGGCTTCACAAATTTAATTATAGTCACCGTCTTTTGAACGGGTCTACAAGAGAGGTAGGAAATTCTACCTCTTTTCATATTTATCATAGCATAAAAAAATAGTTATGTCACACTGTTCCAAGATAACTGAGGGTCCTACTTACTCTTTTTAAGAACAAAAGCTATGAAAAATTATGTTACACTTACCTTAAGACATCTATTTTCCAGAAAGGATCCAACGATATGACTACTCGTAAACAAGCACTACTGGTTCTTGACATAGGAGGCTCTGCTGTTAAATATGGTATTTGGTCTAATGAAACGTTATATCACCAAAATAGTTTTCCTACACCTCGAACTAGAAAATCGCTTTATGCATCTGTACAACAATTATGTGAACAATTTTCAAGTGAGTTTTCACTTATCGGTATAGCTGTCAGCTGTCCTGGAGAACCTGATGAATCAACAGGAATGATTCGCGGACTGAGCTATGTCCCTTTTTTGCACATAGGAGAATTTCAAAAAGAGTTTTCTGACTTATTGGGCTTGCCTGTCTCATTACAAAATGATGCAGATAGTGCAGCTTTAGCTGAAATGACTTTAGGAATCGGCAAAAATCATCAAAATGCATTATTTACGATCATTGGGTCAGGCGTTGGTTTATCTATTGTTAAAGAAGGAAAAATTCTTGTAAACTCAGCTGAAAAAATCGATACGATTGAAAAATTTATCGCTGATACTATAAAAATGATGCATAATTCACGCGTTTCTCCTGTCCAAATAGGAAAAACTGTTTCCATTAAAAATTTTAAATGGCCAAACATGATCGAAGGAAAAGATGTATTCGATCTTGCTGAACAGGGAAATGCTGTCGCTTGTCAAGAAATTGAGCGTATGTATCTCTCTTTGGCAGAAATTCTGATTTTTTTAAATGATGCATTCGTTCCAGAATTTATTGGTTTAGGCGGAGGAGTCAGTAATAATCCTGATCTTTTACCCAATCTAAATAAGACGATTGCTGAAGTATTAGTGAGTCAGAAAACTAAAATTGACTTTTATCGAAGTTTATTGAAAAAAGAGCAAGAATTGTTGGCACCTACTATAAAAATCTGTCACTTTAAAAAAGATGCAAACTTGATTGGTGCAGCACTTCACTTTAAAGAAACTCATTCATGACCATAACAAAAAAATCCAATGCCGATACTCACAAAAATTGTGTAGAGGCATTGGATTTCTATTATTTATTGTATATTTTTGGCCCTTTTCGCATGTTTTTCCGATCATTTTTTGGGGATTCCATTTGTTTCGATCTTCCACCACTTTGTTTCTTTTTGATCAGTTCAAGCATTTTCTTTTTTGTATCCATGTTACACCGCCTTTGTCAGTAATGTCACTGACTCAATATGAGTTGTTTGAGGGAAATTATCTACTGGTTGAACTTCTTTTACTTGATAACCGCCTTCTACTAATAAAGCTAAATCTCTTGCTAATGTTGCAGGATTGCAGCTGACATAAACAATTCGCTCCGGTTTAGTTTCGATCAATGTTTCTACTAAACTTGCTTCTAATCCCTTACGTGGAGGATCAACGATCACAACATCCGGCTTGATTTCTTGTTCCAAGAGTCTTGGTAAAGCTTCTTCTACTAGTCCGGCAGTAAAAGTTGCGTTTGTAATACCATTCAACTGAGCATTGCTCTCCGCATTTTTCACCGCTTCTTCGATAACTTCCACACCATAAACATGCTTCGCATCTTTTGCTAAAGTCAGACCGATCGTACCGATCCCACAATAAGCATCGACAACTATTTCATTCCCTGTTAAAGCAGCGTATTCTTTGACTTTATTGTACATTACTTCTGTTTGTTGTGGATTTACTTGGTAGAACGAGCGAGAAGAGATTTCAAACTTCAAATCAAAAATCGTATCAATGATCTGATCTTCACCATGAAGTAAAATCGTTTCATCACCAAAAATAACATTAGTCTTTTTCGGATTGACATTTTGTACGATGCTAACCACTTCTGGCAGCGCCTCTAATATATCCGGGACGATTTTACTTGTTGGGAATAGTTTGGGTGTTCTTGTGATCAGAACTACCATCATTTCTCCAGTATGATAGCCTCTACGAACAACGATATGGCGCAGGTTCCCTGTATTATCTGATTCGTTATATGGTTTGATACTGTATCGTCTCATAATGTCACGAATCTTGATCACTGCTTCATCGATTTTAGGATCTTGAATATAGAAATGTTCCAACGGAATCAAATCATGACTATTTTTTCTAAAGAAACCTGTTTGCAATTGATTATCGATTTTTCTTACCGGAATTTGTGCTTTATTGCGGTATCCCCATGGATTTTTCATTCCTAGAGTATCTAAAACTGGGACATCAGGTAACTTGGCAACACGCTGCATTACATTTTTCACTTGATTGGTTTTAAAATTCAATTGAGCTCCATAAGCTAAATGCTGCAACGGACTGATACCGACTTTGGTAAAGTTTCGATCTTTAACAGGAACACGGTCTCCACTTGATTTTAAAATAGTGACTACTTTACCATAACCAAAGCTTTTACCGACTTTCAACACTTTGATTTCGATTTTTTCGCCAGGTAAAGCATCTTCTATAAATAGTGGATACCCATCGATTTTAGCTACCCCCATTCCTTCATGGGTCAAATCAATGATATCTACTTCGATCGTTTCATTTTTTTTTACTGGAAAATTATTCATAGGTCGCTCCTTCTTTTATGCGCTTCACTCATTCTAATGAAAAAATACAGGAAAAGCAATAGAGAGTTCGGCTTTGATAGTAAAAAGAATCACATTTTAAGGGGGGAAAATAAAAAGATGAGATAAAAACGGTTCCCTTTACCTCATCTTTCATTATTTCATTTAAATTAGTTGATTTCAGCTAATTTATTTTCAATCAATTGAATCACTTCTTTTTTGGCAGTATCATTTTCGATAAAATCATATTTGTCACCATCAATTTGAATTTTCGGACTCTCATCATAGTCTTCAAACCACTTTTCATAGCGACTATTCAGTTCTTTGTAGTATTCATAAAGTTCTGGATCATCATCTACCTGCTCGTATGAACGCCCACGTCGTTTGATTCGTTCCAGCATTTTAGGAAAAGATACTTTAATATGGACTAACAGATCCGGACGCTTTTTATGCGCTGCATAGGGCAATTCCTGCAGCATATTTTCCAATAGTGAATCATAAACTTTTACCTCGGTTTCATTTGCTCTGCCCAAGTCAGCATTCAAATGAAAAAGTAAAGAATCTTCATAGATCGAGCGGTCTAGTACATTATTCTCATGAGATAATGCTTGTTTGATACTATCAAAGCGTTTATTTAAAAAATAGATTTGTAATAGAAATGCATATTTTTGGGGATCTGCATAAAACAAAGGTAATACTTCATTATCATCTACAGATTCATAAAATGCTTCTGAACCTAAATGTTCTGAAATAATTTCTGTTAAACTAGATTTTCCTGCACCAATTGTACCTGCTAAAACGATCACTGCCATCGAACTCCCTACCTATTATTAATTATTTTTTTTTAATTTCAACCAATGTATCATACCATATATCGAGTTAAAGGTGTACATGCAATACATAACAAACAACGCATAGTCACCACCAGCATGTGTCCCTGCTCTAAACCATAAAACGATAGAAAATAAATTTCCTAATAACCAAAAAACAAATTGTGACTGATATCTCTTGATCATCAATAGCATTCCCGTTGCTGAGACACTAAAAGTTACTGCGTCAAGTGTCTGCTGTGCATCGTTGACAAAACCTAAAAGATAATAAGCAAGAATACCGATCCCTAGCCAAATCAATCCCGCATATAGCCATTGAATCCCTTTTAATACTTTGACATCTGTGACATTGCCAGTACCGTCTTCACTTGCTTTTAGCCAAGCAAATAATCCTGTAATATCCATGATGATATAAAATGTCTGAAGCAGTACCTCTGCGTAGACTTTTGTCTTTAAGCCAAAATAACCAATGATCAATGCACTGATAAAGCCAAATATATAGTTACTGGCTTTTCCTTGAGCAATCAGATTGACGCAAATGATTCCGGATAAGCCTCCAACTAATGTGATCCAACTGGACGGATTAAAAAGAAATGCAGTCAATTGAACTAAAACCATCGCTAATAAAAATAAATAGCTTTTTCTTTGCCAGCCTTTAAAATCATTTATAATAAAATTTGAACCCATCTCAAACAAACCTTTCGCGACTATTATTATCACCTTCTGCAGAATTGACGACTCCATTAATTTACTCTTGTTTGAATCAGAAGTCAATGAGAATCCTTCTCAATTAACAATTATGAGAGTTTTTTTATACTATATATTGCGTTTATTAATTATATGAAGTACATATATTGTGTTTTTACTAATTTTCTCATTTTCGTGCTAAAAAACAGGTTCAAGCCAAAACTAGAATGTTTTGACTTGAACCTGTCTTTAATGAAAAATCAGCCGATTTGACCATTGTTATCAATATCTTCTTCGGTCAAACGTTCAACTTCTTTTACAAACTCTTTACTTGCTGCATGATACTGATCTTCTTCTTCCTGATCAGCTTCATCCTCGTCTTTATATTCACTTAGAACTGATCCCATGATGGCATTCGAAGGAATTGCATCAGCATTCGCAAACATTTCAATATGTTGATGCAAATTCGTGAATTCCATTGGTGCATCACCACCATATTCTCCATCTAAATTGATCATCATTTTCGCTTTTGGATCAAGTGTTTCTGCATGTAGATAACTTGTTTTAGTATAGATCAAACGAGGATCTTCTACATGCTTTCCACCATTTAACATTAGAGCAACTAAATGAAGGATCTCAAACACATTTGCCGTTTTAACGATGATCAAAGAGAATTTGCCATCATCTAGTTTTGCATCAGGTACGATCGTTTCAAATCCTCCGACTGAGTTGGTCAGTCCAAGGAAAAACATCGAAGCATTTCCTTCATAGACGCCTTCATCGTATTCCATCCGCATTTTGATCGGTTTGACCCGAGGTAGCATTTCAGCCCCCTTCGCTAAATAAGCAAGATAGCCAAAAATACTTTTCAACTCTGAAGGAACCTCATAGGTCAACTCAGTCAAATGACCACCTGCTGCGATATTGATAAAATAGTTCTCACGAGCACGACCAATATCCATTTTAACTGTTTGATTTTTGCGGATCACTTCTGCTGCTTTGACAATATTATCTCGAGGAATTTTTAATGCTCTTGCATAATCATTCGTTGTTCCAGCAGGAATAATCGCCATCTTAGGTCGATTTTCCAAAGGAGCAATTCCGTTTACAACTTCATTGATCGTTCCGTCTCCACCTGCCGCAACGACCAGGTCAAAACCTGATTCAGCTACACGACGGGCTTCATTTTTAGCGGAGTTTTCTTCTGGCGTTGTGGCAAAAGCACTAGCTTCATATCCGCATTCTTCCAAGATAGAAAGAATATCTGCTAGATTTTTCTTGACTAGTTCTTTACCGGAAGTAGGATTATAAATTACTCTTGCTTTTTTCATCTGCATCTGCTGCTTTCTATCGTTTTGTCAATTCTTCTTGGAGCAGTTTGTTTACAACACCTGGATTGGCTTGCCCTTTTGTTGCTTTCATGATTTGACCCACTAAAAAGCCGACTGCACGGTCTTTCCCGTTTTTGAAATCATCTACAGATTGTTGATTGTTATCTAGTACATCATTGATGATCGGCAATAATTGTGATGGATCAGAAAGTTGAACCAAGCCTTTTGCTTCAACGACTTCTTTGGCATCGCCGCCATTTTCGATCAATTCTTTAAAGACTTTTTTAGCGATCTTAGAGCTGATCGTACCGTCTGCGATCAACGTGATCATTCCAGCTAAGTTTGCTGGTGTTAGTTTTGTATCAGCCAACTCGACTTTTTCGCTATTCAAGTAAGCAGAAACTTCACCCATCAACCAGTTTGATACTTGTTTGGCATCTGCACCTTCTGCTAAAGCTGCTTCGAAGAAATCAGACATTTCTTTCGTCAAGGTCAAGACCATTGCATCGTATTCAGGTAATCCTAATTCTTTCGTGTAACGTGCACGACGAGAAGCAGGCATCTCAGGTAAGCTTTGGCGCACTTGCTCGATCCACTCATCATCGATCGCAAAACGTGGTACATCCGGCTCTGAGAAGTAACGATAGTCACTTGAGCCTTCTTTGACACGCATCAACAATGTTTTATTTGTTGTTTCATCAAAACGACGAGTTTCTTGTTGAATTTCACCGCCTGATAATAAGACTTTCGCTTGACGTTTTTCTTCAAAAGCCAACCCTTTTTTAACAAAGCTCATAGAGTTCAAGTTTTTGATTTCGGCTTTTGTCCCGAATTCTTCCTGACCATATGGACGTAGTGAAATATTAGCATCACAACGCATTGAGCCTTCTTCCATCTTCACATCAGAAACATCTGTGAAAAGAATGATCGAACGTAATGCTTCTAAATAAGCATAAGCTTCTTCTGGTGAACGCATATCTGCTTCTGACACGATTTCGATCAACGGTGTTCCTTGACGGTTTAAGTCGACGTAAGAATAGCCGCCTTCTCCGTGAATGTTTTTACCCGCATCTTCTTCCAAATGAACACGTTCAATACGAATGCGTTTTGTTTCGCCTTCAACTTCAATATCGATCCAGCCGTCATGACCGATCGGTTGATCGAATTGAGAAATTTGATAGGCTTTGGGATTATCTGGGTAAAAATAGTTTTTACGGTCAAAGTGTGTATCTTTTGAGATTTCACAATTTAAAGCAAGTGCTGCTTTCATCCCAAAAGCAATCGCTTCTTTATTCATCACTGGCAATACGCCTGGGTAACCCCAGTCGATCACATTGGTATTGCTGTTTGGCTCAGCACCAAAATGAGCAGGTGCTGGTGAAAAGATTTTAGAGTTTGTTTTTAATTCTACATGGACCTCAAGTCCGATGACAGTTTCAAAGTTCATTAGTCATTCCCCCCTAAGATCACAGGTTTTTTCGTGTGGAAATCTGTTGCTTGTTCAAATGCGTAAGCTGCTTTATACATCGTACTTTCATCGAATGCTTTGCCGATGATTTGTAAGCCGACTGGCAAGCCTTCTGAGAAGCCAGCTGGTACGGACATTCCAGGTAAACCAGCTAAGTTTACTGGAATCGTCAATAAGTCATTCATATACATCGTGATTGGATCATTGATGTTTTCACCTAACCCAAAAGCAACGGTCGGTGATGCTGGGCCAATGATAATATCATACGATTCGAATACTTTATCGAAATCTTGTCTAATCAAGGTTCTAACTTGACCTGCCTTTTTGAAATAAGCGTCATAATAGCCCGCACTTAATGAGAATGTTCCGAGCATAATACGGCGTTTTACTTCAATACCGAAACCTTCAGAACGTGAATTCACATACACATCTTCAAGGTTTTTAACATTTTCAGAGCGGTAACCATAACGGATACCGTCAAAACGTTGTAAGTTTGAACTTGCTTCTGAAGAAGCGATGATATAATAAACAGCTACACCATATTTTGAATGTGGTAAGCTAACTTCTTCAACTGTTGCACCTAGTGCTTTAAATGTTTCTGCCGCTTTAAGGACAGCGTCACGAACACCAGCATCGACTCCTTCACCAAGATATTCTTTTGGTAAAGCAACTTTCATACCTTTGATATCCCCTGTTAAACCTGTAGTAAAATCAGGAACGGATACGCCAGCAGAAGTGCCGTCTTTTTCATCAAACCCGCTGATTGCGTTCAACGCTAGAGCATTGTCTTGAACATTTCTAGTCATTGGACCGATTTGGTCTAAGCTTGAAGAAAAGGCGATCAAACCAAATCGAGATACACGTCCGTATGTTGGCTTCATACCAACGATTCCGTTGAATGAAGCTGGTTGGCGAATACTTCCACCTGTATCGCTTCCTAAAGAAACCGGAATTTGTCCCGCTGCAACTGCTGCTGCCGAACCACCTGAAGAACCGCCAGGAACTTTTGAATGATCCCAAGCATTTTTTGTTTGTTTGAAATATGATGTTTCTGTACTTGCACCCATGGCAAATTCATCCATGTTTAATTTACCAACAGGGATCATATCTGCTTGGTACAGTTTATCCATTACTGTTGCATCATAAATCGGATTGAAATTATGCAGCATTTTTGATGCAGCCGTTGTTAAAATATCTTTTGTGACGATATTGTCTTTGATACCGATAGGAATTCCAGCTAATGGATTTGATTCAGTGATCCCTTTCAAATCAATTGCTTTCGCTAAATCTAACGCTTTTTCTTCATTGATTGTAATGAATGAGTCGACATCTTTCTCTGTTTCTTTGATGCGGTCCAATGTTGCATGTGTTAGATCTGTAGCAGTAATTTCTTTTGATACCAATAAATTATGCAGTTCTGTTAGTGACTTATCGTATAATTTTTCCATTATGCACCAGCCTCCCCATTGTCGATAATTGCTGGCACTTTGATATAGCCATCTTCTGATTCCGGTACGTTCTTCATTAATTCATCGCGGTTCATTCCTGGTATCGCATTGTCTTCACGCATCACATTGATCGAATGTGCGACGTTAGACGTAAAAGGTACGCCCTCTGTATCTACTTCTTCTAATAATTCCACCATATCGATGATTTTACCTAATTGATCAGTAAAATCTTTCAATTCTCCATCGGAAAATGCTAGTTTTGATAATTTTGCTACGTGTTTTGCTTGTTCTTCACTAATTGCCATGGGTACCCTTCTTTCCTTTAGAAGAACTCCGCCAAGCAGGTTCTATAGAAGCAATTAAGCTGCAAATAGAACACAAACTTGCTAGAGTTCTTTCGTTCAAATTTATACTGTTAAATGAATCATTTCGTTTGATAAAACAGCTTTTTCCTTATTCTATCATAAAATTCTAAGAAAATTGGCTAGAGACCAAAGAAAATCACTTATAATTGAAAAAAATTGTGATAATTTAGCGATATAGCTACTCTTATGAATCAGCTGTTGTACTGTTGTCAATTGCTGTAACCATTTGCTGTTCATCCCAAACCTCGATACCAAGATCCTGAGCTTTAGTCAACTTACTCCCAGCATCTTCTCCAGCTACCACAATATCTGTTTTCTTAGAGACACTGCCTGTGACTTTACCGCCAAGGCTTTCGATTTTTTCTTTAGCCTCTTCACGGTTATAATGGGTCAGCTTCCCAGTCAAAACGACCGTCTTGTCTTTGAACGGAGATTCTACTGCAGCTAACTGAGCCGTACGGATCCCTTTGTATTCAAAATTCACACCGGCTTTTGTCAGTTCATCCATCAATTCATGAACTTCTTCATTATCAAAGTAAGTGACTAAACTATCAGCAATTGTTTCACCAATGGAATCTAACGCTACAACGTCTTCTTTCGTTGCTTGACTGATTGCCCATAGATCGCCAAAATGCTCCGCTAAAACTTTGGCTGCTTTCGCGCCAACATGACGAATCCCCAACCCAAAAATCAAACGTTCAACGGAATTTTCCCGACTAGCAGCAATGGCTTGAAAAATATTATTTGCTGATTTTTCTTTGATTTTCTCTAAGGTCATCAATTGTTCTTCTGTTAAAAAGTACAAATCAGCTACGTCCGAAACCAAACCAGTATCGTACATCTGCTCTAAAACTCTTGGTCCTAAACCATCGATGTTCATTGCATTTCTAGACACGTAATGATTTAAGCCTTCCTTGATCTGGGCAGGGCATTTTGGATTGATACAACGTAAAGCAACTTCTTCATCCAAATGAACCAGCTCACTATCACAGACAGGACAGTGGGTTGGAATCTCATAAGGTTGGCTGTTTTCAGCACGCTTTTCCGTTAAGACCTGCGCAACTTCTGGAATAATATCTCCAGCTTTATAAATGATTACTGTATCATTCAAACGGATATCTTTCATCGCGATAAAGTCGGCATTATGCAAACTTGCTCGACTAACGGTTGTTCCAGCAACTCGTACTGGCTGCATTACAGCAGTTGGGGTCACAACACCTGTTCGTCCGATCGTCCATTCGATTTCTTCTACGACCGTTTGAGCTTCCTCCGGCGGAAATTTATAAGCGATCGCCCAGCGCGGAGCTTTGACCGTAAAGCCTAGTTCATCCTGAATCGTAAACTCATTGGTTTTGATCACGATTCCGTCGATTTCATAAGGAAGTTCTGTTCGTTTTTCATGATACTCTTCAATGTAAGCCCAAACTTCATCAATATCTTTACATAGCTTTTTCTCAGGATTTGTTCTTAGACCAATTTCTGATAACTCATTGAGTGCATCAAATTGCGTTTGAGCTGTCATCGGACCAAAATCTGCTACTGTATATAAAAAAGTATTCAAGTTTCTTTTCGCTACCATACTCGTATCTAGTTGGCGTAAACTTCCAGCAGCGGCATTTCTAGGATTCGCAAAAACATCCTGTCCCGCTTCTTCCCGTTCTTTGTTCAAATTAACAAAAGATTGCTTCGGCATGTAACACTCGCCGCGTACTTCAATAGAAATCGGCTTCTTCAATTCTAAGGGAATCGATTTGACAGTTTTCAAGTTTTCAGTGATATTTTCTCCTACTGTGCCATCTCCTCGAGTAGCTCCCTGAACAAATTTTCCATTTTCATATTTTAATGAAATCGCTAATCCATCGATTTTCAGCTCACAGCAATAACTAACTGGTTTACCAGCTAATTTTTGCACACGTTCATCAAAATCATAAATATCCTCTTTGCTGAACCCATCGTTCAAGCTATACATTTGAACTTCATGGGTGACCTTCTCAAAACCAGATAAAATTTTACCACCCACACGTTGAGAAGGTGAATCAGCTGTGATCAAATCCGGATATTCTGTTTCTATATCTACTAATTCTTTGTATAAGCGATCGTACACATAGTCTTCTACAGTTGGCTTATCTGCCACATAATATTCATGAGCATACTGATTCAACTGACCGCGCAATTCTTTTACTCTCTCTGTTGCTTCGGCTAATGTCAACGGCACCTCTGCCATGGTAGATCCCTCCTAAATTTAAAAGCGGAACAGGTCGCTTAGCCTTGAACGGAAAATAGGAAAAATGAAATGTGGCGCTTTTTGCCACAATTCATTTTTATCTTTTTCCAGAAAGGCTGACCTGTGCAGCTAGATAACGATAAAAGCGGAACAAGCCGTTTAACCTCGACTGAAAAATAGGAAAAATAGATTGAGACGCTTTTTGTCTCACTCTATTTTTGTCTTTTTTCCGAGAGGTTGGCTTGTGCAGCTGGATAACGATAGATGCGGAACAAATCGTTTAATCCTGTAGAAAATTAGGAAATTGACTTTGTGACGTTTTTTGTCACACTGACAATTTGTCTATTTTCCTAAGGATTGATTTGTGCAACTGGATAACAATAGATGTGGAATGAGCCGTTCAGTCTCGACTAGAAAATAGGAAAACATGAATGAGGTGCTTTTCACCTCATTTAGGCTTTATCTTTTTCTCGAGAGACTGGCTCATGCAGCTGGATAACGATAGATGTGGAATGAGCCGTGCAGTCTCTACTAGAAAATAGAAAATTGACTTCGTGACTCGTTTTTTCACAATGACTCTCTCTTTTTCCTAATGTCCATTCTGTACAACCTAAGATATTTTCTCAATCGGAGCAAATGCCGCCAGTAATCGTTTGATTCCTTTTTCCGGAAATGCCACGTCCAATTCCAAATCTTTCGCTGTACCACCCACTCGAACCACTGTTCCTGTTCCCCAAGCTTTATGCTTCACTTTGTCTCCAGCTTTCCAAGCCATCGCTTCGCCGCCGCTTGCAACCTTGTCTGTTACAGGTTGTTTTGTCGGTTGTGTATAAGCTGGCTTAAAGACCTTCGGTTCAAACGTTCTTGCAGGTGCTTTCGGGGCTGCGATCGAACCTTGCTGGTCCATCAATTCTTCATCGATTTCATCCAGAAAACGGCTTGGACGATTATATTGCGTTTTTCCATATAACGTCCGAGAAAAAGCATTAGAAATATATAAAATTTCTTCTGCTCGCGTGATTCCTACATACGCAAGACGACGTTCTTCTTCAAGCTCACTTTCTTCCAGCATCGCTCTTGAAAGCGGAAAGACGCCTTCTTCCATCCCAATCAGAAAGACGACTGGGAATTCCAAGCCTTTAGCCGCGTGTAACGTCATCAAGGTTACTTGGGAAGTGCTTTCTTCTAAGTTATCTAAATCGGAAACCAAGGCTAGATCATTTAAGAAAACAGCTAATTTTTCTTCTGGTGCATCCGCTTCTTCTTCACCTTGTCGTTCATAGCGTTTATCAAATTCTTGGGTCACTGTTAAAAACTCATCCAAGTTTTCTAATCGTGCTTGAGACTCTAAATTGTTTTGTCTGACCAATTCTTCACGGTAGCCGCTGCGTTCTAAAACTTCTTTGACTAATTCTGTAATCGTCAAGTAAGGGATCATCTGTGTTAAATCCTGGATCATCAAGCCAAAATTGCCTAATTCTTTCCCTGCTTTACCAGTAATATTCGCTAAATCGACATTTTGAGCAGCTTCTAGTAAAGACCAGCCATGCATTTGCGCAAAGCTTCGTAATTTTTCAACAGAGCTTTTGCCGATCCCACGTTTAGGCTCGTTCACTACACGCTCAAAGCTAAGTGAGTCCATTGAATTAGAAATAATATTCAAATACCCTAAAATATCTTTGATCTCTTTACGATCATAGAACTTATGTCCGCCAACCATCGTATAAGGAATATTCGATTTCAACAGCATTTCTTCCATGACACGTGACTGAGCATTCGTACGATATAGCACTGCAAAATCACCATAAATTCGGTCTTTTTCACGCATTTCTTTTTGAATTTGCCCAACAATGAACTGTGTTTCATCCCGCTCATTATCTCCACGATAATAAACGATTTTCTCACCATCTGTATTTTCAGTCCATAAACTTTTATCTCGGCGATTACGGTTATTTTTGATGACATTGTTTGCAGCATCAAGGATTTTTTTCGTCGAACGATAATTTTGTTCAAGTAAAATCACACTGGCATTGGGATAATCCTTTTCAAAATCCAGGATATTCTGCATATCAGCTCCACGCCAACCATAAATACTTTGATCAGCATCACCAACAACACAAAGATTTTTAAAGCGTGCCGCTAGCATATTGACCAAGGTATATTGCGCATGGTTGGTATCTTGGTACTCATCCACATGGATATAGTGAAATTTATTTTGATAGTATTCAAGAGAATCAGGATGCTCATTGAACAGGCGAATCGTGTTCATGATCAAGTCATCAAAATCCATACATTGATTATTTCTTAGTTCTTTTTGGTACATTTTATAGCACTTAGCTACGACCTCTTCATAAGGTGTGCCTTGCAGCTCTTCCACTTTTTCCGGTGTCTGTAATTCATTTTTTGCGTTACTGATCGTCCCTAGAATGGAGCGTGGATCGTATTTTTTCACATCGATATTCAGCTCATTCAAAATTCGTTTCATCAATGTCCGCTGTTCAGAGGTATCGATGATCGTAAAATTGCGATTGTAGCCAATATGGTCTACATCTCTACGTAAAATCCGAACACACATCGAGTGGAAAGTTGAAACCCAAACGTCATTGCCGCCAGTTTCAAGTAATTTTCCTACCCGTTCCCGCATTTCTTTTGCGGCTTTATTGGTGAATGTGATCGCTAAAATATTCCAGGGATTCACATCTTTTTCTTCGATCAGGTAAGCGATACGATGAGTCAAAACTCTCGTCTTTCCACTTCCTGCTCCAGCCATAACTAATAAAGGGCCTTCTGTATGCAAAACAGCTTCTTTTTGCTTTGGATTCATACCTTGGATCAAGGCGTTTTCTTGTGCCATCATCAACGTCCTCTCTCTTTTTTCAATCTTATCTATTATACCAAAAAAAACGCAAAAGCTGAACTGATTATTCCCAATAGGTTCGATCAGTTCAGCAGAATTTAACATGATTAAAATGTATTATTATTTGTTACTCTTCAGTGGTAACGCTATCTGTATCTTCCTGTGTGATCAATAGATTAAGAACTTCACTACCATCAGGATTTAAGAATATCGCTCGAATTTTAACATCCGGGATGATCGACTTCGCTCCATCGATCACTGGTTTTAGACCTTTGACTAAAGTTGGCTTTAATGCTTCTGCATCAACTTCCGCAACAGATTGTTCTGCAAATGTGTACGTATAAACGATCGTACTGTCTTCTCCCTCAGTGATTGAAATATCCGAGTACATCCCTTCATATTGCTTTTTCAAATTAGGAACCTGTGATTGAGCGCCTTCGATCAGCAATTTAAAGGTTTTAGAGTTGCCTGATTCATCTGTCTTTTCAAGACTCTCACTTGAAGAAGATTCTAACACCTCACTAGTAGAAGTCTCTGAACTTTCTTTTTGACTACTGCTGCTAGCATCGCTACTCGCTGATTTGGTACTTGTGTTTCCACATCCACTAATAAATAACATTCCCATAACAACAAAAACAAGCCCCAATTTCATTTTTTTCATTTCCATTCTCCTTTTTAATGCTTTTTTAGTACTTATTAACTTTAGCATATTCTATGGAAACATTCTATCTGATTATGAGGAATCTCTACTTTTCTAAAATACTTTTGTCAAAATTGATCCACTAGTACAAAGCAACTTATAGTTGGCCCATTTACTCATGCATTATTTTTTTAGCCATTTCTTCATTTACATAGATGGAAACCTCACCACCATTGACAGGAAAATCTCCAGCCCCTTTTTCATCTAATATGATTTTTGCCGCATTATTTCCGAGAATATCGATGAAAGTCTTTCCAGCATGAATCCCACTGATCGTCATATTCTTTTGTCCAGACTGAGCATTGGTCATAATCACAGCAAAACCTGATTGTTCGTTTTCAAAAACCCCCGTTCTGACCCAGCCAACAACATTTGGATCATCAAAATAGTCCAGCTCATTACCATAAGCTAAAGATTCTCGGATTTTTAACAACAAGTTCAGTTTTGTGCCAACGGGCTCTACATTTTCGCTGGGAATTCCAAAAAGATCCCCCCAAAAGACGACAGGTGTTCCAGACTTACGCAAGAGAATCAATGCATAGGCATGAACTTTAAACCAGCCGTCGACCCATGACTCCAAACTTTGACCTTTTTGAGTATCATGGTTATCGACAAATGTCACCGCCCACTCCGGACGCTCTTTTACTAACGTTCCTTCAAAAATATTCCGCATATCATATTGACCATTTGAATTAGCCGCTTCATACAAATGATAATGTAACGGAACATCAAATAAAGAAATCAATGCGCCGGATTGATCGATATAATTGAGTAATTTTTCTATATCGCCATTCCAATATTCTCCAACTACAAATAGATCCTTCCCTTTTTCTTTTCTTCTATTTAGTAACCAGTCGACGAAATAGTCAAACTGAATATGCTTTACTGCATCCAAACGATATCCATCAACATCAGTCAACGCTTGATACCATTGTCCCCATTTATTAAGCTGCTGGACTGTTTCAGGGTAAGACAAGTCTAAATTACAGCCCATCAAGTAATCATAATTGCCATTTTCCTTATCAACATCGTCTTTCCAGCCTTTTCCGTCAAAATTAAAAATCCCATGGTCCTTACGGCGATCATCAAAATCCACACCTGAAAAATTTCGCCATGTCCAGATATAATCATTGTACATTTGTTTTCTTCCTGGAAACGTAAACTTCGTCCACGCCGTGATTTCTTCTTCACCACTGATTTTTTCATTACGATTTTCTGGAAGGTATTTTATAGCAGAGACGTTTTCTTCCTCATCAGCGCCTATAAAATGATCAAATACAATATCAGCATATACTTCGATTCCAGCTTCTTTTAATGATTTGATACACGCTAAATAATCATTCTTAGTACCATATTTTGTTGAGATCGTCCCTTTCTGATCAAATTCACCCAAATCGTATAAATCATACGGAGCATAACCAACATCGTTGATCCCATTTGCTCCTTTATAAGCTGGCGGCAGCCAAATACCGTTGAATCCCGATTTATGTAGTTTTTCTGCCAGCTCCTTCACTCGTTGCCAGTGAAGGCCGTCTGCTGGTAAATACCATTCAAATCCTTGCAATATCGTACGATCTCCCATACTCATCCCTCCGATTTTGTTATCTACATTAAGCCAAGAACCCGTGCTCTTGTCAAATAATAGATTTGGCTCTTGCCAACATTTTGAAGGTTCAAGAATCTTTCTGACTGTTTTTGACCGTTTTTGATTGCATAACGAATTTGAGTGTGCTATTATGTTCAATGAAAGAGGTGTGAAAATGCTTACAGAAGAAAGACATCAAGCAATTTTGCGGTTACTTGACCAACAACCAATTGTAAAATCACAAGATTTGGCTCTTTTATTAGATGCATCAGAATCAACGATTCGACGGGATTTAAAGGAATTGGAAGAAGCTGAATTTTTAGAGCGTGTTCACGGTGGCGCCAAACGGATCTTGAATTTGGGTTTCGAACAAGACATGACGGAAAAATCAGTCAAAAACACGCAAGAAAAACAGATGATCGCTAAATTGGCGAGTTCATTTGTTCAAGATGGCGATGTTATCTATTTAGACGCTGGTTCTACCACTCTAGAAATGCTGCCCTTTTTATCAGGCAAAAAGATTACTGTTGTTACGAACTCTGTGCATCACGCCGCCAAGCTAGGTGATTTAAACGTCAACACCATCATCTTAGGTGGTTCATTAAAATTATCGACGAAAGCAATCGTAGGTTCGACTGCTTTAGAACAGCTTAGTCGTTTTCGCTTCAATAAAGTTTTTATGGGTATGAATGGAGCACATCCAGAATTTGGTTTAACTACTCCTGATCCTGAAGAAGCTGCACTAAAACAGTTGGCCATCACTCATGCTGAAGAAGCATATGTGTTGATCGATCAAACAAAGCTGAATAAAATAACTTTCACAAAAGTCACTGATCTTGAAGCAGTGAGTATACTGACGAACCAATGTTCACCTGATATCTTGGAACAATTTCAGAAAAAAACAACCATTAAGGAGGCAAAAAAATGATCTACACAGTAACACTAAACCCTTCGATCGACTATATCGTTCATGTTGATGATCTTAAATTGGGTGATTTGAATCGTATGACAGCAGACTTTAAGCTTCCTGGGGGAAAAGGAATCAACGTTTCACGTATTTTAAAACGCATCAATGCTGAATCGACAGCACTTGGTTTTCTTGGAGGCTTTACAGGAACTTTCATTTCTGACTGGCTGACACGAGAAAAAATTCAAACGAATTTTACACCAGTTGGTGAGGATACTCGAATCAACATCAAGCTAAAATCTGATGAAGAAACAGAGATCAATGGGCTTGGGCCTACTGTCAGCAATGAAGAAATGCAGAACTTAAAACAAATTTTAAGTACAGTACAAGCTGACGATATCGTGGTTTTATCCGGCAGCACCCCAGCTTCTCTACGTAAAGGTTTCTATGAAGAGTTGATTCAAATCGTAAAAGAAAAAAAGACGGATTTCATTATTGATACGACAGGAGCCGATCTGCTGAACGCATTGCCGCAGGAACCATTACTTGTTAAACCGAATAATCATGAGTTAGCAGAACTATTTAACGTAGAATTTCAAACTATCGAAGACATTTTGCCCTTTGGTGAACGTTTATTAACAAATGGCGCAAAACATGCCATTATTTCCATGGCAGGAGATGGGGCGTTACTTTTCACTCCTACTGGCATCTATCAATCAAATGTTTTAAAACGACCTTTGAAAAATTCAGTTGGTGCAGGTGATTCCATGATCGCTGGATTTGTTGGTACCTTTGCTAAAAATAACGATCCTATCGAAGCCTTTAAATGGGGCATCGCGTGTGGAAGTGCTACAGCATTTTCAGATGATCTAGCAACAGCTGATTTGATCAATGAATTGATTTCGGAAGTTGTTGTGGAACAAATCCGCTGACTCTTTAAATTCAATTAAAAGAATTTGTTAAAAAGATACACACATTTAAGAAAGCGTACTTCACAAATCAATTTCCTAATTTCCTACTGGATTAACCGATTTGTTCCGCTTTTAAATTAAGGAGGAATTTTTATGAACATCAAAGAGTTACTTGTCAAAGATGTGATGATCATGGATCTACAGGCAACTGATAAAAAAGGCGCTATTGATGAAATGGTTCAAAAGATGTATGACGGTGGCAGAATTTCTGATATCGCTACGTATAAAGAAGGTATTTTAGCACGTGAAGCTCAGACTTCTACTGGTTTGGGTGATGGAATCGCAATGCCACATGCCAAAAACAAAGCGGTCAAAGAAGCGACTGTTCTTTTTGCAAGAAGCAGCAAAGGTGTTGACTATGAAGCACTTGATGGTCAACCGACATACTTATTTTTCATGATCGCTGCTCCTGAAGGCGCAAATGATACTCACTTACAAGCATTGGCAGCTTTATCCCGTCTACTTGTGGATCCGGATTTTGTTGCAAAATTAAAAGAAACTAAAACGCCAGAAGACGTTCAAAATTTGTTCCAATCTGCGGAAGAAGCCAAAGAAACAGAAGAAAAACAAGAACAGCTTGCAGAATCAACTCAAACACCATCAGAATCAACTCGAAAATTTGTGGTTGCCGTTACGGCTTGTCCAACAGGTATTGCTCACACTTATATGGCCGAGGACGCGTTGAAGAAAAAAGCAAAACAAATGGGTGTTGAGATCAAAGTTGAAACAAATGGTTCAGAAGGAATCAAAAATCGATTGACAGCCGAAGATATTGCGCGTGCGGATGGTGTCATTATTGCCGCAGATAAAAAAGTTGAAATGAACCGTTTTGATGGAAAAGAGTTAGTCAATCGCCCAGTTAGTGATGGTATTCGTAAAACAGAAGAATTGATCAATCTTGCAACTAGCGGCAATGCGCCAATTTTTCATGGAACAGAATCAGAGGCCACTGATGAAGACAGTTCTGCTGATGGTTCAGTTGGTTCACGTATCTATAAAGATCTAATGAATGGCGTTTCTCATATGCTGCCATTTGTTATCGGCGGCGGAATCGCAATTGCCCTTTCTTTTATGATCGATCAATTTATCGGTGTCCCTCAAGATCAACTTAGTAGTTTAGGTTCTTATAATGAAATTGCTTCTTGGTTCAATCAAATCGGTGGTGCAGCATTTGGTTTTATGCTACCTGTTTTAGCTGGTTTTATCGCTTCTAGTATTGCTGACAGACCTGGTTTGATCGTTGGTTTCACGACTGGAGCCTTAGCTAATACTGGCGGTGCTGGATTTTTAGGCGCATTGATCGGTGGTTTCTTAGCAGGTTATGTCATCATCTTCTTGAAAAAACTGTTCAAAGGCTTACCTAAATCACTAGACGGCATCAAAACAATCTTATTTTACCCAGTCTTTGGTTTACTGATCACTGGTGGTTTGATGTTATTGATCAACGTCCCAATGAAAATCATCAATGATGGACTAAATAATTTTCTACTAGGTCTAGACGGCACAAATGCTGCTCTTCTTGGAGTTCTACTAGGTGGAATGATGGCCATCGACCTGGGCGGACCGATCAATAAAGCCGCTTATGTATTTGGTACAGCATCGATTGCAGCAACTGTAACAGAAGGTGGTAGTATTATCATGGCTTCTGTTATGGCCGGCGGAATGGTTCCTCCTCTTGCGATCTTTATCGCAACATTGCTCTTTAAAAACAAATTTACTCAAGATCAAAAAGATGCTGGTTTGACGAATTTGGTGATGGGGTTGTCTTTTGTCACAGAAGGTGCGATTCCATTTGCCGCAGCTGATCCATTAAGAGTCATTCCAAGTTTTGTCGTTGGTTCAGCTTTAGCTGGTGGTTTAGTTGGCGGATTCGGTATTCGTTTATTAGCACCTCATGGCGGAATCTTTGTCGCATTATTGTTAAGTCATCCTATTTTATATCTTGTATTTATTGCAATCGGTGCAGTCGTTTCTGCCGTTATCCTAGGTATTGTCAAAAAGCCCGTTGCCAAAAACTAATTATTTAAACTAAAAACTGAGTCAAAACGTTTTGTTTTGACTCAGTTTTTTCTTGCTATAAAATTCTCCGGTTTATATCATTGGCGTTCCTAAAAAAATTATATTACACTTAAGCCATACTAGTTAATAAAATTTACGCCAACATTACGTGTTTAAAATAACCGGAAAGGATAACTATAATGAGCTTCATTATAGCGGTTTTTTTATGAATAAATTAGCAGGTAAAACCATATTGATTACAGAGGCTACAAACACTATCGGCAAAGCCATCGCATTGTCTACTGCTAAAGAAGGTGCTCTCGTTATCTGTACCAGTACAACTCTAGAAAAATTAACTCCGATTATTTCTAAAATTAAAGAAAATGGCGGGATAGCGATCGCTCTTGAACATACGAGCAACTCTCAGCAAAGCTGGGAAAAAAGTCTTTCATTTATAATAAAAACGTATGGTAAGATTGATTGTTTCGTTAACTGTGCTAGTATCATTTCACCTAAAATGCTTTTAGGTTTAACGAATGAGGATTTGAACGCTTTACAAAATACAGTGGTCAGCCCTTTTATTTATGGATTAAAACAAATCATTCCTTTGATGGTGCCTAATAATAGCGGTTCAATTATAAATATTTCAATCGTTGAAGGCTTAAACGGTTTAGATGAACACCATCCTTACACAGCAATCAAAGAGGTGGTCCGTTCATATACACTTGATGCAGCGTATGAATACGCATCTTGCAATATACGTGTGAATTCAATTTGTCCAAGTGTGAGCACTACGCCACTGATAGAAACAACATTTCCAACTATTAAACCTTATTATAAAAAGTATGTTCAATTTCCTGATTTTGGCAATCCTGAAAATGTAGCCAAATGGGTCATTTATTTAGCTAGCGATGAAGCCAGTTTCATTACCGGAGCTGAAATCGTGATCGATAGTGATCAAATCATTCAGTGATCGTTATTAAGAACAAAGCTGTCTTTTTCTCACCGTTTATACGGAATCAAAGCCCAAAACAAAACGAAAGATCAGTTTTGTTTTGGGCTCTTTTCTATTTACTCACTAATATCGATCGTTTGGTTGACAGATTCTAGATAACTGTAATCTAAAAACACGACTCGTAAATGGTTTTTAGCCTTTTGTAGATCAAAACGTGTCGATCGTTCTTTTTGTTTCAAGTTACTGATATTTACATCGATCAGTTTATCCCATAATGCTTCTAATGGAACCTCTTTGATTGCCTCTTGTGGTAAATAAAAACGCAGTACAGAAACGAATTCATCATACTTTTGATCCAAAACGTTGATTTCTAAAAATTGTCGGATATAAAATTCATACGCTGAAAGACCACCATCTAGCGCCATCTGAGGATTCAGCACTCGATAATTCATCATCTTGCGACTTTTTTCATCGATCCAAGGAAAATAAGCTTGCGCATTTAAAATTCCTATTGTACGATTTTCAACATATTTATGGTGGATACCGTCATAGCTTCTGGTCACAAAATAGGTGGCATCCTTTTTTTCAACAGGTTGATAATAATGATTTTGATACTGAACAGTTTGTGTCACCTCTTCAATAAATGCGTACTCAATATATGGTGGGCGTAAAACCCCAGTTCCATTATTCCACGCAAGTTGATCATACCCCATCTGATCTCTGAATAAGCGTTGATATTTTTGATTGACCGGCAGCTCCCAGTTGAAGGGATCGTTGAATAACGTTATCTTAAGTACATTATTCGCTAGTTCTGTGATCGACTGTACCTGCTGAACTTCTAAAAAAATCGGTTTAGGAATGATCTGAAAAAAAAGAGCCGAATAGTACATCTTCCAGCAAGAAGTTAAACACAGCCCTTTAAAAAAAATATCATAACCCGCTAATTGGTTACAATCAACGATGACTTCTTTATTCCGATTATAGCGCTTCGGCAATTTCTCAATTTCCTCTGGCATTTCGAATGTTCGTTTCTCAATGATTTCCACATTATTATACAAATATTCATCTAATGATCGAATATAACCATACACACCGTTTTTGATCATCCGGGTATCAAAATAATCTTCGATCATAGTCTGATAAGCAAAAAATAGATCCTTATCTATAATTGTTCGGTCATGAAGGGTAAGCTCAGAAATATGCAGTTGAGATTCTCCACTCTGTCCTTTTATTTTGATCCACAAATCCTCTTTTTCTGTAAATCCTTGAATTCGCTCTGTAATCATTGCTAAGTCAAATTCTTGTACTTCTTCATTGCCAAAACAATAGTTTTCAATTGTTGTCATGATCCGTAAAAAGCTCAACCAGTCAATAATGTCCTGCTTCACTTCTTCCAACGAGCGAGCTTTACGCTGAACGACCATATAGATTTTCTCTGTCTTTTTCATTTGCCCACCTCATTTCTTATAACAAGTATAACGAAAATGAGATCAGACTTCATCTAATATACTTCTAAAAACACAAAAGTAGCTTTGACTTCTTTATATATTCTCAATGGGCATTACTTTTTGCAAACCGATTTATCAGGTAAAATAGGATCGTTCCTAAACAAATAATGAGAATCGCAAGATAAAAAGCATACAGCTTGGTTCCCGTGATATCAGAAATTTTTCCCGTCAATGATGGAACGATCACAGAAGCTGACATCCCGAAAAAATTGAACACCCCATACATCGTGGCGATACTCCCTTTAGGAGCCCCTTCTCCCAGCCACGAAATAATGATCGGCTCAACTGCTAATTTGCCAAAAAAACCATAGGCCATAATTCCGATCACCAAAATTGTTTGATTTGTTGCTGTCACAGTCAGAAATAAAACGAATGCAGCCAGCAATTCTAGCAGAATGATCAACTGGATTTTTTTCTTAGGTATTTCATCCGCAACTCTACTAAAGACCAAAGCACCAGGAATTGCTGTGAAAAATACAAGTGAGGAAGCTAAACCTACTGAGGTACCTGAGAAGCCTTTTTCCGTCTCCAAAAAATTAGGCAGCCATGTATCGATCAGATAGTATGTATACAACGTCGCGAAATATAAAATATACGCAGAGATCATTCTTGGTTTGAACAGTTCTTTGACTGAACGATGCTCTTTGTTTTTTGATTCATCCTTCGCTAAAGTAGTTTTTTTTGGTGTTTCCATACGAATATAGCGACTAAACATGAACACTGCTAATAGAATCAAAAAAATCGTCATGAAAATCAATGTTTGCCAAGGTAATTTTCCCGTGCCAACCAAATAACTCGAAGAGACCAAGCCTAAGCCGCTGCCAATCGCTGTACCACTGTTGACAACTGCTGTTGCCAAACTGCGCTTAGACACTGGCACATATTCTGCTGTGAGAGAATAAGCAACTCCATAGTATGTGCCACAACCAAGCCCCGCCAGAACACTTCCTAAAAAGACAGTACCGATCGTCTGAGCGGTTCCTACGATCAACGCGCCCAATCCAAACAATAAAAAACCGGGAAGCAAAATTTGTTTTTTTCCGATTCGATCCACTAATATCCCAGAAGGAATTTGCATACAAACATAACCTAAAAAATAAAAACTGGAAATGTGCCCCAACTGTGCGTCACTTGCTCCGCCAAAATAGTCACTGATGATCGGATAAATCGGTGTTAAAACCGTTCGATAGATCCAAATAACGATCCAGCCTATCGTTAGTATGTAAATAATTTTCTTCCAATAAGGTACTCTTTCATTCCGTTCGCTCTTTCCGTTCATTATTCACAACCTCCTTTATTAAACTAGCACGCCTAAAAAGATCTCTGCTTCTTGAGAAATGTTGCACAAGGATAAGCATAAGAAAGGTCAGACATTAACAATTAGCATGACGATGTCTGACCCTCTTTTGATTATTCATTTAAAATCGACAAGCTCTATTTTTTGATAAAAGCTCCAACAAATTCTGAGGACACTCCTGAATCTTTGGTATAAATAACATGTCCTCGCAAAATCGTCTGCATCACTTGAGCACCGATCTCACGTCCAATATAAGGACTGATTTTATTGCGATATTCTAAATCTTCTGCTTCTAACGTATATGGTGCATTAGGTTTGATCAACACAAAATCGGCATCTTTTCCAACACTGATCCGTCCTTTTTGCGTTAGATCATAGCGGTCTGCTGGATTTGCAGCGATGATATCAGCAAATTGCTTCAAGGACATTCCTCTTTTTTGAACGCCTTCATCATAAAGGACATCCACATTGTTTTGGACACCTGAAATACCGCCCCATGCTTCAAAAGCATTCTCTTTATCCTTTAAATCAGGCGTACAAGGTGAATGATCGGATGTTACAAAATCAATTTCTCCAGCCAATACTTTCTCCCACATACCCTTTTGATTTTCTTTGTCACGAATCGGTGGTGAGCATTTAACAACAGGGCCAATTGCATCTAGTTCATCAAGATCGAAGTACAGATAATGGGTACATGTCTCACATGTCACATCAACACCTTCTCGTCTTGCTTTGGTCACTTCCTCCACGCCTTCTGGACAAGCAATATGGCAAATATGGATGCGGCAGCCCGTTTCTTTCGCAAATAAAATTGCTCGACGGATCGGCTCAACTTCTGTAAATACAGGTCGAGTTGCTACATAAGCTTTTAGTGTTGTTTCCCCGTTTTTATAAGCAATTTCTCCTAATCTATCGGTAATCGCAGCATTTTCGGCGTGAATTGCTAATACTTTTCCTGTCTTAGCAATCTGCTTCATTCCTTCATACAAAGAATAGTCATCAACATTCATAAAATCACCATCGATACTTCGATCGCCGCACGTAGCCATAAAGCATTTATACGCTGCAACGCCACCATCATCTAATTCTTGAATGCCCCCAGTCAAATTGAATGGCACTAAACCGCCAAATGAGCCGACATCTGATTTTAATTTTTCTTTACCTGCTTCATATTTTATACCTAACGACTTTCCATCGACCGTAGCTGGTACCTGATTTAACGGCATTTCCATAAAAGATGTCACACCGCCCTTTGCACAAGCAGCCGTTCCAGTGATGTAACCTTCCCATTGATCACGATATCCACCACCGGGATCAGTGATATGGACATGCGCATCCACCATTCCAGGGCTAACAACTAAACCTGCTGCATCTATGACTTTCTCAGCATCCCCTAAATCACGACCAATAGCGGCAATCAAACCGTCTTTCACAGCAACATCTGTTTTGACTTCGCCAGACTCTAAAATCACTAACCCATTTTTAATCAATAAATCGTAGCTCATGTTCGTTCCTCCTATTTTTAATAGCTAAATGACCCTACTTTTTTAGAATTTCATCTAATCTATTCAAATCATATAGCTAGTTGATCCAATTATTTTACTACTTATTTTTCAAAAATTTTCTTAATAATAGATATAGACAAAATGCTGAAGCAAAACCTGCTAGCCAAGAAACATCGGAAATAACTTTGAACGCTGGAATAAAATGACCGCTCAAGCAAATAACCAATGCTACGATCGTTGCTATATATGCTGATTTGTCTAATCCTTTATACCGATTGCGGCTATTGTCTTTCGATTGATCCATGTACAGTTGATCCAAATCGATCGTTTGTTTTTCCACAAAATAATAATGTGCAATCATTGTCCCAGCAACTGGTCCCAAGACCGCACCAATCGTGTTCAAGAAAATAAATATGCTGGCTGAATTTTCCATCAGCTTCCAAGGCATGATCAAAAAACTAATGATACTTGCCAACAGCACACCCTTTTTATAATCAATTTTCTTCGGAAATAAAGCACATAATTGATAGGCAGCAGGAATGATATTCCCTGTAGCATTCGTCGAAACAGTCGTTAATAAGAAAACCAACATCGCCACAATGATCGCAAAGGAGTTTTCCCAGCGGTCAACGATGTTCAAAATGTTCCATTCCTGAATTCCGTAATGAATCGAACCGCCAATCAAAATAGCCACACTAGAAAAGGCAAAGATCCCATAACCGACAAGTAAACTAGCTGTTTGCCCAATCGTTTGGTCTTTTGTCGATTTAGCATTTTGCGTAAAATCAGAAACACTTGCTCCTGGTGCTGCCCAGACAGCTAAAACGGAATTCATGATCATAAAATAAACAAAAATCGGCGAAATATTGTGAGATGCTCCCGCTACATTATAAGATAAAATCGGTCCAATTCCGCCCGCTACTCGAATTGCCCAAATTGCCATTCCACCGAATACAATATAAATCAGCGGACTTAAAATTGCCGTAAACTTATTAAGAATATCTCCCCCACCAAGCCCAATCAACATATTTACCACCCAGAACAGGGTAAACGCAATCAAACCAGGAATCGAAATACCCAAAATCGTTGTTCCTCCGCCAAGTGTTAAAAAGCCGGGCCAGATTTTACCAATCAGGATCAATAACGCTAAAGAACCAGTATAATTCTGCAGCCCAAACCAAGCAATCGCCGCTACGCACCCTCTAAGAAAGCCGGGTAACTTTGCACCAATGTCACCATAGGTCGACCGTAAATGCATAGCAAAAGGGATCCCATATTTTGAGCCCGCACGACCATTGAATGTCATAAAAAGAGCAACTGCTAACGCACTTAAAACTAACGCCAGCATGATGTTGATCGGTGATAACCCTAAAAACAAAAACCCGCCAACAGCTGTGTAATTGGGAATATTGTGTACCGAGCCCATCCATAGCGTAAAGTAGTTCAATTTTCCCATCATTCGTTTAGACAACGGCTTAGGTAATAAATCATCATTGTACCCACGCTCTCGGAATTCCTGGAGTTCTGCTTCTGTAATGTGATAATCTTGGTGTTCCATTTCTTCGCCTCCTTTTAAGCGTTTTCATAAATGTGCAATAAAAATAAATATCCCATTGAGTACTCCTTATTGAGCAACAAAAAGATGTGTTTAAATTCCTTAAACTATTCAGTTCCAGAAGTTAAACACATCACCTTATTTACTTATTTATTCAGCCGTTTTTTTCTTAAGATTAGCCAATAAGAACAATGCAGTTCCTGCTACCAATAAGATAACTGAAATATAAAAACCCATTTCTTTTGAACCAGTGGCATCTGAGATTGAGCCTGTTAAAGTTGGGGCAATCACAGAAGACATCATACCGAAAAAGTTGAATACGCCAAGTGTTGTTCCAATCCCAACTTTAGGTGCATTTTCACCCAACCAAGAAATGATGATCGGCTCCACTGCAAGCTTTCCTAAAAATCCGTATAAAATCAAACCTACTAATAATAATGTTGAGTTTGTTGCTTGAACTGTAAGTAAGAGCATGATTGCTGCTAAAAATTCTAAAATGACAATAAATTGAACTTTTTTATGCATAAATTTATCTGCCAAACGGCTAAAGAACAATGCCCCAGGAATAGAAGCAAAGGCTACAAGAGAAGCAGAGAAACCAATAGCCGCTCCTTCAAATCCTCTCTCAGTTCCTAAAAAGTTTGGCAACCAAGTAACCGTCATATAATAAGCATAACAAGTAGCAAAATATAACACATACGCAAATAACATTTTTGGTGAAAATAATTTTTTCATTGACACATGTTCTTTTTCAACAATTTCTGTTGTCTCCGTTTTTACTTTTGCTTCCTCTACAGCAGATTGAGCTAAAAATTCAGCATCTTCTTTATTATTACGAATAATTGCGATAAACGCGATCAACATCACTACGATCAACGCAACAGAAATATACATCATTGTTTGCCAAGGAAATTGTAGTTGAACCACTAAGAAACTAGATAAAATCAAGCCTAAACCTGAACCTACTGCAGAACCACTATTAACGATCGCTGTTGAAAAACTTCTTTTATCTTGGGGAATATTTTGAGAAGTTAGTGAGTAAGCTGAGCCATAAAATGATCCACAACCTAAACCAGCTAAAACACTACCAAAATAAATCATTGAGATGCTCGTTGCTTGAGAAATCAAAAATGCTGCAATGCCAAACACGATAAACCCAGGGATCAAGACTTTTTTCTTGCCGATTTTATCTACTAAAAATCCTGCCGGAATCTGCATCGCTACATAACCAAAGAAATAACAAGTAGAAATAAATCCTAATGCAGTATCAGAAATATTCCCTCCAAGGGACTCATTGATTTGCGGATAAGCAGGTGATAAAGCTGAACGGTAAACCCAAATCGTTACCCAACCGGCACATAATAATATGACAATTTTTTTCCAGTAATCCATTCCTGAACTCTTTACTTTTTCATTTGTTGCATCCATGTCTTTTCCTCCAACTGTTATTTTTCTATATATAATTCTAGACAAAGTTTGTGCATTTTGCTAGGGGATATATAGAGAAACCACTTCTTTATTCGCTTTAATTGTAAGCGGTAGCAATCTTTCATTCATCATTACTTTTCACAAACTTAGCAAAAAGTTTGTGCAAAACGAACAATAAATTGTTCTTTCACACAAACTATGTGATTCTATTTTTTATAAATTGCTAAAGCGGCTTTCACTGCTTCACCTTTAGCAATATCAGCACCATAATAATTCAAAGCGCCTTCTAACGCTGATAACACATGAAGAACATTACTTTTACGGCTACTATAGCCCATATTTCCAATTCGCCATACTTTTCCTTGTAGTGCACCAAAAGAAGAAGCGATCTCAACAGCAAAATCATCTAACATCAACGCTCGTACCTTTTCACCATCGATCCCATCAGGAATCATGATCGGTGTAACTGTCGGCATTTTGGTGCTTAGTTGACCATAAAAACCAAGTTCCATCGCTTCGATACCTGCAACGATCGCCTGATCATTCAGTGCATGTCGAGCATAAACATTTTCCATCCCTTCTTGGATCAGCATTCTCAAGCCTTCATGCAGACCATAAATCATACTAGTCGCCTCCGTATGATGATTGATCCGCTCTTCACTCCAATAACGCTGCAACTGACTTAAATCAAGGTAGTTACTGCTGATATGATTTTTATTTCTAATGTCTTTACTCAATCCCAACTCTTTTTGATACCGTGCATCCAATACTTTTTCTACTCGTTTATTATACGTGATCAAAGATAGACCCGACGGCACACTCACACATTTTTGTGTGCCTGCAATTGCAATATCGACAGCCCATTCATCTACTTCTAAAGGCACTCCGCCATATGTTGCGACCATGTCCACGACAAAGAAGAGATCCTTTTCCCGACAATATTGACCAATTTTATCCAATGGCTGCATTTGACCATTAGCTGTTTCACCGTGAACCATCGTTACTATTTTTGGTTGAAATTCTGTAATCGCTTGAATAACTTCTTCTTGTTCAAAAGGTGCATCCCACTCTTTTTCAAGATAACGGATTTCTGCTTGTGCCCGTTCACAAATTTCACCTAATAGATAAGCAAAACGACCATAAACAGGAATCAATACTTTATCTCCAGGTTCGATCAATGCAATCAATGCTGCTTCTAAACCAGAACGAGAGGTACCATCAACCGCAAACGCCTGCTCATTTTTTGTCCCAAAAGGAATTTTGATCATTTCCTTGACTTCATCCATGATTCGAAGAAAAGCTGGATCAAATTGACCTAAAATAGACGCTGACATCGCTCTTAAAGCCACCGGGTGTGCTTCTACCGGCCCTGGTGTCATAATCGTTCTGCTTGGTACTGATATTTCTGAAAACATAACTATTCCTCATTTCCGTTTTATTTCCATCGTACTCTTATATCAGCAAAAGTCATTGTCTTCATTAAACAAATATATACAATATTCAGTTAACATGCACAAACCATTCTTGAATCTGGATACGCTATCATTTACAATAGAGATATTCTGATTATTGTATATTCTAGGAGGCAATTGATTGACTACTTTAGAAGATTTATTGAAAATACCACATTTTTCTGATTTAAAATTATTGACACACCCAGCACAGATAAATACGATCGTTGAAAGTATCGAAATATCGGAAACACCTGATGTGGCTAACTTTATTCCTAAGCGAATTTTTCTACTAACTACTGCTATGGTATATAAAGACAATCAACAAGCGCTGATTTCATTGATCGATTCATTGAAAGAACAAGAAGCTGCAGGAATTGGAATCAAGGTTGGTCGCTTTATAGAAGCAATTGATCCTGAGGTCGTTGCTTATGCAAATAAAATTAAATTTCCGATTGTTCAAGTCCCCAGCACTCAACCTCTAGGCGCATTGTTGCATCAACTTTTGAATTATTTATGGGACACAAAAACAGAGCAATTGAGTTATGCGTTAGATATCCAAAAACGTTTTTCAGACTTGCTGATCCATGATGTCAGTATTGCACGATTCATTGCCGACTTCGGAAAGATGATCAACACGCCGGTGATTTTACTGAGTCCTTATCGTAAAGTAATTGCACACTCTAAACACTTTACTCAAACGTCTAAACCTGCAGAGTATTATGTGGAACAATTAGTGGAAAAATATAAGCATTGGAATGAAGATAGTCATGCGTCGTTCATCATTAATGATCTAAATCAGCAGCCTCTTCAAATTGCAGGCTTTTCAGTAACAGTCAATACCTATTTCCCACATTATTTATTGATCTTGAACCCGGAACAAGTTCCTTATCCAATGTCTGAGTTTGCAGTGGAGCAAGCTTGTCTAGTGCTTTCTTTCATGTTGTACAAAAATCAAAAAGTTCAAGAATCACTTGATCTTTTGAAGAGTGATTTTTTAAGTCAGCTGATCGAACATCAGCAAACTCCTCACCAAGTCCAACGTGACTGGCTTGATTTAGGTGCCAATTACGGTTTGAAGAAAAGCACGCAATACCAAATCGTTTATGCCGTCTGTAATCAAACGACCACAACCGCAACAAAAATCAAATACCAACAAGAAGAAAGTGATGTGGCTTTTCAATGGCTTGAAGAAAGTTTGCCGCTAAGACTGAAAAACACAAGTGTTTTCAAAATAAAAAACACAAATCATCTTGCTATCTTGATTCAAAGTAAAGTAAATGACTTGGAGCAGATTTTACAGGAGATTTCACTCCAGCTCTCTGATAAATTACCGATCACACTTACTTTTGCTTTAGGAAATCTATATGAAACTGCTGAACAGATCGCTAGCTCATTTATTGAAGCGAAAACCGCTTATGAAGAAACCTTGGCGATGACTGAGACGCCATTGATCCATCGTTATCATCCTAAAGGAATGAAGAGTCTTTTTGAAAAAATGAGTGCTGAAGATGTTCATTACTTCTGTGAAACAACCTTGAAAGAACTCGCTTACCCGATCGAAGATTCCTTTATCGAACTCAGAAAAACACTTAAATGTTACTTGAGCTTTCAATGCGAGATTTCTAAAACAGCCAAGGAAATGTACCTACATCGAAATACGATCAAGTACAGAATCGATCACTGTGCTAAATTGTTAGGTAAAAATATTCAAGACCCTATCAACAGCCTGAATTTACGTCTGGCATTAGAATTATCCGAACGTTCAAATCAACACTAAAAAAAAAAGTTGACCTATCATAAAGAGTCGGTCAACTTCTTTTTTATCCCGTAATTCTTGTTCCTGCTTGTCCTGATAAAGCTAAATCTGCTTCTTCTAAAGAACAGATAATGGCTGTTTTGCCTTGCTTCGCAAAAGCAATTGCTGCCTCCATTTTAGGCCCCATGCTACCATCTGCAAAATGTCCTTCATCCATATATTGTTGCGCTTGATCAACAGAAATCGTTTCCAGTTTCTCTTGGTTTTCTTTGCCATAGTTGATATAAACATTACTTACATCGGTCAACATCATGAATGTATCTGCATCGATTTGTTCAGCTAATTTTTTACCCGTACGATCTTTGTCGATCACCGCTTCGATTCCTTTAAGTAACCCATTTTGACAGCGGACTACAGGAATCCCTCCGCCTCCTCCAGCAATCACGATCGTATTTTGGTTTAATAACTTAACGATAGCATCTACACCATGAATTGCTTTTGGCTGCGGCGATGGAACTACACGTCGGTACCCACGTCCGGCATCTTCCATCATGACCCAGCCTTTTTCTTTTTCCATTTTTTTAGCTTCTAATTCAGAATAGAAAATACCAATTGGTTTATTTGGCTGTTCAAAGGCATCATCTTCGGCAGACACTTCTGTCTGAGTTAAAAGAGTCACCACATTACTAGTCAGTCCTTTTGTTTCCAAAGAGTTTTTCAAACTCTGTTCCAACATATATCCGATAAAGCCTTGTGATTCCGCATTACAAACATCTAGCGGAAATGGCGGAACGACATCTTTAGCTTCTTCATTTTGTCTTAAGATATTTCCTACTTGTGGACCATTTCCGTGCGTCAACACAATTTGATAATCTAATTCTTCGATTTTTGCAATCAATTCTGCACTAAGCTTTACATTTTCTAATTGTACTTCCAAAGTTGCTTCTTGATTTGGTTTTAAGATCGCGTTTCCGCCCAGTGCGATCACGACACGATTTGCCATATTTCTTCCTCCATTTTCTTAAAAGTCATTTTTACTAAACCCGATTGACTATTTAGGCATAACAAATAACGCTTGCTGAAGTCGCTTCTTTCTTTAGCAACGATAGTAAGTGGTCTAATTCGATTTATTCTTTTTAAATCAGAAGTTAGTAGGCTTGATGCTACTAACTTCTGAATGTATTACTCTGTAAAACCTAATTTCTTTGCATAAGCTAAAACAGCTTTTTCAAAACAATCAATCGGCGGCGTAACTGTTCCAGCGCCAATTTGACCTAAGCCCGCTTTTTTGTTGGCAATTCCTGTATTGATCACAGGAAGGATCCCAGTTTCGACAACTTTTCTAGCATCGATGCCTAAACAAATCCCTTTGAAATCCCATGTTGGAACAGGGAAATTAGGGTTTGTATCAATACAGATTTCCGTCATTTCTTCACTTGTATTCAGCGCGTCATAGAATCCGCCTGAGCCAACAAAACGAGTAACCGCTGGAGCAGCAATCATCGCCATACCGCCGACACCAAAAGTCTCTGTAATCGCGCTATCACCCATATCCGGTGCTGCATCCGCTTCACTGAAGCCTGAGAAGTATAATCCTTGAGGTGTATTCACAGGACCAGTAAACCACTCATCGCCCATTCCGGCAATGCGAATCCCGAATTCATGTCCATTTCTGCACATAGCAGTGACGATCGTTCCTTCTTGAATTTGTCTAGCCCCATCCATCACCGCTTTTGCTGAAGCCATCATCACGTTTAAGAAGAACTGATCTGTATCAGCCAAAAACTGGACAACTTCTTCGCGTTTCACTTGATCGATATCTGTTAAACCAACAATGATCGGTGCCATTTCTTTTAAGAAAGCCAATGAAGCAGCAATATTTCGTTGGTGGAATTCATCTCCCATAGCGATCGCTTTTGCTACTAAAACATTGATATTCAATCCATCTTCCTTTGTTTTCAACGCTGCGCTCAACACAGGTGCTAACGTGTCTCTCATCCATCTTAAACGAGTAATCACTTCATTTGAATAAGCACCAAAACGTAATACTGCGCCGATTCCTTCATTCATTGTACAGAATGCACGATTACCGTCTGTTTTATTTTCAACGACTAATACCGCCATATTCGCAGATGTGATACCACCCATAGGACCTACAGCATTTACGTGATGACAAGGAATCAAAGTGACTTCTCCTGATTCCAGCATTTCTCTAGCTTCTTCTTCAGTATCGCACCATTCTTCGAATAGAGCAGCACCAACGCAAGCCCCTTGAATAGGATCGACCATCTTATCATAAGTGATTGGCGGTCCAGCATGTAACAATACTTTTCCTTCATTCAATTCTTTGATCACTGATTTTGCCGGAACTACATCCAGTAGGAAAGGAGAACCGGCAACGATTTTGGCAGCAACTGCCTGATTTGCTTCATCGATTGTTTTATATGACATTTTTTGTTACCCTCCGTTGAAGCTAAACAAGCTCCTTTTTTAAAGAATGACTTGTTTAGCTCGATCATCTTATTTGCCTAATTCTACTTTGCTTAAAAATTGTAATGCTTTTTGTAAGGTGATATTTCCTCCTGCAACTGGTTGCCAATCGTATTGAACAACATTACCGCCATGATTGGTAATCGCTTCTGAAAAACTCCTTAAACCAATATTAATAAAGCCTTGATTTGTTAATAATGCCAGCATTGCTTCTGATGGCGTTATTGTAATCGGTGTAACGGTTGGTTGCGGTACGATTGCTTTTTCTTCCTGCTTCAGCGGATGGTCCAAAATTGCTAATGCCATGCGAACAGCTTGAGCATTACTATCACACAGTATCACGCCGGCTTCCTTCATGATTGCTTCTTGTTCATGAATATTTTGAGGATCTTCATCTGTACCAACAATTGTACCAATAACAAATAATTCTCTACCTTCATTTTTTGCTTGCGCTTTTAATTCTTGAATCGTCGGAGCAAGTTCTTGTGCCATATTGGCATGAGAACCATAGCCAAGTACAACATCCAACAAAATGATCGCTGTTTCAGGATCTTTCCCTACTTCTTCCAACATTTCTTTACGTTTAGTTGGATCGATCATTGGATGCGGTTTGCCTTGTGTATAAATATCATCCCCTAAATCGATGATTTCATGTCCCTGATTTTTTAAAATGAATCCTTCTGGTGCATGCTCTCCATCAGATAAAGTTAAACCTTCCTTAATCAGCATTGCTGCTTCATACGCAAGTGTTCCACCGGAGTATAATCCTTTAACATATTTTTGTTCAGATTTAAGAGCATGTGCCGGTACGTTCAAAATCTCTTTTTTCGCTTTAACAGTTTCTTTATTCAATAATTGAACAGCAATTTGTGCTGCTTCTTCAAGTGTATAGGCACGGTAAAGATTTTCTTCATGTGTTTCAGGTTTTTCACCTAAGAAAATCGTTACTGCAGGCTTAGAAACACTTCTTAAAAGGTTCAGAACTTCATCACGAACTTCTGGTGCAGGTGGTTTAGAAATTACAACAATGACTTCGGTATTAGGATCTTTCTCCAATGTCATGATACTGTTTTTAAGAGTGATACCACCGATCTCAGCTTTTAGATCACGCCCGCCAGTACCGATTGCATTCGTCACTCCACCACCTAATTTATGGATGATCGTCGTTACTTCCTGAATTCCCGTACCAGATGCTCCAACGACACCGATTTTTCCTTTACGAACAGCATTGGTAAATGCAACAGGAATACCATTGATAATACCAGTACCACAATCAGGTCCCATTAGTAAAAGTCCAGCTTCATGGGCTTTTTCTTTTAAGCGCTTTTCATCTTCGATTGCAACATTATCACTAAAACAAAAGACATGTTTGCCCTCATCCAATGCTTTTTCGATTTCAAGTGCTGCATGTGTTCCAGGAATAGAAAATACAGCTACTCCAGCGTCCTTCCCTAATTCAAAAGCCTTATCCCACGTTTTGGCTACTTCTTCTCCAGCGCCATCTCCGCCGCCTTTTGTTTGCTCTTCTAAAAATACATCGATCTCTGATAACACTTGGTCGATCAAAGAATCATCTTCGATATCTAAAACGATCACCATATCATTTGATGATGCTTTTTCTAATTCATCCGTATATAAGCCACCGGTTTTAAAAATATCTTTATTCGCCGGAGTCCCCATCATAACAGAGACGTTGTGAACACCATCAATCGTATTTAATTTATTTGTCAATAACATCAATACGATGGAATCCTGATAGCTGTTCGCTTTGATTATAGTATGCAGCATTGAAATTCCTCCATTTGTTTAAAAGTGTAGTGAGCTCGTTTACGCTCGACTGAAAAATAGGAAAAATTGATTGTGACGTTCTTTGTCACACTCCATTTTTATCTTTTTTCCGAGAGCTTAGCTCACGAAACTGGATAAGTTTAAAAGTGTTGTAAACTCGTTTAAGCTCTTATCGAAAAAATGTTCAACTCTTTCTTACGAAAGTCTTGTACTGTTCATCATCAGCTCAAATATCTTCGCTGTGATTCTCAGCAAAATAGGAAAAATTGATTGTGACGCTTTCTGTCACATGCAGATTTTATCTTTTTTCTGAAGAGTTAGCCTATGAAACTAGATAAGTTTAAAAGTGTTGTAAACTCGTTTAAGCTCTTATCAAAAAAATGTTCAACTCTTTCTTGTGAAAGTCTTGTACTTTTCACCACCAGCTCAAATACCTTCGCTGTGATTCTAGGCAGATTATTCTGCAAATTTATTTTTATGATCATAGCGATCATAATGTATATCATCACTGATCAGATATTGATAAATGTCATCGACGATCTCAATTCCGTTTTCTTCATAATTCTTTTCTCGTGCGCGTCCTCGTTCACCAGGGTAATTCACTTCTGCAAATCCCGGACTGGGACTGATTTGTTTGATTTCATCCAGCATTGCTGAAATATTTTTTTTGAACGTATCAATACCAATAAAGAATTCTGGATTGATCACAATGTGAAGTTGACCTAGTTCTCTTCCTTTAGATAAATCATGATACATTGAAGAAACATGTTTGCCGAATGGGACGCCTAGCAAAATCCCAGATAGCACATCCACCATCATCATCAAACCATACCCTTTTGGTCCTGCGATCGGTAATAAAGCATTAACTGCTGTAGAATCCGTTGTTGGATTGCCTTTTTCATCGACTGCCCACGAATCTGGAATGGCTTCTTTTTTCGAACGAGCATGTAAAATCTTGCCCCACGCTTGAACAGTCGTTGCCATATCGAATGTGATGATCCGTTCATCATTACTCGGTGCAGCAAATGCGATCGGATTCGTGCCAAAATAGGGCTCACTGCCGCCAAATGGTACCACCATCGGATCGGACTGACAAACAGATAAAGCAACCATATCCTGCTCTGCTGCACGCTCCACATAATAAGCAAGGGCTCCACTATGAGAAATATTACGTACACCAACAACTGCTACCCCATTTTCTTTTGCCATGTCAATTGCATGATCCATTGCTAATTTTGCTGCCACAAAACCGGAACCATTATCTCCTTCAAATATCCCGCAGCTTGCTGCAGTCTGCTCAAAAGAAAAGGATGGATCATTTGTAATGCCGCCTTTAGCAATTCTTTCGGAATAATATTCTACACGCATTGCCCCGTGCGAATGAATCCCTCTAGCATCAGCAAAGGTCAAAACATCGCTGACAATCGCCGCATGCTCCTTTGATAACCCTGCTTTTGCAATTTTGTCTTGGATCAATTGATGTAACTCTGCTTTCGTAACTCTCATAAGTGAATCCCTCCTTCTAATAAAAGCGGAAAAAGCCGTTCAACCTTGACTGAAAAATAGGAAAAATAAAATGTGGTGCTTTTTGCCACAATTTATTTTTATCTTTTTTCCGAAAGGTTGGCTTGTACAGCTGGATAACAGTAAAAGCGCAACAAATCGTCTAATTCTGTAGAAATTAGGAAATTGACTTTGAGACGCTTTCTGTCTCACTGGCAATTTATCTATTTTCCTAAGAATTGATTTGTGTAGCTAGATAACGATAAAAGCGGAACAGGCTCGTCAGGCTCTGACAGAAAAATAGAAAAAATCGATTGAGACGTTTTTTGTCTCACTCTATTTTTATCTTTTTTCCGAAGAGCTAGCCTGTATAGCTGGATAACATAAATATTCAACACTTTCTTAAGAAAGTCTTTTGCTTTTTTACAGTAGTTCAGTCTAATTATTTCTTTTCACCAAAAGCATTCGTATTTTCATAACGATCATAGTGTAAGGTATCGCTTTTCAGATAATCATAGATGTCTTTTACGATCTCAATACCCTCTGTCATTGATTTTTCATAATTGATTTGATTGATCTCACCTGGATAATAAACCTGATCAAAACCATCTGCTGCTGGAATCTCATGAAGTTCTTCAACCATTCCATCGACAGAAGCCTTAAACATATCCAAATCTGTGAAACATCTTGGATCGATCAAAATATACATTTGGCCAACATCGCGTCCTTTAGTGATATCATCATACATCGATGATACATGTTTTCCGAACGGTAAGCCTAAAAGCATACCAGATAAGATATCCACCATCATCATCAGTCCATATCCTTTTGGTCCTGCGATCGGCAATAAGCCATTGACTTTATGCGGATTTGTTGTAGGTTTCCCATCTTTATCGACTGCCCAAGTATCGGGAATATCTTTATTTTTAGAACGCGCATCCAATACCTTGCCCCATGCCTGAACTGTTGTTGCCATATCAAAAACGACCGGCTCATGATCTTTTCTAGGAGCAGCAAATGCGATCGGGTTCGTGCCAAAATAATTTTCTTTCCCGCCAAATGGGACAACCATTGGATCAGACTGACACATTGCGATCGCGACTAAATCATGCTGAGCAGCTTTTTTTACGTAATAAGAAAGTGCACCACTATGACTGATTTTGGAAATACCGACAACAGCTACGCCAGATTTTTTTGCCATATCGATCGCATAGCCAAGGCCGACATCCGCTACGTATTGTCCAGCTCCATTTTTCCCATGGACGATCCCTGAGCTTGGTCCAGTTTCTTCAAATTCAATTTTTGGATCAAGAGTTACGCCACCTTTGTCGATTTGTTCTGCGTAATACTCCACTCTGACAGCGCCATGTGAATGGATACCGCAAGCATCTGCAAATACCAAGTGTGTCGCCACTTCCTCTGCATGCTCTGATTTCAGACCTGCTTTTTCTAATTTATTTTCAATCAAATCATGCAATTCCTCTGGTTTCACTACAACAGTTTCATTCATTCTTAAACTTCCTCTTCACTAAATTAAATTTCTGGATCACGGTTACAATCTTTTGAATAGACATACATCAAAGGCTCATCACGACCAACAGCATATGCCGCTTGTTGTACATAAGAACTCATAAAGATGTAATCCCCTTTTTCGACTGGCATCCATTCGTTATCCAAATTGTACATCCCTTGTCCTGAAAGTAAGTAAGCACCGTGTTCTTGATAGTGCGTTTCGATATACCCATGGCTAGCTCCAGGTTCAAATGAAAGGATGTGGAAATTCATGTCAAAACCTAAATCTTTCGGTAAGAAATCCCATAATAGAACATCTTTCATTCCTTCATATTCAATCGGTTCAATGTCATTGACGTTGCCTACGACTTTATGTGCTTCATAGCCTTCTAATGGTTGATACCGTTTTTTGTACAAGAAAATCTCTGTATCAGCATCTTGACCATTTTCTAAATACATCAATGTGCTTGCTGGTAAATACACATAACCGCCTTTTTTTACTTCGTGTGTTTCGTTGCCATCACTGACTTTTAAGACACCATCGATCACGTAAACGATCGTCTCGATTCCTTCACCGCCAAAACCACGTTCATTTTTACCATCTTTGTGAAGGGTAATGATGTAATCGACAAAATTTGCGCCTAATTGTTTTGATCCTAGAATCGAACAATCACAATTTTCAAAACCTGGAATCACATTATTCACTAATCCATCGTGAGGGATCAGTGCGTAATTATTTTTTTTAATGACTGCTCTTGATGATAGTAAACCGTCAAGATAGCCCGTTTGATTATTTTTATACCCCATTTTATTTTGCCTACTTTCTTATTTATATGCTAATTCGTACAACGTACTTGCTAATACTTTTACGCCGTTGACTAAATCGTCAATGTCTGTCGCTTCTGCTGGATTATGACTGATCCCATTGATACTTGGAACAAAGATCATCGCTGTTGGGAAATTAGGTGCGATGATTTGAGAATCATGCCCAGCACCACTATGCATCACCTTATAGTCCATATGCTCAGCTTTCGCAGCCGTTTCAATTGCTGTTACGATTTCTTCATTCATTGGAACTGGTGCTTCGTCCATCCATAGATCGATATCGATTTCTAATTCATGTTCTGCAGCGATTTTTCTCATTAACGCTTCGATTTCTTGCGTAAATGTATGAAGCTCACCGCTATCCGTATGACGGCAATCCATCGTGAATAATACCTCACCAGGAACAACGTTCACTGTATTTGGTTTTGGTTCGACCTTACCGAAGGTCAACACTAGCGGATCACCGACTTCAAGCGCACGGTCTATTGCTTGTGAACAAATTTTTGCAAAGCCGTAGACTGCATCTTTACGATAGCCCATTGGCGTTGTTCCTGCATGATTTGCTTCACCTTTTAAGACGATCGTATATCTTCTTTGTCCAGCAATATTATTGACGACACCGATTTGAAGGTTTTCTTTTTCAAGAACTGTTCCTTGCTCGATATGAATTTCTACGAATGCTTTGATATCTTTTCGAACAGCTTTCGTTTCATCTCTAAAATCAAAGCCATGGCGACGCATTTCCTCCACAAATTTCAAGCCTTCAAAATCAGCGATGTCGATAACATCTTCTTTTTTCGCTTCACCAACGAAGTTTTTACTGCCCCAGAAAACAGTTGGGAAACGGCTGCCTTCTTCTTCGGCCATCGAAATAACTTCTAGTGAGCGTTTTGGTTTGCCATGAGTTTCTAGCAAATACTGAATCGCTACGTAAGCTGCGATCACACCAAACTGACCGTCTAAGTTGCCACCATTAACAACAGTATCTATATGTGAGCCAGACAACACTGTCTCTTCTGGAAAATCCGTTCCTTCTACTCTACCAAAGAGGTTCCCGATCTCATCAAATGAAGCGGTCAGACCGATCGCTTCTAATTTTTCTTTCACAGTTTTCTGTGCTGCCAACCATGAATCAGAGTACAGTAAGCGTGTCATTCCGCCGGTTGGATCATTGCCAATATTAGATAAAAGCTCGATATTTTCTTGCAAAACTTTCTTTAAATCCATTTGATACATCTCCCTCTTTTGTTATCATATTCATTGTAAGCGGTTCCTGATTTTCACACACTATACAACTTTCACAAATTAACTCTTATCTTTGTGCGCATTAAACATAAATATTGGGTTTACATGGGTTAAAATAGAAATAAGTTCGTGAAACTATTTAAAATTACGGAGGAATTCTCATGTTAAAACAAGAATTTTGTTATAGTCAACTAGATGATTTACTGTTATCCATGACGTTTTATTCTAATGAGCGTCTATCTGAAAGTAAAGCGACATTGCTATATTTTCATGGCGGTGGTTTAGTGTACGGCGAGCGGGACGATTTGCCCATTTCTTATTGTGAGCTACTTGTAGAGAACGGCTACAATCTATTAACTATTGATTATCCGTTGGCACCAGAATGTAAGCTTTCGACGATTGAATCGTCTCTCCAAAAAGCAACTGACTGGTTTTTAAACAACTATCAGACAAAATTAGGCTTACCCAAAGCTGATTACTTTTTATTTGGGCGTTCTGCTGGCGGTTATCTGGCTTACTTGCTCTCTTCTAAGTACCAAAAACCTGAGCAAAAAGGACTGATCAGTTTTTATGGTTACTATGATTTGACTGATTCCCGTTTTAGCCAGCCTAGTAGTTATTATAACCAGTTTGCTAAAGTTGCACCACTGACAGCTCAATCGTTGATTTTTTCTAAACCAATAGCTCACGTTTCTATCAATGAACGTTTTTCTCTTTATTTATCAGGTAGACAATTTGGGAATTGGCTGAGTTATTTAGTGAAAGCTCCAAATGAAAAAAGTACCTTTAGCTTATCCGAAGCAGATTTGGCGAACTTACCACCAGCTTTCCTGACACATAGCTCAGGTGATCAGGATGTACCCGTTGAAATTTCCAGAAAAGCAGCTACCCTCATTCCAACAGTCGTTTATGAAGAAGTCTCAGATTTACCACACGATTTTGACCGTGATTTAAATAATAAGGAAGGTCTGCGTATCTATCAAAAACTAATCGACTGGTTAGATCAAATCATTTTGCAATGACCATTTTCAGCGAAACAAAAAAGACATTCCTTATGAAAAGGAATGTCTTTTTTTAGTTGAATTATTTTTCTGTTGCAGTTTCAGTGATAACTTCTACTGCTTTTTTCATGCGAATGTCATGTTTCAACATATCTTCTGTTAAGACACGTTTTACTTGATCGATCGGCATGTTGTATTGTTCTGAAAGATCTTTGATTTCGTTTTCGATCTCTTCTTCAGTAATTTCGATATCTTCAGCAGCAGCGATCGCTTCGATCACAAGGTTTGTTTTCGTACGAACTTCTGCTTCTGCTTCAAATTGTTTGTGCAAGTCAGCTTCTGTTGTACCAGTTAATTGATAATACATATCAGGTGCGATTCCTTGACGTTGCATGTTGTTCAAGAATTCATCCATTGAACGGTGTACTTCATCATGTACCATGACATGTGGAAGATCAACGATCTCAGCGTTATCAACTGCTTGACGAATTGCTGCTTCGTCTTTAGCTTCTGTTGCTGCAGCTTCTTTAGATTCTGTTAATTCTTTACGGTATTTTTCTTTTAATTCGTCTAATGATTCTACTGAATCATCAACGTCTTTGGCAAATTCATCATCCAATTCTGGTAATTCTTTTGCTTTTACTTCGTGTACTTTCACTTGGAAGACAGCTTCTTGACCAGCTAAGTCTTCAGCTTGGTAATCTTCTGGGAAAGTTACTTTTACTTCTAATTCTTCGCCAGCTTTTTTACCAACTAATTGGTCTTCAAAGCCTGGGATGAATGAGTTAGAACCTAATTCTAGAGAGTAGTTTTCCCCTTTGCCGCCTTCAAAAGCAACGCCGTCTTTGAAGCCTTCAAAGTCGATAACAACAGTGTCGCCTTCAACAGCTGCTTCATCTTCTTTGATCACTAATTCTGCTTGTGCTTCTAATTCGCGTTGGATGCGTGCATCTACGTCTTCATCTGTTACTTCACGGTCTTGTTTTTCAACTGTTAAGTTTTTGTATTCGCCTAATTTTACTTCAGGTTTTACTGTTACTTCTGCAGTGACAACCCAGTCTTCGCCTTTATTCATGCTTTCAACGTCGATTTTTGGTTGTGATACTGGATCGATGCCAGCTTCTTTTACAGCTGCTTCGTAAACTTCTGGTAATACAGCGTTCAACGCATCTTCATACAAAGCTTCTTCACCGTACATACGGTTGAATACTTGACGTGACACTTTTCCTTTACGGAATCCTGGTACGTTAAGATTTTTTTTGACTTTATCAAATGCTTGTTTCAAGCCTTTTTCAATTAGTGTTTGATCAACTGAAAAAGTTAACACACCATCGTTGGTGCCTTTTTTTTCCCATTTCGCAGACATTTGTTTCCCTCCGAATAACTTAATTTTATACATGAATTGATGTTATGCATACCTTTAAATAGTACACTATAGCTAGTTAAATGTAAACATTTTAGGCGGGAAGAAGCGAAAATATTCACGGATTTTTGTATTTTTTCCTTCATAAATTATTTTTTTTAGCTTTAGCGTTCTTGAGTGCTGTTGCTAGACACCCTAGCAGATAAACGCCAAGTAAAACAGAGACGATCAATCTGATTGGTTTAAACATAGCGATAGCTACAAGAAAAATAAGTAAAATAGTAAAGCTGAACGGATTTTTATAGGACTGAACTTCCTTTTTTTCGACAATCGTGCGCGCTTTTTCTATGGTCGGCTTACTCCCGTCTATAGCTATATCTGCTTGCTCCGTTCCAGTGATCAATACTTGGTAATTTTTCCCTTTATATTTGTAAAAAACTTGCCAAAATGGGACATAAAGATAATCGGAAGCTATTTCATATTTTAAAGAATCGATGTTCAGCTCTTTTACCTCACTGCTTGATAGCTTAGATTTAGCTAACTTCTTTGCAGAAATCGGAATATGTTTTTTTACTATTCTTGTGATCGCTTCGACACTTTTAGGTGACACAGTTAAGTATGAATCATTTTCCCGCTCTTCATTTTTGAGTGCTCTCGCTCTTTCCATGAATTTTTTGCAATCAACTTTTTTGGCAAAACTTTGAACTTCTAAAGAAAGCTCTGTTGTGATCAGATAACTCTTGATCGAAGAACTTTCAAAATGATCCTGTACGTTTTGCCACTCCATCACTTTTCTTTTCTTCTCAACACCATTTATTTCAGCATATGGTCCCCACGTTTCCTGACCGATATCCGCACTAAATATTGCCTGATATTTAATAGTCGCGACCATATAAGGAACATATAACGGCTTTATCTCTATACTTTCTATTTCTCCTTGAGATAAATCATTCTTAGCCAACCATTCATAAAAAACAGTTTTGGCCTGATCTTGTGAAACCTCTAAATCCAGCTTTTCTTGTTTACCAAAAAAAGCTTTGTCTAAGCCCATTTGATCATTCAAAGAGAATGTAGAATGACAATAGTCACACTTAAATCCCCCCATGTAATGATCAAGATAAGAGCCGCAATTTGAACACAGAAATGCTTGTTGATCACTATTTTCCTGCTGCGGCATCATGCAGTAAGAACATCTTTGCGCATTAGGATCAGCCATTGGAGCGCCACATGTCTTACATTTATTTTGAATCAGATGTGCGTTTTCCATTATTACCTCCGATTGAACTGAGCTGGTGATAAAAACAACTCTTTTAAATTTCAGTCCCATTGTAGATGTATAAAGTCATTCATATTATAGACAACAAATCCTTTATCATCAACAGTCTCTTTCTTTGATCACTAAAGGATTCTTCTAGCAAATAAAATGACCGGCCGCTAAATAATCCGTTACGCGACATTATTTTTTATCAAAAATAGCAACATAGCGGAACTAATGAAGAAGTTTTCACTAATTAATCACCATGTTGCTTTCTATTTATACCAATATAAACAGTCAACTGCATTTTTTATTTATCACAGTTCATATTCCATACAAATCGATGTCTCCATCTCTTCATACGGCGGGAAATTTGGAATTCTCGTAAAGCCATATTTTTCATAGAATTTGACCGCACCAAAAAAATAAATATCCGTTTCCAAAATCAACTTCTGAAAACCCTGTTTCTTCGCTTCATCAGCCAAAATATCTATCAACTGCCAAGAAATCTTCTTTGAGCGATATTCATTTTTAACAAATACTCGTTTGATCTCTGCATGATCTTGATCAACCCTTTTAAGTGATGCGCAACCGATAGGCTGCTCTTGATCATAGGCTATAAATACCAATTGATTTTTACGAGGCTCATTGAAAAGAGAGTACGCTTCGTTATCTTTTTCACTGTAGCTTTGATGGTCTAAGTCTTCATCCAACAATCGACATAGATAAAGAAAATGTTCGTCTTCTGAGGTTGTCTTGACAATTTTGATTTCTGGATTCTGTTCTATCATATCATTTTCCTTTCTATCACATTCTTAAACGTTCTTATTCCTAATAGCTTCTTTAAAACATCCGTAAATTCAGTTTACTACTTATAAATGTTCAAATCTATTGATAATTTTTTTGCCTTCAAATTTGTTTGATTCATACGATTTACTGTTTTCCTCACCACACATATATCAAAACACGTACTAAAAAAGCTTGGATACTTGAGTATAATAGACAAAAAAAGACAGGGAGAGCCCTGTCTTTAAATAAATATCAAAATCAGAAATAAGCTACATGCTTTATCATTCATCGCTTTCAACTTACTGCTTTGATTTGAATTATTCTGAGATATTTTCGTATGCACTAGAAAAAATAGAGGTTATAATAGGATTCTTGCTTTTAGTCGCCAACATATTCGTTGGTAAAAATGGACATACAGAGACGAACGTTGCTAATGTCATAAACAAGAAAATAAACAATGGTGAGCTGTTACTCATCATAGTCGGTGCTGAATAACTATCAGAATATTGATAAAGCATACTTGTGATCGAGCTTAAAAATGATGAATAAAAACTCAACATAAAGGTAAGATATAATCCGTAATAAACGACCATCAGCGCAAGTATCGCTTTGCTCTTTAATCCTACATCTCTTAGTCTTCTAACTGTTAATGCCAACATTGGGACAACTAATGCTAGAGAAAAAATGACAATGATAAATAATAAAACAGGGCTTACAGATGACTCATAATAAGATCGGCTGGCAGCATTAATACTCATAATAATAAATAAAATGACATAAATAAGAGCAATACATAAATTTGCCCACCAATAGCCTGCACGAGTTGAACGCCCTCTAAAATCAGCATAACCTTTCCAAAAATCTTTTACCGCTTGGGGAAATGAAACTTTCCCAGATTCTTCAATAGTTTTCATAAACTACTCCTTTCTCCATTACAATAGTTTACATTGTGTCAGTAATTTTTTCAAGAGATTTTTGTACTGTTCTGAAAAAAGGAGTAAAAAAAGATTTATGGCTACCGGCGCAATGATCCTTTTATTTTTAAAGTCATCATTGTAAACTGAGTTGAGTTTCTTAAATACTATTCGTCATTTCCCAGTAATGATTTAACAATCACTAATTCTATCTATAATAATTGTATCATTGGCTAAACATACTATATACGAATGCTACTTTTCCCTTCATACCGCTTTGCATAATACTGCTCCAAACGATTTTGTCCCCAGCCGATCCCAATACACAGTAACCAATACATCACAGCCACTAAAATATACATCGACATATAATCAAATGTCCTACCACCAACGATTTTAGCCTTTTGGAAAATATCCGGAATCGTGATCATCGCCGCCAGCGAAGTGCCTTTTAATAAATCCATCGCCACATTCCCTAAAGCCGGAATAGAGATTCGAAACGCTTGCGGTAAAATAATTTTACGCATCACTCGTCTAAAAGGTAAGCCTAACGCATACGCCGCATCCCATTGTCCAGCATCCACACCAGCAATCGATCCGCGATAAATCTCAGCAATAAAAGCACTGCTGGTCAAACTAAAGCAAATACACGCCGCAGTCAATGCATTTAACTGATACGGTAAACCAAAATACAGAAGGAAAAGCAAAACCAGCCCCGGCACACCACGCAAAAAGGAAATATAAAAACGAACAAACCCTTTTACGATTTTTGACGGCAACATGCCGAGCATCGTCAATATGATACCTAACATATTTCCAATCAAAAAAGTCAACACGCTGATGCCAATGGTGTAAGGTAATCCTGTCAGTAAAAATGGTATGGAGTCAACCATTAAACGAAGATCGATCATTGGAATATACATTTACTCCATCGAAACACTTTCTTCAACCTTTTCCTTTGGCTCTACTGAAACATCCGTTTGGAAATACGTTTCAGAGATTTTTTTCAACGTGCCGTCACTCGCCATTTCTTTTAGCGTTTCATTGATCTTTTCACTAAGTGCTACACTATCTTTTTTCATTAAAAATCCTGTTGAGTTAGCATTGAAATAGACACCCTCTAAAATTTTCACTGGAATGTCCGGCAGTGCCCCAACAGACATTTTTTGCAGGTAATAATCATTCAAGATCACATCTGTCCGGCCATTGGCAACATCTGTCAAATATTGATCATTCGTGGCATTATCATATGTTACTAGTTTTGCACCATATTTCTCTGCAATTTTCATATAATTTGTATTTGGCTCACCTGCTGCTTTTTTGCCTTTTAAATCTTCTAGAGAAGCGATACCTGAATCATCACTTTTCCGCACGATCATGCTGTCAAAAGAGTACTTGATCGGCGAAGATAACCTGAACTTATCTTTTCTTTCTCCCGTCAAGCTAAAATCATTTGCCGCTAGATCTGACTCTCCTTTTGCCACAGATGTGATCTGTCCATCCACATTGTACTCTTTAAATTCAACCTTCAAATCCAACCGTTTAGCCACTTCCTTGATCACATCCACATCGTAGCCAGTCAATTCATTTTGATCGTTGTAGTAAGACGAAGGAAACAAGGTACCAGATGTCGCGACGGTTAGCTTCTTCGCTTCTTCTACCTTTTCCCAACTTTGATCTTTACCTGAAGATGATTCTTTCGATCCCCCACACGCTGCTAAAACAAACAATAAGCCCATCACACTTAAACTAGTAATAATCTTTTTCATTAGAACCTCCTATGATTCACGATAAAATTTAGGTAATAAAAACTGCTGTTCCTGCTCAAAAAGTTTTCCTACTTGGAAAAGTAGATCCTCTCTGCCTTTTGAAGCCATAAACTGAATCCCCAGCGGTAAACCAGAATCAGCGATATGGGTAGGTAAACTGATCGCCGGCTGTCCAGTTAAATTTGCCAGCTGAGTAAAAGGCGTGATCGTCAAACTCTTTTCAAACATCTCATAGATCAACCTCTGTAACTGTTTTACTGATAAAGATTCTGCCTGAGCTAAGTCTTGGCGAATCTGATCACTTTGCAGCTCTGCATCGATTTTTGGTGCAATATCTGCTGCCGTTGGTGTTAAAAACAAATCATATTCTTCAAATAATTGCTCCATTTTATAGGCAGCCTGATCCCATAATTGCAGTGACTGAACATACTCGCTTGCAGGCAATTGTCGTCCGTATTGGTAGATTCCCCACGTCATCAGTTCCATATCAGAAATCGTTAATGGACGTTGAATTGCTTCCTGAATACCGCTAAACATTGCCGCGGTCTCTGCACCGTTCATTGCGTAATAACTGTCGATCAATTGCCGTCCATTGACTGGATACGAAATTTCGGTCACTTCATGCCCTTGCTGTTCTAAAAAAGCAACCGCCTTACGCACTGCTTTGACAGCTTCTGATGAAACAGGCGTACCAACCGGTGATTCAGTCAAAAAGGCAATTTTCAAACGTTTCTTATTTGCTGCCGTTTGGTGAGACCACTCTGCCTTCGGCGCTTGATACGGTGCTGCTTTTTCTGTCCCTCGTAAATGATAAAAAAGCGTCTCCGTATCTCTCATCGAAACAGTCAAGGCAAAATCGATCGAAGCCCCTTGCCATCCCCGCCAGCCATTGGGACCAACTGGCATCGTTCCTCTTGTCGGCTTTAAACCGATCAACCCACTAAACGAAGCAGGAATCCGGATCGAACCGCCGCCATCACTAGCTCCAGCAATTGGAAACAACCCGCTTGCCACAGCAGCGGCCGCACCACCGCTAGAACCGCCAGGAGAATAAATCAAATTCCACGGATTTCTCGCTGAACCATAAATCATCGGATCAGAAATATTCTTAAACCCAAACTCAGGCGCATTGGTTTTTCCTAACGGAATAAAACCTAAACGTTCTAACCCTTGAACAAAATTATCCGTTGTCGATGCACGATGATTCTTGAATAGACGAGATCCCGAAGTCGATTTCATGCCTGCTTTGTCTTGCCCTAACATTTTCAACGGAATCGGGAGACCGGAAAAAGGACCATCAGCTATTTGTGTCGTTTCAAATTGTTTTTTGGCAGCTTCAGCATCCCAGTCGACGAAAGCGTTTAGCTCAGGATTAAGCTTCTTTACTTGCTGATCCCGCTCATTTATCCATTCGGTGACACTTAACTTTTTTTCTCGGAATTGTTTTGCGTAGTATAAACCATCTTTCATTACTGCTCTCCTTTCGATTGCTTGCTGTTTTTTATTATACAGGTTTGTGTTGGAAAACCGTGATAAATTTGCTTGGGGGGGTTATTTTTAGAAAGATTTTTGTGTAGAGATATGTTTAGATCGGTTTGCTATATAGAATTATTTAAAATTATAGCGATTGTTTTAACAATTCCAGCAAATTTCAAATTGGAGGAAACATTGATTATTTCAATATTCCTTTATCAATATCTAACCTTTTCATTCTATATAAACAAAAACACCAATTCTCCTCAAAATTGGTGTTTTTGTTTAATCATTCGTATTTGCGCGGCATCCTTCTATTTGAAATAACTTCTTAACTTTCTAATTGCCTCATTACTCCTTACCCCAATATTCCTCATATTTTTTAATAGACATGTTCAATTCGGGATGTTCTTCCGCCATTGTTTGGATAAAAAGATATTCTCCTTTGTGCGGCTCTGGTTGCCCTTTGTTTTTGGATAATTTTTGAATGTTGTTTACTTCTTGATCTGATACTTTGTCAATATTCTCTGGCGTTGCTCCAGCTTGAAACATTCGTTCACGTTCTGTTGAATGACCGTCATACGTCTTTTTAGTAACATCGATTTGTTTTCTGAGTTCTTTTGCATCTTTTATTAATGTTTTTGACCCAACGTTTTCCTCAACAATATCTAAATCCTTTAATGTTGCTTCCCAGTCTCTATTGTAATGAAAATTGTAGTCTGCACTTAAATAGTGTTCTACTTGGTTTGATATTCTGTTTAACATATAGTCATTCGGGTAACGCTGTTTCATTTTGTAGATGGTCTCTCTTACTTGATTAAAATTTGACTGATCGATCGTTTTTACTAATTTGTTATAGTTGATTTTATTTTCATTCAGTTGACCATTGGCTTCTATCACGGCTGGGTATTGTTTACTGTTGCAACCAACGAGTAAAACCGATACAAACATAAGCAGTAAAATCACTTTTTTCATTTGTCTGCTCCTTTTGTGTAAAAAGTAAGACGTGCCATTGTTATATAAAAAATAAACGAGAAGAATACTTCAAGTCTCATTTATACTATGCTATAATTAAATTGAGTAAGAGAGATATGCTCGAACATACCTCTCTTATATAGAACCGTTTAAGACGGTAGCAAAGTTTTTTATTAAAAAAATAACCAGTTAACTTGCTAAAGTTGATGACTGGTTATTTCTTTTTGTCGTTTTTATGCATTTCTACAACTAAACGGATCAAAGCAATGGTAAACATCCCAAAGCTTAATATCAATTTAATTGTGTCTAATGCGGACAAAAGGCATCCTCCTTCCATAGATTTCAGTACTTACATTCATAAGCACCACCACCTTTCAGAAGTAGCCACCGTCATAACTTTTCTATAAGTTAATTATATCATACTAATTTGAACTTTTAAACGCGCGATTTTATTTCTATTTGGCACGATTGCATCAGTAAACAGATTGCTTTTCCATCACTAGACTCACTCCCAAAATAGTTTATATGACTAGTATAAAAAAAACTGCAAACAACACTCCAAATTTAGGAGTTTGTCTACAGTTTGAACAGTCCAACTAGCAAGCTGTTAATGACGATAAAAATCATAATCAACATGACAATTTTAGTCTAGAAAAGACTGAGAAAAACAATGGAAATTTTCTCAGTCAAAATAATTTTAAGCTATTCAATGTTTAATACGACAACCCTTTTCAGATTCTCAAGAAGATGTTTCAATCTTTCCAAAGATCGATCCCAAAAGAAGTAATTTCCTCATATTCTGCATCCGTTAAATGCCAAAAAATCATAGTTTCATGTCCAACAGTTCCCATCCACATATTTTTTCCTCTAAAAAAGGCAATGTCCTCTGGTAAAGTTGGCCCACACCAGTCATTTATTTTACTTGAATACTTTAATAATATCTCTAAAGAAGCACTATTCAATTTGAATCTATAAACATCTGCAACAAGTTCATAACGTATGACAATCGAGGTGCCCCATCTGTTCGTTTTTTCTACTTCTACTAAAAATTCAGATAGCTCATCGAGTAATTGATAGGTTTGAGGATTATATGAATATGAATAGTCTTCTTTAAAATCAATATCGTGTCGAATCGTAAATTCAAAGTAATCACAATCTGTTTTCAATGCCATTTGTAAAACAGCTTCATACTGTTGCTCGGTCAGTTCTTGTTCGTAACTATAATGATTTCTAAATTCTCGAAGCAACTCCATAAAATGAATGACCTCCTTTTCTGTTCCAAGTATGAAACTTTCCTCCTTAATCCACTAGCTAATACGACTACTTTTTTACAAAGCATTCTAGCTCTTCCAAGGATCAATTCCTAGGGAATAAATTTCCTGATATTCAGATTCTGTCAAATGCCAAACACTCTCAACTTCATGACCAACTGTACCCATCCACATTTTTTCACCTTCGAAAAAAGCAATATCCTCTGGTAATGTCGGCCCACACCAATCACTTATTTTCTTTGAATAGCGTAACACTATTGCTAATGAAGCTTGATTCAGTTTATACCTATAGACATCGGCAACGATCCCATAGCTTATTACAAGTGATGTTGCCCATCTATTTGTTTTTTCTACCTTTACTAAAAATTCAGACAATTCATCCAACAGCTGGTATGTTTGTGGATTGTATGAGTACGAGTAGTCTTCCATAAAATCAATGTCGTGACGAATCGTAAATTCAAAATAGTTACATCCAGCTTTTATTGTCATAAATAGTATTTTTTCATATACATCGTCACTAATATCTTGTTCATAATTATACTGGGCTCTAACCTCTTGCTGCGACTCCAAAGAATGAATGACCTCCTTTTCTATTCCAAGTATGATAGTGTGGAAAATTACCTGGGTTTATCTTTTTTTCTAATATAGGCTGCTGAAATTTCCCTCCTCTTAATCCACCAGCTAATCTGGCTACCTTAAATGCATCTGTTGAACTAGTAGACCATAAATCTCCATTCAATTTCATAAAAGTTACTGATGTGTTCAGATTCATTCCAGAATAAACCACAATACCAACTCTCCCTGTTCTCACTGCTCTATAATGATCATAGAATTGTCTATAATTTGAGTTCACAGAAAAAATGGTCAATGCTAAGCCTAACAGTCCCCCTACTATAGCTGCAAAAAATATTTTGATTAATTGTCGAGCAACTGGTACGGCTATTCGAATACCAGGTCCTATTGCAAACCCCGATGCTATTCCATCCTCCGGGGCAATTTCTTTCTTTTCTTGAGTTTGTGCATCGGTCACAACAATTGGTGTTTCAGCAAGTTGTTCTTCTGATGTGACATGATTTTTTTCATTTTCAAATATTTTTTTGTTGGTAATTCAATCTTTTGGATTTCTTCTGAATATTTCCCAGATTCAATGTCGCTCATTATTATTTTTTCTTCTGCTATCGCCTTATCCAACTCGTTCTTTTGTTCTAACGTTCCAAAGTAAATGCTAAATTCTTTCGTTCCTTCTTCATTGGACTCGGTTATTTGTAAACCATCTGAACTAATCAACTCTTCTTGAAATTCCTGCTTGATCTCTATCTTTTCAATGTCATCATCAATTTGCTTAATCGCATTAATAGTAAGCTCACTTTCTTTCAAATCAATATCAACATTTTCAAATGTAGTACTCTCATCACTTGATTTTTCTAATTCTGTTAAAATCTTTTTTTCAATATTTGCTACAGGATCATTTGTAACTGCGTAGGCAGTATTACTTATCCACCCACATACCAAAACCAACAATAAACTTACAACACTTTTTTCATTTTTCATCTCCTTAAATAATTATTTATTGATAACTTCCACAGATTTGAGATACTTACTCAAATCTGTAAAGTTTATCTCTTCTTTCACAGCTGCTTTTTGTAATTTATCAACAAGGATTCCGGTCGCGATTGCGGTAGAATAAGTTGTCCCTTTTACGTTTGCATACTCTCCAAGATCGTTTACGATTGCTTTGATTTTGCTTCCGGGAAAATAAAAATCAGCGTTATTGTTTGAATTCATCATAGATTTTTTGAAATGATCATCTGTTGCACCTATAAAAAATAGATTTTCTTTACTTTCTATTTGACGTTCAGTTGTATCAAAATTTCCATTTGAAAACACAAATATAATTCCTTGTTTTCGACCTTTTTCGATTAAGCTCTCAATTTCTCCCGAAAATGTGTTGAAAGCGATGCTGATATTAATAATTTCAACTTGTTTATCTATACACCATTCAATGGCACTTATGAGGTCTGCTTGCTTACAAACCCCATTAGATAGCACTGCAGCATTATATACTTCTATATATTTTGGATCAGCTATTCCATACGATTTATCGCTATGAAAATTTTGACTGATGACACTCAAAACTGAACTAGCATGTAGTGTATCTTGATTGTAATTTGTTGCAACAATCATTTTTCTATTAAAGTTTGCTAATTTGAAAAATACACTATGTTTGTCATCAACTAGACCATCAATTAAACCAACTTTAACTGTTCGTTTTTTTAGATTATTAGAATCTGAATACTTTTTTGAAAAACTTTCATAATTGAATATGGAAGATCTACTTGTATAAATTTTATTGATAGTCAGATAAAAAGAAATTAGCAGAAATAAACAAACAATTATTATTCTAGTATTTCTATAAATTGGTTTCAAAGCACTCACAACCTCTTACTTTTCTTTTAAACTATGATGAATTAAATAGCGAATTATTATTTTTTGATACTGCTACATTTTTGTTAATATAACGCAATGGAAATATTAACAGATTGCTAAACGTAATTACCAAACTAAAAAAGACATTTTTTACTTACAAAAAACATTCAATTTAAAACTTATTATACGTTATAAAGTTCGTTTAATCAATAAAAAAATTATTTCTCTGTTATTTTTCCTTATATATAAGAGAACAAATCAAGCTGTTATTTAATGCTATTTTTTACAAAAGTGACTAGATTTCTCTTGTACTTTTTGTATATACTGAGGAAGTAGAATAGAAAGGAGAATTTTCTTCCTTCTGTCAGCAAGGATTGCTAATCATCAGCTAAAAAAAATGTTATGATCAGCAATAAAAAAACAGCTCATGTAGAAATGAACTGTGGATATCAGAATATAAAATTGAATTGGCACTTCACTGTCCGGCAGCAACCAGATAGATGAAGCCTTGTAATGACAGCGAACACTGCCCTGACAAGTTGCCAATAGTGCTAGCAGCAGATACTAGCTTTTTTCAATGTACTCAAGGTTTATCTATTTTTCTATAGATTTCTTGCTTTTTTAGTGTACGAAAAAAGTGATAGCTGTTTCTTGAGGACTATTGCAAACGATATCAGGTGAATTTACCTGATATCGTTTTTTCTATTCTACAATTTAGTGAAAGGAGGTATTTTCAAGATAAAACAAAAAAGCACTTCATCATCTGACAGCAATCAAATGATGAAGCCTTGCATAGACAGCGAACACTATCTATACAAGTTGCCAATTACTAGCACTTTCGCACTAGTTCTTTTATTGTACCTAATTTTTCTTTTATTTTCTAGCACATTTGGAAAGTTTTAGTTTAAGGAGGGTATTTTAGTTAGTTCTTGCGTGTTTCTAGGAATTGATGGCGGTATTGGTAGTCCGCAAACGCCAATAGCGTTTTTTGTTTTATGTTGAGCAGATGGTGACACAGATACAGCAAGGCTTGAGGGGATTAGATGAAAGTCGTTTGTGTTACTAGTTTTGAACTAAAGTTGCCTGAGTCAATGCGCTGAAAAAATATTTATACAAACAATAAGATTAATTAAACTAGGTCCACTGTGTTTATAGTGTCCCTAGTTTACACTTAAAATTATCCTATACTTTTGATTCATGTAATTCAAATATATATTCTAAATATACTCCTTTGGATATTCATTTTTTCTATATCTAACCAACCATTATTTTTCTAGCTAAGGTATTTAAAAATTCCTGTTGAGGATGATCATATTCTGTATTTTTCTTTTTCTCAAGCAGCGAGACAAAGTCTTTATCCATAATAGGAATAATTAAATTTTTCATATCACTATAAAAATCACGACATCGATCTAAAATTAACTCTTCATTTTCTGTCCCTCTAAAAACTAAAAAACCGAATTGACCATTATTGACAGAAAATCTACCATTTAGTTGATCAAATTCTGGATTCAAAACTTCACCAGAATAGTTTTTACACTCAACAAATACATAAGAACACGGAATTTTTTTATTATTTGACAAAGTATAGAAAAAACCCCTTCGAGAAGCATTATCGTATGAGATATCTATTCTTTTCCTACCATCATGTATAGGTTGCTCTTTGATGGGATTAATTAAATCTGGATAAAATAAAAATGTCATTGTACCAATAATCAGATTGTGATAATCATTTGCATGCGACTTTCCGGTAGGTATCGTTTTAAATTTACTAATCATGCTATCTATAATACCTAGATATAATTCGTCAGAATAATCTTCAATGAGTTCTATATCTGTAACAGAAGCTACTCTGTCTTCAGCCTGACTTTTGAAATGATCATATATCTCTGGATGATTCTTCGTAAACTCCTGTAAAAAAATTTTTTTATCAAATCCATACTCTTTTTTCAAATCTTTTTTAGTAACATATTGCTCTCCATTTTTTCTTTCTCTTACTAATGTAGATCCTAACCTAATTTCTGTTTCTGCTAAATAATTATAGACAAAAGAATTTGCGTATATATTATAATCATAAAAATAATTATCCATTCTACAAACTATTGCTTTGGGTACTAAAATTATTGGCTTTCCCTCAATAACTAGCATGTCTTCAAAACTATTGTTCCAACTCATATTCTTGCTATCCCAATATATACCAGATGCAGCCTTCTCCAATTTTATTCCAAGTAACTCCATTTGATTTTTTGTATACTCAATCAAATGTTTTCTGATAACATTAATTGTTAAATCAGACAACTTATCATGTCCAATATTTCGAACAAAGATTTTTATATCACTAGCAGTATTAATTACACCATCTGTCACTGCTTCGCTGTCAATAATGTATTGAAATAATTTTTTTGATTCGTCTTTCCCTAATCCATTACCTTTTGTCCCTTTTTTCGTCCAACCAAAACATACTTCTTCTGGTTCATTAAAGCGAAAATACGTTCTTGCCTCGTCCTGTTTCTCTTCATGTAAAAGATTCAGAATAAATCCAAAATAATTTTCTAATGTCCGATGTGCAACTTGAGACCATCGATCATCCCTTATTGACAAAAAATACGGATCCAAAAATAATGGCATATCATTTTCTAAATCAATATCAACAAAATCAAGTTCACTCTGAGACATACCAAGACCTAATTTATCACTAATTTTCATATCAAATTCCCTCTTTTTTAGTTATTAGAAATATAATTTATAGTTTATTATATTTTTTACTATTCCCCTTACTCTTCTCAACCGGATACTTCCGATCATTCAACTCCAACTTTTTCTCAATAATCTCTTCAACGTCCAAATCTAAATCAGAAGCCAACATCAAACTATAAATCAACACATCTGCCAATTCCTGTTCAATATTCTCTTGATTCTTCTCTTTCGCTTCTTCACTTGTTTTCCACTGAAAATTTTCTAGTAATTCAGAGGCTTCCAAGGAAATTGAAATTGCTAAATCTTTGGGATTATGAAATTGTCGCCAGTCTCGGTCATCTCTGAATTGATTGATTTTCTTGATTAATTCGTCCATTTTGAATTCTCCTTTTGAATCGACATTAACTTCTCTCTAAGCTTATCATTACTGGCATAAATATATAAACCATTTATACCTCGTTTTAGCAAAACATTGATCGAATTCAAAATAATTTGTTCTTTTGTTTCTTCTATATTCTCGATTCCTTCACGATGTTTAAACGCCTCTGAATCTTTATACTTACTCGTATCAATAACTAACTCATCTTTTTCTGCATCATAATCGATTGAAGGACCTAAAATCACCCCTACATAATTCAAATCAAATCCTTGTATTGTATAAATCGAACCAACTTCGTTAATTGTTTTCTCTTCTTCAGCCCAGCTTTTTTTATAATCCGTACGATTCCAAGGAGCAGAAAACTCCCCTTCCTCAACAAGATAGTCTCCACCATCTTTTTTATGGATATAGTCAAAAGTTGAAACAATCCTACTTAAACCATATTTCTGATTTCTTGCCTTTATTTCCATTCGCATATCTTCGGCACTTGAGAAAAAGCGAAAATCAAAATCTTCATCGCCAAATCTTTTTTCTGATGCAGTCTTTTCTCGTTTTATCACTTTAGGAAAGGATAAGATTTTTCGATTCACAAATGAATCTACCCAATGAACGATTTCTGGATCAGCTTTCATTCTAAATTGAGTCGTCAAATGATATTCTTCATGAATTGGGTATTTATCTTTTATCTCAACAAGACTATCTACATCCCAATGACTTTTTAGTTTTAACACTTGTTTTTCATCAAACACAACAATCGTTACTTTGCTTCTTTTGATAACCTCTTCTAGTTGGTTCTCATATTCAAAATTATTGTACTTATCTTTTGTAGAGAGTAATAAATGGGACTCATCTACTAGCACTATGTCAGCTTGTTCTCGTTTCCCTTTATCAATGTCGTTTATAAAACTTGTTGGTTTCATAAAATTTTTCTTTTTTAAATTGGGTAAACTTTCCGCAATGCTTTTATATGTTTTCAACATCTCATTATGGTTCACTAAAAGATAATTATTATCTTGATCAAAGTCAGAAAACTCGTTGTCCTCTATCTTTTCAGCCAAGTCTTGAATTGTTTTAAATACCGAACTTAAAACAACGCTTTTTCCTGTGCCAGCTTCTCCTGCAATAAAAAAAACATGGTGTTCATTTTCCGTATCAGCTAAGCTTCGTTTACAAAAATCAATTACTTTTTCTTTTAAATCCTGCTGCTCAGGCGATAATCCACGAAATGGCGATAATTTGAAAGTATCTTTATTTCTTAAAAAATCAACGCTGTGATTAACAATTTTTTCATCTCTAAGACGAGTCCATATTTTAGGAAACAATACTTCATCATAATATCTTTTATCATAATAATTATGTGATTCGCTCCCTTTAATTTGGCTTCTGTTTTCAACTTTATATTTTTCATCAGCAACAAAACAACTGATTAAATTTGTCTCGATGTTCAATGCTGCAGATACGTTCAATGTCTCGTGACCGATCATTACGATTTTCTTCATCATCGCTTTTTTCTTATTTTTTAAATGTTCTGACATTCGTTTATCAAATCGTCTACTTTGTCCTACATACGCTTCTGGCATTTTCTTTTTATCCGTGTTATACAAGATATACAAAATAGGATAATTGGTTTCAAAAGGATCTTTTAACTTCTCGACCTCTTCTTCACAAAAATCATATTCCTTAAGTTGTATTTTTATACTATTGTCTTCATAATTCATACTCCACACTCTCCCAAACACATTGTAACAATTATTTTAGGAATAAGGAATCTTTTATGTAAGAAAATTTTAATTTTCCATTGGTATGTGCAAATTATATGTAAAAAAGTACCCTATAATTGTGAAATCCAAGATTTATCAATCATAGAGTACTTTTTGGTTTTATACATTTTTAATTACTTATCTAAAGATACTTTTTGCACTAACAACTATCTTTATTAAGTATGTTTGTTAGTAAATATGCCTAGGTATTTTTTTACTTTAGAAAGAATCTAACACTTGTTTCTGCTGATCAAATACTTCGGTCACTTTTGTTCCAAATTGTCCTTGAACGGATTCTTGAAATGAGCTTCCTGTTGTTCCAATCATGGCTGCTGCTTCGTTCATTTCTTTTTCTCCTTTTGTTTTTATAGATTCTTTATCTGAATTTTTCTGCTCACTTGCATTTCTTCCAAGTGCTTGCACTGCTATTTTTTGACTTTCTTTCCGAAACGCTTTCTCTCGCTCTTTTCTTTCTCGTTCTTTTCCCTCTTTTGACAATCCCTTTATTCCTCCTGCTCCTCTAGTTCTTGACGCTTTTTCCGATAATGTTGCTCCACTTCTTCTTGTTGCATGAGAAGTTCTCTGCGCTCCAGTTCTAATTCTTCTAAATAATCAGCCTCATTCCATTGTAACGCCCGCTGCATATCTTGGATAATCTCTTGCGAATGTCCTCGCTTGCTTAACAAACGATGGGTGTGAGCAAAAATATCTTCTGTATACTCTTGTCCGTTACGGATAAAGAATTTTACTGTATCTTCTTGTTCTTCTAAATCTGCTCTACTTCTTTGGTATTCTAGTCGCACTGCTTCTTCTGTATCCATCTTCTTTCTCCTAACACTTACGAAACAAGTCCTTTTAATTGCTTCGATAATTCTTGATCTTTTTGAACGAATGTATTGATTTTACTCCGGATTTCTTGTGCTAATTGTCGGAACTTATCATTCATTGTTTTCGCTTTATGTATTTTTTCTTTATAATCATTCGTCGGCTCGGCCACAATACTTTGTTTAGAGCAGCCCACACTTTCTAGGGCAGAGAGAATTTCTCCTTCTGATAGATCGACCGCAATTGTCCGAGCATCTGTCAGTGTTTCTGTCCATAGTTTTTCTACTTCTTGTATCCCTTTTTGATAGACCATGACAACAGACAACATAGCTGCTTCAAATTCTGCTGACGCATGACTGACAACGGCTAAGGCTCTGCTGTCTTCTAAATAGATACGTTCTCCAGAAGAAAGAACGCCTCCACTTTTCGTTAATTTCTTTTTCAATCGTTCTAAAGCAGTCAGTTGTCCTTTCATCGCTCGCATATTGTATGCATGTTTTGCTTTTTGAAATTCTCGTAGCGATTCTTTCGTTACCTTTAAATGACCATTTTTGAACTGATAGCCACCCCACATATGTTGATCAGTCATTCCTTTTCTCTTCGAGTCAACAAATACAAGCGTACCAATATATGGACAATTCATTTGCCAATCTGGATGCCTATATCCAATAGGAACGATGTCTTTTTCATCCACAAAATTAAATATACGATTTTTTAACTTAGCTACTCTGTCCCTCTGTTTTTTTGTCATCATCGAAAAAGCATTCGGACCTTGGTAAACAAATGCACCATTCATTCGATTTACTTTATCTTCTGAATCAAGTGATCCTAATGCATATTGTACATTTGTCGATGAATGAGAATGACCATATGTGTCAAACTTAGCATTGAAATATGTATCCATCGCATTATTTAACGTTTTTGCCGAAGATTTCATTTGTTTGGTTGGCTCGAATCTAATATTAGGATTCTTATAACTTTTCTCGATATTATTTAAGATTTGCTTATTGTTGTCCCACCAATCACGTTTTACTTCACCAGGATTTTGCAAGGTTTTATCTACGCCTAACGATCCTTGAAACAGTACGGTTACATGATTTACTTCTTCTGGTTTTTGTACCTTAGGATTGCCGTCTGTAATAATGTATGCTTGTTCGCCTGTTTTTTTGTCATTTACTACTTTTGAAACATAGCCTATTGTTGTTTTTCCATTATTAATAGTAACTGGATTATTTTTTTTCAAATTATCATACTCTTTTTTTGCAATTTGAACACGTTCATCATCTGTATACGTTTTACTCATTATTTCTCTCCTTCAGCATATTATCTAATTCAGATGAATAACTTGAAATACCATGATTTCTATCTAAATTACCTTCTGAATCCATATCTAAAATAAAAGTCACATATAAATTTCGTGTATTATTTATATATAACTTACCATTGATCCCACCCATAGGATTATGTTCAACACTCTCATAATCAATTTTATAGGTTTTGATAAGCCCTTCTGATGTTAATGCTTTTGAATCTAAGTTTTTTAATCCGTCTTCAATTATTTCTTTTGCCTGCCCACTTTTTACCACATTTAGCATGTCATCGTGAAACCTTCTATTATCCATATATATTTTCCCTCCTATTCCAATAGCAATTATCAAAAGCACTCCGAGAAAGGCAACTAATGTCCTCCGTTTTATTTTTTTGATCTCTGAAAGTTCTTGATTGTCGATGTCTGTATCTTTCAATTAACTTCACCTCTATGAATAAACTACAAGGAAAATAATTCCTAGCATGTTTTTCAGATTTTTTAGATTCCTCAAAAAGCCTAGAAAAAAAATGCTCGTTCTACTTTGTTATAGCCCACAACCAATCACAGAAGAAATGTTTTAGTCTGTTTCTTCTATGATTGGCGCGATCTCTCACCAGATGTTTTCTCTCACTTACTCTTAAACTAAAACCATCACTTTATTATTCTAACACAATAAGACATCTATTTTTATCTAAAAATACAAAAAAGAGAGTGGTTTATTGTCCCACACTCTATTCTCTCGCTTCTTCACTCGCTTTCTTTATTCTATATAAGAAGCATCAAGTTATCTCGTTCCTTTTTTATTATTTTTCTTCCATTGCTTTCCCTTCTCCTTTCAAAATTTCATCCAAAGAAAACTCAAAAAAGAAACTCAATTCAACCAACGTATCCAAATTCGGATACGACTGTTCATTCTCCCATCGTGACACGGTTTGTCTTGTTACGTGAAACTGATCAGCTAATTGTTGTTGTGTCATTTTTTTCCTTTCTCTACTTTCTTTGATCAATTGTCCAATCTTCATACAATCCTTCCTATCTTTAAAACATTCTTTCCATCTTTTAATCAGGTTATGTTCTAAATATCACACACTACAAATGATTTAAAAAGCAATTTTAATGTTACATTATGAAAGTTAGGACAATAAACCTATTTCAACTTAAATCAAAACAAAAAAAGAGATGAAATAAAAGTTTCCTTTTTCATTTCATCTCTTTTTTATTTGTATGTCTATTTTAGTTTATTTTTTATGCTAATTCGCCAAACTATTTCCCTGTGATCGAATCCCAAAGACCACTGAAAAAGCTTTTGATATTTTCCCAAAGTCCCTTAGATTTTTCTTGAAGTTGTTCTTTCGTTTTGGTTAAGTCTAGTTGATTCACAAAATCATCAAAAATGTTTTTATCTTTCATGTCACTCATTAAAGTAGTCAATTCATTGACTTGATCTGAGGTCATGACATCTTGGATGCCTTGGCTTTTTAATGCATTATCAACGGCTTGCTGGATATCTTCCTTGGTTAGCTTTGTGCCATCAGCTGTTTTAGCTGCTAATTCTTTTTTCGCTTCTTCCTGAGCCGCATTTAGCGCTTTATCGGAATAACCTTCTTTATCTTTATTTTCCTCTGTGATCTTAGATAAAACGTCCATTTCATCTTGGGCTACGCCAACGCGGTCACGATTGATGATACCGCCAGATTCTTCAACAATCTTATAGACACCAGCCAATGCGCCAGAGCCATCAATCGGAACAGCGGAAGCAACCGTTAATTTGGCATCAGAGATACCAGCCGTCAAAGCGGCATTTTGGTATTGAGCAGCCGTGATCTTTGTGATATTTTCAGGTGTCGCAATATCTACCGTGATACCTGAACCTTTCTTTTGGGTTTCCATTCGAACCGAGCTGTATACTGCCCATTCTGCGTTAAAACCACCGTCTGGGATGAAGCTCATCAAATCTGATCCATTCGTTGTATAGGTTGGCGTTTCCCCCTTTGCACCAAGTGCTTTCAAGGTATAGTCTTTTTGTTCCTGTGTTAAGGCGTTTCCTAAAGCAACTGCATTGATTTGAAGTGTTTCTTCAGAAGTGCTTGTTGCTGTCGATGATTGACTAGTTGATGTGCTATCAGTTGAGCTTTGTTGTGTCGCAAAAGCAGTCGTTCCACTATAAACACCTGTGGAAATCAAAAGTAAGGTCATTGCAAGTGCGAGTTTTTTTTGTTTATGTTTCATAAAAATCCTCCTATAAAAACTTGTTCTTGCTTATTACTATACAGTAATTTTTTTCAATATGCTTTAAGGAGGCTCCGTTTTAAGAAAATTTTAGGAGATATCTTGCGTTTTTGTTATGTGTATTTTCTTAATTCTGTGAAAATTATTTAAATACTTCGAACTTAAAATTTTTCAAAAACGTTATCTTTATTTTATTGCAACGTAAATAATTCGACCTATAATCTTTACATATCAAAGTATAAATAATATAGTTTGATAATTGTCTTTATTCCTTCTCTTATCGCTAACCAATGATTAAAAATGACTTCATATATTCATTATCAAGACACAATCACTGTTTCATTATCAAGAGTACCCTCTTCTTCCTTAAGAGATCTCATGTGTTTTTCAGTCATCCTAACCATTCTCATTGCAATTTTATCGCCATAATATAAACTAAAATTCGTTTCTAAATAGGCTCTTTTATTTGATTTAGGCAAAATAATTTCTTTTTTGTTAAAAAACTGCTTGCCACTTGGATGAACAGGCTCAATCATTGAGTAGATATATCTTTTTTGGGTAGAAGTCAACATACTCGTTGGTAAATCACAGTTTTGGTCTAAAAACTCAAGAATATTTATTAATTTATCTGGTACCGTTTTTGATCTTTCCAATATAGCCTTTGCTCTTTTCTCTAATGGAGTCATCTTTATTTTTTCAATACTTGTCTCTTCTTTTATTTCTTCTTCCGGTCGCTGTTCGTCAATATAATCTACAACCAATTTATATATATTTTTATTTAAAACCTGAATTGTCTCTATATTTGAATATTTTTCTCTACCAAATAACAGAAACTGAGATTCATTTTTGATTTTTGTCCATTCTAATTTAGCAACACAAAGTTGAAATTGCTCCATAATTTCTACGATAACATTTATCGTATTAGCATTAACAATGATGTCATCTTTCCTCTCTTCTTCACGCTGTTTATCGTTTTCATTCGTATTAATTTGTTCTATGACATATCTATTAATCGCATTCATGAAAATAAACATGTAGGCTTCACAATCATCTGGTCTTTTCATCAAATTTTTTTCTGAACTAAATACTTTAAAACACTCTTTAACATCCTTATCATTTCCATAAGCATGAAAATCATTTGCTTTAAAGCTCATAAGGACTTTAATTCGTGACTTTTCAAGTTTTTTCCTATTTGATTTGATTTTCTCGACTCTTTTTTCTACATCTTCATTCATTAATTCTTTTATCTCTGACAAGGAATTGTTATATTCACTAAAATTTTCTTTCAATTGTGACAACCATTTAATACGACTGCTAGAAATATTATTATTTTGGATATTCCTGTACGTCACGAATAACGTTCCCAACATTGTAATTAACACTGGGACAATATAAATTAAAAATTCTGGCATAAAAATTCTTTCCTTTCAAAAAAATAAATTCTAATTAAACAGTGTATCATGTAGTTTTTTTGCATACCCATCTGTCATATTACAGATAAAATCAACTGCCATTTTTAATCTATAATAATCCTTATCAACTTCAGAACTATTTTCAGTTTCTCTTTTATACAATTCTTCAGCACTTCTTGGTAAATTATTAAATAGACGTTCCTCATATTTATTCATGGGTTCTTTGTCATATTTCAAAACTACAGGAATAAACTCGGTTAACAGACGATTAATAATATTAAACCCTAATACTTCTTGATCCAATATTGTTTTTGTCTGGAAAACATATTCATAAGAAAATTCTTTTAAAGCATTAAAACATTTCACTTCATCACACTCTTCATTGATAATTTCATCATGAAAAGTTCCTGCCATTATTTCTTTATAATTCTCTACAAATGCTTTACTCGCACTCTGGTAGACTTTCTTTTGTGTCTCTCTTAAAAACGCTTGAATTGCCGCTGCTTCTGAATGAATATTTTTTAAAAATTTGTCAGTTCCAGTTCTCTCATCAATAAACGATTTTATTTCCCGATAACTATATAAACCATAATTATATGCATCCTCAATATCTGAAAATGTATAAGCCAAATCATCAGCTGCTTCAAGAAGAAAAACTAAAGGATGACGGTTTCCCGTTGTTCCGGTTACAACCTTGATGTTCTTGAATACTTGTTCTTCTGAAAAGAAGTAGCCTACTTTTTTTGTTAAAATATTCTGTTTGTCTACTTGGTCAGCACGAGCAGTATATTTAATTACAGTATCCAAGGTAGACGCTGTTAAGTTCATTCCTTTTTCAGATGATCCATTGTCAGTATGCAATTTTGTTAATAAACGAATCGTTTGTGCATTCCCTTCAAACCGTAAAAAATCTTCTTTTTGTTGTTCTGTAAAAGAGGACCAACATGATAATAAGTGCTTGTTTTTACTAAACCATATTCGAATTGCCTCTTCTCCAAAATGACCAAAAGGAGGATTCCCAATGTCATGAATCAATGCAGCTGTTTCTAATAAGCGATAACATTCGTTTAATTCCTCAATTAAAATTCCCTCTTTAGTCAACTTCGTAATAATAGATGTCAATAAATCTCTAGTATGCATGGCAACTTCTAGACTATGTGTTAAACGAGTACGAACAAAATCATTTCTTTCTAATGGAAAAACTTGTGTTTTATCTTGTAGGCGTCTAAAAGAATCACTTTTAATAACTCGGCGATAATCACTATTAAAAGCTCTACTTAAATCTAAAAGATAGTCTTCATGTGTCAACTTATCATTTGGACAAACTTTATCACTCTTTGAAGAAATTCTAAACGTACCAACTAATCGATTCCATTTCATTGTACATATCCTCCTGTTGTCTACTTTATTTCAAAGTGAAACTATTTTTAATTATAATTTCTACTACTCACTATATTATATCAAATAAAAAACATTATGTACTCTATTTTTTATTTAAAAAATAAATAAGTTGCTATTAAGATAATCTATATACACTTTCGAACGTGTCTCTACTAATTTAACTCTATAATATTAAATTTCTTCAACACAAACAGACCATTGACTTTAAATTTAATCAACAGTCTGTTTACAATCATCTTTATTTCACTAAAAAAGAGCCAAAACTATCTTAGATAGCTTTGGCTCCTTTAATATTAACTATTTTGTAAACTCTTCAACCAATTCAATAACTTCTTCCATTGTATCGCAGTCATTCAACGCACGATCCGCAAGTTCAGTCATTTTCTTAGTATCTAGACGTTTCATCAAGCTGCGTGTTTTAAGGATAGATGTTGCGCTCATAGAGAACTCATCTAAGCCCATCCCTACTAATAGAGGCACTGCAGTTTGGTCGCCCGCCATTTCTCCACACATACCAGTCCATTTACCTTCAGCATGAGATGCATCGATCACGTTTTTGATCAAACGCAAAATTGAAGGGTTGTATGGTTGGTATAAGTAAGAAACGCGTTCGTTCATACGGTCTGCTGCCATTGTGTATTGGATCAAGTCATTTGTTCCGATACTAAAGAAGTCAACTTCTTTGGCGAATTTATCCGCAATCACAGCTGCTGCAGGAATTTCGATCATGATACCGACTTGAATCGTATCAGATACGCTTGTTCCTTCAGAAACTAATTTTGCTTTTTCTTCATCGAAGATTTTCTTCGCTGCTCTGAATTCTTTTAATGTAGCAACCATTGGGAACATGATACGTAAGTTACCATGAACAGACGCACGTAATAATGCACGCATTTGTGTGCGGAACATATCATCGCCACGTTCAGATAAGCTGATACGTAATGCACGGTAACCTAAGAACGGGTTCATTTCATGCGGTAATTGAAGATAAGGTAATTCTTTGTCTCCACCGATATCCATTGTACGAACCACGACAGGTTTGCCGCCCATGCCTTCTAGTACAGCTTTATAAGCAACATATTGATCTTCTTCTGTTGGGAAGTCCGGAGAATCCATGTATAAGAATTCTGTACGGTATAAACCAACAGCTTCCCCGCCATTGTTGTGTACGCCTTCTAAATCTTTCGGTGTACCAATGTTGGCAGCTAATTCGATATGTTTGCCGTCAGCAGTTACTGTTTCAGCATGTTTTAGTTTATCCCATTCAGCTTTAAGGTCAGCGTATGCTTTACCTTTTGCTTCAAAATCAGCTTTTTCAGCGTCCGTTGGATGAACGATCACATCGCCATCGATCCCGTTTACCGCTAAAATATCGCCTTCTTTCACTTTTGAAGTGATTTCTTTTGTTCCTACGATTGCAGGAATTTCAAGAGAACGCGCCATAATAGCAGAGTGAGACGTACGTCCGCCAATATCCGTTACGAATGCTTTCACATACGTGCGGTCTAACTGAGCAGTATCACTTGGAGTCAAGTCATGGGCAACCACAACCACTTCTTCGTTGATCATTGAAGGATTAGGAAGCGTTACTCCTAGTAAGTGAGCTAAAATACGTTTTGCAACGTCGCGGATATCTGCTGCACGTTCTTGCATGTAGGCATTATCATCCATAGCTTCGAACATACCGATATACATATCAGTCACTTCTTTTAATGCTGCTTCAGCGTTTACTTTATTATCTTGGATGTTTTGTTTGATTTGACCAATCATTTCAGGGTCAGATAAAACCATCAAATGCGCATCAAATACTTGCGCTTCTTCTTCGCCAAGGCTTTGTGCTGCTTTTTCTCTGATTGCTTGCAGTTCAGTCGTTGATTTTGCTAAAGCTCCATCTAAACGGCTTTCTTCTGCTGCTGTATCTTCTACATTTTTTTTGTCGAAAGATAAATCAGGTTGAACTAACAGGTAAGCTTTAGCGATAGCAACACCATCACTTGCGGCAATTCCTTTTAGCATATCAGACATTATTCTGACAATCCTTCTTTTTTCATTGTGTCAACGATTGCTGCTAATGCATCAGCTTCGTCTACACCATCAACTGAGATAGTCACGTCTGAACCTTGACCAACACCTAGAGACATAACGCCCATGATTGATTTAAGGTTAACAGATTTACCTTTGTATTCTAAGTTGATATCTGAGTTGAATTTACTTGCAGTTTGTACTAATAATGTAGCTGGACGAGCGTGAATCCCTGTTTCTGCTACGATGTGAAAATCTTTCTTTTCCATATGAATCGGTCTCCTTCGTAAGTAAAATAATTTTTTATGTTAGGGTTTTCCTTTCTCTGCTTGCTTCAAATAAAACAGACATCGAGAAAATACCCTTTCAATTTTTAAGATTACCATTTTTTTAAGGTAGATACAACACTTTTCACCTATTTTTTATTGATTGAAAGGCTCTCTTAATTTTCTTCTTTCATATAACGATATATAATTCGTCCATTTAATCCAGCTTCTCCGACAAAAGACATTCGATCTGGTAAATTCTTCCACACTTCCCGAAATGCTGGAAAATCTTGCGGATCGACGATCAGTTCAGAAATACTGCCTTCTTTTAGTGCATTGATTTGTTCTTCAAACGGATTTTCGATCATTCTTTGCTCACCGCTTTCTGTTTAATTTTAAGCTGAAATCATTGTATGACAAAACAAAGCAATTGTCTAAGCTAATTCCATATTTTTTATCCTTTAAAGAGATTCTTTTTTAAAGTTCAATTGCTTGATTCTTCTGAGAAAGATGCTATAATATTCTCAAAGGTCAAAAATGGTCAATCAGTTTTTGATCTTTCTTAAAATGACTTTGATACATAATTAGTCTTATTTTGAAAGGACGTGTTTTATCCTATGATCTGTCAAAATTGTCAGCAAAATCCAGCAACGATCCATTTATATGCGAATGTTAATGGTGAAAGAAAACAACTTGACTATTGTCAAAGCTGTTATCAAAAATTAAAAGCACAAGCAAATGATAATCAACCAACCATGTCTCAGCAAGATCCATTTGGTTTTGGAAGTTTAGATGATCTCTACCGCTCATTATCCCGTCAAATGCAGGAACAACAAGGCAATCCGAATGGTCAAGTGCCGCCAACACAATTTGGTGACGGTAACGGCTTCAACGGCGGCCAGCCTCCACGCGGCGGAGCAGGACAAGCAGATGGTTTACTTGGCGAATATGGTATCAATATCACACAAGCGGCTCGTAATGGTGATATCGACCCTGTTGTCGGACGTGATGAAGAAATCAAACGCGTGATTGAAATTCTCAATCGCCGGACAAAAAACAATCCTGTCTTGATCGGTGAACCAGGTGTTGGTAAAACAGCTGTCGTTGAAGGTTTAGCACAAAAAATCATTGATGGTGATGTTCCTCAAAAACTGTTAGACAAAGAAGTGATTCGTCTAGATGTCGTTTCATTAGTCCAAGGAACAGGCATTCGTGGTCAATTTGAAGAACGTATGCAAAAGCTGATCGAAGAAATCAAGCAAGCTGAAAATGTCATCTTATTTATCGATGAAGTACATGAAATCGTCGGTGCCGGTGCTGCTGGTGACGGCAATATGGACGCCGGTAATATTTTAAAACCTGCGCTTGCTCGAGGCGAACTCCAAATGGTTGGGGCAACAACATTGAATGAATACCGCATCATCGAAAAAGACGCTGCTTTGGAACGTCGGATGCAGCCTGTTCGTGTAGATGAACCCACTGTCGATGAAACGATCGAGATTTTGAAAGGTTTGCAAAAACGCTATGAAGATTATCATCACGTAAAATATACAGATGAAGCAATCAAAGCTGCTGCAACCTTATCTAACCGTTATATCCAAGACCGTTTCTTACCAGATAAAGCAATCGACTTATTAGATGAATCAGGCTCAAAAATGAATTTGACGATTCAAATCGTCGATCCAAAAACGATCGAAAAGAAATTAGCCGAAGCAGAACAGCAAAAACAACAAGCCTCTGCTGAAGAAGATTTTGAAAAAGCGGCCTACTACCGCGATCAAATCAATAAATTACAAGTGATGAAGGAAAAACAAATCAGCGATGAAGAAACTCCTGTAATTAATGAGAAAGCGATCGAAGCGATCGTCGAGCAAAAAACAGGAATTCCAGTTGGTGATCTGAAAGAAAAAGAACAAACACAATTGAAAAACTTAGCAGTCGACTTAAAAGCTCATGTTGTCGGACAAGATGATGCTGTCGATAAAGTCTCAAAAGCGATTCGCCGTAACCGTGTAGGTTTGGGTAAACAAAATCGACCAATCGGTTCTTTCCTATTTGTTGGACCAACTGGTGTTGGGAAAACAGAATTAGCGAAACAATTAGCCTTTGAACTATTCGGATCAGAAGATTCGATGATTCGTTTTGACATGAGTGAATACATGGAAAAACATAGTGTCTCTAAATTGATCGGTTCACCTCCTGGCTATGTTGGATATGATGAAGCTGGACAATTGACTGAAAAAGTGCGCCGCAATCCATACAGCTTAGTGTTACTTGATGAAATTGAAAAGGCACATCCTGACGTGTTGCATATGTTCTTGCAAATCCTTGATGATGGACGTTTAACAGACGCTCAAGGTCGAACAGTCAGCTTCAAAGATACGATCATTATCATGACAAGTAATGCTGGGACTGGAAATGTGGAAGCTAATGTTGGTTTTGGTGCTGCTCGCGAAGGCGTGACAAAATCTGTTTTAGGTCAGTTGAATAACTTCTTCACTCCGGAATTCTTGAATCGTTTTGATGGTATCATTGAGTTCAAAGCTTTAAGCAAAGAAAACTTGATGAATATCGTCAGCTTGATGCTGGATGAAGTGAATGGCTTACTCGCTCACCAAAAAATCCATATCGAAGTTCCAACAGACGTAAAAGAAAAATTAGTCGATTTAGGCTACGATCCTTCTATGGGTGCAAGACCATTGCGTCGAACGATCCAAGAACAGATCGAAGACGGAATTGCTGAATACTATTTAGATCATCCAGAAGACCATGATTTAGTAGCTAAATTGGATGATGATGGGAAGATCAGCGTAACTGGTGCAACTGAAACTGTTTCTGAAGAAGCTCCTTTATCTGATTCTCCTGACAGCGAACAAGCAATAGAAGAATAAAAAAATGAGGTCAGCGAATGAGCGCTGATCTCATTTTTTGTTTTAATGGGTAAAATCACAGATCTTTTTACTTTCATCATAGAAAATCACATGTGCCTGCTCTAATTTCGCAATTGCTTTTTTCAGCGCATCAATAAGGTCTTGTGCCAAATTCAATCCAAAATTTTCTTGAACGTTGTACCTTCTGGCTTTTCATCTACAAACGTTTAGACACATCACAGCATGTCCAGCCTCTTTCATCTAATTGACGATTTATCCTAGGCTAGATCGATCGTTCAGCCAAACGTTATTTATCTCCATATGTCAAAGAATCCCGCTCTAAATAGTCATTTTTAGTTGGTTCCTTCTCTTGGTGTAGCATTCCCCTCACTTCAAACTATTTTTAGTCTTTTACGACTCAAATAAAATGAAAGCGATTTCCTTTTTTGTTTATTCAATGTCTTTTTTCATTTTTTTGAGTCAAAATTCTTTTTATTTAGGCTAAAAAAATTTATAATAATAGTGAATAAATCTACAACAAACGTCAAAAATGTCTATTTTAAGCGAAATTAGCACATTTTAAGTATCAATCTAAAATATAGAAATAAGTCGGGGTGAAAAAAATGAAGCTAGTCAATGTAACCAACAGCTACAAGCAATTAGTCAATAAACAATTGGAAAATACTGATGCCTACTTTGTTAAAGTATATTCGGCTGGTAATACCACTGTCGTTTATTCTGAAGCCACAAAGCATGCAGAAATATTGATCGTCAATAAAAAACGGGCAGTACGCAAAACTGAGATCAATGAAATTTTAGCTTACTTCTTAAAACGTATTCCTAAAGAAAAATACCGTCAAGAAGATATTTCCATCATCGAATTAAAAGACGTAACAGAAATTTCAATTCCTGTGACCTCTAGTTTAGTCGAACAGTAGATGAAACGGCATACTCTATTCTTTTGAGTAGAATGTGTCTTTTTATTTTGTCAGATGCAGCAGCAAGTATTGCTTTCCTCCACGCAAGCACTGCTTTCTTGCTAAGTTCAGTGATTCTCTTTATGCTTGAGAAACATTAGTGAAAGGAATTTAGACGATGGAATTTGGAACTAAAATCAAAGGATTACGAACAGAAAACCAATTAACACAAGAACAATTTGCCTTGCGTTTAAATGTTACAAGACAAGCCGTTTCAAACTGGGAAAATAATCGAAATCTACCAGATCTTGAAATGTTGATCCTAATTGCTCGTTCATTTCATATTTCACTTGATGAATTGATATTAGGAGGAAATACTGTGAATAATATAACTGAAAAATTGATTCAGGATGGTAGTGAAACAAGGCGAGCAAGATTCAATATGATCACAACATTGATTGGCGCTTTTTTATTGTTTTTTGGTTTTGCCTGTTTCTTCATCAAAGCAAACTCTGTCGAATATATCGACCAATCGGGCATTTTGCATGAAAATTTTTATCTTTTACCAATTGGTTTCTTCTTCATTTTTACAGGGATCATCGTCTTTTTGGTCATTGGAATCAACTATGTGAGAGAATTGATCAGACACAGAATCTAAATTCATAGTGATTTATTTTTTTTACACTAAAAAGGACTGGGTCGTAACTCCTAGAGTTAAGTCCCAGTCCCTTTTATATTTTTTATAATAAACTTTTTAATTCTACATCCGGATACTTATCTGCAAACCAACGCTCAGCAAATTGATTTTCAAATAAGAACAATGGTTGATCAAAACGGTCTCTTGCTAAAATATTTCGGCTTGAACTCATCCGTTCATCTAAGTCTTCCGGCTTGATCCAGCGAGCGATTTTACTACCCATTGGGGTCATAACGACTTCTGCATTATATTCATTCAGCATCCGATGCTGGAACACTTCAAACTGCAATTGCCCTACTGCTCCAATGATATATTCTTCCGTCAGATACGTTTTATATAATTGGATCGCACCTTCTTGAACAAGCTGATAAATCCCTTTATGGAATGATTTTTGTTTCATCACATTTTTAGCGACAACTTTCATAAATAGCTCAGGTGTGAAGGATGGTAGTTCTTCATATTCAACCTTTAATTTGCCTTCGTATAAGGTATCACCGATCTGGTAATTTCCTGTATCATAGATACCGATGATATCACCCGCTACGGCTTCTTCTACATTTTCTCTAGAATCCGCCATAAATTGCGTCACATTACTCAATTTTATTTTCTTGCCAGTTCTTCCTAAGGTGACATCCATTCCCCGCTCGAAGGTTCCCGAACAAATTCGAACAAATGCGATACGATCACGGTGAGCCGGATTCATATTGGCTTGGATCTTAAAAACGAAACCTGAGAACTCTTCTTCATAAGGACTGACTTCTTGTCCATCTTCCGTTTTATGACTGTACGGTGAAGGGGCAAATTGTAAAAAGGTTTCTAAAAATGTTTGCACACCAAAATTTGTTAAAGCTGAACCAAAGAAGACAGGGGTTTGATCACCGCGAGCAATTTTTTCTGTATCAAATTCATCTCCCGCTTCCACCAATAGCTCAACTTCTTCTAATACTTGCTGGTAAACACTTTCCTTATGCAATGGATGATCACTTGGAATGTCATTATCGACTAATGGGATAAAACGCTCATCATTGTTTGTCTCAGGTCGATACACTTCTACGCGTTTATTGTAAATATCATAAAGTCCTTCTAGACCTTTCCCCATACCGATCGGCCAATTCATTGGATAAGATTCGATATCTAGCAGTTCTTCTAATTCTTCCAGTAAATCTAAAGGTTCACGACCATCACGGTCCAATTTATTGATGAACGTAAAAATTGGAATCCCGCGTTTTTTGACCACTTGGAATAATTTCTTCGTTTGCGCCTCGATCCCTTTCGCACTATCAATGACCATCACAGCGCTATCCACGGCCATCAATGTACGATACGTATCCTCGGAGAAATCCTCATGCCCAGGAGTATCTAAAATATTGACCCGTTTGTTATCATAGTCAAATTGCATCACAGAACTGGTAACGGAAATTCCTCTTTGTTTTTCGATTTCCATCCAGTCCGATTTAGCAAAATTCCCAGTCTTTTTTCCTTTAACTGTTCCTGCTTGACGAATCGCACCACCAAATAATAATAGTTGCTCTGTAATGGTCGTTTTCCCGGCATCCGGATGGGAAATGATCGCAAATGTACGGCGGCTGTCTACTTGCTCTTTTAAGTGTGAATTTTTCATTTGTTGCTCCAATCTATCGTTTTTTTCTTGAATAGGTATAACAAGTCTATCATTTATTTTTTAAGAATCCTTCTACATTGGAATATTCTCCTTGGTCTTTATTATTCAACTAGTGTAGTATATCATGTAATTACCTTAGTTTTCAAAGGCTTTAGCCAAGTTTCAAAAAAAGAGTCAGCCAAAGTCTAAAGACCATGCCTGACACTCAATAATAGGGGAAGAAACACCTCTTAATAAGTTACCTTGGAAAAACGATAGTAATTTAAATAGAATTTACTTTGTAACTATAGGATAAGTATAAAGTCAGTTATATAATTGCGCAAATAAAGACAGAGAATCATTAGTTTAGTGATCTAAAACAAAATCTTGTTATTTTATTCAATAATATCTTGATCTTCAAGCTTCAATTTCAAACGTATGTTATTAAATAAAGATTTTTCATTCAAATTGTTCAAAAAGAATGAACTAACTTGTTTTTATTGATAAATAATTAATAGAAGGATGTGAAAAAAATGTTAGATGCTATGATGTTGGAAAATACTGATAAACGAAAATTAACTCTTTTTCGACTACTAACTATTTTTTCAGATAAAAGATACAGTGTAAAATTTTTTGAAAGTAAACTTGACTATTCATATAGCCGAGTCGTCTATCTCCTTGAATTGATTCAACAGGATCTAACCGACATGACTGGTAAAAAAGTTGATCTATTCACGAAAAATGGTGTTCATCATAAACAAGATATCACTTATGATATGTATTATCAGTATTTGATTATACAAAGTATTCCCTACCAGTTATTAGTTTCTTTACTGTACTTTCCCGAAAATAATTTAGATCAATTTTGTGACAATCATTTTCAAAGCAGAACAACTGTCGTTCGGAAATCAAAACTATTGATTGATTACTTCAAACACTTTGATATCAAAGTAAATATTTCTCAATTGAGTCTCTCTGGTGATGAACGTATCATTCGCATTTTATTTTACGATCTGATCTGGATGACCTCTCAAGGAACCAACCTTCCAAAAATCAGACAAAACCCACTCACATATAAAGAAGTTAGTAAAATCATCAGTCCATATTTTCCTGATACCTTCAGCTATGGTGCTCGCAAACAGATTTCTTTAATGCTTGATATTATCTATTTGAGAGTACGGAAAGGGAATGCTTTAACTGAACAAACAGAAATCGAACCCTATATCATTATTCCTGAAATGTACACTGCTCCTTATTTTGAAACCCTTATAACAGATCCTGAAGCTTTAGCAGCTGAAGCTCAATTCGCCGCCTTCTTATTGATCGCATCGCCTAATTTTTTCAGAGAAGGTGAACATCGATTATTACTGCTGGATTCTTATTTAGAAACACATTCAAATACGGCTACAAAATTGCTGGAAGAATTTACTGTTTTTTTTAAAGATCAGTTTATGCCTGATGGTTTTTCTTGGAGAAATGAAGTGATCCTCTTTGGTAATGTTGCCAATATTCTTTTTTCCCACAGTATTATCAAGCAAAAGTTTCCTACTTTATTTCACTTGACCGATAATAATATTTATTCAAAAAATAAATATTATTATCAATTGTTTACTGAATTCAGAGCATTATTTCAAAAAATTTCTAACAGAAAAAATTACGCCTGGTTAAGATCAACTATTGATTCTTTATCTGATACATTATCCGCTTTACTAGTTCCACTTTACGAATCTTTCTTAGGAAATAATCTCATTCGGATTGCTTTAGTAGCAGAGTCAAATTACCTACTGGTAGAACCATTGACTCAATTCATAAAAGATATTCCGTTCGTTCAGTTAGTTGCGTACAAATATGGCGAATTTTCTTCTTTTGATTTTATGGTAACGACTTCTTCTTTCTTGATTCCCGAAAATTGTCCCTTACCTTCATTTGTCTTTCGTTTTTCTGCAGACAGTGATGAACAATTTCTCAGTCTCTATCAAGCGATCAAAGACGTTCATAATCAAAAGGACAGTAATTTGATGCAGCAAAAAAAGACTAACTGAAATGTTAGTCTTTTTCATTTTACCTTCTAGGCTCGTCTTCTTCTAACTCTTTACGGAAGAAACGACGATTTTCTTCTGGTTCTTCATCGACCTCTTCTTCGTCATGAAAAACAACTTTTAATGCTAAAACCCTCGTCCCTTCCATTTCTTCAGAGGTCAGTGTCAGATTCCCCACATCAAAAGATAATTTCTCTCCCTCATCCGGAATCGTTCCTAACGCTGTAATCAAATAGCCCGCCATTGTATCCACATCACTCATATGAAGATCTGTTTCAAATGCTTCATTGAACTCATCGATCAGCATTCTACCTTGAACTAAATACTCGTGGTCAGAAATCTTCGAATAAAGATTTTCAACTTCATCGGACTCGTCATCGATCTCTCCAACGATTTCTTCTAATAAATCCTCTAACGTAGCTAAACCAACAACACCACCGTACTCATCCAGCAAAATGGCCATTTGATTTTGCGTTCGTTTCAATTCATATAATAAATCATCAATAAAAATCGTTTCAGGAACAAAGAGTGGTTCTTGGATGATATTCTTTAACTGAACATTATCGAAGCCCAACTTATGAGCAGCTTTCAATAAGTTTTTCGTATGGAGAACACCGACGATTTTATCTTTATCTTCGTTATAAACAGGAATTCTTGAATAATTTTCCGACAAGACAGCATTGATATTTTCATGAATATCATCTTCTATATCGATCATAAAAGCATCCGTTCGAGGAACCATGACCTCTCTGGCAACCTTCGTATCTAAAGAAAAGACACCTTGAAGCATTTCCAATTCGTCATTGTCCAGCACACCTTCTGATTCCAACATATAGCGCATTTCATCCCGTGTCATTTTAGAATCAGCATCATCAAACTTCATTGGTGTCAGCTTCGAAAGCAAATCCGTCGATGCAGAAAGCAACCAAACAAATGGTCGAGCAACTATACCGATCGCACGGACAAAACCGGACGTAACTTGAGCTACTTCCTCAGATTTATTCATAGCGATTCGTTTAGGATATAATTCACCAAAAACGATCGAAACATAGGTCAGTAACGCTAAAATAATAATGTTGGCAAGATTTTTTGCTGCAGCTCCGCCACCTAAAATAGGAGCTAATTTAGCAGATAAAGAGTCAGCCAAAGACGCACCAGATAAAATATTGACTAACGTAATACCAACTTGAATCGTTGATAAAAAACTAGTCGGATCTTTTAAGACTTTCAAAAGCTTGATCGCTTTTTTATCTCCTTCTTCTGCCTTTTGTTCAACACGGTTCTTATTCACAGAAACTACCGCAATTTCTGAGGCAGCAAGAAATGCATTGATCAAGGTCAAAACAATTAATAGTAAAATTTGTGCGATAAGCGACTGACTATCGGGGTCAGCATTGTTCATAATGTTTTCTCTCCTTAAATGTGTGTAGAAAAACCTGATGAAACATCAAGTAATTCAAGTATTTTGAAAGATCGAGCTCTTTCGTTTTAAAAAACGTGACTACGCAATGTAGTCACGATGAAATCGTATCACAAATAGAAAGTGATTTCAATATTCTCAAACTATTTTTCCTTACTTGATGGTGAATTTATTTCGCCGTTTAAATCCAGCACCAAATCTTCAGCCATTTTATCCTTGCGCACCATACTATAAACATGGACAGCTATCGTCTTACAGATCGCATAAAATGGAACACCTAAGAAGATTCCCAATAGTCCAGCAATATTTCCAGCAACAAGCAAAATGATAATGATCGTTAAAGGATGGATCTTTAAAGACTTACCGATCACATTTGGATAAATGATGTTTCCATCGATCTGTTGTACAACCAATACGACTAAACAACAAAGCAACGCTTTGAATGGTTCATCAAAGACTGTCACAAAAACTGCTGGAGCTAAACCTAAATAAGGTCCTAAATATGGAATCAAATTAGTTATACCAGCGATGACACCGAATAAAAATGCATAACGTACACCGATCAGAGAATAACCGATCACCGTAAATGTAGCAACGAATAAACATTCAATTGCTTGTCCGCTGATATAATTCGATAATGTTTTATTCAGTTTATCTAGAAGATCAACGATATCGTCTTGACGTTTTTTCGGTAAAAAATGTTTGATTCCAGGCACTAAACGATCGCCATCTTTTAGCATATAAAACAAGATGAAAGGAGCTGTCACAATAATGATCGTTGTGGACGCAACCGTTGAAACGATCGAGCCTAAACTACTTGATAAACCGCTCAGAAATTGCTGGATGATATTTCCATACGAAATATCCAGCTGTTCAATATATTTCGTCAATTCTGCTTCTTTAAAAATTGGCAGCTCAGCCATCTGAGTGACCCAGGCCTCCACACTTTTGAATACCTCAGGCATATTCGATGCTAAACTAGATAATTGAGAAACCAAACTAGGAATCACACTGACCAAAAGTAGTACAATCGCTGCAATCAAAAGCAAAAACACGATCAAAATCGCATAGATTCGTTTCATTTTTGTTTTCATCAATAAATTGACGATCGGATTCAAAATATAGTAAAGAAAGCCCGCTACAAGTACTGGTGCAAATAATGTAGAGAAAAACGTCCCCACCGGTGCAAAAATAAAATTGATCTTTGAAGAAACAAAAATCAACGTAGCAATAACTAATAACTCCGCTGACCAAAAAAATAACTTAGATTGCCTTAAACGTTCAAACACAAATACTCCTCCTTAAAATAAAAGCGGAACAGGTCGCTTAGCCTTGACCGGAAAATAGGAAAAATGAAATGTGGTGCTTTTTACCACAATTCATTTTTATCTTTTTCCAGAAAGGCTGACCTGTGCAGCTGGATAACAATAAAAGCGGAATGAGCCTGTTTAGTCTCGACTGAAAATAGGAAAACATGACTGAGGTGCTTTTTGCCTCATTCAGGTTTTATCTTTTTCTCGAGAGACTGGCTCATGCAGCTAGATAACATAAATGATCAACACTTTCTTACAAAAGTCTTGTACTGTTCATCATCAACTCAAATTCTTTCATTGTGATTCTCAGCAAAAGCGGAATGAGCCTGTTTAGTCTCGACTGAAAATAGGAAAACATGATTGAGGTGCTTTTTGCCTCATTCAGGTTTTATCTTTTTCTCGAGAGACTGGCTCATGCAGCTAGACAACATTAATGATCAACACTTTCTTATGAAAGTCTTTTACTGTTCTATCTCTGAAAAAGTTCAATTTCTTACTTATAGATTTTAGCATACCTTTTACTATATAAGATAGCAATACTTCTTTGGACCTAAAAAATCACTTCTGTTTATGCTTATTCAAGAAAACCAATGTATCTTTAAATACAATTTTAGCAGGTTCAGATGCCATTTCAAATTGGTACTCATGAGCTGTTTTATATTCAGATTTTAAAAAGAACCTCTGACTGACGGAAATCCCTTTAGATTTTAATACTTCGACTAGCTTTTTCCCTTGTTCTTCAAAAGAAAAGGTGTTTCCATCTGTGATATACGCAGGTGGAAAATCAGCAGTAACAAAATTTGAGATTACAGAACTCTCAGCCAATTTACCATGAAGCCAATTTTTATCCTGTGCATAGCCCCAACCGATTTTTTGAAACATGAATTTAACTGGCGGTATTGAATAGGAATGGACTACTTCCGGTACATCGTATACGCCACAATATAATAAACTACCTTTAATTTGATTTTGTTTTATTACTTGATCGACGCTCATAAGTTTCCGATATACTTCATTTGTTTGTGTTGTGATAAATTGGCTTGCAATTTGAGCACCAGCAGAATCTCCTGCAATAAAAAGATTATCAAAATTGATCGAATAGTTTTCGGCATGATTTTTTAAATAGGCTAAAAATTCTGAGGTTTGAATAACTGGTATAGGATATTTAGTTTCAGGAACAAGTGCATAGTTCATCACAGCAACTGCGTATCCTTTTTCAGCCAGTTTTGTTGCAAATTCCTTTTCTTCCAATTTATCTCCACCAACAAAGCCGCCGCCGTGTACCCACGCAATAATAGGTTCCCCTTTTATCTGCTTTTTAGGTAAATAGAGATCAAACTGATTATTTTTATAAGCGGATGTATAGGTTTCATTTACAAGAACCGTTACATTGCCCTCATCATATTGATTTACCCTCGTTTCCTTAGGAATTTTAAATGCTGTATGCTTTGCGAAAAAAATCACGGGATAAGGTGAAATATTGATAATAATAATAATAGCGACAATAATAAACAAAATAGTGAAAATTCCCAAAATGTATAGAACTTTTATGTTCAACTTTCTCCCTCCTTTTCATTTAGTCAATAAGTTAGTAAATCTATAACTAAAAAAGTTTCAACTCTTTATTTTAGCAATGATTTTAAGGTATAATAAATAAAATAATAAGAGTTAGAGGTGCCAAATGAAAATCGTTCAAACAAGAGACACGATGAGTAATATCTACTTAGATGCCGTTCAAATCCGGCATCAAGTGTTTATGCTGGAGCAAGGAGTTCCCAGCGAAATAGAAATCGATAAATATGAAGCAATGTGTATTCATTTTGTTTTATATGGTGATGATAACAAACCAATCGCTACTTGTCGCCTTTTACCACTTGAAAATAATGTCATAAAACTACAGCGAATGGCTGTTAAAAAAGAGTATCGGGGTAAAGAGTATGGTCGAATCATTGTAGAAAAGGCCGAAGAGTTTGCAAAAGAGCAGGGATATAAGGTGATTACTTTAGGTGCTCAAATCACTGCTTTAGGGTTTTATGAGCGGATGGGCTATGTGAAAGAAGGCGACATGTTCCTTGATGCTAATATTGAGCATTATCAAATGAATAAAGAATTATAATCTCAAAAAGTGTGAAATATGTTGAATATTCCACACTTTCTTTATTATTTCCAGACTAAAGGGATTGTGTATTGAAGATCATGCCGATACATTCTATTGGATGAAATCGCTGTTAAGGTAACCTTTATTTGCGTAGCCCTCTCATCGATCCCTTCAACAGTGACAAGATTATTTTCTAATTTTGCATCTATCTTTTTATTCCAAGTGTCATCCCCGTTTGACAATTCTGTATAACCTGTTGATTTTTCTGCCTGATCAAATTGGGTAGAATACTTCATCGGGTTTTCAAAGATAAGCTGTTTCGTTGATCGATCCACTACCGCTGCTGGAGCTGTCACATATGAGTCTCCATCAAACCTATCTAAATTTTTCAGATTAGAAAGCGGTGTAAGATCAAGCACTGGATAACCGTATAAGTCAAGTCCTTCCAAATTTTCCAGTCCTGATAAATAGCTGATATCTTGCACCATATGTGTCGCTTTGGCTTCGGTCATATACCAATAGTATTGTAAAAATTTCAAATTTTTCATTTTTCCAATCGGACGCATATCGATACTACCTTCATTTACTGGTACATAAACAGCACTCTCTACATTGGTTAGGTACTGTACGCCTTCAAGTGACTCACCAGCAAGATAAACTGAATCTGCATATTCCATTTCTTTTATTGTGGGCAACTCATCTGTGATCTTTTTACCAGTATTTTCCTCAATCGACTTCACAACAGATTTTCTCAGCTCATCTGATGGAATATAAACCTTTCGTTCTTCAGCGATATTGCTTTTTCCCCATCCAAACGTAATCATAGCAAAAAAGATGATTCCCATCACTTTTACTATTTTCATTGCATACTCTTTCATTATATACCCTCCATTCTTTTTAATATAATTATATCATTTAAAAAATATTTAACTACATAAGAAAAAATATTACAGCCTTAAAATACAAAAAAAGACTAGCGAAAATTTCTCACTAGTCTTTTTTCACTTAACATCTTACATTCGCTATTTTCTAGATAGCTCCTGATAGCGTTGGTACCAGATATTTACATAATCTTCAGAGAACGGACCTTTTCCACTATTAATCCAATCCACTAATGTCTTCACATTTTCTTTTAGAATAAAATCGATATCTTCCGGATATTCCATGATTTTACTGTGAAACTCGTATTCGTCTACATCTAGCAAACGTTTCTCTCCATCAGGAAAAACCTTGATATCCAAATCGTAATCGATATACTTCAATGCTTCATCATCTAAAAGATATGGTGACGCAAGATTGCAGTAATATGAAACCCCCTTTTCTCTGATCATCGCTATTATGTTGAACCAGTATTTTTTATGAAAATAAACAATCGCTGGTTCCCGAGTAACCCATCGGCGCCCATCAGACTCTGTCACCAAAGTATGATCGTTAACGCCAATCAGAGAATACTCGCTTGTTTTCAATACCATAGTATCTCGCCATGTTCGATGCAAATGTCCATCGTGTTTGTAACTTTGGATCGTTACAAATTCACCTTCTTTTGGAATTGCCATAGTCCCCCAACTTTCCCTCGTACGAAAAATCGCATATCAAAGCTGATTGCGCTTCGTTTGGGTGTTCATTACACCGATATCACTATAATTATATCATAATTTTCAACTTTGCATACTAAGGAGTTTGATTTCTTATGACTGTTGTTAATTAGTTACTATAAAAATGTTTTAGAAGTCATTTAGTTGGTTTTATTTCAGATAAAAAAATCTAGCTCTAAATAGAGCTAGACTCCGGCTATGTTGGTCTAGTCATTGGCTGGGACATTTCAATCCACTAGCTCTAAATAGAGCTAGACCGTGAAATAGGTTGAAATATCCGACATATCTCAGCTATTCCACTACTAACACTATTATAACATTAAATATAAATGAGAAAAACAGCATTTTACAGCTGAAATCCTGAAAATTTTGGTGCGAATCTCCTAGCTATTTCATGAGCACTTAGGATTCGCACCAACTAATTATTCCCTTGCTTTAAGTTCTTTTTGATAAAGCTCTACCATTTTTTGCTGCGGCTTTGGAAATACATAGTTCGAAAATTCTTCTGGAGTTGTCCAATTTTGATTGTCATTGATAGAAATTGGACCTGTTTGCCTTCCATAAAACACCAGGATATGCCATTTTAAATGGCTAAAAATATGAACGACTTCGCCCAAGTTTCGCTTTTGCCAAACAACTTTGGGATACTTTTCAAAAATCTCTGAATTTTCTTCTGCAACCAAAAGTGGTTCTTCAAATTCAAGAGATAATTGTTGTTCTTCTTTTACCCGGGATTTTTGGAGAAATTCAAAACGCTCCTTGCTGACTTCTTCTATTGGAAATAACCACATATTTGCTAATAACCCTTTAGCATCACGCTTTTCTAACAAGAACTCCTGTTGATTATTTTCGATGATTCCACCAACATAATAAACATCCTTTGGTTTTTGTTTCTTCGATTTGACCGGATATTCAGTCATTGTATTCATCCCATAACTCAAACAGTATTTTTGAATAGGGCATTCCTCACATTTAGGCGATGTTGGTGTGCAAATCGCCGAACCCAGATCCATCATGGCCTGATTGAAATCTCCCGGGCGTTCCCTATCAATGATTTTATACATCGCCTCTTCAAACACTTTGCGACTACTGGCTTTTGCGATATCATCATTGATTTCAAATAAACGGCTGACCACACGCATGACATTTCCATCGATTGCTGGTTCTGGTAGTTGAAAAGCAATACTGCCGATTGCTCCTGCCGTATACGGTCCGATCCCTTTCAATTGCCTGATTTCATCGATCATTTGGGGCATTTGGCCATCAAATTCTGTCATGATCTGTTGCGCTGCCACTTTTAAATTTCTAGCTCGAGAATAATAGCCCAGCCCTTCCCAAGCTTTCAATAAACGATCATCAGGTGCTTCAGCTAAATCTTTGATCGTCGGAAACCACTCCATAAAACGATAATAATAATCGATCACAGTATCGACACGTGTCTGCTGCAGCATGATCTCTGAAATCCAAATACGGTATGGATCTAAATTGACGCGCCATGGCAAGTTACGTTTTTCTTTTTCATACCAATCAATAAATTCTTCTTGAAAAGACTGAAGTTTTTCTGTGCTCCATGTCTCCCAATATTTTTCATTCTTCATCCTCTAATTCCTTTTCATCAAAATATTGCTGGATCAATTCAGAATCAAACTGCTTTTGAAATAGACTTTGTTTGACCTTCATCGAGCGTTTATAAGGATCAAGCTTACGGTGTTTCTCCCAAAGCTTATCTCCTTCTTTTTTGATTGCCTCTATCTCTTGTTCTTCATCACGTTCAAAAGCTAACTCCTCAAGCGCTAGATCGATGACCTCACGATTGAAGCCCTTTTGTATCAAGTGAATTTGAACTTTCTGCAAGGCATCTCTAAAACTTTTCGTTCTATAGCGTTTCATTGCCTTTTGAGCGGCAGCGGCAGCGACCTCAACTTGATCTTCCATTGCATAAAAAGTCAAACCATGTTGAATGTCTTCATCGCTCAGCCCTTTGCGTTTTAGTTGTTGTTCGATCATCTTAGGCCCTTTATCACTGGTTCGCATCAAAGTCCGTACATAACTTTCACTGAAAGATTTATCATCCAGCAGATTCATCTCTTCTAAACGAGCAACGATTTTTTTCCGATCTTCTGGTAAAATCTCTTTCTCTTTCAAATGATCAAGGATTTCCTTTTTCGAGCGTAATTGATAACTCAGATAATTCAAAGACAGCTGCAAACCAACGTCATAAGAGCCAGCTTTTTTTATTTGTTCGATCATTGTGTCTGTTAGTTCTTGTCCTTTTAATAAGCGCTGACGGACGAGTGTATCTTCTGATACGCGTAATTTTTCTCCCGAAGACAGCCAGACTAGATAAAATTGTCCTTTGTCCTTCGTGATTTTCGTGATTGTTTCCATCTTCCTCCGCCTTTCTAGTGAGAACATATATTCTACTATAACATATAAATGACAGAAGCTAAACCAGTCAAATTGTGCTAAAATAGGAAGAAGTAAAAAATGAATGATCAAGAACGACTGTACAATGTTTCTATAAAACTATGAAATAAAAGGATGAAACCATGACCACACATCAATTAAAAGAAGGACAAAGTATTTCTTTAAAAATAAAACGCTTAGGCATCAACGGAGAAGGCATCGGTTATTACAAAAAGACGATCGTATTTGTCCCCGGCGCCTTACCTAAAGAAGATATTTCTGTAAAAATTACGAAAGTTGCTCCCCGTTTTGTTGAAGGACAGCTGACTAAGATCGTGAAAGCAGCACCTGAACGTGTCATACCGCCTTGTCCTGTCTATGAAGAATGCGGCGGCTGTCAGCTGCAGCACTTAGCCTATCCAGCTCAGTTAACGTTCAAAAAAGATCTACTAAAGCAAGCGTTGCATAAGTTTAAACCAAGAAATTTCGAGCAGTATCCATTACGAAAAACCATTGGGATGAAAAATCCATGGAATTATCGGAATAAAGCCCAATTTCAGTTACGGAAAATTGATGGAGAGATCGAAGCGGGACTTTATCAAGCTGAGTCACACCATCTAGTCCCGATCGATGATTGCCTTGTACAACAACCTGCCACAACAAAAGTTATGAACGCTTTAGTTGAATTATTGAATAAATATCAACTGCCGATTTATAACGAACGAAAAAACAGCGGTATTTTCCGCACATTAATGGTTCGTGTCGGTATCAAAACCAATGAAGTTCAAGTGGTTTTCATCACTCAATCAAAAAAATTCCCACAAAAACATGCTTTGATCGATGAAATCACCCAACAGCTTCCCGAAGTTGTGTCAATTATGCAAAATGTTCAAAACAAACGGACGTCGATCGTTATGGGTGACGAAACGCTCCATTTGTGGGGTAAAGAAAGTATCGAAGAAAAAATCAATGAAGTCACTTTTGACTTGTCGCCAAGAGCCTTTTTCCAATTAAATCCAGAACAAACCGAGGTTCTTTATAATGAAGCGATCAAAGCGTTAGATTTACAAGAAAACGAAACAGTTGTCGATGCTTATTGCGGTGTAGGTACGATCGGTTTAAGTCTAGCCAAGAAGGCTAAAGAAGTTCGGGGAATGGACATCATTCCTGCGGCGATCGAAGATGCCAAACTCAATGCCGAGCGCTTAGGTTTCACCAACACGCATTATGAAGTCGGCACAGCAGAAGAGTTATTGCCGAAATGGTTACAGGCTGGTTTCAAGCCTGATGCAATCGTTGTTGATCCACCTAGAACTGGAGTAGATCAAAAGCTACTTAAAGCGATCATGAAGCAGCCGCCTAAAAAAATGGTATATATTTCTTGTAACGTATCGACCTTAGCAAAAGATCTAGTTGATTTAGCTAAAGTTTTTGAGATCGATTATTTACAATCAGTAGATATGTTTCCGCAAACGGCACGTTGTGAAGCCGTGGTAAAATTGACTAGAAAATAATCGGCTTTTTCAGAGTTGAATAAACTAAGAACCGTACAATGCAAGATATGCATCGTACGGTTTTTCTATTCTCTTACATCTATATTTTCTATTCTTTTCCTTTTTCCAAATAGCTTAGATCACCGATTTTATCGATCGAAAATGCAGCATCTTTGACCTTGACCGTCGTTACACTACAGTTTTTGATGTCTTCTCCTTGATAGCCTCCTGGAACTAATATTTCCAAAATCGTCGGGATTTCACTACCATGAGCCACGATCAACACATTTCCGCCGCCTTTTGCTTTCGCTTCTGCTAAAATTTGGTCCATCGCTTCTTTTGATCGTTTAACGATCTCTTTGTAATTTTCAGCAGTACCAGTTTTATCATTTGCGGCAATTTCATCTGCGATTTCTTCGTCACTTAATTTTCTTGTCAGCTCCCCATATTGAGTCCACTCTTCATCAAATTTCAGACCATTTTTTTCAAAAATTGGCGTCCACATATCCGCATTATCCCGACCTTCATAGCCGCCATAATTCCACTCTCTTAGTCCAGATAAAGTCTCCAGCTCGATCCCTTTACGGTCACCTTCAGCCAAGACATAATTGGCGGTAGACATCGCTCGTCCTAAATCACTTGAATAAGCTAAAACAAAAGGTGTTTCTTTTAATCCTACTGCTAAGTCCTTAGCTCCTTGAACCCCTTCATCAGTTAGCGGTGTATCAGACCAACCCTGAACCTGACCCGTTGTATTGAACATCGTTTTCCCATGCCGGACAAAATATAAAGTTGTTTCTTGTGCTGCTTTTGTTTCAGTTGAATCTGTTTTCTCTTCTGATTTTCCAGTATTACAGGCACCCAAAAGAAATACCAACCCAACAAGACCTACTAAAATTTTTTTCACTATCCAACTCCTCCCATCGATTATAAAACTTCCCCATTCGTTTCGATCACTTGTTTCATCCAGGCATAGCTATCTTTCAAATAGCGTTTTTGACTGCCTTTGCCATAATCATCCTGATCCACATAAATAAAACCATAACGCTTACTCATCTCTGAAGAAGAACAGCTGATGATATCGATCAGCCCCCACGCGCAATATCCTCTAAGATCTACACCGTCTTTGATCGCTTCTTTCATTTGTTCGATATGTGCTTTGTAATAATCGATTCGGTAATCATCGTGGATCGCTCCATCTGCTTCTAATTTGTCATAACAGCCGATCCCATTTTCAGTAATGTAGATCGGACACTGGTAACGATCATAAAAAGAATTCAGCAAGGTTCTTAGTCCTAAGGGATCGATCGTCCAGCCCCAAGGGTTTGCTGGTAATTCTTTATTTCGGTAAGGTTCATCATGCTTTGCATCGCAAATTTGCGTATAGTAGTATGAAAAGGACATATAATCAGCTGTGTTTCTTAAAACTGCCTCGTCTTCTTCAGCAAACGCAATATTGATCCCCCGCTCTTCAAAATAACGAAATGCATAGCCGGGATAATAGCCTCGTAGTAATACGTCAGCGAAGAAATACTGCATTTGATTGATTTTTAGCGTTGCTAATACATCTTCTGGCTGACAAGTTGCTGCGTATTCTGGCCCTCCGCATAGCATCATGCCAACTTCGTAATTTTTATCTACTTGATGCGCATATTCAGTGACTGCAGCAGAAGCCACTAGCATATGATGTACCCCTTGATATTTTGCCTCTAACAAATTATCCACTTTATCTTCTGCAATTCCTAAATGATTGAAGGATTCATGCCCAATCAAATTGATCTGATTGATCACGATCCAATATTTGACTTTACCTTTGTAGCGATCTAAAACGATCTTGGCATAACGAATAAAGAAGTCAGCGACTTCCCGCGAATACCAACCTTGATACTTCAATGTCAGGTTCAAAGGAATCTCATAATGAGAAAGAGTGATCATCGGCTCCATCCCATTAGCAATAATTTCATCGATCAGCTGATCATAAAATTGAAGCCCAGCTTCATTCGGTTCAAGATCGTCACCATTTGGAAAAATTCGTGACCAATCAATCGATGTTCTGAATAATTTCAAGCCCATATCGCCCAATAATTTTAAATCTGCTGGATATGTTTCCTTAAAATTTATCCCCCATCTTTTTGGAAATACGCCTGTTTTGCTGTTCAGCGCTTCCTCAATATAACTAGTAGATATCTCTGCATTGGAACGTTTTTCTAAAGGCAGATCGGCTCTAAATTCATTGATATCAGCAACACTTGTGCCTTTCCCTTCATACTCATAAGCGCCTTCACATTGATTTGCTGCAACAGCGCCCCCCCACAAAAAATCTTTTGGAAATCCTTTTGGTACTTGATACATATGCCTTACCTCTTTTCTTTATTCTTTTTCTAGTAATCGTAATCGTTCATTGAGTTGCTTTGCTATTTTGATCAAATGGTTTGCCATATTGATCTCACTGTAAATCGTCATCAATGTATCTTGAGCGTGTGTAAATAGTAATGAGTGAGGATGTGCTTGAGCTTCTTCACTCATTTCGCTTTGAATCGCCTTCGTTTGTACTTGATGCGCTTGTGTAATATTACTTTTCGCTATCTTCATTTCTGCTTTTGCCGTCTCAAAATCATTTTTCTCCACTGCTACAAGTGCATTTCGGCAATTGACTCTAGCATCTCCAGCGTACAAAATAATTTTCATGGCTTGCTCTGATAATAAATCGTCCATTCTTTCAGGCCTCCTTCAATGATTGGTTCTCTGCTTTTGTTTCTTGATCGTCATATGCTTTGAAAAATGGGTACCAGATAGCGGTTGATATCATAAAAATCACGACCATCAAAATCAAACCCGTAACTGTCCCAGTTGTAAACCATGTCGCAAAAGGAAACGGACAATACCACAGTTCAAATTGAACTTTGGGGATCGGCGCAAATGGGATCACTTTGGTAAAGATATAAATGACGATCGGTAAAATAATCCCCTGAAGCCACATCGGAATCATCAACAATGGATTCCAGGCAACCGCACCAAAAATCACAGGTTCGTTGATATTAAAAATCGAAGGTGCAATACAAGCTTTCCCCAAAGCACTGATTTTTTTAGAACGAGCCCGCATCATCATTAAAACAAGCGGCATCGTACAGCCGATTCCACCAATCCAAAGATAAGCAGAATACAAAGTACTGCTGGTCACTAAGTTCAGATTTTCAACAGTTGCCGTGCCATTTTGAACGAGAGCAATATTTTCAGCAATTGCTTTTAATAAGACTGGTTGAACGACTGGTGTCAGCACCCAAGTTGAAATCCCCATTGAATATAAGAAACAAATCAAGAACATCATACCGACAAAGCCGCCTGGTGATTCCATAAAACTTGATAATGGCATAAAAATACTTAAAACGATATTATACAGATCGACTTTCATGATCAAGACAACGACCCATCCAAAAATCACAATGATTCCAATCGGCAGCATCGAATCAAACCACGCCCTAACAAAATCCGGAATCACCGATTCTTCTTTGAAGAAAGAGAATTTTCCCAACATCACCAAAACAAATCCTGCAATCAGCCCAGCTACGATCGCCACAAACATTCCGCCAGCGCCCAATGCATCGTGACCAAAACCAATGACACTATCTTTTTCCACTTGTGGTGAGATGATCATCAAAAATAGAACCAAGCCACTCATGCCAGCAACGATCCGCTGTTTCCGTAGACGCTTCTTCTCCATTAAATTAAACGGAATCAAAAATGCGACGAATAAAGAAATTTTTCCCATCGTCCAACCGAACGGTACCCAAAAACTTGGTAATGCCGGAAAATAATCATTTAAAATCGCCAGCATTGAAAAGACTGATCCTAAAAAGATAAATGGCAATGTCTGCATGATCGAATCTTTGATACTAACGATCCAAGGATTGTTGTTCACTTTGTTCATCTTTGGTGAAAAACTATTTTCCAGCCAGAAAATCAATTTGTTCATCATTTACTCCTCCTTTTTATTCTTCTTCCTTCATTGATGCTAATAAGTGCTCAATTGCTGCCTCTCCATCAAGGGTTGCATAGTAGTCTTTTTTCATTAAAATCACTTTTACTGGAAATCCGTGAATAATTTCGTCGATCTCATCAATAATATATTCCAGATGGGGGCCAACCATCAGAGCATCGATCTCTTCAATATAGTTTTCAATCTCCGATTCACTTCTAGCAACAATACTCATATTTAACTCTTTTGCTTTGGCTGCTTTTCGCATATTCGCTGCCATAAATCCGCTACTTGCACCTGATCCACAAACTAATAACACATTCAATTCACTCATATTTCTTCCTCCTGTTTTAATGCTAAACAAGCGTATGTTTAGCCACTTAGTCTTAAGCAAATAAGTCCTTCATTCAAAAGAAACAGCTATCTGCTACCTCTCTATCTTCATCTTTTTTTGAAGCGCCATCAAATATACTTTTTTCCTCTAAGCATCGTTTTAGCGGAAAGAACTATACTTGATTTGCCGTTTGAAAGTCTCAATAATAAGAAGTATAAAAGATAAAGAGGGTGAAAGGTGTGTCCTTAAATAGTAAGGAAGCAAAACTGATCAAACTGTTGACCCAGCATCATGACTGGCTATCTGCCGTTTTTTTAGCTGAAACGTTATCTACTTCAACTCGAACGATCCGAAATTACGTTGCTAGAATCAATCAATCCACCGAACAAGAAATAATCTGCTCTTCTAGACAAGGGTATAAAATAAACGATGAGAGCCCATTCGACGAGATTATTTCTCAAAACAGAAAAGAAATGATGACCCCCAAAGACAGAATAAATTATTTGATGAATTTATTGATCCAACATTCTACGATTGATTATTTTGATGTAGCAGAAACACTATTTATCAGCATTCCGACGATTGAAAAAGACCTGCACCGCCTACGAAAAAAAATGGACAAATATCATTTAAAAATCATTAAAAATGGGCAGTTTCTTACAATGACTGGTGATGAAATAAACTTTAGAAAGCTGACGAGCGATATGCTGCAAGACGAAGCTTTGCATAACTTTCAGTCACTTGATCATGTCCAGACAATTTTTCCAGACATCCCTATTGAACGAATCCAAAAAATTGTTGTAGAACGTTTGAGTAACCAGCATCTTTATGTCAACGGGTATGCGATCAATAGCTTATTACTTCATATCGCAATCGCTGTGGACCGTCTCTTACATCATCAACGCTCAGATATCGAATTGACTTCGGAGCTATTTTCAGAAGATCAGTTGGAGTATAAAATTGCATCTGAGATCGGTAAAGATATTCATCAAGCCTTTTCCGTCGAGATGGATCTTTATGAAATCAATAATTTGACCCTTTTGTTGATGACAAAAATTTCTCCTGCGAATGAGACCTTTCTAAAAAATTATATGGACACGACGATTTATGCCTTTATTTCCTCAACGATGGAAACTGTTGCAGAAAAGTATTTTATTCCCAATATCTCAGATGAATTGGTTTTAAATTTAGCTTTACACGTCTCTAATTTGATTTCACGAGCAAAAAGAGGCAAACAAGTTCGCAATCCGTTATCAGAAGAAATCAAACAGTCTTATGCCTTTATTTATGAAGTGGCTGTCTTTATTGCCAAACAAATTCAAAAACAAATCAATATTCCAATCACAGATGATGAAATCACCTTTATTGCACTCCATATTGGTTCCTATTTTGAAGAAAAATTTGAAACTGAGAATAAATTGAGCTGTGTGATTTATACACCTGAATATTATGAAATGCACAAGCGTTTAGTCTACAAAATTAGTGATATCTTTAAAAAGAATGTAAACATAACGGGCGCGTTTTATCGTTTAGATGAGCAAAGCCGAACAGAAATGCTCAATGCTGACTTAGTTTTATCTACGATTGAACTAAAGGAATTGCCTAATGCGCTTCAACTCTCTCCCTTTTTATCAGGAAAAGATATTGATAAAGTTCAAAAAGAAATAAACCTTTTGAAACAGAAAAAACTGGTCAATGATTTAAAAGAAAGTATCGGAATGTACCTAACCTCCGAGCGCTTTGAGCGAAATGTTTATTTACAATCTGAACATGAATATATCGATTATTTAGGCGGCAAGCTAGTTGAAAGTAACCACATCGATCTCTCCTTTATTGAATTGATCAAAGAGCGGGAAAAAATGTCAGCAACCTCTTTCAATAATTCAGTCGCCTTACCTCACGCAATTGAAATGAGTGCAGAAAAAACCGGCATCTCAATCATTTTGAATGATCGTCCCGTTCGCTGGGGCACCCATTACGTTCAAGTAATCATTATGATCGTCATGAATCAAGGAGATATGAAAAAATTTCGGCAATTATTTGATTTTATGATCGATACGTTTTCTACTACTGAAAAACTAGAGAAGCTATTATTGGTGAAAAACTATGAAGAATTTATTGAGGAACTATTTAATTAACTAAAAAAAACGCTCGAAGGCTGAGCCTCCAAGCGTTTTTTTGTTATATTGTTTATTTTTTACCTAAGAAAAATGATACGACTGCGACTAAAATCACCGCACCGACGATTGACGGGATCAAGGCCATACCAGCCATTTGAGGTCCCCAAGTACCAAGCAAAGCTTGACCAATCGATGAACCAACTAAACCAGCGATAATATTGAAGATGATCCCCATAGATTTCCCTTTGCTAGTAATTGCTCCAGCAATTGCGCCGATCACACCGCCGACAATTAAAACCCATAACCAATGCATATACTTGTCCTCCTTTACTAATAGAATATAGAAATAAAAATGATTACTTATTTATGCTAACAAATTCTTTTATTTCATGCGAAAGATATGCATAAAAATGAGAAATCAATAAATATTCTTATTATCTATTCTTTTTTACTGTTAAAAAAACAATTATGGATAATAAATTTGTTTTTAATGTTCATTTTCTCAGATAGAACTTTCTAAAAAAATCACTCGAAAGAACTCCTATTATATGATATTTTTCTCGATTCCCTTGATTGTTATAGCTGTAAAAGACATTCTTACTGAATTTCTACTCATTTATAGAGATCGTTTATCTGATTTGATGAATCTTTGTAGTGAAGAAAGGTTTTTGCTTTTACTTTATTAGATAAATTGTTCCCTTACTAAATGAATCTAAAGCAACATTTGAAAAAAAAAACTCTATCCTTTTGATAAAGGATAGAGTTAGACTTTACAATGTAAAGAATTATTTTACTGTTACAGAAGCGCCAACTTCTTCTAAAGCAGCTTTTAATGCTTCAGCTTCGTCTTTAGAAACGCCTTCTTTAACTGGTGCAGGAGCGCCATCAACTACAGCTTTAGCTTCTTTCAAGCCAAGACCAGTTGCTTCACGAACTGCTTTGATAACTTTAACTTTTTGATCTCCAGCTGCAGTTAATTCTACAGTGAATTCAGTTTGTTCTTCGCCGCCGCCAGCTGCAGGACCTGCTGCTGCTGCAACAGGAGCTGCTGCTGATACGTCAAATTTTTCTTCGATAGCTTTAACTAATTCGCTTAATTCTAAGATAGTTGCTGTTTCTAGTTCAGCAATAATGTTTTCAATGTTTAATGCCATTTGAATTTCCTCCATTTAAATTAAAATTGTTTTTTAGTTTGTGTAGATCAGGCTGCAATTAAGCAACTTCTTCTTGTTTTTCTGCCACTGCTTTGACAGCGTAAGCCACGTTTCTGACTGGCGCTTGTAATACAGATAACAGCATAGAAAGTAGACCATCGCGGCTTGGTAGTTTTGCCAAAGCTGTGATTTCTTCAACTGAAGAAACTTTACCTTCGATAACGCCACCTTTGATTTCCAATGCTTTCGCATCTTTCGCAAATTCGTCGATGATTTTAGCTGGGGCTACTACGTCTTCATTACTGAAAGCGACAGCAGTTGGTCCAGTAAATACTTCGTCTAAACCTTCTAGTCCAGCTTTTTTAGCTGCGCGTGAAAGGATAGAGTTTTTGATAACTTTCATTTCCACGTTAGCATCACGTAATTGTTTACGTAAAGCTGTTACTTCTTCTACTGTTAAACCACGGTAGTCAACGATAACAACTGAAGATGCTGCCTCAAATTTGGCTTGTGCTTCTTCTACTAAGGTTTCTTTTTTAGCGATTGCTGCTTCACTCATTTATTTCACCTCCTGAATAGTGATGGTGGAGTTTGGTTGGCTTACAATATAGGTGTTGGAAGGATCAGATGAAACTTCACTCACTTTGTTCGCCAAGTATTTATTTATATCAGTTTTAAAAAAACTGTGTGAATAAATAAAACTCCATGCCACCGTTGACATAGAGGGACCATTGATATATTCATCAATCATTGTCCTCGGTAGGAAATTAAGACTTACGTCACCTACTGTCTTCGGTACAGTTAATTATTAACCTCACTCACTTTACCATAAGGCAAGTGAGTGAGTCAAGAATAATTTTAAAAATCATTCAGCTTTTCTGTTGATCTAGCTTTATGAACTGAGACTTTTGAAAAAAGACAAATACTATTGGTGACAAAAAACGTCACAAATAGTATTTTCTATTTTTCTGTCAGTCTCGAACAAGTTCATTCAGCTTTTCTAATTAAAATGAAGCTTGGTCAACGTGGATTCCAGGTCCAAATGTTGTTGTTACTGAAATGTTTTTGATGTATTGACCTTTTGCTGCTGATGGTTTAGCTTTCAACAATACGTCGTTGATCGTATTGAAGTTTTCTAGTAATTTTGCATCATCAAATGATACTTTACCGATTGGTACGTGGATGTTTCCAGCTTTGTCAACACGGTAAGTTACTTTACCAGCTTTTACTTCGTTAACAGCTTTTGTTACGTCCATTGTTACTGTACCAGTTTTAGGGTTAGGCATTAGACCTTTAGGACCTAAGACACGACCTAATTTACCAACTTCAGCCATCATGTCTGGAGTTGCTACTACTACGTCAAAACCAAACCAGCCTTGTTGAATTTTGTTGACCATGTCAGCATCGCCTACGAAATCAGCGCCAGCAGCTTCAGCTTCTTTTGCTTTTTCGCCTTTTGCGAATACTAAAACAGATTGAGTTTTACCAGTTCCGTTAGGTAATACTACAGCACCACGGATTTGTTGGTCTGCTTTTTTAGGGTCTACATTTAAACGGTAAGCAACTTCAACAGTTGCGTCGAATTTTGCAATATTTGTTTCTTTAGCCAAAGCGATCGCTTCTGCTACTGGGTAAACTTTTGTTGCTTCAACTTTTTTTAATGCATCTTGCATTTTTTTGCTTTTTTTAGCCATTTTGTTTCCTCCTTGATTGTGGTTATAACGGTCGAACCTCCCACGTAATTCATATCTTTGAATATGAAATAAACTGAGAAGCTACTTCTTTGGGTTTCATTGGAATAAAAATTATCCTACAGTGATTCCCATGCTTCTTGCAGTTCCTTCAACCATGCGCATAGCCGCTTCAACGTCTGCTGCGTTTAGGTCTGCCATTTTAAGTTCAGCGATTTCTTTTACTTGATCTTTAGTAACGTTCGCTACTTTTGTTTTGTTTGGCTCACCAGAACCTTTGTCGATTTTTGCAGCTTTTTTCAATAATACTGCAGCTGGTGGTGTTTTAGTAATGAATGTAAATGAACGGTCTTCATATACAGAAATTACTACTGGAATGATCAAACCAGCTTGATCAGCTGTACGAGCGTTGAATTCTTTTGTGAATCCCATGATGTTGATACCCGCTTGACCTAATGCAGGACCTACTGGTGGAGCTGGTGTTGCTTTACCTGCAGGAATTTGCAATTTAACTAATTTTTCTACTTTTTTTGCCACGAGACATACCTCCTTGAGTCCGTGATGTGGTTAATTGGAGATGAAGATTTCTCCTCCCACGTCAGTCCTTCTTTGTTTGAGCAAAGAATTATGATGTACAAAATTGCACACTAAAATAGTATACACTGTTTTTAAGTGTATTTCAACAACTTACTAAATAAAAAGAGAGCAAGTTATCCGTACCTAGCAAAAAAAATTAAATCTGAGATCTAGTTTTTAAATTCAGCACAAATCGCTTGCTCCTTTTTCTATTTGATATACCCACTATAAGTAACAAACCAAATAATACCTGGTGCTTGGCTAGAATGGGATTCTTTAGTCAGGTAGCCTGATTTTTTACCATTGCTATACCAACGTAAAACAGGAGGAAATCCAGCAGTTGTAACATGGATTCTGACAAATTCCGGCTTTCCATCACTTTGTGGAAACACTGGTTTGATCCCACTTCCAATAGTAATTGAATCTATTTTATTAAATCTTGCATTACTGTTACTTTCTTTGATCACCTGATCATTGATACTGACAGCACTTGCAGCTAAAGATCCTCCTACCAAGAAGTTACAACTAAGCATCACTAGTCCTACAAGAGCAATTATTCTACTTTTTTTCATTTATCTATCTCGTTAATTCTTTTTGAACACTAAACATCACATTAAGATAATTTTAATTCAACCTTCCATCTCTAGTAATATTCATATAATTATGATAGACTTTCGTTAGCAAAAATCTACGTTCAAAATAAGAAAATAGGTGAATGAAACAATGGAAAATTTACGTTATAAAAGTGTCTTTGATATCATCGGTCCTGTGATGATCGGACCAAGCAGTTCTCACACTGCTGGAGCTGCTAGAATTGGTAAGATCGTACGCAGTATTTTCGGTGAACAGCCAGATACAGTCGATATTTATTTGTATGAATCGTTTGCTAAAACTTATCGTGGTCACGGAACAGATATTGCTTTAGTTGGGGGATTATTAGATATGGAGCCAGATGATGAACGTTTGGCCGACTCATTAAAGATCGCCCATGAGCAGAATATGGAAGTCCTATTTGTACCTCTTAAAGAAAAAGCCGAACATCCTAATTCAGTAAAATTACTTGTCTCTAAAGGCGATCGCAAGCTGTCTGTTACTGGGATTTCAATTGGTGGCGGTAATATTCAAATTTCAGAGCTGAATGGGTTTAAGATTTCTCTAACAATGGGCACACCGACATTCATCATTGTCCATCAAGACGTTCCCGGAATGATTGCAAAAGTAACCAATCTTCTTTCTGAAACAAATATCAATATTGGCACAATGACAGTCACACGGGAATCAAAAGGTGATAAAGCCATCATGATCATTGAGATCGATCATGCAGATATTGGGGATATCACAATGAAATTGGTTCAGATACCACATATTTTCAGTGTAAATTATTTTGACTAAACCAAAGGAGCAGTAAACTATGTTTCTAACAATAGAAGAATTAGTAAAACAAGCAGCAGATTACCCTTCTGTTGCCGAATTGATGATCGCAACAGAAATCGAAAATCACGGCTATAGCCGCGAAAAAATTATTGAAACAATGGAACGCAATCTTGCGGTCATGAAGCAGTCGATCGAAGAAGGGGTCAACGGCGTGACGTCTGTTACTGGTATCACTGGCGGCGATGCTACTCGCTTAAATACCTATATTCAAGAGGGAAATTTTTTAAGCGGAGAAACGATTTTAACCGCTGTTAGAAATGCGGTTGCTGTCAATGAAGTCAATGCAAACATGGGCTTGATTTGCGCGACTCCGACAGCTGGAAGCGCAGGAGTAGTTCCTGGCGTTTTAATGGCAGCTATTGAAAAATTACATTTAACACATGAACAACAGTTAGATTTCTTATTCACTGCCGGAGCTTTTGGCTTGGTGATTGCCAATAATTCCTCTATCAGCGGTGCAGAAGGCGGCTGTCAGGCCGAAGTTGGTTCAGCCAGTGCAATGGCCAGCGCCGCACTAGTCAGTGCTGCCGGTGGTTCTGCTGATCAGTCTGCTCAAGCAATCGCGATCACTTTAAAAAATATGATGGGCTTGATTTGTGATCCTGTTGCAGGACTTGTTGAAGTTCCTTGTGTGAAACGAAATGCTTTGGGCTCTTCTCAAGCTTTTATCTCAGCAGATATGGCACTTGCTGGTATCCGCAGCGTGATTCCCCCAGATGAAGTTGTCGCAGCAATGTATCAAGTAGGACGGCAAATGCCGCAAATATTCAAAGAAACAGCTGAAGGCGGGTTGGCGATGACACCGACTGCACAACGTTTAACAAAAGAAATTGCTGCTAATCAAACCAAATAAACTGAAAAACTGTTGCGCTCCAGATTAAACTCAATGGAGACTGCAACAGTTTTTTAGGTTTATTTATCAGAACGCCACAAAAAGTTTGCAACCGTCTGATCTACTTCTCTATTTTCATGCAGCTGACTGTGTTGTGCATTTTTTCCATAAAAGATTTTTTCTTGAACCTTATTTCCATGTGCTTTAAATAAAGCTATTACGCTTAGTGCATCTGCTACTGGAACGATCTCATCGCTTAAACTACCATCTTCTATATCTCCGGCAAGAATCAGTACTGGCATTCCTGCTGAAACTTTATCGATCCCATTCACATAATCAGCATAGCGTTCACTTTGAACAGATGGCCCATTTGCAATCAAACCATCGACCGTCTCACCTTCTGACAATTCAACAAAATTATTGAAAGGTGCTGCGATCGCAACAAATTTTTGAACTGTGGGTAAGCTTGGATCATCGCCATAAGTCGTCAAATACCTTAATGTACTGACACCACCCATCGAATGTCCGACAAGATTGACCTGATTGATTTCAAATGTATCTCGAAGGTAAATCAGACAATTTTTGATCCACTCCGCTTGGTTCCATTCATTATTTTTATTATCCTCAAATAATACTTGAACACTCGGGTTGTTTTCTTTCCCCGTAAGTTTTCCTGAAGCATTGATTTTTCCTTCTGCGCTAACAGTCAAAACAACTTCTTTTTTCGTAAAATCATCTGCTTCTAAACGCTTGATCATTCCACCAAACGAACCATTACCGCCACTATAACCATGAATAAAAAGTGTAGGAACTGCTGACTTCGACTCAGTTTCACTAGAACTTGTTGGGTTTGATGAAGGCTTTTGCTCTACTATTTTTTTACTTCCACAGCCTGTAAAAAAGAGCGCGAAACAAATCAATACTACATAAAACAACTGTTTTCTTTCCATCACTGAACCTCCATAAGAATCAAAAAAGCAAGCCCAACCGAATTTTCAGTCCTGACTTGCTCTGTATTTCTAAAACTTAAATTGAATCTACTTGTTCAAAGTCTAACTCTGTACTTGTTTCACGACCGAACATATCGATATTTACTTTTAATTTTTGACGTTCCTCATCCACCTCAGTCACTTCTCCTTCAAGACCCGAGAATGCTCCTTCAATGATTCGAACCGTATCACCTAAAGCTACATCCAAATCAGACTGACGAGTACTCATACCGATCGAACGTAGAATATGGTTGATCTCTTCTTGTAATAGTGGAGCTGGTTTGCTTCCTGCGCCATGTGAACCAACAAATCCTGTAACACCAGGTGTATTACGGACAACGTACCAAGAATCATCGGTCATAGTCATTTCTACCAAGACATATCCTGGGAATGTTTTATTGATGATTTCTTTTTCTTTTCCATTTTTTATTTCTGTCGCAGTTTCTTCTGGAACAACAACACGGAAAATAAAATCACCCATTCCCATGCTTTGTGCACGTGATTCAATGTTTGCTTTGACCTTGTTCTCGTAACCAGAGTATGTATGAAGTACATACCAATTTTTTTCAAATGATTCCATTTTGATGCAGCTCCTTTAGTTTTATAGTGGAAAATAATCAATCAAGAGTCTTAAAGGTGTCCTTAAAACTCGGTTTCTTTTGTAAGTGAAAATAAAAAAACCTCAGTTCCCCGAAGTTTTTCTCCTCTGCAATTATAGCACCGTTTTCCTTAAATTACTAGTTTTAATTATTTAAGAATCCAGCCAAACACTGTTTGAACTGCAGTATCCATGACAAAGAACAATGCTGCGAAAATAATTGACGTTTCAATAACGACCAATGTATCTTTGCGTAATTGTTTTTTTGATGGCCAAGTTACTTGTTTCATCTCATCTTTAACACTACGTAAAAACTTCATTTGAGTCCCTCCAATATCTATTTCGTCTCTTTATGTAACGTGTATTTTTGACAGTATTTACAGAATTTTTTGATTTCTAACCGTTCTCCACGTTTTCCTTCACTGACGGCTTTAGAATAGTTTCTGGAGCCACAATCTGAACATGCAAGTGCTGCTTTTTTGGTTGCCATTGTTCAACCTCCTCTATTCAAAAATTTACTAACTAACATTATCATTCTTTTGACAGAATGTCAATGTATACTCAATAAACTATGGTTTTCAAGGGAATTATGGTATGATTAGCTTGTCAGAAGAATTTATCCTACGGGGGGCTTATCATGTTATTAAAATCCGTTGTTATCAAAAAGAAAAACCTTACAACTGTCAATGAATCTTGTACTTTAGAAGAAGCATTGAACATCCTTGAAGATTCAGGTTACCGCTGTGTACCGATTCTTGATGAATCTGAAAAAATCTTCCGAGGAAATATCTATAAAATGCATATCTATCGCCATAAAGCAAACGGCGGAGACATGAGTCTACCAGTGACTTATTTATTGAAAAATGCGACAAAATTTATTTTTGTGAATACGTCATTCTTTAAGGTCTTTTTCACGATCAAAGAGTTGCCTTATATTGCTGTACTAGACGAAAATAATTATTTTTATGGGATTCTAACACACAGTACGTTATTAAATATCTTGGCCCAGTCTTGGAATATAGAACGCGGAAGTTATGTTTTGACGATCGCGACAACTGGAAAACAAGGTGATTTGGCTGCTATGACTAAAATTATTGCCAAGCACAGCAGTATTGCCAGCTGTATCACCTTAGATATTGGTGAAGATGAGTTTATCCGCCGCACATTGATTACTTTACCAGCTGAAACAACTGAAGAAACGTGCGCGCAAATTGTTGAAAATCTAGAGCGTAAAAACTTAAAAGTTGTTGAAATCGAAGATTTAAAAGCGAATGCAGAATAACCAAATAAAAATAGAGCTTGCATAAAGCAGGCTCTATTTTTTATGTGTGGACATTTTTACTATTTTTCTTCACCGATAATACGGACTTCTGTTTCTAGTGAAACATCAAATTTCTCTTTGATCACACTTTGAATATGGGCAATCAATTCGACATAATCTGTTGCGGTGGCATGATCGATATTCACAATAAAACCAGCATGCTTTTCAGATATCTGCGCGCCGCCCCATTTTAACCCCTGCAATCCTGCATCTTGAATCAACTTTCCAGTAAAGTGCCCTTCCGGACGTTTAAATACACTTCCACAAGAAGGATATTCTAACGGCTGCTTGGAAACTCTCAGCTCAGTCAGCTCATCCATTTTTGCTTTAATAAGGGCATGATCGCCTTTTTTCAAGGTGAATCTAGCTTCAAGTACGACGCAATGCATTGTTTGGACCACGCTGTGACGATAAGAAAAGTCCATTTCTTCATTACTAAAAGTCTTGATCGTGCCATCTTCTAGTAGGATATCAACAGATGTAAAAACGTCCTTGATCTCCCCACCATAAGCACCAGCGTTCATATAAACAGCTCCGCCGACACTTCCCGGAATTCCACAGGCAAATTCAAACCCAGCCAAATCATGATCCAGCGCAACATATGTCGTATCGATCAGCTTTGCTCCTGCTTCAACAACTAATTCATCCTCAACTACCGAAACTTGCTTCATTTCTTCCAACATAATAACCATTCCACGAATTCCGCCATCACGTACGATCAAGTTACTGGCGTTCCCTAAAACAAGCCAAGGAAAATCATTTTTTTTGCAATAAGCAACTAATAGAGCCACTTCTTCTTTTGACTTTGGAAAAGCCAATACATCGACTGGTCCACCTGTTTTAGTAAAGGTAAAATTCATCAAAGGTTCATCAAATAACAGTTTTATATCTTTTAATTCAGTCATCATTTCATTTTTATTCATCGAAAGTCGTTCCTTTCTTTCAAACATCCTATTTATTCTAGCATGCCTAAGAAAAACTTTCTAGTCTGATTCTATAAAATATGCTGCTGATGTTGACGAATCATTTTAGCGCATAACTCATGACTTGTGAAAATATCCTCTTGTCGTAAAGCTTCTATTTCTTGATTTTCCATTGCGGCAATAAATGTCGTTACCATTTGTTGAAAGCCTCTTTTTTCCAAGGTCGGCGTCCAATCCCCAAAACTTTTTTGCTCTACTCTTTGATCAGACTTGATCGTTAAATCGGTCAAATTCTCTAAAATATAGGTTCCTTCATCACTCATCACTTGATAGGTTTCTGTATTGGCTCCCGCAAAAAGATTCATCGAAGCAATCGCTGTTGTTGTTTCTGTTTCGACTTGAAGAACCGCTCTTTTTAAGAACCCTTTTTCCTCGATTACTTTCGTCTGAACTTGTCGAATCGGATCATCTAATAGGTAAACTAGCGTGTCTGCCACATGTAAAAATAGATCATAGATCACAAAATCAGTTGTTTCTTGAGCAGCGATACGATTTTTTTGGATAAAGAGCATATTTTTGTTTTTAACAGCTTTTAATTCATTTACCAGAGGTGCAAAACGACGATTGAAACCAACCATCAAAAGGACGTTTTTTTCTGCTGCCAACGTTTGGATTTCTTGAACTTCCGTTAAATTTTCACTCAGCGGTTTATCTACAAAGACATGGATTCCTGCTTCTAATAGCTGTTTGACCACTTGGCCGTGTACTTTTGTGGCAACATGAACAAAACAAGCATCGATTTTTCTTTCGATCAATTCTTCTATAGAAACTGTGGTTTCAGTAAATCCATATTTTTCACTAACTTCTTTTCGTGTTTGTTCATTTCTAGTAGATAAAATAAAGGTCGCTTGATCTCTTAATTCAGCATAAACAGGCAAATAGGCTTTTTGTGCGATGTTTCCTAACCCGATCACTCCGATTTTCATCTTATTTCCCCACAATCATTAGTTGATAGAACTATCATACTATATTTTACCTGTTCAACACCACTTATCACTAGAATAAAAGTTTTAAACTCTCATTAATAATCTCCTTTATGTTAAACTAAGACTATAAAATATTCACTCTAGAAAGGTGCTGTAACAATGAAATGTATCTCATGGAACGTCAATGGCTTAAGAGCAGTTGTAAAGAAAAATTTTATGGATGTCTTCAATGAATTAGATGCGGACTTTTTCTGCCTGCAGGAAACGAAGTTACAAGAAGGACAAATCGATCTTGATCTACCTGGTTATTATCAATACTGGAATTATGCTGAAAAGAAAGGCTATTCCGGAACAGCGATTTTTGCGAAGCAAGAAGCCCTGAGCGTCCGTTATGGTATGGGACTTGAAGAACACGATCAGGAAGGTCGTTTGATCACATTAGAGTATCCAGAATTTTTTATGATCACTTGCTATACGCCCAATTCTCAAAATGAATTGAAACGTCTGGATTATCGCATGACCTGGGAAGATGCTTTTCGTGCCTATTTGAATGACTTAGGCAAAGAAAAACCGGTGATATTATGCGGTGATTTAAATGTGGCTCATCAAAATATCGATCTAAAAAATTGGAAAACTAATCAAAAAAATGCTGGTTTTACACCTGAAGAACGTCAAAAATTCACTGAGCTTTTAGATAGTGGCTTTATCGATACTTACCGTTATTTCAACCCGGATCAAGAAGGTGTCTATTCTTGGTGGAGTTATCGTTTCAATGCGCGAAAAAATAATGCTGGCTGGAGAATCGACTACTTTGTTGTTTCTGACGGTTTGAAAGAGCAATTGATCGATGCAAAAATTTACACTGACATTACGGGAAGTGATCATTGTCCAGTAGAAGTCGATTTAGCTTTCTAGTAGACTTTAACGAATTTTATTTCATTTTTATTAATATTTTCCGATTTGCCTTACCATCCGTCAAATCTTTTGATATACTGCATGTATGAATTAATTTTGTTAAGCGAAAGGGATAATGACCATGAACTTTTATTCCATAGACTTTGAAACAGCCAGCTATGCAAAACATAGTGCCTGTTCAGTCGCTTTAGTAAAAGTAGAAAATAGTAAAATCGTTGATGAATATTATTCGTTGATCAAACCAGAAACAGATTTCTTTTGGAAAAATATTCAGATCCACGGCATCAAACCAGAAGATGTAGCCGATGCACCTAAATTTCCAGATGTTTGGCAGCAAATTCAGGCTTGTTTCAAACCAAATAGCTTAGTCGTTGCTCATAATGCCCCATTTGATTGTGGTGTTTTAGCTGGTTGTCTGGATTATTATGGGATCGCTCAGCCGAATTATTTATCTTTGTGTACAGTCAAAACAAGTCGCAAGCTATTTCCGGAAATGCCGAATCACAAGTTGAATACTGTTTGTGAGAATTTAGATATCCAACTAAACAATCATCATGATGCGCTTGAAGATAGTCGTGCCTGTGCTGAAATTTTACTTTATCAAGAAAAACATTTTGGCGTAGAACCTTTGAAAAAACTAGTAACGATCAAATAATCTGGCTTTCGCCGCTTCTTCCACTTGAATTTCAAGTTGTAGGAAGCGGTCTTTTTTTGGTATACTCTAGACTACTACAAAAAAAGGATGTTCTAGATGAAAAAGATTAGTTATGTATTGGCTGGCGCAGCTGTTCCTATTATTATTTTTGTACTCTATTTTTTCTTTGCCGCAACTCCTGCCAAAGAAAAGCTGATGGAAGCTGCTGAATCAAGTACGGTTGAAACAACCTATCCAACAACAAATGACGTCTCAACGAATGTACCAGATAAACTTATATACGCTCCGATGGGTGACAGCTTGAGTGCTGGCTGGATCGTTGAGAAAGAGGAAGAGAAATTTACTTCTGTCTTAGCGGATGAACTTTCGAAAGAGTTTGATATAGCCATTGATCAAAAAGGTATTTTCAAAGCAGGCGAAAAAGCCAGTGGTTTGGGGATATCCAGCATTGAAGAAATAAAAGAACAAAAACCAGATTTGGTAACGATCGAATATGGTACCAATGATATTTTAGCTCATAAAGATGATCAAAGCTTAATTCAATTTGAAGCAAATATTTCTCATATTGTTACAGAGTTGCAGGCTGAACGCATTTTTATCGTTTTAGTGACTACTTGGAATCGCGATCAAAAATTATCCCAGCGCTACGATGATGTTCTTTTTAAAGTTGGAGCAAAATATGAGGTGCCAGTTGCAAATATTCGTGGTCTATGGACTACACGAACAGATACGATTGATCCAAAAAAATACCCGAATATACTTGATAAGAAAGAAATCGAAAAAGATATGCATCCAAACACCAAAGGCCATGAAGAAATCGCTCAACGGATTTTCCAGACGATCGAACAGCCTTTTTCAGAGTACCTAAATGAAAAATATGGAATAAATAAATAAAAGTGAGGCCTGCATGATGCAAGCCTCACTTTTATTTATTTATTTTTCTAAAATCTCAATGATTTCTTCCATATTTTTTGATCCAAAAACAATTTCTTCATCATCAATGATCATTGCTGGTACACTCATGATTTTTTTCTCTGTTTTTAATTCTGGGAAAACACCAATATCGATCATTTCTGCTTCGACATTGTGATTCAGTGACGCAATTCGCTGACACGAGGCAACAACGTCTGGACAATAATGACAAGTTAAAGAGACAAAAATTTGAACTTTCTTCTTAGGCAACTCTTTTATTTTAGCGACAACTGGTGCTTCTACCGGCTGGCCTTCGCTTCCTACATTATAAACAGCTAATACGATCGAATTGACTTCATGGCCACTTGGAATACCGCTAAACTTGATACCAGTATATGTTCCTTGGTCGTCCAAAACAACAACACTTGGTAATTTATCAATACCGTATTGCTCTTCTAAATCAGTTTTCTCGCCTTGTTGGATCGTTTCTAAAAGAATTTTATCACTTAATGAAGCAAACTCAGTCAGGAATGAATTTAGTTCAAGTGATTTTTCTGCACTACTGTCCATGATCTGCAGTAATGTTACATTTTTCGTTAATTTACCGAAGATTCCGCCAAGCTGTTCTCTCATCGCATCAGGGAACCATGTATTGTTTCCACTGGTTTTTGCAGGTTTTTGCTCTTTAGGTTTTACTTCTTTCTTTTCAGCACGTTGTTTTTCCAAACGGGCTTCCAAGCGCGCGTTAACGATCGGCAAACCAGCTTTTGTTTTTTCCTCTGTCACATATTTTTGTGCACTTGTTGCTGCAATTGCACCATCTGCAACAGCTGTAACGATTTGGCGTAATTCTTTGATTCTAAGATCTCCAGCCGCGTAAACACCTGGTACGTTTGTTTCCATATTTTCATTGGTTGGCACATAGCCGCGATCTAACTCAACTTTACCTTCAAAGATTTCTGTACTTGGTTTGTTCCCAGCAAAGACAAACATACCAAACGTGCTGCCTTCTGGTGCTTCATAGGTTGTTTCCTCACCCGTTTCATTATTGAAAAAGACTGCTTTACGGACAAAATCGTCTCCTGTGATCTCTTTTACTTCAGTGTTATAGACGATCTTGATATCAGGATGTTGTTTTGCTGCTTCAGCTGTTAGCTTCGCACAAGTAAAATCAGGCTCACGAATGATCATCGTTACTGATTTCCCATAACGAGTTAGATAAACAGCTTCTTCAGCCGCAGCATAACCACCGCCTAAAACAAAAATGTCCAATCCTTGGAAAAATTCGCCATCACAGGTTGAGCAATAAGCGATTCCACGACCAGTAAATTCTACTTCTCCAGGAAAACCGATTTTACGTGCAGAAGCCCCTGTAGCAATGATCACTGCATAGGCTTGATAGGTTTTAGTTGCAGACTTTACTGTTTTAACTGTCTGACTTAAATCAACGTCAATGATTTCATCTGTTGTAAAGTCCACACCAAAGTCCAACGCTTGTAAACGCATATCTTCCATTAATTCAGGACCTGTTGTTGCTCTGATCGCCGGGTAGTTCACAATTTCAGATGTAGTAGTCACTTGCCCGCCGATTTTATCTTTTTCGATGATCAATGTATCAAGCATCGCCCGCCCAGCATAGATTCCAGCTGATAAAGCAGCCGATCCTCCACCAATAACGATCAAATCATAAATTTCTTGACTCATATATTTTCTCCTGTCTCCTTTTTTAAAAGAAGCCGAACCAGAAGTTTATACGCTTCTGTCTCAGCCTCTATGTTTTGCTATTAAAAAAAATTTAGATTTTACCAACTAAGTCTAAGCTTGGCGCGATCGTTTCTTCACCTGGTTTCCAGTTTGCTGGACAAACCTTATCTCCGTGTTCAGCAACAAATTGAGAAGCTTCCAGCTTACGAACTAATTCGTCTGCGTTACGGCCGATTCCCATGTCGTTGATTTCGTAAGATTTGATTTCGCCTTCTGGGCTGACGATAAATGTGCCACGGTACGCTTGACCTAACTCTTCATTTAAAACACCGAAGAAACGAGCGATTTTACCGTTTGGATCAGCTAGCATCGGGTATTTGATTTTGCCGATCGTATCTGTCGCATCTGCCCATGCTTTATGAACAAAATGGCTATCTTCTGACACAGAATAGACTTCACAGTTCAATTCTTTTAAGTGGTCATAGTGATCTTGCATATCGCCTAATTCTGTTGGACAAACAAATGAAAAGTCAGCTGGATAAAAGAAGAAAATGCTCCATTTGCCTAAAACATCTGCTGTACTAACTTTAATAAAGTCTCCATCTTGGTACGCGTCGCATTCAAAATCCAATAATTTTGTGTTGATTAAGTTCATTTATGTTTCCTCCTAATTTTTATGTACTGAAAGAAAGCTGGACTCTTCTAAAATAAAAAGACAAACTGACTTCAGCAAACTTTTTTTCCTACAATCTTAGCCTATCAGTTTGAAATAATTGTGTCAATAGAATTATTATCATTTAGTTATTTTATTTTTGATATTTCAGGCTTCTCTTTGAGAAAATACTGGCTTCATTCTCAATAAAGTCAAAAAGGAGTGCTAAAAAGGATTTCTATTTATTTTTACATAATGTAATGAAACGATTTTTTCGCATAAAATAAAAAAACAACAAAAGTAAAAATGAACGTTTTTTCATTTCTACTTCTGTTGCACTACTTCTCCCAAAAGAAGGATCGTAACTGTTGGATGACTTCCGTATTTTCGACCAACTCGCTATGCTTAGTTTTTTCTCCCTGAATCAATAATTCTTGATAGTCAGTTATGCTTTCTTGGTAAATCATTCTTCCTGAAAAAACACTTTGGACTGGAACAGTTCCATCCGTTGCATCATTTTCGATTTCTCCAGCAATGTTCAGCATTTTGATCGTCGAAGGAAGCTCATGTCGCTTTTGGACATAACTCGTTAATGACTGACTAACTTGCTTTACTTCACTAAAATTAGTGACTGCATCATTCTCTTTACTAGAAGTACCATTATATGGTGTTCCAAGAGTTATCAGTTTATTCAATTCGGGATCATCTGCTAAACGAAAGTTTTCCAAATAAGAAGTGATCACTAGTCCGCCATTAGAATGTCCCAAATAATTATAGGTCTTAAAGGTATATTTCTTTTGTATAGCTTCCAGTGCTTGTTGATACCATTTTCCCTGAATAGCTAATGTGTCGTCGCTACTATCGTCAAAAGCAACCACAATGATCGGATGCTCAGATGATGGTGAAAGCTTTCCGCTGAAAGAAGCTGTTCCGTCAGTCGCTACGGTTACCTTTAAAACCTCTGACTGCTCATTTACTTTTAACGCTTTGATCAATCCATCAAAGCGATCCACTGTTCCGTTTGTCCCAGGAACCATGATCGTCGGTGTTTGAATGGCCGTTGGCTGATTATTCTCAAGTGATTTATCAGCAAATACTATCAGACTTTTTTGTCCTAAAAAAATGAACAGCAACATGAGCGCTGCCATTGAAAAAAGTTGAATCATCCAGCTTTTAACTGTTCTTTCCTGTTTCATTGCGATACCTCCTGTTCAAAAAGAGCATATGCCTTGAAACTTAAATGAACATTAAAATACTTGAGTATAATTTCTTCTTATGCTAACAGAAATCTTTCATCCATCTTCTTATTTTTAGAGAACTGTTTTCCATGAACATCAATTGCTGCATGCCATTCTTTACATTGCTGATGGGAAATTTGTTCAGTCAAATGATTGAATTCTCTGCGCATTGCTTCATAATTTTTATAAGGACCGTAACCAAAGCGGGTAAACAAGCGCATAGCGTATTGATCTGCAATAAAGACATTTCTTTCAAAGATGTATAAGAGCATCGCATCAGCAGTTTCTCCTCCCACTCCTTTGATTGCTAAAAGTTCTTTTCTGAGAACCTCAGTTGGATAAGAGCGAAATTTTTCAAGATCAGCATCATGTGAAGCAAACCATTCGATCAGTGCTTTAATATAGCCACTTTTTTGTTTATAGAAACCCGCTGGGCGAATCAATTCTTGCAAGGTTTTTAGATCGATCGTCAGTAGAGACTCCACGGTAAGATGAGGTGTCAAATTGTCTAGCGCTTTATTCGCATTTTTTTCGGTTGTTTGCTGGATCAAAATCATCGATACCCAGTCAGCGATCCGATTCTCCTGTTCCCACCAATATTGATACCCATAATGAGCGACTAAATTATTTAATATTTTTATTTTTTGTTCATCATTTGTCATCTTTCTCTCCTCTTATTGTTTGATTGTAGATGTAGAAAAACTCAGACCAAATATGTCTATTTTGATCTGAGTAGGTTTATTATTCAGTTAGTTCTTTGTTTTTAGTGATCATGATTACACCATCACCTAATGGTAATAGAGTTGAAGTCAAATCTGGATAAGTCATCACAGTATCTAAAAATTGATTTAGCTTCCTATGAATTGTCCGTTGGCTACGAGGAATCTCTTCGATCGGATCTAAGATCGTTCCAGCCTGAAACACGTCATCAACCATTAAAACACCACCTACACGTAATAATCGCAGGCATTCAGGTAAAAACTCAATATACTTTGATTTTGCACTATCCATAAAAATAAAATCATATGGACCTGTTAATGTAGGCAAAATCTCAGCAGCTTGTCCTTCAAGTAGGGTCACTTTCTCTTCTAAACCTAAGCGTTTATAAGTAGCTTTTGCTTTTCTGATCATCACATCAAATCGATCGATCGTCGTGACATGCCCTTCTTCCCCGACATATTGTGCCATCAAACTAGAAGAAAAACCGATTGCAGTCCCGATTTCCAAAATATTTTTAGGCTTCATTTGATCTAAGAAAAATTGTAAAAAAACCACTGTTTCATGAGGAATGACTGGGATGCCAGCTTCGTGAGCTTCTTCCTCGATCACACCTAATTCACCTTCGATTTTCTTTTGTTTATCTCGCATAAAATCGACAAGTTCCTTTTTGACAACTGGTCGATGCATCATTTCATTTCGCATATATTCCGCTCCTTTTCGCTTCTTTATTATACGAAGAGATAGCTATGATGTCAAAAAAGAATGTGGAACAAAAACAAAAATCAGTTTTGTTCCACACTCTTTAAATTTGGGTAAACAGCTGACAAAAGTGGCCGATAAACAACGTCTACTTGGCTTATAAAATAGATCCTTTTTATGTTGTCCTATTTAGTATAACAATGAGACTAAATCAGCTTTTTCGATATTGCCGAAATATTTCTTCACGTCGATTTTCTCGACAGCTTCTTCGATCGCTGCTTTTTCGTATTTTGTACCAGTTAAAATTTCTTCGACATCTTTGATTTCACCTAAGCCAAAAAAGTCTCCAAAAATTTTGATTTCTTTGATTTCACCATCTTCTACATTCATTTGAGCATCGATTGCACCAATTGGGAAGCGATGGCGGCGTTCTAAATTGAACGCAGGAGATTTGCCGTAATTCCAATCCCAATTACGATAATATTCATCAGATATTTTATTGATTTTTTCCCAGTCATCATCAGTCAATTCATATGTTTTTACTTGATCGACAGAATCTACACCAAAGATTTTCAATAGAATGTCTTCACGAAATTCTTCTGTCGTCATTCCTTGTTTTTCTTCGGGTAAGAATGGTTTGATATTCGTTACACGTGAACGTACAGACTTGATTCCCTTTGATTCAATTTTATCTTTACGAACTTTTAAAGCATTGACTACTTCGTCGATATCGCTATCAAACATCAAGGTTCCATGGGCAAACATTCTGCCGGCAGTTGCGTACATCGCATTACCTGAGAATTTCATGCCGTCGATCACTAAATCATTACGACCTTTCAACTCAGCACCAGAAACCCCTAATTCATGAAGCGCTTGAATGATCGGTTGTGTGACTTTAGCGAAATCACGGAAGGAATTGCCATCATCCGGCATGATAAAGCTGAAATTCAGATTGCCGTGATCATGATACACCGCACCGCCACCACTTAAACGACGAACAACATGGATCCCTTTTTCATCCACATATTCTTTATTGATTTCTTCGATCGTATTTTGGTTACGACCAATGATGATCGATGGATCATTGATATAAAATAATAATATCGGTTCATCCAATGGCTTTTCTTTTAGAAGATATGTCTCGATTGCTAAGTTTACTCTTGGGTCATTATTTTCATTTGGTACAAAAATCACACTTGCTCACTCCTTAAATAGTAATCACTAAATTTTTCTCTGCTAAACAAACTTCTACTTGATCTCCAGCTGCTTTTTGCGCTTGCTCTTTTAGTTCTTCTAACGAACCATGTTGAGGTAAATGAGTCAAAACAAGCATTTTAACATGCGCAGCTTTAGCGATTTCTCCTGATTCTTTGGACGTAAAATGGGCATGATGATGTTCATTTCCTTCAAATAAGTACGTATCTGCTAAAAAGACATCCGCATCCTCAGCAAAATCAATAAAGCTTTCTAAATAACCTGAGTCTCCCGTATAAACAAAAACCTTACCTGTTTTTTCTTCTACAAATCGCATGGCGTAGCAAGGAACTGGATGGATCGTTTTCATAAAGGTAATCAAAAATGGACCTATTTTTAATTCTTCTGCTTCAAAATAAGGCACCGCTTTTGACACATTCGGCATATTCAATGCTTCAAAATGAATTTGATCATCTGTATGTCCATAAATCGGCAAAACAGGCGTCGGCTCCATCACTGGATATAATTGGCGATAATACTGCAATACACCCAAATCAGCGATATGATCATGATGATAATGAGACAAGATCACAGCATCAAGTGCCAACGGATCGATATGCTCCTCTAAATTTACAAGCGTCGTACTTCCTGCATCCAATAAAAGCTGAAACCCATCCGATTCCAGCAAATACGAACTTGTTCCTTCGCCTTTATATGGATATGCGCCTAAACAGCCTAAAACGGTAATGTTCAACTCCATCAACCTCCTTCATTCTTCTCTTCCTTATGGTAACATAAAAAAAGAAAATAGCGCGAACGAATTAACTGAGAAAACAGAAAAAGAGCATGCCTATTGAAAGACAGCTCTACTTTGTATCAATCGATAACTTCTGGTGCTCCTTTTTCATCACGGGCTGCATCATAAAAACTTGCGATTGCTACATCGTGATAAGGAATCACCCATAACAAACCGATGCCAAGTACCAATGCTCCAATAATAAACCAGCCGATAAATGACAGCTGTAAAAGTAAATATTGGCCAAAACGTCCTTTCATCAAATACAGAGCATACTTAAGTGAATCGCTAACTGATAACTCAGGATCATCGATTTTCACCCAAACAGCAAACTGGAACACACCGCTAACAAACACACTGACTAAAATCATCAGTAAACCAAAAATGATCAATAATAAAGCTAAGGAAATATCTCCTGTCATTTCAGTTTGAAATTGATTGACTGTCACTGTATTGAACATCAAACCAAAATAGATCGTCGCACCATACGAAATGAGAATGGGCAATAACACAAGTAGATTCAACAAAAGTTCGATAATAGTCTGAGTAAAATTGATCAATAACATCGGCAAATAGAATTTCCCTTGGAAAATCGTTGTTAGCATATTTGCCTGCACACGTTTGCCTCTAAGGACTTGCAGTGCGCAAAAATACGTACCATACGTAATCGCAAAAAATAGAAAGTTATTCAGTAAGAAAGACATCACATTATTTCCCCCACTATCTTGTGGGAAATTAGCGATTCCTCCTACGACTGAACCGATAATAAAGCGGATAAAAACTGCTAAAAATGTAATCCAAGCCATCGTTCCCCATTGATTTTTCAAGGAAATCCGTGCTTGCTCTCTGTGCATCGCATTTGTAATTTGACTTTTCATAAACAAAAACCTTTCTTAATTAATACTCACGGATCTTCGCGACTGTTTCTTGATCTAATCGCTTGATCACTTCTGTTACTAGCTTAACTGTATTCAAATAATCATCTTCATGGATCATTGATGTATGTGAATGTAAGTAGCGAACTGGCACTGTAATTGCCAATGAAGGAACACCATTTCGAGTCAAATGCATTCTGCCAGCATCCGTTCCGCCGCCTGTGATAACTGTATATTGAAAAGGAATATCATTTTCCTCCGCTACCTGGATCACAAAATCACGCAGTTTTTTATGTGGGATCATCGATGCGTCAAAAATTAAAATCTGTGGCCCTTTACCTAAGTCAGAATCAGCTTCCTTCGGTGTCATGCCCGGTGTATCTCCTGCTGTTCCTGTATCAAGTGCGAATGCGATATCTGGATCAACTAAATGGGTACTGGTTTGAGCGCCACGCAGACCGACTTCTTCTTGTACATCACTTCCAGCAAAGATAACATTAGGATGTCCTTGCTCAGCTAAATTTTCCAACACTTTCAGCGATACAGCTGTCCCAATACGATTATCCCAAGCTTTAGCCAGCATAAATTTTGTATCATTCATTCGACGATACTCAATGTACGGTGTGATCATATCCCCAGGTTTGATACCCCATTCAGCAACTTGTTCTGAACTTGATGCACCGATATCGATAAACATATCCGCTACTTCATATGGCTGTTTTCGCGCTTCTTGCGTTAATACATGCGGTGGTTTCGATCCGATCACTCCATGAAACACTTTGCCTTCTGCGGTTTTGATCTGTACTTGTTGTGCTAGCATGACTTGTCCCCACCAGCCGCCAAGCGTTTGAAATTTGATAAAGCCTTTATCCGTGATTTGAGTCACCATAAAACCAACTTCATCCAAGTGACCTGAGAAAAAGACTTTGGGTCCTTCTTTATCGCCACTACGTTTAGCAATAATGCTGCCTAATCCATCATATATGATTTTATCTGCAAAAGGCTCCGCATATTTTTTGAATAGGTCTCTGACCTCTCCTTCATTTCCGGGTACACCTTTGGCATTCGTAAGCTCAATCAGCATTTGTTCTTCTTTTTGATCCACAGTATAAAACTCCCTTCCTGAATAGTTCCTCTAATATTATACCATTCATTTTTGAATATAAATAAAAAAAGACTATATGTTTTCACTTTAAAAGATTTATTTTCAGAATAGTTTGATAGGCTACAATGATAAAAATTTATTATTTAGCTCTGTTCAATAAGCAAGAAAAATTCTAGACCGTTTTATTTGGCATCTGCATGAAGATACGGATGAAGTATTTATAGTTTTAGCTGGACAAATGACTATTGAGTTTCGAGATGGAAAAGTTGAATTATCGCAAGGACAAATGTTTGTTATGCCAAAAGGAGTTGAACACCGCCCTTTCTCAGAAAAGGAATGTCAAATTTTGCTGATTGAGCCAAAAAGTGTGGTCAATACTGTTTGGATTTAACTTACTTTTGCTTACATCGAAAAGAACGAAGGATGAAACAGAGCAATAGCTGCTTTATTTCATCCTTCGTTCTTTTAATTTTGAAGTCTATCTTTTATTTCTATAAATCAGCTGGGTCTTGCTCCTGCCATTCCTTTGAATAAAAGGTTGGATTCAGCTGATAATTTGGTGTCGTTACTTTCTTGTCCTCAAGAAACGGTCGAATCCGCTGATCGGCTGCCAACCAGCCGCGCCAGCCTAAATGAATCGTATCCGCCATGAAATATTGTGTATCACATTCCTTTGAAAAATCGGCAATATTCGTAAATCCCTGACTTTCCAGCTGATATTTCACTTTCTTAGAAAAGCCCTGCAGCATTTCCTGAGACAAACCAGTAAAGTCTGTCCAGCGTTTGTTGACTGGCGGAATAATGAATAACACCTCTGCATTGTCTTGCGACAGTTGACTCAAGGCCAATTGTAAATCTGAATATTCTGGTGAGGAAAGATAGTTCCAATTCTTTTGAGAATTTTCTAAATGATTTAATTTTTTCTTCACACGCTTTGTATAAAAAGGATTAGAAATTTCAAACGGGTTATTATTTGTCGCTTTTTGCCCGATCGTAATCGCTAAATCATCAAGTGCCTGTTCATCATAGACATTGGGCAAACGTTTCTCTGCTTTTTCGATAGCTTGTTTTTTGCTGACCATCCCAATTTTACTAAACAATTCATCTTCTCTTGAGAACATATTCAGCATCAATTCAATATATTTTTTATCAGAAGAATCCGGCAGCTTTCCTGTTCGAATGTCATTCAATGCGCTTGTTAATCGCTTATCATCTCTTACTTTTGGGAAATCTAATAAACGCTCCGCAAAATATTTATCATCCTCTGTGACTGTCTTTAAATCACTAACCCACTGATACGTCTGCAGTTCTGAATAATAGGCATTGAAATAGTCATTCGTTACTCCTTGCTCAACGAACCATTGAGGAGAAAGGATGAAGACGACTTTTTTATGCGAAAGATTTTTCCCCATGGACTGCATCATCATAGCTTGTGTCAATGACTGTGTACCTGGCGCTCCCAATAAAAACGGCCGATAATTCCGGTCATATTTTTCTGCTAGTACAGAAGGATGAAACGGACTGATCCGACTCAACTCAGAAGAACCGAAAAATGGAACGTACTCCTTTGAACCAATCGCTTTATTTTTGATTGCATCTCCTTTTAAGACATTCGTCGCCATAGACGTAGACGCATCAGATAAAACATGTTTACTATCTACATCTATTTTGAACGGTGCAAAGAAAAATACAGCCAATAAAACCGCGGAAATCAGGATTGGCCCAATGATTCCCCAAAGCTTTTTTTTCATTGTCATTACTGTAATGCTTTCACTTGTTCAATGACTTTATTAGGTGTGTTCCACAATTCGCGGTCAAATTCTGAAACAGGGACTTGTACACCTAATTGTCCTTCGATTTCGACTAACAATTGAACCGTCGCTAATGAATCCATCAGTCCTTCATCGAATAAATTTACCTCTTTATCTTCTTTTACCTCATCCGTACCTGTGATTTCTTCTAAAATATCTAAAACTGTTTCTTCTACATTCATGATCCATTCTCCTTTAACTCATATTTTATTTGAAAAATAACGTATCTAAGAATCCTGAAAAAATCAGGAAACTGAAACATACTGCATTAAATGTTAAAAATACTGCCAATGCGTGCGTAAACTTATTGGACGGGATACTGTCTTTGTGTTTTTTCTTAAAACGCAGCCAAGCATCCGTCACACAAATCAATGTCGCATGATATATACCATAAGCTAAATAATACCAAGTCAGGCCGTGCCAAACACCCATCAGTAAAAACAAAGCGAAGTATCCGACATTAGAAGCAACGATCCGACTCTTAAACACTTTCTTCTTTATTAAGGTGAACATCAAGCGCATATAAATATAATCACGGAACCAAAAAGACAAGGTCATATGCCAACGATTCCAAAATTCTTTGATATTCCAACTCAAGAAAGGTTTATTAAAATTGACTGGCGTATCGTAGCCCATCAAATAACTTGTCCCAACTGCAAACAGACTATAACCAGCAAAATCAAAAAATAGATACATACTATAGATATACATATACGCAACCAATGCCCAGGAGAAGCCGCCATTTTTTTCAGCTATCTTAGCTGCGACAGGCATCAAAACCTGACCAAAATAATACCCAATAATAAATTTGTATAAAAAGCCTAGAAAAAAATTATGGATTCCTTTTCCTAAAAAATCAATATATTTTTCAGGTGCTGGCGGATTTTCGACATCTTTCTCAAAACGGCGATACCTGTCAATAGGGCCGGAAGATATCGTTGGGAAGAACAAAAGGAATTGGATGTATCGAAACACATTGTACTCCTTGATCGAACCATCCCGCATTTCCATGATGATTTGAACAGATTTAAATGTTAGATAAGAAATACCTAAAAAGCCTAATAACGAAGCATGACCTGATACAAATGGCACCACTTTAACAAGTACTAATGGAAATATAGCTAGAAAAACAGCCAAATAGAAAGCCCATGCGGCGTTTTGTTTTTGTCGATAGTGGAAATAGAACCAAACCAAAATCGTTTGCCAAATCACATAACCGATCAAAGCAACGCCTTGCTTCCAATCTTCTCCGCCAAAGCTCATATACAAGAAAAATAGTGTAACCAGTACTTGATACCAGGACCAACGCTTGCCTTTGATCAATAAGGTCAAAATCATCGGTAACAGGGCAACTAGCAAATAAATAAAATAGAGCGGATTCGCGTAAGGAATCATATGTGGAAAGCCCATCATGTTGCATTCACCTCATTCATCAATCCCTTACGATCGATCTTTCCGTTTGAAGTCAGCGGCAACTGCTCCACATAAACAAATTTTTGCGGAATCATATAGTCCATAACCGTTTGTCCTAATTCTTCTTTGATTGCTTTTGTCAATTTGAATTCTTTTTCAAATTCATTTGGATGAGCAACAACAAACGCAACTAACTGCTGAACTTTATGTTCATGATACTTTGGTACGACTGCGGCTTGTTTGACATAGGAAACGTTGGCCAGATGATGGTCGATATCTTCAAGCTCAATGCGGTAACCATGCATTTTTATCTGAAAATCGATTCGTCCGTCATAGATCAGCATGCCTTCTTGCAGCTTTCCAGCGTCACCTGTGCGATATGCAGGTTGGCCTTTATACTCAAAAAAGGCAGCTTCCGTTTTTTCTTTGTTGTTCATATACCCCTTAGAAACACTGGGACCCGCAATAATGATTTCTCCTACTTCACCTTGTGGCAGTTCAGTATTTTCATTCATAATATATACGTGTGTATCTTCTTTTACATATCCGATTGGTATTCGATCATATTTTTCTAGCAGCTCTGATGTAATTTTAACTCCCGAAATTGCCACAGTTGCTTCCGTTGGGCCATAAGTGTTAAAAATCTGAGCATCTGGAAAACGCTCCAGTAATTTTTGCGCCGTTGCTTTCGGTAACTCTTCTCCGCAGAATAAGAAAATTTTCAGACTCTTTACATTTTTTTGTTCAAAATTTGGTTCCATCAAACAAATATCCATGAATGATGGTGTCGAAACCCAAACCTCTATCTCCAAAGTCGGAAGGACTTTGAACAGCTGTTTAAAATCAGTGATGACTTCTTTCTTCATTGGCGTCAAAGAACCTCCTGAAACTAAGGCAGGATATAGATCCATCACTGACAAATCAAAGGAATATGGCGCTTGCGATAAAAAGCGCATCCCTTCAGTTATGCCAAAATCAGTCAACTCCCAATTCACAAAGCTCAATAAATTCGTGTGACTGATTTGAACGCCTTTAGGAACGCCAGTCGTTCCAGAGGTAAAAATAATATAATAGGTTTGTGAGCCCTCAACTGGTCGGAGCATGTCTGCTGAAGTAGAAATCGTATGCTCTTCCTTCACTTTTTCTAAAGAAATAATTTCAGCTTGCGTTGCAATGTCCGGCCATTCAGCTATGGAAAAAATCAGTGCAGGATCCGCAACATCTAAAATCATCTCTATCCTTTCAGCTGGGGTATGGGCTTCGATCGGGATATAGGCATGACCGGCTTTAGAGGCACCAAGAAAGCAGGCTAACATATCGTATTCTAATTCGCCATAAACAACCACAGGACGAGAGCGTTCTATGTTTTGCTGTAAATATCCAGCAACAGTATCGGAGTCTCTTTTTAATTCTCCGTAAGTATGCGTTTGATCGGCTTCAATATACACAGGTCGATTTGGCTCATTCAGCCCCCAACGATCGACTGCTTCTATAATATCAGTAATCATGTTGAAGTCTCTCCTTTCTAAAACTCATTATAAATAAATGATCCACCGTCAATATTTTTATAATGATACAAATAAATCAGTATCAGTAATATGCCAAAATAGAAAATCGTTTTTCCAATAAATTTGCTCCAGTATTGCACATTGGTCTTAGTTAAAAATTCTTTCAATTTTATAGCCCTCCTAAACAGTCGCCTATCACCTTTTTTGTAAGGTAATTGTAATAAAGTAAAATGAAAAAAGAAATCCAATTCGCTAACAAATAGCTGTTTTTCACTAACAGTTTTGTCACTTCCATAAAAAAAGGGTGGACAAAAGTCATAAGCTTTGCTCCACCCTTGATTAAGTATTTGGAAACGTTAGAAATTTATTTTTTTTAAGAATTATTATTTTTTTAAGAAATCATTAAGGATAGTAAAATTTTCGTTGTTACGTTAGACACATTTACCTATTATATACTTGAACGCTTAGAAAATGAAGCAGAGTTTTATTTTATTATCCTTTTTTAACCTTCTTTTATATTCAATTATTTAATCTTTCTCAAGTACGATTCGAATATAAATCGCTGAAGTTAAAAAATAATACGCTAAATAAATTAAAATCAGCAAACCGCAAGATAAATAAGCCAACCAATAACCTGAACTTGTAATTATCATACTAAAGACATAAATTGCGAAGCTTGCATGTAAAACACCAATGATCATTGGTGGGAAAAAGATAATACTATTTTGTTGATAGACAAGTTTTCGGATCTCTTTTTCAGAAACGCCGATTTTTTTTAATAGCTCGTAACGTTCCTTTTCTCTTTCAGCTTCTGAAAACTGATGCAGCATCAAAATACTGCCTGTGATGATCAACGCTAAAATTCCTAAAAACATAGCTACATAAATAAATAGGCCCATTTCTCTTCTCTTATATCTCAAATCTGAAAAGCGACTTGTATAATTTAATTGCCAATACTCTTGTTCATCTAAATCAGATGGACTTTGTCCTTCTTTTTTTTCTGGATTCCGGCTTGTTTTTGATGTATACCCTTCAACTTTCTGACCTTTCCACTGGTAACGATAATAAACAGGTGAGATCCATTTGGGCTTTATTTCTTCGGCTATTTTATCTGAAAGAGCCTCTTCATCCTTTGAATCGACATTTATCGCGTACAATGAATAGCTGATGCCTGTATTTATTTTGTTAAATTGTTCATCGGAAACGATCACCGTTGGAAAACTATAACGAAGCAAATCTTGACCTAAATAATCCGGTCGAACATCGGCAATCTGAAATCTGGTATTTTCGGAAAAAATAAAGTCAGAATCATACCGAATGACACCAGCCAATGTATTTTGAATACTATCTAAAACTACAAGGTCAGTCGGGTGTTTCAATTCGATATTCTTTAAATAATGATTGTATTTTTGAAATTCTCGATAATTAGAAAGAGCCATTATATTGATTGGCGTTAAATTACTTTGGCTGGCATCTTGACCAATTTTAAGACTATAGCGGCTGCCTGTTAGCTTATAATTTAATTCTACTAGCGATTTTACTGAAGTGTCTGACTGATTTTCAATCGTTGTCATTACTTTATCAAGATCATCCTCCGCCACGATATAATCATTTGGCGCAACAATGTTCACTGAATTCATTCCAATCGTATAAATAGAGGCCGCCCCTCCGATCATACCCAGAGCAATAGCAATAAAAATCGTGACGGCAAAAAGTGTGCTACCCACTCTTGTCATGTGAAGCTTTGTGTTGCCGACTGCAACCATATTTAGATTTCGATAATAAGCAGAGCGATTTTTTGTAAATAAATAGACAACTAGATGCATCGTGTATTTAAAAAATAGAAAAGTACCAATACAGCAAATAGCTAAAATAACTAGAGGTGCAAGAAAAAAGCCGCCAAACCCCAGGGATGTTTTCATCAAAAATGAGATAAACTGCACAATATTATAGGACAAAAAATAACCAAAAAGAATCAACAATGCACCAAAAACTCCCAAACCGGCTTTAAATCTGGATAAGCGATTTGATGCAGCTTCCCGTTTCTTTTCAGGGGTTAGCAAGTTTGTCACCTGATAAAGATAAATCAGCCAAGTGCTTCGGATCGACACTGCTAATAGCATAAAAACAAAGACAACACTTGTTTGTACCATCGAAGGGACTGAGATAAAAAACAAACTTTCCACTTGTAAAAACATAGCTTTCGCAAGAATCATCGAAAACAACTTTGAGAAAATCACACCTAAAAATAAGCCTGTGATCAAGGAAATAGCCCCTAAAAATAATGTTTCAATGAAAAACAGCAAGGATATCTGCGTCTTCTTCATTCCAACCAATTGATACAGTCCGATCTCTTTTCGACGTTTTAATAAAAAGAAGTGATTCGCTGCAAACATAAAGCCCAGAATCATGATTACGATCAAGACACCGCCTAGATTCATTGCACCATCAATATGGATTTCCTGACCCAGCCGATTCGTCAACGATCGATTGTAGGTAAGTGCGCTAAAACAATAATAAACAACTACCGCAAATGTCATACTGACAAAATAAACCAGATAATTCAAAAATTGACCCTTAAAATTTTTCCAGGATAGGTTAAAAATCATTCGCACGACCACCTCCGCCAATCGTAGCCTGCATATCGATCACTCGATTGAAAAATTCCTTTCTTGATCCTTGGCGTACGACTTCTGAAAAAATCACCCCATCTTTGATAAATAAAATACGATTACAGTAACTTGCCGTATAAGGATCATGAGTCACCATCATGATCGTTGCATCATCTTCAACATTCATATTCGTCATATATTGAAGCAACTCTGCAGCCGACTTAGAATCTAGTGCGCCGGTAGGTTCATCCGCAAAAATCAATTTTGGTTCTGTGATCAGTGCTCTGGCTGCAGCAACCCGTTGCTTTTGACCTACCGAAATCGTATTAGGGTATTCATTCAGCAACTGTTCGATTCCCAACACAGTAGCCACATGAATCAAACGCTGCTCCATCTTTTCAAGCGGTATTCGATCGATCGCTAACGGTAATAAAATATTATCCTTAACATTTAAGGTATCAAGCAAATTGAAATCCTGAAAAATAAATCCTAATTCTTTGCGGCGAAAATCGCTGACTTGATTATTTCGCATTTTTAAAATATCCTGACCATCGATCCGAACTGTACCAGTCGTCGGTAAAGCAATAGTCGAAATCGCATTCAACAATGTTGACTTTCCTGCTCCGCTGGGTCCCATGATCCCAACAAATTCGCCTTGTTCCACAGAAAAAGAAATATTGTTTAGGACCTGAACTTTATTATTTCGATAGCCATAAGATTTACTTAGATGATTCACTTCTAAAATTTTTTTCATCTGATTCGCTCCAGTTTATTCATTGTCCTTATTCTACCAATTTTTTGGACTGGTGAACATCGATTCCTCTTACAATTAAGTAATGATAATAAAATGTTTAAGAAGTATTTATTTTTCCAGACAAAAAAGTTGTGACACTTTCCACAAACCTTTTAGGCAATTGTTTTCATGCTTTTTCCATTCTCACCAAACACTATATATAGTTGTTCGTTTGATAAAAAATAAAAAATGGACACTATATATAGTTGAAACTTTCGTCGAATTGTTTTATGATAAGAAAGGAATAAATCTATGAGGAGATGGGTTATAAATGATAGAGATTAAGCAAGCTAAAAATGACGTGGGTGCTACTGATTTGACTTTGCATACGATGAAAATCATCAAAAGAGATGGACGTCTAGTTGATTTTAATGACCAGAAGATTTATGATGCTTTGATCAAAGCTGAACAAAAAATTCGAGGTTCATTGGACCCGCTTGCTCATGAGCGCATTCAAGAGATCGTGGAGCGCATCGATCAGGAAATTGCAGAACGATTTGTAGATAATGTCAAAATCTATGAAATTCAAAATATCGTAGAGCACATTTTACTTGCTAAAAACGAATACGAACTTGCAGAAGAATACATCAATTACCGTACACGACGTGATTTTGAACGTAGCAAATCAACAGATATCAATTTCACGATCGGCAAATTGATCAACAAGGATCAAGCGGTCGTTAATGAAAACGCAAATAAAGACAGCGATGTGTTCAATACACAACGTGATTTAACTGCAGGTATCGTTGGGAAATCGATTGGATTGAAAATGCTCCCTCCACATGTGGCAAATGCCCACCAAAAAGGAGATATCCACTATCATGATTTAGATTATCATCCATATACGCCAATGACAAACTGTTGTTTGATCGACTTTAAAGGCATGTTGAACAATGGATTTAAAATTGGGAATGCAGAGGTTGAATCGCCTAAATCGATCCAAACAGCGACTGCTCAAATTTCTCAAATCATCGCCAATGTAGCCTCAAGTCAATATGGCGGCTGTTCTGCTGACCGAGTAGATGAGCTGCTTGCACCTTTTGCAGAATTAAACTACGAAAAACATTTGGCAGATGCAAAAGAATGGATCGACGGCGCAGATCGTCAAGAAGAATTTGCTAAAGCTAAAACTAAAAAAGATATCTATGATGCGATGCAAAGTTTAGAATACGAAATCAATACATTGTTCACTTCAAACGGACAAACCCCTTTTACTTCTTTAGGTTTTGGTCTAGGTGTCAACTGGTTTGAACGTGAAATTCAAAAAGCGATTTTACAAATCAGAATCAATGGCTTAGGTAGTGAAAAACGAACAGCGATTTTTCCTAAACTGATCTTCACATTGAAACGCGGTGTTAATTTGAATGAAACAGATCCAAACTATGACGTAAAACAGTTAGCACTTGAGTGCGCAACAAAACGGATGTACCCAGATGTTTTAAGCTATGATAAAATCGTAGATTTAACTGGCAGCTTCAAAGTTCCAATGGGCTGTCGCTCATTCCTACAAGGTTGGAAAGACGAGCATGGCGAAGAAATCAATGTCGGCCGGATGAATCTTGGTGTCGTGACATTGAATCTACCAAGAATCGCCATGGAAGCGAATGGAAATCTAGATAAATTCTGGTCACTTTTAGAAGAACGCTTGGGCACGATGAAAGATGCATTGGTTTATCGAGTTGAACGCTGTAAAGAAGCAATTCCTGCAAACGCACCGATCTTGTATATGTATGGTGCTTTCGGTAAACGTTTATCCAGAAAAGAATCAGTAAATGAATTATTTAAAAATAAGCGTGCCACAATCTCATTAGGCTATATTGGCTTATACGAAGTTGCTGCTGCCTTTTATGGCGGAGATTGGGAAAAGAATCCTGAAGCAAAAGACTTTACCCTTGCGATCTTAAAAGATTTAAAAGCCCATGCCGATCAATGGGGCAATGATTATGGTTATCACTTCAGTGTTTACTCAACACCTAGCGAAAGCTTAACAGACCGCTTCTGCCGTTTAGATACTGAAAAATTTGGTGTTGTAGAAAATATCACTGACAAAGAATATTATACAAACAGCTTCCATTACGATGTTCGTAAAAATCCAACACCGTTTGAAAAATTAGATTTTGAAAAAGATTATCCACAATATTGTTCTGGTGGGTTCATTCATTATTGTGAGTATCCAGTTTTACAGCAAAACCCTAAGGCTCTAGAATCAGTTTGGGATTATGCTTATGACCGCGTTGGTTACCTTGGCACAAACACACCGATCGATCATTGCTACGAATGTGGATTTGAAGGTGATTTCAACCCAACTGAACGTGGCTTTGAATGTCCTCAATGCGGCAATCATGATCCAAAATCTTGTGATGTTGTAAAACGGACTTGCGGTTATTTAGGAAACCCCCAAGCAAGACCGATGGTGCATGGTCGCCATAAAGAAATCTCTTCACGAGTGAAGCATATGAAATAAACCGTTCAGCTAAACAACTGGAAGAATAGTTTCATTTTTTCAGTTGTTTAGTTGTTTATTGTATTTTTTATTCATACTAGTCGTTTAGATGAACGACTATAGAAATGTTTTTCATTTTTATTTGAAAGAAGGAACTATAATGAGAAATCCTAAACCTCAAGAGTGGCTGGCAGATGAGCTTAGCCAAAACTATATTGCTGATTACAAGGCATTCAACTTTGTTGATGGTGAAGGTGTTCGAAATAGCTTATACGTCAGTGGCTGTTTATTCGCTTGTGAAGGATGCTTTAATCAAGCGGTGCAAAATTTCCGGTACGGGAAGCCTTTTACAAAAGAGTTAGAGGATAAAATTATTGAAGATCTCTCCCATGATTACGTGCAGGGGTTGACTTTGTTGGGTGGGGAGCCTTTTTTAAATACACAGGTTTGTTTGAGTGTCGTTGACCGTGTTCATCAAGAATTTGGTTCAACAAAAGATATTTGGTCCTGGTCTGGTTATACTTTTGAAGAATTGCTGTTGGAGTCTTCTGATAAGCTAGAATTGTTGAATAAAATCGATATTTTAGTGGATGGACGCTTTGAACTGGCTAAAAAGAATTTGAACCTACAATTCAGAGGAAGCAGCAATCAGCGGATCATCGATGTGAAAAAATCATTCGCTTGCGGTCAAGCTGTCATATGGGATAAATGCCATGATGGAGAACAAGCATATGAGCAAATCAAAAAGTCTGAATTGATCTGATTCATCCTTGCTCTAAACAAAATAGACTGAAATAAAAGCAATTATTTTCGAGGTAGTTGCTTTTGTCCCGCTATTTATTCTGAATTAGAGCCCGAAACAAAACCGATTTTTCGTTTTGTTCTGGGCTCTTTTGTTTATTCTTTAAAAAACGTTAGAATCTCTGCTCTCATTTTGCTATGATCGACAATCGGTTTTGGGTAGTCTTTCCCAATAAAAATATTGAGTGATTCTTGTACTTCTTTTGGCATTTTACTTGGTTCATGAATAAACTTATTCGGAACTTTACTTAATTCAGGAAGATACTGACGAATGAAATCACCTTTAGCATCAAATTTTTCACTCTGAGTCGTTGGATTGAAAATTCTGAAATATGGAACAGCATCCGTCCCTGTCGAAGCAGCCCATTGCCAACCTCCGATGTTGCTTGCTGCATCATAATCGATCAATTGTTTTTGGAAATATTGTTCGCCTAAACGCCAATCGATCAATAAATCTTTCGTTAAAAATGACGCTACGATCATCCTCAAACGATTGTGCATCCAGCCAGTTTGATTCAATTGACGCATAGCTGCATCTACGATGGGGTAACCTGTTTCACCTTTTCGCCAACTCTCAAATAGCTGCTTATTGTATTGCCATTGGAGCTGGCGATACTGTTCTTTGATTTCTTGGTTCTTTTGATCGGGATGTTCAAAATAAACCATATTATAAAAATCTCTCCAGCAAAGTTCCGAAATAAAGGCTTGGCGCCCATCTGATTCCGGCTCAGCAATAACAGCCTGCCAAACTTTTCGGATAGATATTTCACCAGTTCTTAAAAATCGTGAAAGCTTACTCGTCTGATCTTTAAATGGATAATCTCTATTTTTGTGATACGCGTGCAATTCATCTTTTATAAATGTTTTTAAGACCTTTTCAGCTTCTATTTCACCACAATCATAAGTAAATGGTAAATCTATTTTTTCTACTATTTCATTAAATCTACTTTCACCTTCAAAAAATAAGGAATGGGCTGCTTTTGAAAACGCCCGATCGATCGTCGATAACCTTTCATAGGCTTTTTTAGGTTGATTTTGCCAGTTTCGATAATAAGGTGTAAAGACTTTATAGTTTTCACCGTTGGGCTTCTTGATTTCATCAACACCATGTAAATGGCTGTCTTGGTAAGCATGAACATTGATCTTTTTCTTTTTAAAAAAAGCAGTTATTTTTTGATCTCTTTTCCTACCATAACCTCGTTCATCTTTATTAAAATAAATGCTATCCCATTCTTGAAAGCTATTCTTCAATTCTGAAAAATTTTCTTCTGGATCACCATATGAAAAATGGAGCGGAATCCCCCTTGCTTTAAGCTGTTCATAGAATATTTTTACACTATAGAAGAATGTATCATGATTATAACTATTTTGGATAAACTGAGTTGGATTCAATTGGAATATACAAATAAGTTCATCATCCACAGCCGCTTGCTCCAGCATCTCACTAAAAGCTGTATTGTCATCTAATCGAAGATCTTTTCTAAACCACATGATCATTTTACTCATCTATTTCCCCTACCTTTATTCTCGAGTGTAGCATAAAAAGAAGAGTAAAACGAAAGCTTCGCTCTATTCTTCTTTCTTTTCCCATAAAGGCAGCACAATATTTTCATACGCCATGGGATCAAGATTAGTCAGCGTTATTCCTAATAATCGGATTCCTTGCTCCAGTCCGAGGATTTCTTCCCAAATTAAATTGGCTTGGTAAAACAGCTCTTCTTTCGTTGAGATATACTCCGGCAAAGTTTGGCGTCTTGTGACTGTCGTATAATCAGAATATCGAACTTTTAAAACGACTGTTTTTCCATGCTTTTGAACATGCTCCAATGAAGCCTCTACTCGTTCCGCCAATTGTCTTAGCTGAGCTGTAACCTGGGCTTGGGTGGTCAGCGGAGTACCGTAAGTATGCTCTTTCCCGACCGACTTACGATCTCTAGTGACATTGACAGGTGAATCATGGATGCCGCGAACCTTTCGATAAAGAGAATAACCCATTTTCCCAAACTTACTGATCAGTTCCATCTCATCTTTTTCATATAGATCAGCCCCGGTAAAAATACCTAGTTCATGCATTTTCGGTACAGTTTTTTTCCCGACACCGTGAAATTTTTCAATCGGTAACGCCTTTAGAAATGTTTCCGCATCGTCCGGCAGAACAACAGTGAGACCTTTGGGCTTTTGAAAATCAGAAGCTAATTTTGCTAGAAATTTATTGTAGCTGACTCCGGCAGAACAAGTTAAATGCAGCTCGTTCCAAATATCAAATTGAATCATCTTAGCAATTTTAATAGCTGATTTGCTGTTGATTTTATTCACCGTTACATCCAGATAGGCCTCATCGATCGAAACTGGTTCGATCACATCAGTATATCTACGAAAAATTGCTCGAATCTGCTGAGAAATTTCTGAATATTTTTGATGATTCCCCGCTTTAAAAATCGCCTGCGGACATAGTTCAAAGGCCTTTTGGGCACTCATTGCTGAATGAATCCCAAATTTTCGCGCTTCATAATTAGCAGTTGTCACTACACCTTTGCCACCAGTGTCACTAGGATGACGGGCAATCACCAACGGATGACCGACTAGCTCAGGATGATCGCGTTCTTCAACAGAAGCAAAAAAAGCGTCCATATCGATGTGAATAATTTTACGTGACGTATCCTTACGTAAAGGAAAGCGTAATTCACTGATCATCGTCTTTGTCCTCCTTAGATCAAACTCATTTCAACAGTCGTCAAATAAACTTAAGATAGATTCCACGTTCGCTGTCAGAACGCAGCTTAGCCACTTTTACTTTCGCTTCATCCGATACGGTCGAGACTGGAAGCAACTGCCCGTCTATTATCAGAACCGGGTCTACGATACGTGTTTTCTTTTTTTGATAAATGTCGTAGTTCTCTTCACTTGTACAAACAACACACGAAACTGGAGCTTCAAGCCGGGACAGCAATATCTGTATACTTTCGGAATTTATCAACTTGATTTTTTCGATGAACGCTGTATCTGTCACCATCAAATCTGCCATTGTCAACGCCTGATCGGCTAAACCTTGACGAATGATTTGAGCCATCCATTCATAGCTGCAGATATTTCGAGGGTCATAGAAAAAGTCAATAACAACCTTACGATACTGGTCGATAAACCAAACCGCCCAGTCAACGGATTTCAGTGCGATCTTTCCTTCGATAATTTGAATGTCTTCGATAAACGATTGTATTTCATAAAGAGGAACCTCAAAATAACGATGGACCTCTCTCAACGTATAATCAAGCCGATCACAACATAATAATGGTGCTTCTTGTTCTAATAAAGTCCATTTCTGATCATCAAATAACAGCTGTTCATAGTCATATCCATAGGTAGAAAGCAGCTTGGGGATGGCAGAATGTTCAATCAGATCAGCTTTGATTTTTTCATGGTAATCATCTGCTTCATTTTCCAATGCTAGGTCGATCACGTGAGAAAATGCCGTATGGGAAATATCGTGAAGCAAGCCGGCTATTTGTTCTTCCAACGTACCTCCCAGCTTTCTGATCAATAGCATCACGCCAAGAGAATGTTCGTAACGTGTTTCATCCCATGCTGGATTTTGTAAATAGGCTGGACCAGCCATATGTACATCTTTTAATCGCTGAACCTCATCGGATAAAATCAGCTGTTCCAGTACTTCTTCTATTTCAAAATGTCCATATAAAGCATCTCCGATTATCATGAATTAACCCCTGTCTCCATTTTCATTTATGTCTTCATTATATACGAACGTCTGTTCATTTACAACCAAAATTGATTTCATAAATAGTTGGTTAAAAAGACAGAGCATCCTTTTCAGAATGCCCTGTCTTTTTAATCTATATTGCTTCTTTTCCTCGTTCACCTGTTCTGATTCGAATCGCTTCTTCTATTGGAGAGACAAAAATTTTTCCATCTCCAACTTCTCCAGTTTGACAAATACTCAAAATCAACTGGATGATGTCCTCTACTTTTTCATCAAAGACAACAAAACTAACAACTACTTTAGGTAAAAGTGTTGTGATGATCTCTTGTCCTCGGACATACTCTTTTAATCCTTTTTGATTACCACATCCCAATACTTGTGTGACAGTCATTCCTGTTGTATCCAATTTTTGATCTAAAGCGAGTTTCAATTCTTCTAACTTTTCTTGCTGAATGATAGCTTCTACTTTTTTCATTGTTTTCCTCCTACGAATCTAGTCCCATAAAGGTCGGATAGGCAGTTTCATCATGCTCGATCCGGTCTAATCCTAATGCTTCTTCACTTGCTGAAACACGGATCGGCATGAACAGCTGGATTCCCTTGATGATCAAGAAGCTGGCTGCTCCTGCAAAAATCAATGTAAAAACAATACTGGCAACTTGCGCGAGAAATAATTCTGTTCCGCCATACAATAAGCCTGTTTTTCCACCAATTGCTGGATCAGCAAAAATACCTGTCATGATCCCGCCAAATACACCGCCAACACCATGACAGCCAAACGCATCTAAGGCATCATCGTACCCAATTTTATGTTTGACAAATGAAATGAAGAAATAACAAAATGGACTGACTAACGCTCCCAGGATAAAAGAACTCCAAAGAGATACAAAACCGGCTCCAGGCGTGATCGCAACTAATCCTACAACAGCTCCCGTACAAGCACCTACAACTGTGGGTTTACCAATTTTCCATTTCTCTAAAAGCATCCATGATAACATGCCGCTCGCAGCCGCCGTATTGGTCGTCAACATCGCATGGATCGCTAAGCTGTCAGCAGCTAACGCCGAGCCTGCATTAAAACCAAACCAGCCAAACCAGAGCAGACCTGCTCCCAAGACGACAAACGGAATATTATGCGGCCGGTATTCTGTTTGATGATATTCACGGCGTTGCCCTAAAACCATAGCTAAAACTAAACCGGAAATGCCAGAACTGATATGCACAACATTTCCGCCAGCAAAATCGATCGAACCAATTTTATCTAAAAAACCGCCGCCCCACACCATATGAGCCATCGGATAATAAACAACCAGCGACCAAATCCCGATAAATAAAAAGATCGCGGAAAAGCGCATTCGGCCAACCACAGCTCCTGTAATGATCGCCGTTGTAATCAATGCAAACATCATCTGAAAGCCAGCGAACAACGCTTCTGGAATTTTTTCCCCTTCAGTCAACGATACATGATTAAAAAATAGCTTGTCTAAATTCCCGATAAACTCATTTGAGCCGCTAAAAGATAAAGAATAGCCGATCATCACCCATAATACTGAGGCTAAACCCATTACACAGATGACCATCATCATGGTATTTAAAATATTTTTCCGCCGTTCCAAACCTCCGTAAAAAAAAGCCAATGCAGGTGTCATCAAAAATACCATACCCGAACAAATCAAAATAAACGCAATATTTCCTGCTTCCATCAAAAACCCCTCCATTATAAAAAGTAAGCCAACCTTCATTTAGCTTTGTCGGTTATTTTAGCATCCTTCCTTTCATTTTCCTAATGAAAATAACTTGAAAACGAAAAATAATTTGATTTTTCTGACAATTCACGTGATGAAAAATGACATCTATACCAATAGAGCGATTTCATTATAAAAAAGGACTGAAACAGTTATCGTTTCAATCCTTTTTTATGTGCCGAGACAATCTATTTCTCTGATTAATTAATGATACCGATATCTTGTTTTAAACTAGCGTTTCCTGAAGTTCCTTCTATATAGTATTCACCAATGATATTCTTATCTGCTAATGCTGCTGGTTTATCTACAGTCATTGCTGTCGAACTAGTTAGGTTTTCAGGGATTCCTAGATAAAGAGCTTGGTCATAAGGTAAGTTGATCAATTTGTATTCACCGATGCTAGCTGGTGTTTTTACAGTACTCAAAACATTTCCTTTAGCATCATAAATAGTTAGATCGATCGATTGTAGTCTTTCTAATAGATCTTTTTTTCCATTTTTATTCTTATCATTAAATGCATATCCTGATAAGGTTGCATATTTTTTTATGCCAAAGAAAAACTGATTTGTACGTTTGAATTTCATACCTGTTAAATCATAACTATTCCCGAAATGATCTACTTTGACAAAGCGCATCGCAGGAATCTTTTTAAGTAACGTTTCAATTGCTCGTAACTGATTGGTCGTTTTCGTGATCACAGCAGCATTATCTTCTCCAATGATTTCATTGTAGTTGATTTTATCTACTTCATCTGCTATTTTCGGTAAGATCGATGCTAACAGATGGATATACTCATTATCTGAATTTGTATCGATATCACCCGCCGCAATCAATTCCGGATCATTCAAAATGGCCTCAAGATCGCCGCCCTGTATAATAGCCAGCAATGCATTGATCTTCGTGAGATTGTTAACCATTGATGATAAAGTCAGATCAAATGGTGAACGGATAATAATATATAGATCGGAAGTGACGTCCGGCATATTTATGATCTGACCATTTTTTGTTGTTCTAAAATAAATCGCATCTGAGAGGTCAAGATTGCCTCCTAGAGCACCCGAAAGCAATTTGGATACATCCAAACCATCAAGTTCTTTATTCTTGATAACTTCAGAAAAACGACGAACATTCAAAATGATCATTGTCTTGCCATCCATAATCGCTTCTTCCGGGTCCATTAATCCATTCCAGTTTTTATCTTCAAAAGGTAAAATTTCCAAATTCGTCACGCGCTTTTGCGGAAGATCGATTGTATATAACAACTTCAAGCGATTTGTTACATCAATTTTTGCAATTCCGCTGATTGGAAGACCAGCATCATCCAACGCACTTTGCGTAAAATCAACTGTACGATACGCTTTATCAAAATCATAACGAATATAATACTCTCCTCGTTTTAATTTCGTAAAGCTAAACACACCGACTGCATTCGTGCTAGTCGTACTAATAACCTGTTGGTCTTGTTGTGCATCAGCTAATGAACGATACAAACGAACTTCTTGTTTTGGAACTGTGATCTCAAAATTTTTCAGCTCCATCACTCCGTTTTCATTGATGTCTTGATAAACGGAACCTGTAATTGTATTGACTGGTAAATCGAGTTGAGCCGCTTCTGTTGTTTCCCCAAAAACAACAATACTCAAAACCATTAGAACTAACGCAACTATTCTTTTCTTATCCATGATTTTTCTCCTTTTTTACACTCGGCACATTTATCAAATTTTTTTATTCCTTAAAGAAAGAATACAAAACTTAATACTTACATTTTACAACAAAAGAACTAGATATTTATATCATATTTTTTTGAAAAACGATAAATATAAGAGAAAAAAACAGCCCAAAATTAAATAGTAAGTTTTGGGCTTTTTTTAAATTTAAAAAAGAAAAGAAAAATAATAACGGTACATTATTCTAAAAAAAATCAATTGATATGATATTCTTTATAAACTTCTTGTTTTTTTAAGTTTCTTTGTTTAGCGACTTCTTTGATTGCTTCTTTTGAGGATAGTCCTTCATCCATCAAAAAAGCTATGTGTTCTTTGATAGATAGGTTCAACTCTTCTTGAATATCTGTTTCTCCAGTAAAACCCTCCACTAAGAGACAGCACTCACCTTTTAATGTGTGCTCAGCTAAGTAATCTCTTAGTTCAGCCAACGTTCCTCTTAGATATTCTTCATGGAGCTTCGTCAGTTCCCGGCAGATCACAGCCTTCCGTTCTTCTCCAAAAACTTCTGCAACATGCTTCACTGTGGTTGCGATTCGGTGAGGAGATTCATAAAAAATCTGCGTTGGTCGATTTTGCTTCAACTGCTCCAGGCTCTCGATCTGTTCTTTTTTCTTTCGTGGTAAAAAACCATAAAAAGTGAATGGCTGTGGGGATAACCCAGAGGCGATCAAAGCTGTAATTCCAGCAGTTGGACCAGGAAGTGCAATGACTTTGATATCATTTTCAATACAAGCAGTCACTAATTCATGACCCGGATCACTGATGGACGGCATCCCTGCATCACTGACTTGTGCGATCGTTTCCCCTGACACTAACCGTTCGATAAACTGCGGAATCCGTTCTTTATAATTGTGTTCATGAAAACTGACCTGAGGGGTAGAAATCTCAAAATGATTCAACAATTTCTGTGTATTTCTGGTATCCTCACTTGCAATGATCGTCGCTTCTTTCAAAATCTTGATACAGCGAACACTCATATCTTCCAGATTTCCAATTGGAGTCGGCACTAAGTATAGCTGTCCTAGATTAGCTGAATCAAAACTTTTTTGCTTTTGCATACGTTCTCCTTTTACACAAAAAAGGTGGGATAAATACTTTATTCCCAGCCTCTTTGAGGACTAAAAGTGCAAAACAAATGTAGATTAGCTACTGTTTTACACTTTCCATGTCTAATTTTTATTTGTATCGTTCACCATAAATCACATCTAAACAAAAAGCACACTCTTCATCATTTTCGCGACGAGAACCATATAAAATATTACATACATGAAACCCTTCTTCATAAAGCTTTTCTAAATTCATACGAGATTTAGATAGCTCTTGTTTTGCTGGGTCTGTAAGATCATCAGGATTTTCTGAAAGCTTCGTGACTTCTTGTAAATGCTCACGCAATCGCTGGTTCTCTATCTCAAGCGTTGTATTTTTTTCGACTAACTCATGAAGTGCTTCTTTGATTTCGGATAATTGTCCTAAAGTTCCCTGCAAATCCGTTTCAAGAGAACTCAGTCCATCGTATAAAGAACGCTTATCCATTCTGATCACCTTTTTCAGCTTGTGCTTTTTCTGTTGCTTCTTTGATTTCTTCATAGTCGTATTCGACGGCCGTTTCACGTCCGACTAAACGAACTTTGATGATTCGACTTAAAAGATTCAAGCCGACTACTCGGCCTTTGCCATCTGGTGTCATGACATCTTTTCCATAGTCAGGTAATTCTTTTTTCGCTGCTTCATATTCATCATTTTCGTATTTCAAGCAGCACATCAAGCGCCCGCATAAACCAGAAATTTTTACAGGATTCAACGATAGTCCTTGATCTTTGGCCATCTTGATCGATACTGGCATAAAGTCACCTAAAAAAGTTGAACAGCATAATTGTCTGCCGCAGGGACCGATTCCACCTAAAATTTTTGCTTCATCTCTGACACCGATTTGGCGTAATTCGATCCTTGTACGAAAAATCGCAGCTAGATCTTTGACCAATTCACGAAAATCGATTCGTCCATCTGCGGTAAAATAGAAAATCATTTTGCTGCGGTCAAAAGTATATTCGACACGAATCAATTTCATCTCCAAATCATGCGCACGAATCTTCTCTTTTGCCACACTTAATGCAGCTTGTGCATCATCCACATTTTTTTGTTCTTTTTCTAGATCTGTTTCTGATGCTTTATTTAAAATGGGCTTCAATTCTTCCGGCAAATCTTCCGGATCGACTGTTTTTTTAGGTATCGCAACTGTGGCCAGCTGTTTAGACTGCTGTGACTCCACAAGAACTTTATCATTGTAAAAATACTCTGATTTTCCAGGAGCAAAATAATAGATGTGACCAGCTTCACGGAAACGAACTCCTACTACTTCTACCATTTTCTTCCTCCTATTTATGTTTTAGGGTGAATCATTCGGATCACTAATTGCTCGCAAACACTTTGCCAGCTGACATTTGCTTCCCATTTTTGGCGTGCTTTTAAAATCAGCTCGATTCGTTGCGCCTGTTGTTCGATCACACGTTTGAGCTGTTCTTGAGAGACACTGTCAGTGAGCTGTTTACGGTAAAAAGCAAGTAGTACATCAAAACTCAATGCTTGCTGTTCTTTTTCTTTAAAGACTTTGATCATCTTTTTTTGAACATATACAAAGGCCTGCAGATCATCTTTGATCAAATAATCAAACCATTGCTGCATAACTTCCCTAGCTTCATTAAACCATTCATCCTTGGATAATTCAACTGCTTTGTCAAAACTATTTGTTAGTTCTGCTAAAATAGCTGCACTATTTTTACTGATGCCAGTTTCTGTCAGAGCATGAATCAATTTTTCTTTTACAAGTGGCTGAAAATGCAGTACCTGACAACGCGACTGAATGGTTGGTAAAATTTTTGCTAATGAATTTGTTTCCAAAATCGCCAAGATTTTTCCTTCCGGCTCTTCCAAAAATTTCAACAAACTATTCGCTGCTCCAATGCTCATTTTATCTGCCTGCTCGATCAAGAAAACCTTTTGCGCTGTTTCCACACCACTTTTACTGAACTCTGCTTTTAATGCTCTGATCTGATCGACCTTGATCGTTTGACCATCTGGGGCTACGCGCAACACATCAGGATGTTCATTGTCATTGATCCTCAAACAGTTGTTGCACTGGTTACAAGGAGTATTATCTATCAAATTGGTACAAAAAACATGCTTCGCCATCCACAACCCGAAATCTTTTTTACCAGTTCCTGTATCCCCTTCAAAAAGATAAGCATGGGCAAGACGACCATGCTCAAAGCTTTTTTGAAGTTGTTGGTAAAGCAACGGCTGCTGCTCACTTAAGTATTGTGCTTCATTCATCTTAATATTGGTGGAATCCTTCTACTGGGAGTACAAAGACTGTTGCTCCTCCAACCTCGACCTCTACAGGATAAGGTACTTGACCATCCATCGTAATATCCAATGTCACTGGTGTTGACACATATTGTTTACGAGACTGGCAGGTTTGTTTGATCAACTCTAATGCTTCTTCTACACGTTCATCATCGATACCAACGATAAACGTGCTATTTCCAGCTTTCAAAAAGCCTCCGGTCGACGACAACTTCGTTGCACGAATATTTGCATCGATAAACTCATTGGCTAAACGGTTACTGTCTTTGTCTTGGACAATCGCTAAAATAATTTTCATAGTCAAACACCTTCCTAAATTCTAAAATATTCTGGGTAACGAGTTACAATTGCCTGGAATGTTGCTTCAACAACATTTTCTAAGCTCATTCTAGCATCGATCTTGGTGATTCTCTGCGGATTTTCTTCAACTAACTTCAAGTATTCGTGACGCACCCGTTGATGAAATTCCAATCCCTCAGAATCCAATCGATCGATCTGCTGTTGACGGTTATTCCTGATTCGGTTCAAGCCCGTATCAGAATCGACATCCAAATAAATCGTAAAATCAGGCACTGTTCCTTCGATCGCAAACTCATTGATCGAGGCAATGGCTTCAACGCCAATACGGCGGCCAGCTCCTTGATAAGCTAATGAACTGTCTACAAACCTGTCGCATAAAACGATCTTGCCAGCTTCAAGGGCAGGCAACACTTTTTCCATCAGATGTTGACGTCTAGCAGCAGCGTAAAGCAACGCTTCTGTTCGTTCATCCATCTCTTGATTCTTTGGATCTAAAATGATTTTGCGGATCTTCTCAGAAATAGGAATGCCGCCTGGTTCTCTTGTTTTGATGATACTTTTTTCTGCTGCCAAATCCAATCTTGGATATAGTTCATTCAAGACACTTGTTTTTCCAGCGCCATCTGGTCCTTCGATCGTTATAAAAATACCTTGCACTTTACTAATCCCCTAACTTACTTTGATTCCTTCTACCTATTATACTTTATCTATCACAATCAGTCTAATTGAATTGTCCGAGATGAATAGACTTTCATTTATTTACTTTCATGATACACTGATGCTATAAAGAAAAAGGAGTGAATCCATTGGAACATTTATTTTCTGAAGTAGATGCTTATTTTAGTGAAAAACTAGTAGGAAATGACCCACTTTTTGACAAACTTCTACAAAATAATGAAAAGTACGGATTACCGCCGCACGATGTTTCTCCCAGTCAAGGAAAATTTCTTTATCTTCTTGCAAAAATCAAAGGTGCTAAACGGATTTTAGAAATCGGTACACTTGGAGGATATAGTAGCTTATGGTTTGCTAAAGCTCTTGACTCCGATGGTCAACTCATCTCTCTTGAATTTGACAGTAAACACGCGGCTGTTGCCAAAGAAAATTTAACAGCGGCAAATGTTTCTGACCAAGTAACGATTCTAGTTGGCGCAGCTGCAGAAAGCCTAAAGCACATGGTACTGTCTGAAACAGCTCCGTTCGATTTGATCTTCATCGATGCGGATAAAGAAAATAACTCTGTCTACTTAGAATATGCACTGAAATTAGCTAAACCAGGAACAATTATTATCGGTGATAATGTCGTACGCGATGGTGCTGTTCTAGTCGCAAATAGCACAGACGGACGGGTACAGGGTGTACGGTCATTCGTCGATGATCTTGCTGCTCATCCTAAATTGAGCTCAATAGCTATAGAAACTGTAGGGGTTAAAGGATATGATGGTTTTACGATCAGTATTGTTGAATTTTGATAGTCTAATTTCAAGAAAAATGAGCACACATAATTTACACATTAAAATTAGGTCAAAATCAAACTTTTAATAAAAAACCTCCAGACTCAAATCACGCGGATTAGTATCTGGAGGTTCAGTTTTGATTTCTGTTATATTTTTCCTAAACTATTTTTATTAATCACAGTTTACTTTCTGTCTCTGGATTTTTTACTAAATTAGCGCCCCACATACCCGCAAAAGAAGTAATAACCATTCCAAGGACCATAGCTATAAAACTCCAAACAGAAGCTTTTGCCACCGTATTTGAAGCATCTTCTGCTTTTTCTCTCGCTTCTTTGATCGTTTCATCCAAATCATCTTTAGCTTTTTCAAGATTAGTTTGGGCTGTTTCAATTTGTTTTTGCGCTTCGTCAGAGGCTTTTTGCAATTCATTATAAATGTTCTCTGTTGCTTGATCAGCTTCTTCTTTTGAAAGTTCCGTATTTGCTGACACAGCATTCGCAATCGCTTCACGATCAACAGAATCACCTATATTTTTTGCTCTTTCTTTTAGAGAGTTCCCAGTATCTTTAAAGATTTTATCAGCATTTTCTGGATCTTTTACTAATTCTTTGCCCGCATCTGTAATTTCATTAGTTGCTTCTTTCATTTGATCTTGTAAATAGTTTGGTTGTAGTTCAGGAACATCAGTGTCGGACAATACTTTTTTTACTTGAGATTGAAGTTCATCTGTATTCACTGACTGAACATTCTCTGTAACTTTATCGAAAGATTTACTAATTGTATCTGCAGTTCCAGACGCTACTGTCTGTATACCACTTCCTGTTGCTGAGACGATATCTCCAAATAAAGATCCTACTGCCGAAAAAGCTCCAATTGCTGTATACGAAAGAATAGCTACTAAAACTAAAACACTCGTTGCCCAAGTTAGAAAACCATGGAGTAATCCTATTCTTCGCGCTGCTACTCCGGCAATAAAGCCACTACAAAATAAAGCTAAAATAAACGTTACAACTGTCCAAATTGTCAATCCAGTACCTACACCATCCAATGGATTATCAGAGGTTGGCTTAACTATACCAAAACCAATTGCTGAACCAATCAAACTTAATGTAATAAAGATTGCAAAGAATGAAACTAAACCAGCTAAGATTGCTCCCCAAGAAATATTTACGCCCGCGCCTTCATCAGGTGCCAAATAAGATACAAGTCCTCTTTTTCTTGTGTTCTTTTCCATAATTTCCATCCTTTCATAAAATATTCAAATCATTTGTACAATTATTACTATAAAGGCTAAAATTATTTGGTACAAATGATACGATTATCTATAAGAGAATACTCATAAAAAATAGAAAAGAGCTATATATATTTTTTTCGCTTGCATTCACCTTCCCACGATAAAATGTGTCATTTAAAAAAATTATGTATCAGATTTCAATCGCTTTACTGAATCGAAAAATTGAAATTCAACCTGAAATGGTGCGCAACAATCACAAATTCTTTCATCTAAACTTTACTAATGATCTTTATCTATTATCCAAATCCCATTTATTATTTTACTCTCAGTAAAAAAAGCCACAATAACTTGTGACACCTAACTAATTATGCTTTATGGATGTTAATAGCTTGTGTCCACGTTGATTCTCTTCAGTATCAAAAGTTACCGCTTGCCTTTCGTCTAGTGATTTAAATCCACTTGCTTGAATAGCTGAAAAGTAAGCAGACACATCTTGACTATCTTCTCCTGTGATAAAACCAAAATCTTTGTCTGCATATTTTCGAACTGCTAGTTTCACACCAAAAACAATTGTTTTTAGTGCTCACATATTTAAGAAAAACTGACACGCTTTTTTGTGTCAGCTTTATTGTTGTTCAAATTATGATAATAACTTGGACTAGCCTAATATCTTGTTTGTTGTTGCTTGATTTTATTCAAACAATATTTTTGAAAAGTAGAGATTTAGCCAGGTTCCCTAATAATTAAAAGAAGAGGTTGGGTATAGAAGTCACTTATGTTCAAGCAATTGGAGTAATAACCGAATCATATGCTTTTTGTATTGCTCAGTTATTGCAAAATTGCCAAAGAACCTGCCTTTTGGTCACCGTTTATCACATGTTAAAGAGAGCGGAACAAAACTAACAATCAATTTTGTTTCGCTCTCTAAATCAGAATAAATGGCAAGAAAATAGTAGTTCCTTCTTATTTCTCGGCGCTAAATACGTTGGTCTCAGCCTCTCTTCTTTTTTACAATTCTCGTCTTCCTTCGACTGCTTTTAATAGGGTCACTTCATCTGCATACTCAATATCACTGCCCACAGATAATCCATGTGCCAAACGAGTGACAGTAATTCCAGCAGGCTTGATCAAACGGGAAAGATACATGGCTGTAGCTTCTCCCTCTGTCGTCGCATTCGTTGCAATAATGACTTCTTTGACTTCATCATCATGTAAACGCTGGATCAATGGCGCAATGTTGATATCTTCTGGTCCAGTTCCTTCCATCGGTGATAAAACCCCATGTAAAACATGATACAATCCGTGATACTCACGCATTTTTTCCATCGCCATGACATCTTTGGGCTCTTCAACTACCAAAATAATACTGCGGTCACGCGTTTTATCCTGACAAATCTCACAAGGATCTTCTTCTGTGATATTTCCGCAAATACTACAAAAATGCAAATCACGCTTCACACTGATCAACGCCTTGGCAAACGCATTGACATCTTCTTCTTTCATATCGAGTGTATAAAAAGCTAAACGGACAGCCGTTTTTTGACCGATTCCGGGTAATTTCATGTAACTTTCAACTAGTTTGGCAATGGGTTCGGGATAATGCATATTACTTTATACTTCCTTTCATGTCAGGTGTTTATAGCATCTACAAAGTTAGGTGGTAACAAAAACGGTAATAACGTTTATTTTAAAATTAATAAGAATCAAGAATATCACTTTCATATTTAGGAAGCTATCTAAATAATCACTTATTGATTTATATTCTTTTATGTAGCTTTTTTCTACATTATTTTTCAGAACGTTTATTGTACCATCTTTTTACCACAATTTCTCAATTACTTTTTACTAATGACTTCCCTTTATTTTTTCATAATTTCCATTTTAACATATTCTGCTAAGTATGATTAGTCAATACTATTGTAATGAGAAATTTGATCTATATTTTCTGTTTATCTTAAATAATGATGAATTCAAATATAGTATCACACTTTACTAATGATAAAAGTATACCTAAATATAAATTTTACTTATCTCTATTCTATCGCGTCCACAATTTCATCTCTTGAACCACCTTCATCTATCCACGGATAAACAGCGCTCAAAGTCAATTTTTCTGGACGTTTATTCAAAGCTAAAACTTTTTCAGCCTTTATTTTTACCTTTTCTATCTCTTTATTTAAATCTTCTTTTGTAAAAAATACTGGAATTGCTAATTCGACTTCATCCAATTGACAAGTTAGTTTCACCACTTCCAATACAGGCTCAGATAGTTTTTTCTCTTCAAGTACTCCTTTTGTGTAATAATTAAAGAAATATCTGGTAGCATCATCAAAAGTAATCAGATCGTTCAATAACGCATCACAAATTCCTATAATATTAATTAGCACAAACCTCTCTATTTCATTTGTATATTTCACTTGAACATTTAATGTATCTTTGCTGACTTCCATATCTATTTACCTCCTTTATTTTCCTCTATAACTCCACTGTGGTTTAGTTTTCACATTAAATACTTTTCCTGACTTACTTTCAAAATAATGAACAGAGATTTTTTTTCCTGACTTGTCATATCCATTTTTATATATTTTTTTCCATTCCCCAGGTTCTATCTTACGTAACTGATCTAATAAAGGACCATTATTCATTTAAATGCCAACAATTTTTGTAGCTGTTCTTCTAGTTTTTGTTTTGTTGCACTATACATGCCGATCAACGCTGCATTCCCAATAACTGAAATGCTTTGGTTGCATCTGGTGTTTTGGACAAATGTAATTCTCTACGAATATTTTCCGCCTGACTCAATAATTGATCTGCTTTACGAATATTTTCTTCCAATTCTGATTGTTTCAAATCGCCACTATCCACTTGAGAAATATATTCTTCTGGAAATTTCTTAACGGCTTACTCAACAGCTTCTGATAATAATATGCCACCTTGTGTTAACGGATATAACACCATATTAAAATAAGCTTTAGCCGAATCATACGCTTTCCCCGTCAAGAAAGAACTTGTGACCACAAAGTCAGTGATCGCTTTTTGCAATTCTTGATAACCTTCTGTTTGTGCCTTACACATTGAATACACACTAGAAGCTTGACTTTGAGACGATGATACATACATATCAACACTCATTCGTGTCCTCCTCTGCTAATAATTTTCTCTTTTCATATTCGATATCCTCTAGTAGGCCTATTACTCTCTTCTTTTGATCATGGAGTTCTGTTTCATCTATTTCTAAATGTTCTAGTATTTGTTTTGTTTTTTTAGAATATTCATCCATCAACGATTGATAAAATGTACCTTGCTCGTTTTTATGAAATAGATAGCATAGATTATCTAAAAAATGACGTGCTTCATGAAAGTGTTGTTCATAGCTTTCTTTTATTTGCCTTACTTGCTTTTCCTCATTCGTAATCGTTCCTTCTATTTAAAATAACAACTATGTAGTATGTTCATTTCTGCAATTTTTCCATCCTTTACTTTAAATAATACATTTTATCCTGTTGGATCGATCAAAGTAATTAAACTCTAATTAAAAAGAGAAATCTTATTATCACTACGATGTGAATTAACAAAATTTCTCTTTTTGCATTTATTTTTATAATTAGCAGAAGTAATATCCCTAAAGTAAATACGCTATTGGCTATGAAAAAAATATCTCTTTGTTTTTCATTTAAATCAGCTAGCGTATTTCCTTTTCAAATTGAGGCAACTGTTTTTTGAAAAACGATAAATCTCTTTCTCTAAAATTATTTGAAGGTAGTTGATCAATGACAAGATTGAAGGTGAATTGTCATACTGGAAGAATTCAGTTATATTTCATGATCTATTTTAGATTATCCAAGACAGAAGTTCTTTCGGTTCATCGATCAATACATTTGGCTGTTCTTTCGCCAATTCTTCCTTCGCGTGACTGCCCCATGTCACCCCACAAGTTTCTACTTTTGCCGCTCTCCCCATTTGAAGATCAAATATTGCGTCTCCTACCATCAAAACTTTAGCTGGATCTAACTGATGCTTTTTCAGTAGATAATGAATGCCTTCTGGATCGGGTTTGTAATTAGAAACTTTGTCGGAACCCACCACTTCTTCAAAATAGGCATCAATCTCTAAGGATTCTAAATTTCTTTGCAGTACATCTGTTTTTTTGCTTGATAATACAAACATTACTATTTTACGAGCCTTCAATCCTACTAATAACTCTTTGATCCCTGGAAAAATAACGAGATATTGCTCTTCATATTCTTTATAATACGTTCGAAATAAACCGAGCAATTCGTCAAATTCAACCGATGAAAGTGCTCTGTTCGACATTTCTTTAAATGATTTTTCAATTGGGATGCCCATGTAATATTCAATCGTTTCTTTTTTAGGAATAGCTAGCGACATTTTTTTAAATGCTTCTTCTGTTGCTTTAAATCCGCATTCTTTTGAGTCTCCTAAGGTTCCATCAAAATCAAAAATCACATATTCAATCTTCATTTCCAAACACTCCTTTTATACATAAAATAAACATTATCTAGACAAAAAAACGCAGAACCATGCAGCTATGCGGTTGGCTCTACGCTTTTATTTCGTTTAAAATCCTGGTAACCCTTTAGTGTATTTACCCATTGTTGCTTCTGATTCCTTGTCAACTTTAGCTAAAGCATCATTGACTGCCATGATCACAAGATCTTGAAGCATATCGATATCTTCTGGATCTACAACGTCTTCTTTAATAGAAATGTCTTTCATTTTGCGGTCACCAGTGAACGTTGCTGTGACTAATTCATTGGTTGATGCACCAGTAAATTCTTTTTCGTTTAGTTCAGACTGTGCTTTTTCCATGTCCTTTTGCATTTTTTGGACTTGTTTCATCATTCCTTGCATATTGCCCATGCCTCGCATCATATTTATCGTCTCCTCTTAATCATTTATTACTTCAACGAGCTCTGAGCCGAAAATGGCAATCGCTTCGTCTACTACTTGATTGTTCACTTCTTGTGGTAATTCTTCTTCATCTGTTAGTAAATGAGTGCTTTCACTTGCCGCATCTTGTTCATTTGTTGCCTGTTCATTACCTAGATCTTTGTTTTGACTAATGAATGATTGTCGTAGTTTTGGCCAGCTTTCTTTCGTGATGCAAACCATCTCCGGTGCATAATTCGCTAAGCGGCTAAGATTATTATGAAGAGCTAATTGCAATTCTTCATCTTCCATCGCACGTCCGCAGACGATTTCATACTCAAAAGCAACTACTAGGCCTTTAGGTCCTGCGGCAACTGGTTCACTAGCTTTCAGCATTGCGCGTTGTGTCACCGACATCATCTGTAATAGATCGTCCCAGACATTTTTAACATTCATCAAATGATCTTTTGTTGCCTCATTCAAGACTTTATAAACCATTTCTGTTGGAATTCTCAAGGTACTCTTACTGCTTGTCGCGCGAGTTGTTTTAACAGGCTCAGCTTCTTTAGCCGCAACGCCATTTTTTTTCAAATCAATCAGTTCTTTTTGCAGCTGCTCGATTTGTTGTTGCAATGCGCTGATATCTTCTGTTGCTGCCTGTGGAGCAGTTTCGTTTGTCATCATGGCAGGCTTAACTGATTTTGCCAGTTTGACCGTTGCGACTTCTAAATAGATATTTGCATTATTTGTAAAGCGAATATCGTTTTGAGTTTCACTTAGAATTTGGATCATTTGGTAAATTTTTTCAGCATTCGTTTGTCCCGCCAGCTCTTTAAACTGATCCGTCAGATTTCCGACTTTTTCCGCCAAGAGCTTTGGTGCTTGCTGGAACATCAATAAATCACGGCAATATAATAGTAGATCTTCTAAAAAGCGTCTGGCTTCTTTTCCTGAACCCAGAATACTTTCTAACGTTTCCAACGCCTTTTCGACATCACCCGCCGTACAGCTTGAAATGTACTGATCCATCATTTCATACGTCAAACTACCTGTGACCTGCATCGCATCTGTCAGCGTGACCTTTTCGTCACTAAAAGAAATCGTCTGATCTAAAATACTCAATGCATCCCGCATCCCGCCTTCGGCTGCGCGACCGATCACGTACAAGGCTTGTTCTTCAAAAGCAACATTGATCTGTTTTAAAATGTACGCCATGTGATCGACAATATCTTGTGTTCCAATACGTTTAAAATCAAAACGTTGCGTTCTAGAGATGATCGTTAACGGAATCTTATGTGGTTCTGTCGTCGCTAAAATGAAAATAACATTTTGCGGTGGTTCTTCCAAGGTCTTTAAAAGTGCATTAAAGGCTCCAGTTGACAGCATATGGACTTCATCGATGATATAGACTTTATATTCTGCTTGTGTCGGCGCATATTTGGCCTTGTCACGAATATCACGAATTTCTTCAACCCCATTATTACTGGCTGCATCGATTTCAATAACATCATTCAAACGGCCTTCAGTGATTGCGATACATGTTTCACATTCATTACATGGTTCACCATCTACACTATGCTTACAGTTGATAGCTTTTGCAAAAATTTTCGCCGCACTAGTTTTTCCTGTTCCTCTGGGGCCGGTAAATAAATAGGCATGTGAGGTTTTCTTTTGCACAATGGCATTTTTTAATGTTTGAGTAATTGCTTTTTGTCCTACCACATCATCAAAGCGCTGTGAACGCCAGACACGATACAAAGCTTGATAAGCCATGATTTACCCCTCCCTCGAAATTTCACTAGTTACTATTATACGTGATTTTGACAGATAAGGCATTAAAAAAATGTTAAAGGTGAGATAGTTTTCCTCCGTCTTGCTCTAGAGCCTTTTGTTTCTACTCTTAAACCAATCTATCTGCCAAGACCATTTCCAAATAAGTAATTAACAAACACACGTTATTTTAAAGTCAAAAAAATAATCGTTCTCATGAATTCAAATACTGTACATCTTTAGGTAGTACTAATCTTTTCCTATCAATGAAACTTCTCAGATCCATAATATTTTTAAAGGACGGAATATCCTCTACGATCATATTGACTCCCTCATTTATATGAGACAGCGCATAATTCGAAATATACAAATCAAACGTATTGTCTTGTGTTTGGGGCGGCTGATCATAGTAGTGATATTCTTGAATCGTCATTGCGATTTTATCGCGAAAATTATCGTGTAAAATCGAGCCTAACAGCTTTGCATGATCTTTCCCCAGGTCACTAAGAACCAAAACAGAAACTTGATGACGTTTTGCATCAGACTGCTCTGTCAGCTGATCCCAGCGAATCGATATTTCATGCAGCATTTCGTTAAAATACATTGACTCCCAAGGAAATTTGGTCTTTTTCTCCAGGTCACTCAGTGCTTTTGTTACTACAGCGCCTAAAACCACATAAGTCTGTCTAATTATTTTGCTGGAATATAAAAAACGATCATACACCATATATTTTTTATAGGGAAACATTTTATGTTTTGCATAAATATGTTCAACTAAATTGACGATACTTGCTCTACTCACGGCTGAAATTTCAATCTTCAATGCCTCTTTGATCGTATCGACCAAATCATTCCCTTGATTGAGTATTTTTTCTTTTTCCTGTAAATTATCCCAACCAAAATCCCACCAAAAAATCGAATAACAAAAATCTTCATACCAATTCTCTGGTAAAACGATCTCTAAGGGCGTTAAGATTGCTTCGACATCCTTCTGATACTTTTTGATATCGATCATTTTTTTGACAAAACTATTGATGGGATCTCTTCTATTCTTAATCAAAAACCCCTGAGATTCACGGATGATCGTTACTGCAATCGAGTTGACCAAATGAACAAGCTGCCCATCATTCAATTCTAAATCAAATTTAGCAACTATTTTATCTGCGAGAGTAAATATTTTTGCTCGATCAAACGGGAAAGGCCAGTCTCTGGTTCCATAAACTTCTATGAAATAAGAGGTAAAAAAGTAACGAACTTTTCGTTCATCTTTCCCATAAACATAATATGGCGAACGACTCATGTTGATTTTTCGATCTTTCAATGCATATAATATCGAATTCGACAGACGGTACAAACTGGAATTACTTAAATAAAATTTTTCCTCCCAATAAGCTGCAGATTGGTTTGGTTGAAAGAAAATCGCTTCTAGTAATGTAAACGCATTAGATTCTTTGATGATTTCTATATAGATGTCATGTATGGAGTGATATGGAGATGTAATCAAACGAATACCATATTTTCTTGAAACTTCTAATGTAAAATAATCCGACCAACGATCCTCTATGTACTGACAATCCAGCATAACTGTTTTTTTGGAGCAATCAATTTTTTCAGCCAACTCTTCTGAGGTGACCCATCCATTTGGTTCATCTAATAAATTCAATAACAGAACTCTACGATGCATTGCTGGTGACAATAATCTTTCCATTTTCCCCCCTCTTTTCAATTTAATGTACATTTCTTCAAATTTTTCCAATGATAAGGAATATTTTGAAGAAATCCTTATATAGCAATAAGTATAGCATTATTTTGCTCTTTTTTGAATGGTTTGAAAGCGCAACTCAATTGGATTATTCAAAAGCAGCTTTTATTATATAAATGTAAAAACGAGGATTTAAAATTTATCGATAAATGGAAAATCTCACCACTTTTTTTGGAGGGATTAGACATGAAAAAAAACACAATAAAACAAACGATCATCGCTGGTTTCATCACTATTTTAGGTGTAGCCTTATTTATCGGCGGCTACATTTGGACAGATACTATCAGTAGAGCAAGCACTCCGGAACCTTCATCTAAGACAAAAAAAATCCACCTTATAAAAAATGTACCAACAGTCCAGGATATGAAGAAATTAGTCCCAACCCCTAAGAAAAAACAAATAAAAGAAAAAATAGTGGCAGTCAATGTTAAAAAAGATACGATTGCCCCCTTGATCGATGTCCCTGAAGCAACAGTCGAACAAGACGCGCAAATCAATATTTATGATGGTGTTAGCGCAACCGACAATCATGATGGTGATCTTACAACCAAAGTGTCAGCAGAAAATACGTTAGATACTTCAATTATCGGTGATCAAACCGTTCACTTTTCTGTTACAGATCAACATGGAAACACCGACCATGCTGATCGACTCTATCATATCGTTGCTAAAAACGAACCAATCGCTGTAACACCAGCTCCTGTTGAGGACACTGCGATCACCCCAACTCCTGAAGCACAAGCAACGTCAGCTGTTTCCACAGCAACATCCGAACCAGTGGCAGCTCCAGCTTATGCACCTATGACTTTGACCATGAATGGACAAACGATTCCTTATCAAAACGGCGGACAGGGCAGTGGTCAAAGTATCATTGACTCAAATCCCGGCGGTGTTGCATCAACTTGGGGCGGATCAGCTGTTCAATCAGGAGATGACGGGCAAAACACCCACTTCATCGGACACAATCCTGGAATCTTTTCTAATGTATTTTCTTTAGGAGTAGGCAGCCAAATCGTTGTTACCGATGCGAATGGCACACCAACAACTTATACGGTACAAACCTTATTGCAGCTTGATGATTATGGCAACGAAGTTGGTACTGGAACAAGCTACTGGGATTTCACCGTTGGAACTGGTGGTGGCGAACGAATCACGCTACAAAGCTGTATCAATGATGATGTGAATTTGTTTGTCATTGCTTATAAATAAGAAAGAGCATCTATGGGTATTACCTCGTAGATGCTCTTTCGATTAATTCAGTGGCAACTGTGATCTTTCTTGCCACCGGTGCTGCTTCTTCTATGATGGAAAAAATAGTTTCTACTGCCAGTTCACCCATCCATTCAGTATAGATTTTCACTGTAGTCAATGCTGGACTCACATATTTTGCTACACTGATGTCATTGAAACCAATCAGTGAAATATCTTCCGGTACTCGATAGCCCAATTCCTGAATCGCTTTTAAAGCACCTACTGCTAGCGCATCACTTGAAGCGAAAAATGCAGAAGGATACTCTTTTGGATGCTGTTTTAGGTACTCTTTCATCACTTGATAACCACTGTTGACGGTAAATTGTGCTTTCAAGATATACGCTTCATTCAACAATTGTTTAGGTGCTAACATTTCTTTAAAGATCGTCAGTCGTTTATCCTCTAAAGGAGTCAAACAACCTTTTGTTCGTTCTTCGCCAGATAAAATACCGATTTCTTGATGTCCCTGCTGAATCAAATAATTCAAAACGGTTGATACACTTTGCTGAAAATCGACGACAAGTGAGTTATAGCCCCAATCCAACGCATCAAAATCAACAAATAGCAAGTTGTTGTTTAGTTCAAATAAGGCATCTGCCTGTTCTTGATCAAACTTACCCAACGCTAAAATACCATCAACCGCTTCATCATTCAGCTCTTCCATTGAACACTTGATCAACTCTATCCCCAGTTCCTCTGCTTTTTTTTCGATGCCTAAACGAATCGAAAGGTAATAGATATCTTCCAACTCTTCAGCCTCGTCGTACCACTGAACAAATAGAAGCTTAGCCTTCGCTTTTTTACCCGCTTTTTTATGCTTGGTGTAATTTAATTTTTCTGCCGCTTCAAAGATTTTCTGTTTGGTTTCAAGGCCTACTGAAAGCATCGGATCATAATTTAACACTCTAGACACTGTCGCTGGTGAAACGTTCGCTAACTGTGCGATATCTTTGATCGTTGCCATGTTCTCACCTGCTTTCCTACAACGTCTCAATGAATTGTTTAAAAGCAGCCTGCCCCTCTGGTGTACGCTTATACACACCCGCATCTGCTAAAACACGAGCAAAAATTTGTCCGACTTCTTTTTGAATGATTTCTTTCGTATTCTGATCATCGAACGTATATTTTGTTTTCATTTGGTCTGCCCATTCTGTATGATACTCAGCGATTTTGTTGTCTTTTCCAAGAACATATCGCTCTACTTCATGTAGTTCTTCATTCAAACGCGGAGGTAAAACTGCCAGTCCCATTACTTCGATCAAACCGATATTTTCTTTTTTGATATGCTGCACATCTTTATGAGGGTGAAAAATACCATCTGGATGCTTAGCTGATACATTGTTATCACGTAAAACCAAGTCCAATTCAAACAAGGGACCTTTACGTCTAGCAATTGGTGTGATCGTATGGTGAGGGGTGCCATCCTCTGAAAAAGCTTGAATCGATACACGTTCATCAGAATAATGACGCCATTTTTCTAAAATATAGGCTGCTGCTTCGATCAACTCTTCCACGTTTGGACTTTGTAAACGAATCACAGACATTGGCCATTTCACGATACCAGCATTCATCAATGGAAATTCTTTTAGTTCAAAATAGTATTCGATATCTGCTTTTTCCATCGGGAACACGTGACGACCGGCTTGATAATGATCATGACTTAAAATCGAACCACCAACGATCGGCAAATCGGCATTCGAGCCAACAAAATAGTGTGGCAACACTTCTGTGATTTTTAGCAAACGACGAAAAGTGTCTTTTGAAATCACCATTGGTCGATGTTCTTCGGATAATATGATCGAATGCTCATTATAATATGCGTATGGAGAATATTGAAATCCCCAGCTCTCTCCGTCAAGGTTCATCCGAATAATGCGATGATTCGTTCTTGCCGGATGATCGATACGTCCTTTATAGCCTTCATTTTCCATACACAATAAGCATTTAGGATAATCAACTTTTGCTGCTTGGCGTTCTGCGGCAATTTGTTTTGGATCTTTTTCTGGTCGAGACAAATTGATCGTGATTTCAAGATCGCCATATTCTGTTTTGGCTGGAAAAAGAATATTCTTAGCGATCGCGCGTGTTTTGATGTAGTCATTTTCCTTACTCAATTTATAAAAATAATCAGTTGCTGCTGCAGGATCTTTTTCGTAATGCTGAGCAAAAAGGGCATTGACGACAGATGGCGGCGGTGTCAGAAAATCCATTAGTTGTGCTTCAAAGATCTCCCGTGCAGAAGCTTCGTCTTCTACGGCTCCATTTTTTACTGCTTCGCTTACTAATTCATCCAGTAATTCTAATGAGCTTTTACTAACCACTTGAGGAGCAACAGTCTCTATAGACTCTGCTCCGATCATTCCGAGAATTCGATTTTGTAAATATAATCGATCAAGTTCCATCCAACCGCCTGCCTGGATCGCAAGTGTTACAAAGTCGGTAATCGTTTGACTCATCGACATCATTGTTCCTCCTAGTCTTCGTATCCCTTTGGATGACTGACATGCCAGTCCCAAGCTGTTTTGATGATTTCTTTGATCTCTGTTACTTGCGGCTGCCAGCCTAAAATTTCTTTTGCTTTTTCACTTGAAGCAACCAATTTACTAGGATCTCCAGCTCGGCGCGGTAAAATTTTTGCCGGAATTTCTTTTCCAGTCACTTCACGGGCTGCTTCCAGCATTTCCTTCACTGAATAGCCATTATTGCTGCCAAGATTGAAGATATTGCTTTCATTACCGTTTCGTAGATATTCTAACGCAGCGATATGAGCAGCAATCAAGTCTTCGATATACACATAGTCACGGATACACGTCCCATCCGCCGTATCATAATCATCACCATAAATTCCTAAGTATTCTCTTTGGCCTAATGCCGCTTGTAAAATGATCGGCACTAAATGGGTCTCGGGATCATGATCTTCTCCGATCGATGCATCAGCTTTTGCCCCAGCTACATTAAAATAGCGTAACGCAACATAGCGCATTCCGTATGCTTGATCGCACCATTTCATCATTTTTTCCATCATTAGTTTGCTTTCACCATACGGATTTTCAGGATTCGTAGGCATTGTTTCTACGATTGGCATTGTTTTAGGTTCACCGTAAGTTGCAGCGGTTGAAGAAAAGACGATTTGTTTTACGCCAAACTCCGCCATCACTTCTAAGACCACCTGCGTTCCATAGACATTATTGTTGAAATACATCAACGGTTTTTCAACCGATTCACCAACAAGGGAGCTTGCTGCAAAATGAATGACGCCGTCAATCGACTCTTTTCTAAAAATATCCTGCATAAATGCTTTATCTCGAATATCTCCTTGGTAGAAAACAGCCTGTTCGTGAACCGCCTGTTTGTGACCTGTTTGAAGATTATCAACGACTATAACTTCGTAATTTTTATTAATCAACTGATCCACCGCATGGGAACCAATATAACCGGCACCGCCTAATACTAAAATTGACATGGTATTGCCTCCTTGGATTTTCTTATCCTCTTCATTTTAACATAGCTCCTATTTTACTGCTTTTTTGCGCCATCAGCAATGTTTGCTACGTAAAAATCTGCCGAATAGCCCACTTTGTCTAAATAGATTTGCCCCACTTTTTGAGTAAAAGCTTCTACCATTTCTTTCTGTACCAAAGCGATACTGCATCCGCCAAAACCTGCTCCAGTCATTCTTGCACCGAGTACACCGGGTTGCTTTTGAGCAGCAAAAACTAGTGTATCCAGTTCTACTCCAGTTACTTCATAATCCTCTCTTAAAGAAGCATGGGAAGCGTTCAGCAATTGACCAAAAGCAGTTAAATCATTTTGGACCAACGCATTCTTTGCTTTGATCGTTCGCTGATTCTCTGTAACTGCATGTTTCGCCCGCCGAATCAGACGTTCATCCGAAATCAGCTGTTTGTTTGCTTCAAAAGTCTCTTCTGATAGCTCACCTAATGAGTCTATGGGTAACTTTGTCTGTAAAAGCTGCAATGCCTTCTCACATTCTGCACGTCGTTCATTATATTTTGAATCAGCTAGCTCTCTGCGCTTGTTGGTGTTCATGATCACAATGACATAATCACCAAAAGCCGCTGGAACCATTTCATATTCAAGTGTGTTGGTATCTAATAAAATAGCTTGATCTTTTTGTCCCATACCGATCGCAAATTGATCCATGATCCCAGAATTAACGCCGATAAATTGGTTTTCCACTTTTTGGCCCGTTTTGACTAAATCCAGCATCGGTACCTTCAACTGAAATAAATCGTTTATAATCACACCTGTCAAAAGCTCTATGGAAGCAGAAGAAGAAAGTCCGGCTCCATTTGGGATCGTTCCATAAAATAAAAGATCCATTCCCTGATCGATTTGCCAGCCTGTATCGATCAAATACTTGATCATTCCTTTCGGATAATTCGCCCAATCATGTGCTTTATCATAGCTCAGGTCATCCAGTGACACTTCAATGATCCCCAATTCAGAAAAATTTTCCGAATAAAAACGGATCAGCCGATCTTCACGTTTTCCAGCCAAACCATATGTCCCGATCGTGATCGCGGCAGGAAAAACGTGGCCTCCATTATAATCCGTATGTTCACCGATCAAATTGATTCGTCCAGGAGCAAAATAATTCCCTTGGGCTGCTTTTCCAAACGTGGATCGAAATAATTGCTCAAATTCTTTTTTCATGCCTATTCTCCTTTTAATTTATTTAGTAAATTTATTATAAAATATTTACTAAATTTTATCAATAGTTTTATTTAGCTTGAATTTTTCAAGGTATTGGATTTTTTTTATCTTTTAGTTCATAATAGAAGTGTCTAAATGAATAGAAAGGAGAACTACTATTATGAAAAAATTTATTTCCGGTATGCTTGTAGGAACAGCTGCAACTTGTGCTGCAGTTATCGGCTTAGCTGCAACGATCAAAAAAACGGTAATCGATCCAATTGAAGAAAAAGAAGATATGATCGAGGAAAACCGTAAGAAAGCAATGCGCAAACGTATTTCACGTTAGTAATGAAGAATAAGAAACTCAGTACGACGTCTTTCGTCAGCTACTGAGTTTCTTTTTTATGGACAGACAATCCTAATTAATCAATATAGTAAAGAATCACTACCATCCTTTACTTAAATTGACAGACCGATCAATCCGCTTTAAGATAGATATTATACTAAAAGAGAGACAGGAGATTTTAGAATGAACAGCTATTTTAGTTGGGGCTATACTCAGAAAATAATTACTTTACTAACAGAAAGGAGAGGATAAAAAAACAACTAACGGAGGATTTACGATGTTAAAAAAACGAACAGCAACTAAAAGTGATTATGTTTTAATTTTAGAAATTTGGGAACGATCTGTAAAAGCGACTCACCATTTTTTATCAGAGGAAGATGTTGATTTTTATAAAAAAATCATTCCAGAGAGCTTGGCTAGTGTCGATTTGTCTTTATGGACCGATGAAGAACGTGTAGTTGGTTTTAGCGGAATCGATGAGGACGAGTTAGTGATGTTATTTCTAGATCCAGCTTTTATTGGAAAGGGATATGGTAGCAAAATACTCACTTATTTGATCAACAATGATGGGATAAAAAGAATAGACGTCAACACTCAAAATAAACAGGCAAAAGCGTTCTACTTACATCATGGATTCACTATTGAATCTGAAGATGAACGAGATGGCTTTGGTAAACCCTATCCTATTACCCATCTAATCAAAAAATAGAAGTTGATACTCTAATGAGAGTCTTTAGGATCACAAAAGTGACTGAGACAAAACTCTGCGAGTCAAATCCCAGTCACCTGTAATCCGGATAAACGGTGAGAGCAGAAGCAATCCCTTCGGAAATAAGAAAGAATTCACAAAAATTTGCAAAACAATTTTCGTGAATTCTTTCTTATTTCTCGGGATTAAACACTTCTGTCTCAACCTCTTTTAGTATTGCTCTTTTTTAGGATAAACTTCTTGAGAAATGCGCCATTGCTCCTTTGACCTCATCCAGCTTCTCAGGTTTGACCAAAGGCAGTACTTTTTCCTGTAATGCATGGAAATCCTCTAAAGTCATTTTTTTCGTTTGTTGATCAGCAAAGCTTTGTACAAGAATCGCTTTGGCTTCTTCTTGTTTTTCTGATAATGTATTTTCTAAGAAAAATGCTAAAAATTTCTGTTGTCCGTTATGCATAAAAAACGCTCTCCTTTTTTATTGAACAAATAAATTGTCTGATTACTGTATCATTTAAAAATCGTTTCGGCAATTCTATCCGCTTCCCTCAAATTCCAAGGATCCGTGCCTGGTCTTGACGTCGCCGCAGTCAGCCAATGAAACCCTTCTGTTGGAACCCCATAGCAGAACAAGCCATCAACGACCTTTTTATCCGCTCCGATCATCTGACTGTTTCTTTTCTCTACTAAAAGAGCGCCAGTAGGATAACTATCCCCAGAAGCTAAGGTCAAATGATGAATCGTTCCTAACCCATCTTTTAGAAGTTGCTGTACTAAAGGATTTAAACTCAGCTGATTTTCAGTATGTGGTAAACGAGCTTCGATCAGAAAATGAGCCGCATATTCATTTTCAGGATCGTCTTTAGAATACGTGATAAATTTTCCGTTTCGCATTTCTATTTGCATTTCTCCTGGTAAAATAATCACGATCCCTGCTTCAATCAACGCTTCCAACTCTGCAATGCGCTCAAGTGGCGGACCGATAGACAAAAACGCATTCAACGGTGTAAACCAATCCCAAAGCCATTCTTTAGTTTCATCTGCTGTAAAAAGGTCATGATCCAGCATAAAGCGCACTTCATCCCGCAAATCCTTCAGACTATCTAAAGCTGCTGCAAATGGCCCGAAGACATTTCCTTTTTTAGCTGCTTCAACATCCCATAATAAATAATCGCGTAAAAATTTTTTGAAAGACTCCATCTTTTTGATTGCTTGTTTTGGTTGTTCAAGAAAAGACCAATCCCACCACTCTTCTTCCTTGATCCCGAATTTCTGAAGAACAGTTTCATCTCCTTTGGTTCGAACAAAGTCATCTGTAAACTTACTTATATCGATGGTTGGGTATTGTTCTTTGAGCAGTGTCGAATAATAGGCAAATTCAACTTCTTTTTTCAACAAAAAGAAAAATTGCTCTGCAGATAAGTTCTGTTTGCGCTTAAATCGATTCAAGCTTTTCTCTTTTAGGAAACGAGGCCGATACTCCTCTCCATAGCCTTTTTGATTCAATCCTCTAGCATGATATGGAATGCCTCGTCTTGCTCCTGCAATGATTTTCGGTTCTCTTCCAGAAGGATGGTAAATTAATTTTCCCGATTTTTCGCTGTAAGTTCCACCTCGGTCACCTGTCAATAAGGTAAGGTAGTCAAAAAAAGCCAAGCCTAATCCTCGAACCAAAAGTGGCTTTTGCTTTTTGACTGCTTCTAAATGAGCATCTGCGGCATTTTTAGGAGAGGAATAATACAAGCGATGCTCGCTAGCATAAGCAGCTAAATCTTTCATTTCTCCCGTCAGATCATTTTCTTGATGCCCCAATGCCAAAACCACCTTATCTGCAGTCGTCTCAACTGCTCTGGTATATACTTGGAAAAGCTCACCATCGCTTCGAACTGCCCGGACAGTATCTTTGAAAAATTTTACAGAGGTTTGTTCAGTCATTCGTGTTTGAACATACTCATAAAACCATTGTTGATATAAGCCGTACAAAGCTCGGGAGCAATGATCATTTGGTCCCAGTTTTTCACATTCTTCGATGAAAAAAACAGTATTCTCGCTATTTATTTTTCTGATAAACGTTGGCGCTTCTTGTTTTATCCACTCAAATAAATTGGGGCCTTTTGCTACCGGACCCGCTGTGCTTAAGGTTTCATCTGTAAATAACGTAACATGTGAAGCAACTGAATTCATCAATAATGACGTTGATTGATCTGTACGCCACACTTTTCCTCCTGGACCGTAAGGATCAAACATCGTGATTTGAACCACTTGCTCATCTCTGGACCATTCGATGATTCGTTCCAAAGCCGAAAGCCCGCGCGGTCCCCCGCCAACGATTGCGATTTTCATCTTATCCCTCCCTTCACTGAACAACGATTATTTCTTAGTTTAATGTATTTTCTACGCTATCTTTCAACACAACAGCATTATTACGCACTTGATCCTTCGCACCATAAATGAACGTTACTGTGGGATGAGTCTTTACAATGTCTAATAGCTCTCGAAAAGCTGTTTGAGTTGCTCCAGTTTGTAACTCTGCTTGATATTTTTCTTTAAATTCTGGAAATTTGCTTGATTCGTGATTGAACCATTGTCTTAGCTCTTTACTAGGTGCGACTTCCTTTAACCATAAATCCAGATGCTCTTTTTCCTTTGACATTCCTCGTGGCCATAATCGATCGACCAATACTCGAAAACCGTCTTCTTTTTCAGCAGCTTCATAAGCTCGCTTCAATTGAATCATTTCAATCACCTCATTCTTATTTTATCTTAATTGCTAAAAAAAGAAATGATTATGCTGTTCACTAAAAAGAAAAAACACAGAGAAACAAACGCCGTTCTGAATAGAGTCACCGTTTATTTCTGCTGTGTTTTGATTCATTACATATTTTTCTTCTTCGTTTTACCAGTCCAGCCTTCATAGCCGCCCTTTAAAATATAGACATCGCTAAAGCCATTTTTACGTAATTGGTTCGCTGTACGAATGCTCAATGATTTTTTCTGATCATAAAGATAAACTGGTTGGTCTTTACGAATCGAATTCAATGTCGTTTTGATCGTTGTATAAGGCATATTACGCGCACCAAGAATATGACCTGCATCAAAAGAATCTTTTTCGCGGACATCAATGATCTGTGCTTTTCTCATGCCTTCTTTAAATTCTGCTTCTGTGATCGTTTTGGCAGAACGTTTCGCCATAATTCGCAGATATAATTCATTTAACCCCATTGCTAGTAAAATCGTTGCTAAAACAATATTAATAATCCATAAAACGTTCATTCCAAAATCCCTTTCTTACTGTTTCTCCATAAATTGTAATGCTAAAGAAGCTGCTCCGATAACACCGGCTTCATTCCCTAATTGGGCTAATTTGACCTGTGTGCTGTTGCGAACCTCAGGAAAAGTAAACTCTTCAAAATAAGCTTGGACGCGGCTACGTAAAAATTCTCCTGCTGCAGAAACACCGCCACCGATAACCACACTAGATGGATTCAAGGTATTCCCGACATTTCCAACCGCTAGCCCTAGGAAGTAACAAACACGATCAACGACCATCAAGCCAAAAGGATCATCCGCCTGTGCATAGTCAAAGACATCTTTACTAGAGACATCTTGTCCATCGTCGATTGCTTGTTTCAACTTAGAATCACCTGCATATTCTTCCGACATATGACGGGCGACACGCACAACTCCTGTTGCACTTGAAACAGTTTCTAGACAGCCGCGTTTCCCGCAAGTACATTCAAAACCACCAGGATCTACGGTAACATGTCCGATTTCACCAGCACAGCCGTTCACCCCATGCAATAAGTTACCTTCTGCGATGATTCCGCCGCCGACGCCAGTCCCAAGCGTGATAAACACAACATCAGGATTATTTTCACCAGCGCCTTTCCAACGTTCGCCTAAAGCAGCTACATTGGCATCATTATCTAAAACAAAAGGGATTCCTGTTGCTTCTTCGATTTGAGTTTTGACCATTTGCTTTTTGGTCCAGTTAAGATTATAGGCGCCTACAACTGTTCCTTTTTCAATATCGACACTGCCGGGCGTTCCCATGCCGATGCCGACAAAATCTTCATGTTTCATTCCATAAAGCGACAGACGATGATTGATCGATTCAATAATATCCGGCACGATATGACTGCCTTCTTCTTGAATATTTGTTTCGATACTCCATTTTTGCTGAATCTCACCGTCTACAGTCAAAATCGCAAACTTAATCGTTGTCCCGCCTAAATCAATCCCTATCAGTTTCTTCTCCATTTACTCGGTTCCTTTCTCAGTTGCTCTGCTTTCTTCAATTCGATATTCTCTTTGCAAGACACTTCTTGCGTGAAGATAGGTGTCTCTGTCGATCAAGCGACTTTCGTAAATATTTTTCAATTCGATCATCATCAACTCGATATCATAGATCCTCGCACCTACATAAATGTAAATCCCGAATTGTTTAAATAACTGCTGCACATCGTATAACGTTTCCATTTTACCTGCACTTCCTTATAAAAACTGGAGCAGATCGATCACTGCACAGCTGTTGATCCACCCAATCATTATACAAGCTAACCATATTTTTTAAAACCCAGAGCGAAACAAACGCCCAATAAAAATATAAAAAAGATTCCTGAAATAATTCGTTCATGGATATTGAATTCATCTGAATGATCTGGCACTGCTAATGCTGTAGCAGTTAAAAAACCACCGATCAATCCGCCAACATGACCCATGATATCTACTTGACTACTAAACAAATTAAAAATCAAATTGATGCCGATAAACGTTGCATAACGTTGTACCATAAAGGAAATCGCAGGATTATTTCTAAAATGGCGGCCTAAAATAACAAATGCACCAAATAATCCGAACAATGACGTACTGGCACCTGCTGAAATGGCATTTTGCGACCCAAAAGCAAAGCTGGCAATATTTCCCGCCACTCCGCTAAGCAGATAAATTGCTAAATAACGCCAATGGCCATAAATGCTTTCAACCTGAGAACCGACATAATACAAGGTAACCATATTCACGACAAAATGCAGCCAGCCAATATGTAAAAACATAGGAGTAAAAAGACGCCAGTATTCATGTAAATAGATGATCTCCCCACGGGACATTGCTCCCCAATCGATCAATACCTGACTGCTCGTTGAACCGCCTGAAACTTCCATGCCTAAGAATACGATCGTTGTGATTCCCAGCAAAATATACGTCACCAAGGGCTGATTTAGTAGTCGTTTTACTTTCATTTGAGTTTGATAATTCATGTATTCCTCCTAGCTGATAAATAATCGTTTTACCGGCTGATCAAAAGACTCGATCGGCCAGTGCTCTTGAATTTGTTCACTGAATACCAAACTACATGTTTCTCCTTGGAACTGCAGCAAAAATCGATCATAAAATCCGCCGCCAAAACCAATCCGAAACCCCGAACGAGTAAACACGATTCCCGGTACAATCAATAAGTCGATCTTCTCATGCCCTACTTCAGGTTCATCGACGGGCTCTTCCACCCCAAAAGCTGTCTTTTCAAATTTTGTTTCTGGTCTAACCGAATGAAAGGACAAACGCCGCTCAGTCTTTGTAACAGGCATTAGCATCACCTTATCCTCTGCCCAGCCCTGCTTTAACAAAATATGCGTGTCAAATTCAAAATCCATCGGCTTCGTGATTGCGATCGTTTGCGCTTTTTGCCAGAGAGGATCGTTGAATAACTGCTGACTGATCAAGTATTCTTTTTGTTCTTTTAGTGCTGGATGATCATGGAGCCATTTCAAATTCGCCAAGCCTAATGTTCTTAAACGTGCCTTCTCCATCCAACCCCTCCTAGATAGAAAATTCCCTAAAGTACAGTACTCCTAAACTTCTTATCTCATTTTTTGCCTTACCTTATAAGTTTATAGAAAAACACCTGAAATAGCAAACAGATGCTTAGTGATTTTCAGAATCAAGCAACTTTTTTTGCAGCCAGCTGCTGATCGCTTTATAAACTTCCTTTTTCTCTGCTTCCAGCAAGATTTCATGGCGCAGCTCAGCAAATAGAACAAGTGATACATCAATAGACGCTTGATCTAATTCTTTAGCAACTTTTCTAGGCCCTTTACCAAAGTCTCCGACCGGATCCTGTTCTCCACTAATCACCAATATCGGGATACTTTTCTCAATATTTTCAGCCCAGTCTTTTCGATTTGCCTTTTCGACCAATCGAAATAGTGTATAAAAGCCGTTGTTGGTAAAAGTAAAACCTGTCAACGGGTCTTGCTCATATCGTCGAACATTTTCCTGATTTTTACTTAACCAGTTAAAAAATCCTGGTTCAGGAAAATGCTTATTGAATGAACCAAATGCTAGCTGATCCAATTTTTTATTGATTTTTTTAGGAAATGTCTTGTTTAATCCGCCTGTCAATGATAATGCAAGCGGCAGCATTGCAGCTTTTTGACCCGTTCCCATGAAAATAGCCCCGCTGATTTGAGGGTTGTATTCCTGTAAATACGTCCGCAAAGCAAACGAGCCCATGCTGTGACCAAGCATAAAATGCGGAAGTTCGGGATATTTCTCTGCGATCCAGCTGCTGACCTGATCGATATCCTCTAGCACGAATCCGACAGAATCGCCTTTGCCAAAATAACCATGCGTTGAATGCTCTGCAGAAATCGATTTCCCATGTCCTAAATGATCATGACCAACAACGATAAAGCCTAGATTATTTAAGTAAACGGCAAAATCATGATAACGCTCGATATATTCTGCCATCCCATGAATCAGTTGGATCGTTGCTATCGGTGTTTTCTCTGTTGTCCAACAAATCAAATGATTGTCCGTTTTCTGATCTGCTGACAAAAAAGTTTGATGTTCCATTGCCATCCCTCTTCTCGATTGATACTATATATTATATGTTAGCAATGAGCGAATTACTACCCATCTTTAGTTTTACCTATAAAAAATACAGGCAGTTCCTTTAAAGAAAGGAGTGATATGATGAAAATTCAAATCATTGGTGCTTCTGGCGCTGGAAAAAGTACTTTGGGTCAATATATTGCTGAAAAAGAACTGGTGAAATGGATCGATACCGATAACTATATTTGGCAAGACGAAACCTTCACAAAGGCTCGTGCTATCCCTGAACGTTTGAAACGCTATCAAAATGACCGTAAATTATTTAAAGACTTCATTGCTTCCGGCTCCGTCTTTGGCTGGAATCCTGAAGGTTTTATGGATCGTGATTTATTGGTTTTCCTTTTTCTCGATGAAGATCTGCGAATGGAGCGTCTGAAAAAAAGAGAAATTGAAAGAGGCGGCACTTCTGCACTGATCCTTGATGAAAATGGTGAACAAACAAATGAGTTTATTGAATGGTGCAAAACCTACTATACAGCTAAAAGTTCGTCTGATATCGGAACATATGCTGAGCATAAGTATCAAATGGAACATTCAGCAAGTCCCGTGCTAAAATTAAATAGTGATCACTCCTTAGAAAAATTGCATCACTTAATCATCACCGCATTTCACGAGCAACATAAAACAAGAAACTGATATCGAGCAACACGCTGTCGGTATTAGTTTCTTGTTTTATTTGATCTCATTCTGATTGTAGTGTGATCACAGGATTGACCGATTGATCGACCACGATTTCCTCGGTCCCGTATCGTTCGCCTAAAATGTATTTTGCAATATGGATCGTCCGATCACTCATCCGTTCCAAATTCGACGCAATATCGATAAATAGAACGCCATCAGCTGCGCGACCTTTCCCGCTGTTCATCGTTGAAATATATTTTTTCCGCAACTTTTTGACCATTTGATCGATTTGCTCCTCTCGATCCAGCATGTGAGCAGCCATCTCTTTGTCATCATTTTCAAAGACAATCAAAGAATCACGAATATTTTTCATGACTTTTTCAAATAGATCAACGACATCTTCATCATATAAAATCAGAGAATCCCGTTCAGACACTTTTCCAGCCTTCTTGTCTTTTGCTTTTTGTTTCTTTTCAAGCTGAATTGCTTCTGTCAGATTTTGGATAATGTTTCGGCAATGATCACCGATCCGTTCAAGATCTTTCGTCAGCTCCAGCATCATCGTTTGTTCGTGGCTTTCAGCTCTTGATAATTCTACAGCCGAAAGCTGAACGAGATATTCCGTCAAACGGTTGTCGACGTCATTGATGGCTGTTTCATATTGACCAGCATTTTCTTTATCGATCTCATGCTGATTTTCATAATAGGCTTTCGTTGCATCAAAAGCACCTAGAACATAATCACCCATTTGCAGCAACTCGATCTTCGCTTGATTAAGTGCTAAAGTTGTTGAACTTTGAATAATAGATTCATTCAGATTCGATGGTTTGAAATCAATACTCTTATCTTTTCCTGGAATGATTTTTCGCACAAGTAACTCGATTTTATCGATAAACCAAAACTGGATCAATAAATTCGATACATTGAATAGACCATGAGCAACAGCGATCTGCATTGCCGGCTGAAGGTTGAATACATCAGAAATACGAACAACAACAGCTGTGAAGGGTGTTAACAATGTCGTAAAAATAATCGCCCCGATCAAATTGAAAATCACATGCGCTGCAGCCGTTCTCTTTGCAGCCACGCTGACACCTAAAGCAGCAATGACCGCCGTGATCGTCGTACCAATATTGTCACCAAATAGAATCGGCAGCACTGAACCGATTGCTAAACTCCCCTGGCTATAAAGCTGTTGTAAAATTCCGATCGTCGCACTGGAGCTTTGCAGTACCATTGTCAATAACGTCCCGATTCCTACGCCTAAAACTGGATGATGAGACACATTGACCATCAGCTCCGAAAACTGCGGCAAATCACTTAACGGCGCCATTCCATCTCCCATCAGTTTCAATCCGTAAAATAAACAACCAAAACCAAAAAGGATCTGACCGATCGTATTGACCGTCTCTCGTTTTGAAAAGAAAAGTAATATCGAACCAACGCCAATGATCGGTAAGGCATACGAGCTTAAATTGAACCCAATGATAAATGCGGTGACCGTCGTACCGACATTTGCTCCCATGATCACACCGATCGCCTGACGTAAGGACATAAAGCCGACACTGACCAAACCAACGGTCAAAACTGTTGTTCCTGAACTACTTTGAATAATTGCTGTAACGATCAAACCTGCTAAAACAGACCGTAAAGGGGTCGACGTAAATGTATTTAAAATTTCACGCAAGGAATCCCCAGCAGACTTTTGCAAACCATCTCCCATATACTTCATACCGAACAAAAATATTCCCAAACCGCCTAGAAAAGGAAATAAAACCTCTTGATAGGACACACATGTTCCTCCTCTTACCTTGACTTTTTACTTTGTTATTCATTACACAAAAACGTTTTCACTTTTAAGAGTACAGAAAAATCAATAGCTTGTAAATAAAATATCGTTATTTTCATTAAAAATTCATGGTCCCTCATTTTATTCAAGCCACTGAAATACTTTGCATGAAAAAGAGTCTGAGATAAAAAAGCGTTTAGCTCATGCATTCAAAATCAAAGCCTGAAACAAAACTATTTTTTTAGTTTTGCGTCAGGCTTTTCATTTTATTTTATTCTTTCATTAAACCATCAACATGTATACACCAGCAGCGATCACTGCCCCGATAACAGGTCCGACGATCGGTACCCATGAATACGCCCAGTCAGAAGTTCCCTTTGTTGAAATCGGTAGTAATTGATGGGCTAAACGCGGACCAAAGTCACGCGCTGGATTGATCGCATAGCCTGTTGGTCCACCAAGAGATAGACCGATCGCTAAAATCAAGGCACCAACGATCAGAGGAGTCAAACCATCAGTGATAGTATTTTGTGAAAATGACAGCAGTCCTAAAACTAAAACAAATGTACCAATAATTTCTGTGATCATATTTGCCGGATAGTTACGAATCGCAGGTCCTGTCGCGAATGTCCCTAACACAGCTCCTTGATCTTCTGTTTGATTCCAGTGAGGCAAATAGGCCAACCAAACTAAGAATGCGCCAACAACAGCTCCTAGAACCTGCGCAATGATGAATGGAACAACTAATCCCCATTCAAAATTGCCAGCCATAGCCATTGCGATCGTTACAGCAGGATTCAAATGCGCCGGTCCCATAAATCCAGAGATATAAACCGCCATCGTTACCGCCATTGCCCAACCAAAAGCAATCACGATCCAGCCGGAAGCTTCTGCTTTACTTTTTTTCAGATTAACAGCTGCACAGACACCATCACCTAAAAGAATCAAAATCATTGTTCCTAAAAACTCACTAAAAATCTGTGTCATACTAGAAGTATCCATTTTACTTCGCTCCTTCTTTCAATGTCGTTAAATCAGATTCCGCTATTAGTTGATTCAATTCTTGTTCATAACCTGCTTTTTGTTGTTCGGACCAATCATAGTAATTGGCCATTTCAGAAATAACCCCTTGTTTGACTGTGTCCAGTGTATCTCGCATAAACAACAAATGATTCGTTCTGCGAATGAGATAATCAGAAGGAGTCAACGTCATTTCATTTTCAAGTGCATGATGCAATCCTAAGGTTTCTGCTAAAGTCAAACCATCCACTGGTGTTGTCTCAGAAATTTTTTCAAAAAGCTGTGTCACGTTTGAGCCATATAAATGAGCGAGATATTCTGCATCCTCCTCAGGTAATCCTTGCTCAACGCCATGTTTTGCTAACGCTTTCAATTCTGTTTCAGCATTAGCAGCATCGATATCTCCACCAGAGACTGCATATGTTTTCGAATCGATCAGCTCAATAGTTTTGTTAAATTCGTCTTTTAGGATACGTTGAATTTCTTTAAGCGCACCTTCAGCCATTTTACGGTAATCAGTGATTTTCCCGCCAGATAAGGTCAACAAACCATCCTCAGAACGCTCCAGCAAGCTTCCTCTAGAAACAGCCGATGGGTTTTCTTTGCTTTCAGACAAGGAATCTTCTAAGTGATTTAAGACATTTTCTACATCAAAACGAGTGGCCGTTTTTTGCTGATATTTTTCAACGATATCAATGACCTGATCAAAACTTTGGTCAGAGACCTTTCCATTGTTCCCGCCATTATAGTCTGAACCACCATTTTCAGAAATCAGCGGACGCAGTCCAGCCCAGCTTGATTCGATATCATCGATCGTCACATTTGCTTCAGGATAGCGATTATTGACGATTTCCAGCAAGTAATCTACATCTTCCTGAGTCACTGTTGGATGTTCATAATCACCCGTATAGTCCGTATCCGTCGTACCAAAATACGTTTTCTTTTCTCTTGGAACAACGAAGACCATTCGGCCGTCATGCTTCCCTGTATCAAAATATGTTGGTTGGGGCACAAACAGCTTACTGCTGTCGACAACTAAGTGAACACCTTTAGTCGGACGCATTTGCGGAGTTACTTTTTCCTTAGTATCTAGTCCGCGGACTTTATCAGACCATGGGCCAGTTGTATTGATCACGATATTGGCTTTGATCTCAAACTCTTCGCCTGTTAATAAGTCTTTTGCTTTGACTCCGCTGATTTTCCCGTGATCATAAATAAATCCGACTGCTTTGACTTTACTAACCATTGCTCCGCCATCTTGAGACGCGCGTTTGATATTTTCGATCACCAGTCTAGCATCATTGTTTCTAAAATCTAAATAGACACCGCCGCCTTGTAGTCCTTCATGTTTAAGCTGAGGCTCACGCTCTAAGACTTCTTCTTTTGTTAATGTATAGTTTTCATATTTGGTGCCGATCACGTTCGCTAAACGGTCATATAGATCCATTGCAACCTTGACTGAAAACATGTTGAAAGTCGCCTTCGGCTCATCATAAATCGGTAAAAGCATAGGATCAGGTTTGGGGATATGAGGAGCAATGGCTTGAACAACCGCCCGCTCCTGCACTGTATCCGCCACGACTTCGACATCAAAATTTTTCAAATAGCGAATTCCGCCATGAACTAATTTCGTAGAACGTGAAGAGGTTCCTTCAGCAAAATCCTGCATTTCGATCAAACCAGTCTTCATTCCAGTAGCACTTGCTTGCAGTGCAACACCTGCTCCTGTAATTCCTCCGCCAATAATCAACAAGTCTAATTGTTCGTTTTTCAAAGCTTCAATCGATTTTTCTCTTGTTTTTATTGAAAATGTCATCACTGTTCACCTCTTCCTTCTATTTTGATTTGTGCTTAAACATTTGCGTTGCTGCAACGGCCTGCTGCCAACCTTCATACAAATCATCGCGTTCAGCATCAGACATTTTTGTCTCAAAAATTTGTCCTTCTTCATAGAACGCTTTTAATTCATCTAGGTCTTTCCAGAAGCCAACTGCTAATCCTGCTAAGAAAGCTGCACCTAAGGCAGTTGTTTCAAGATTTTGAGCTTTTTGAACAGAGGTATTTAAAATATCTGCTTGAAATTGCATCAATAAATCGTTATTGGCTGCACCGCCATCTACCTTCAAGATCGGGATATCGATGCCTGTGTCATTTTTCATCGTATCAATGATATCTCGTACCTGATAAGCCACTGACTGTAATGTTGCTTTGACGAAATCTTCTCTCGTTGTTCCGCGAGTTAAGCCAAAAACTGCACCTCTAGCATCTGAATCCCAGTAAGGAGCGCCCAGTCCAGTAAATGCAGGCACTACATAAACTTCATTTTTATTATGAGATTCATTTGCAACTGCTTCTGATTCTGCAGCTGTTTGGATCATTTTTAAGCCATCTCTCAGCCATTGAACAGCTGAACCAGCGACAAAAATACTTCCTTCTAAAGCATAATAGACTTTTCCATTGATCCCATAACCGATCGTTGTTAATAAATTATTATCTGAAAGTTGTGGTTTTTCTCCTGTGTTCATTACAATAAATGAGCCTGTACCGTACGTATTTTTAACCATTCCAGGTTCAAAAGCCATTTGGCCGAATAATGCTGCTTGTTGGTCTCCAGCCATACCTGAAATCGGAATTTCGCTACCATAAAAATGGTAATTCTTCGTTAAGCCGTATACTTCAGAGTTAGAGGTTGCTTTTGGTAACATCACACGCGGAATATTCAAAATATCTAAGATATCTTGATCCCAATCTAAGTCATGGATATTAAATAGCATTGTTCTGCTGGCGTTCGAGTAATCTGTTACGTGTGTTTCTCCGCCTGTCAGCTTCCAAACTAGCCATGTATCGATCGTTCCAAAAAGCAACTCACCTTTTTCAGCACGCTCTTGAGCACCTTCGACATTATCTAGGATCCAACGAATTTTTGTGGCAGAAAAGTAAGCATCTACGATCAAACCAGTTTTTTCATGGATCATATCACCATGTCCATCCTCTTTTAACTGATCTGCGATCGGCGAAGATTGACGTGACTGCCAAACCACTGCATTATGAATAGGAAGACCTGTCTGCTTATCCCAAACGACAGTTGTTTCACGCTGATTAGTGATCCCAATACCAGCAATGTCTGTTGGGCGAACGCCAGATTCGATCAAAGCTCCAGCAATAACCGATTGTACTGAATTCCAAATCTCATTTGCATTATGTTCGACCCAGCCTGCTTTTGGAAAATACTGTGTAAATTCCTTCTGTGAACTTCCAACATTGTTCCCTTTTTTGTCAAAAATAATTGCTCGTGATGAAGTAGTCCCTTGATCGATCGCCATGATGTACTTTTGTTCTGACATTGTAATTCCTCCTAAATAATAAAAGTGTAATGGGCTCGTCATGACTCGACAGAAAAATAGGAAAAAATCTAAGCGGTGCTTTTTTGCCGCTTCCATTTTTTATCTTTTTTCCGAGAGACAAGCCCGTGGAACTAGATAACAATAAAAGTGTAATGGGCTCGTCCTGGCTCGACAGAAAAATAGGAAAAAATTGAACGGTGCTTTTCGCCACTTCTATTTTTTATCTTTTTTCTGAGAGACAAGCCCGTGAAACTAAACGATAATAAAAGTGTAACAGACTCGTTCAGAATTAAATTGAAAACGCTTTATATTTCATGAACTTATAATATACGCAAATTGATTCATAAAAATGTCATCTTTTTTTTTATTTTTAAAATAAATGAATGTTTTTACTAAAAATCCATTAAGGACGAGGATGAAGCTGAAAAATTCTCTTCAACTTCACTCAGCCTTCTTTTTTCTTATTTCCATGATACACTCGGATTTTCTTACGAATTTGATCGATATCATACGATGATCCAAGTTCGGATAATATATAAATCTCTCCAACAGATCAGTAAACCGGCGGATTCATTACATTGGTGATCAACAAATCGTAAGTGTACTTCGGATCATACGGTTCGATCGTTAAGCCGTTCAAATTTTTCAAGCTTAAAACCAATACTTGAGTCATTGCTTCTTTATATAGCAAGTCCATTTTTAAATCAATGCCTACACGGACTTCTCCAATGATTTCAAAATCAATGATCGAAAGCACACTTAAATATTTCACCAATGACCATTCATGTAAGCTATTTCCAGGCTCATAATGTTCACCCAAGTAACTAAGACTTTTATCCAAAAGAACATGGGCAAATTCACCTAAACGATGACTGGATAATTGTTGCTCTTTTTGCCAAATATTCTCCTTATCGAATAGCTCTAATTCTCCTTTAAAAAAATAAAGCCTACTATGAATCTGTGAGAAGTAATAAAAAATCTTTTTTTCTAATTCAGGATAAAATTTTTGTGGACGATAGTATAAAATCACATGTTCCAAAACAAATGTGTCCGCTAGTGAAGACGGTGTTCGCCGTCCACGTACCAAGCTGTACTGAATAAAATCAGTTTCCGTTAAAACAGACATACTTGTTAAGAAAATAAAATGCAGCATACTTTCTTCTTCATCGATCTCAAGCGGATAACGACTAAAAAAACGCAATACGAACGAACGAATCGTTTTAAAAAAAGGATCCTGCTCAAGGTTTTGGCTTTTATTTCGGACTTCTTTAAATGTTTTAGACTGAACTGCCAATCTTTTTTTACTGATCGTCAACCACAGACTGATCTTCAGTTTTCCATACTCCTCAAAGGAGAGCGAAAGGGCTTTTTCCAGTGCTTCGATGATCCGAACATTTTGCTGTGTCAAGGTTCGCTCCCTGTGCTGTTCGTATGGTGTCAAAAACCAATAAACTTGAAAATAAAAATATCGAATCTGCAGTTCCTCACCTTTTAACTGTCCATTTCGGATTTTCAGACCAAATTCAGTCAGCAGCTGGTTCAACTCTTTGATTTTTCGAAATAAGGAAGATTCACTGATCATAAATTTTGTCGTCAACTGAGCCATAGTAAACTCTCGATAATGAAACAGATGATCGATCAGCTGAAACTTGATCGATGCCCGTATATAGTCATCAACGACTTTACTGACTGAAAATCGATCGGACATTTCTACAGAAACCCATTGTCCATCATAAAATAAGCGGCAGTCTTGACTATATGGATTTAAATAATAACCTAATTCTTTTAAATCACTTTCAAAAGATGCCTTTGATACACCTAAATGATTCAACAGCTCAGTGTCTTCCAGACGACCGCCGGCTAAGATCACTTTTTTCAGTATTTGGATCTCTCTTGCTTCTTTTTTGTCTAGTAATTCTTCAGTTTTCATCGGCATCACTCCATAAGGCAGTAAACGCGAGTTGATTTGTGATATCCATAACTGTGGAGAAATAAGGATGGTATAAAAAATCTTTTTGATAAAATTGCTCTAATGTTTGTTCTGTCTGAATGCCTAACGCAAGCGTATTGATTTTATCCAGAATATCAGCTTTTGATACCAACTGAGCCCCCAAAATCCGATGACTTTCTTTTTCAAAAATAATTTTTCCGGAAATCTCTTTTTCTCCAGAGAATAAAGAACTCGCTTGCTTTAAATGAGCAACTTCGATCGGCTGATCATGAAAAAGGCCTTCTGCTTCAGTCAAACCTGTACTTGCTACATAATAATCAACAAGCTTCGTACCGATCGTACGAATCGAGCCAATAAATTTTGTCGTAGGTTCCAGTAGATTTTGAGCAACTACAACACCAGCTCTAACTGCATTATTTACTAAGGGGATATAGAAAGACTCATTCGTCAAGCTGTAAGGTACTTGAATACAATCACCTATTGCAAAAATATTTTGATGAGATGTTTGTAAATAATGATCCACATAAACCGTTTGATCGGTATGAATGTCTATCTGCTCATCCAAATAACACAAATCTGGACGGACATTCATCGCAAAAACAGCTCGATCGACCGTTCGACGAGAATGTTGCGTTTCTATCTGTAATCCATCATCCTTCTCTACGATTTTTTCAACCGTTTCATCAAAATGAAACACTACGCCTCTTTTTTCCATCTCCTGTTGCACAGGTAAAATCATTTCTTGATCAAAATATTTAAATAATAGATAGTCCATTCGTTCATATAAATGAACATTTATCTCTTTACTTAACAACGTATCCGCAGCTTCTGCACCAATTTGACCACCGCCGATCAATGCAACCTCTTTGCTATTTTCCAGCTGAGCGATCGCTTGCTTGACTCCATGTAAAAATTTATACTTGAGCACCTTCTCAGAATCGCTCCCCATGATTTTCGTTGACCATTGGCTAGAGCCTGTAGCTAAAATCAGCTTATCGAATGATAAGATATTGAGCTGCTCTGCTTGTTGATAGTGGATAACTTGCTGATTTGAGTCCATACTCACTACTTCCGCATCCAGTAACAGCTCAATCTTGTTGTCTTTCAGTTGCTGTTCTGAAATAAAACGAAGCTCTTCGACCGTATCGACAGTCTCATTATAATAAAGATTCAGTCCGCCTGGCAGATAACCGACTGTCTCTTGCTTTTCAACCAGACAAATCACAGCTTCGGGATATTTTTTTCGAATCGTAAGAGCCGCTGAAACACCTGCAAATGATGCACCAATAATCACAACTTTCACTGCATGACCTTCTTTCAAAAATTACTAAACCGTTTTCTTAAAGAATAGCATATGCGTAACCAAAACGCATGAAAATAAACTAAAACAAAAAAGGAGAGCGAAACAAAACTAAAAATCAGTTTTGTTTCGTTCTCTAAACTCAGATAATCGATGCGAAAAAGCAGACCCTTCAGAAATAAACCGAAATTGCTGTAAAACACAACGAGGAACGAGTTGATACAGTATCTCCTTGGTTCTCGGAGCTAAATACTTTTGTCTCAAGCTCCTATTAAATAGCCCTATTTAGTATCTTTCAAAAATTCCTGAATTGCATCGGCATTTTTAGATGCATCCAACTCGATCACACTGCCGGAAGGAGTATCATCATTAAAATTCCAACTGCTTTCGATCGGAACTGAAAGTGATTCTAATGGCTTGACTTTTCCTGTCAGAAAATCCTTCGCTAAATCAATAAACAAGCTTGTCGGAACATTGGTGTCGATTTTCCCAACGATTTTTCCTGCGACCTGAGGCAGTTCCCAAATTGGGATCAAATCTTTAGACTGATCGATCAACGCATCCATTACTTGCTGTTGTCGTCTGATTCGGCCAAAATCGCCTTCTTCATCCATTCTAAAACGGGCATATTGCAATAAAGTATTGCCGTCCATGACTTGTTCCCCTTTTAGAATATCGACACCATCTAAATTAATGTCCTTCTCAGCATCGATCTTTACGCCTTTAGGATAAAGCTCGTCAATGATATCGCTAAACTCTTTAAAATCCATCACAACATAATAGTTGATCGGTAAATCAAAATTAGTGTTTAATACTTCTTTAGTCATCTGCGCTCCACCATAGGCATATGCTGCATTGATTTTATCGAGACTGCCATCTGGAAATGTCATATAACTATCTCTCATAATAGAAATCAATTTAGGCTGCTTCGTTTTACCATCGTAATGACCAACCATCAACGTATCAGAACGCCCTTGATCCTCATCATCGTCGCGCGAATCATTTCCTACGACCATAACAGTCAATTCTTTATCACTTGTTTGTTCATCACCAGTAAAATTTTGATTGATCGGGGATAGTTTTGCTTCACTTTCTTCTCTTGCTGACTGAAATGAGATTGCCGCATAACAGCCCGCACTTACGATCACAAGAAGGATAGATAATAGCGTGATGATCAATATTCGTATCGGTTTCTTCATTGTACATTCCTTTCTACAGCTCACATGTATTCCTTTGGAAAAGAAAAATCCTTCACCAAGAACACTCAGCGAAGGGGATAAAGTACTTGGATAATTATCTGAGAACTGCACAAAGACAGACAGATCGACCTAGTTCTTCTCTTCGTTGAGTTTTAGCACTACATAACGTAAAAAGCATAGCTTTTAGCTGCTTAGAAAAACGCCTTAATTCGACGATTTTTGTCCTACCCGTACCTGTCTTTCGACATTTCTGAGCAGCAGCCTGTGTTTACATAGGAGCCTCACCTAACAAGTATTTATTTCATCTAAAACTATAAGCGTATCGCTTCACAAAGTCAAATTAAATTTTATAAAAAATATTTCATTTTGCTACCGTTTTTGTAACAAAACTTGATTATGCTCCTCACTATCCTTTCCACAACAAATAATAACAAAAGTTACTGTCTATTTTTTTTAAACGGAATACACAAAGAAAAACGACAGATTCTCGATAGTTCTGCTCTATTAAAAAAATATAAACTGTATTTAGGAATTCCACTCTAGCAGACGTGCTATCGATTCAAATGATCTTAAATCTAGTTTTGAGATACAACCAACTATATTAAATGGAGGAACAATATTATGGCAAATGAAGGAATGACTATTTCACAAAAAGGAGTTACTTTAGTAAAACAATTCGAAGGGCTGCGGTTAACTGCCTATCAAGATTCAGCTGGTGTCTGGACGATCGGTTACGGACATACTAAAGGGGGCTACGCAGGCATGTCGATTACACAAGCGCAAGCAGAAGCGTTCTTGAAAGAAGATCTGTTGACTCATGCTTCTGGAATCTCTAAATATGTAAAAGTTCAATTGAATCAAAATCAATTTGATGCACTTGCGAGCTTTCACTTTAATTTAGGACCTAATATTTTATATAATTCAGCGTTGCTTTCTTATCTAAATAGTCAACAATGGCAAGCAGCAGCAACTGAGATGAAGCGATATGTTTATAGTAATGGACAAATTTTACAAGGCTTAGTGAATCGTAGAGCTGCAGAAGCAGCACTTTTTTTAGAAGCTCCTTTTCCAAGCAGACCTTGCAAAGTAAAAGTTGGGAATATCGTGTTGTTGTCCGGCGGTGCAAAAATCACGTCTCCATGGTCTTCTAACGAACCGATCCCAGCTAACCGTGTCAATCAATATTATAAAGTTGAAGAAATACACACACTTAACTCAAAATGGGAAAGCTCTGAATATGAAGTCTTGATCAGCTCCAATGAAACAAGCTACCGCAAATGGATCTACGAACAAGACCTATCTCTAGCTCCAGCAGCTAAATTCAACGTTGGGCTAAAAGTTCGACTGAGCACTGCTGCAACAAATGCCAGTATCCATTGGAGCAGACGTGTATTAGAGAAAAAATACCTCGGACAAGAATACACGATCAGTCAAGTCGCACCGACCGCTGAATCCCGCAGTCCTTACCAATACCTAATCAGTAGTCCCACGTTAGGAAATCTTTGGGTCTTAGAACAGGATCTAATGGATCGGACGATTTGGTTCATCACTAATGAACCCTTTATGAATCAAGGGCACAATCAAAATCCGGAGGTCAAAAACGGGACCTTGTATAAAACGATCATCAATGATATTCCACTGGAATCCGGTGCAAAAAGCATGGCTGAATTCGTCCGCCAAAACACTTGGCCGATGTTGACCAACGGCAATGTCTTTTTGATCGAATATCCTACGCATTTGATGGTCAAAGTCGTCGGCATCAAACCTGAATGGACAGACTACATGACGTCTGAATGTCTACGCTTAACAAAAGGGCAAATTCCTACTTACAATGAGCGTGACATGAAAGTCGTCCCTCAAGCAGATAAAAAATACAACTGGGTCGAAATCGATAACTTACCAAAAGACTGGCAAGCCATCAGTAATCGTTTGCGCGGTAATTTACGTGAGAAATTCTGCCAATATTTTCTATCTACTCGTGTTTCTTATGGCAAACAAAGCGATGGCAAATTTTATCTACAAATCATCAATATCGAAAATAATGAACGCGCCGTTGAATTGGCAACTAAATTGAAACGCTGGTTCCCAGGAGATACCAACGCTTATACAAATGCGCAGGTATTTTTACAAAAATAATAGCAATAAAAATAATTAATCCAACAAATTAGCTAATCAAAAAATACAAAAAGAGAGCTCCTATATCTATCTTCAGCATTTTTCATGTGAGATACGTTATAAGAACTCTCTTTTTTTAAGTAAACAGCTATATTATCATTCAGGACTTTATTTAAAAACGAATGTCTAGTTCTTCCAAATCAAAAATAGTCACCAAAATCTCATTGACTTTTTCGACTAATTTCACCTTATCTACTAATTGATCCTTTGTGGAAATGGTTGTTTTATCATTAGAATAGGTCAGAAAATCATATTCTTCTTTCAGTCTGACTACCTGCTGCTCTTTTTTATACAATACAAAGTCATCGACCTCATCCGATTCATAACTTCTTTTGAATCCTTCTTGTAAAACGATTCCTGTGACCAAAGCATTCACTGTCAATTCCTCTAACGGGATTGCTTGTTCATCGATAACCAAGGTATAGTTTTCATTTTCGATTATTCCACAAACATTACAGCCGCCATCTAATAAATCGACCGTTTTGGTGATCGTTGCATTTTTCATCTTTAAAGATCCTTCCTTCTGCACATAAATTGACATTTTCATTGTTATTATAGCAAAAGTTTCAGCATTATTAAATATTAGTCTTTCTTTTTACTCACAAGCAGGGCCTGTTCTTTTGCTAAATAAAACGGACGTAAATAGGCAACAGTATTTGATAATGGTAATACTTCATCAGCAAGTTCAATATTTAATTCATTTTTTATATATGCTCTTCTAGCTACGATTCGATCCCATAGTTCTGGGTACTGCGTTTCTATTGTTTGTTGGAGCTGAACATCTGCAATCGCCACACATTCTTCTGCACTTACTCCTGTATAGCCCTTGATCGAAGGAATGATATCGATTTGGAAGATCATGCCGCTCTTGATCGTTTCTCTTGAATCAGCATAGATTGGCGAAGACATCCATTCTTCATCTGAAACTAAATGGCCCGGATTTAAATGCCAGTGATACTTTTCTTTAGGAAAAATTTCTTCGACTGCATCGTAAATCACTTGCCCTTCCATTCCAACCTTGATTGTCTCCAACCAATGCACAATAGCATTGTAGTATGGCTTCGCTACTCGTTCCAGATAATCTTTTTGATTCGTTGGAAGCTGATCTTCTGTTTCTACAACAAACCCTGTACGACTTGATAAGCCGCCCTTAAAGGCAGTCGTCATCGATAATGGATCACCTAACTGGACTTTTTTATGTGTAGGATACACATTGGCTTTTTCAAAACGCTGACCTGTCGCCGCAATCGTTACAACTGTATTCGTCTGCCCTTCTGCAGTCAGATGTGCACCAAGCTCAGCCTCTGTCACACCAACATCTACTGCGTTCATTGCATTCAACATACACGAAGAAGCTAAATTTGCTCCATATTCATAATGAGCGATTTCATTGGCATTATTGATCGTACGTACACCGGCATCTCCGCCGATAAATAGATGAGCTGCATTGACTACTTCACTATTTTCTGTTAAACAATTCAACAACGCTGACACAATAAAATATGGAATATCAAAGAATCCTTTAGGATCATGACGTGTTGTGGTAAACATTTTCCAACCCACTAGCCCGATCTTTTGTTGTTTATCCAGACCGATTTCTTTAAAGATATCTTCCAAAGCGACATCATTGTCCATCGGCTGATTTGGCAATGAAAAAAGTGGACTATGTTTTAGGGTCACTTCAATACGGGAAACTGCCGCCATCTTTAGATTTTCGTTTCCTAGAATGACTGTACATTTTCCAGAAGCCTCCACCACTAATAGCCCTTCCTCAAAGCGCGGAATGAAACCTGTCAGGTACTCAAAATTTCCGCCATGTTCTTTATCTGCATAAATGACGACCGCATCAAGATTTGAGTTTTTCATTTCTTTCAGCAATTTTTCTTTCCGTTCATTGATCGTGTCATCCGTTAAAAAAACAGGTGCAACATGTTCAAAGAGAGTCGGCTCTTTTACTTGCCCAAGTACAATTTTTTTATTTGTCATTTTTTTCTCCTTTTATTCTGCTGTTATGATTACATCGACATCATTTTGTTCTAATTGCTGCATAAAATCTGACTCCAAAGGCTCATCTGTCACCAATAAATCGATATCGGCTAAGGAACAAATCTTGAAAAAACCAGTTGTATTTATTTTTGTATGATCCGCAAGAGCAATGACTTTTTGACCTTGAGCGATCATTTGGCGTTTGACCAGCCCTTCTTCTTCTGTGTGGATAAAAAGACCTTCTTTAGAAATGGCAAAAACGCCTAAGATCGTATAGTCGACCTGATATTCTTCGATCTTCTTTATAGTTTCAGCACCATATAAAAAAAGTTGTTGTTTGTGAAGTTTGCCCGGCAGTATGCTGATTTGAGTTTTATCATATTTTGCTAAAAGCGTCGCATGGGTCAATGAATTAGTAATTGCGTACAGTGTCTGATCGCTTAATTTTCTGATAACTGCCTCAACTGTCGTTGAGGAATCGAACAATACACTTGTATTATCTTTAATGAGCATTGCTGCTTTTTGCGCGATCTTTTCCTTGATTGTGGTGAATTTACTTGAGCGCTCTTCATAATTCAAAATCAACGCCTCACGATTGGCAGCTATTGCGCCACCGTGTGTTCTGCGAATAACATTTTGTTGTTCTAATTTGATCAAATCTCTTCTGATCGTGTCTTTTGATACATGTAGTTTGTCCGCTAAGTGCTCAATCGTCGCACTTTTATGTTCATCAATATGTTCTTTGATCCTCACTAGCCGTTCTTCCATCAACATTATCATCACTTCCTTTACTCAAAAGTAACATCAAATGCATATTTTTTCAATATTTTTTTAAAAAATATTAAAAAAACTGCAAATAAATGCAAAACCCATTTTTCAAAAAGAACATTTGTATCAATACATCTATGACTTATCTAGTATTTTAAATAAAAATTAGTCATAGATTCAAAACACCAAGAAAATTAAATTTTACTTAAAATTATGAGAATTGATTAATAACCCTTTACTTTACGATCTATCTGTCCAATAATGTAGTCAAGCTATTATTCATAAAATAGTAGCTAAAAAAGGAGGAATTTTTTATGAAATTTTTTAAAGGTATCGTAGCAGCAAGTTTAGCAATGAGTTTTTGTGCAGCAAGTTTAGGAACAGAAGTACATTCTGTCGATGCAGCAACTGTTGTTGAGTCAAACTTTGCAAAAACAATCACTCTATTTAACAAAGCAGATCTACTAGACTACACTGGTCTGTCTTTAACAAGCAAAAATGTAACTGAGGTATACAACGAACTGAAAAAGGCTGATACATGGGAAGCTGCAGGTTATAGTGCTTCTGAAGCAAGTGTGATCGCTCGTGATTTTGGTTTATACTACTCAAAATCAATCAATCTTTTGAACAAAATGACTTATCAAAATGATTTGCATTTGAAAGTGATCTTAATTAAAAAGGGCTATGTAAAAGCTGAGTTTGGTTTACAATCATACTATGTTGTTGAAACACCAGAAGTACCTGAAACGCCAGAAGTTCCTGAAGCACCGGAATCACCAGAGCAACCAGAAACTCCTGAAACACCAGAAGTACCTGAACAGTCTGATTTGAAAAAACTTGAAGTAGAAGTCGATTATAAAACTGGTCAACAAGTTGAGCTTCAATACGAAGTGAAAGCTAACGGCACAGTGAAAGCACAATACCAAGATAAATCAAAGAAAATCCAATTACAAGGCAGTGCAGCACAAACGAAGATCGAAGGAATCATTGCTGGCTTGGATTTGAAAACAGCTAGTCAAAAAGAAGTAACTACTCATATCCTAAACAAACTTGGAAATGGTTCAAACTACAAACAATTCCAATTCCAAGGACAATTCAATGATAATACAAAAGTAAAATTTAAATTAAAATAATCAGCCGATGATAGTAGAGGTCAACAAAATGTTGTCCTCTATTTTATATGTTACACTAAAGGGGATAAATCGAGCTTGGAGGGATAATATATGAACGATCAAGATATTTTACGTTTTTGGTTCGAAGAAACGGAACCCAGTCAGTGGTTCAAAAAAGATTTAGCTTTTGATGCATTGATCAAAGAACGGTTTTCTGCTATTCATGAACAGGTAGCTCGAGGAGAAAAATCAGACTGGCGGAAAACCATTCACGGGCGTTTAGCTGAAATCATTGTTTTAGATCAGTTTTCCCGCAATTTGTTTAGAGAGCAGCCTCAATCTTTTGCTTATGATGGAATGGCTCTTGTTTTAGCTCAAGAAGCAATGACTTCAGGCAAACTAGATGAGTTGACTACTCAGGAACGCAGTTTTCTCTATATGCCTTTGATGCATTCTGAGTCTTTGGTGATTCATGAAGAAGCAGTCAAACGCTTTGCAGAAAAAGGAATGGAACAAAATCTTGATTTTGAACAGAAACACCGTGACATTTTAGTCCGATTTGGTCGCTATCCGCATCGAAACACCATTTTAGGCAGAACTTCTACAGCAGAAGAGATCGCCTTTTTAAAAGAACCAGGCTCTTCATTTTAACAAATAAAAAGACACTAAGCGTAGAATACGCCAGTGTCTTTTTGATTATTCTGCTGTTAAAGCCGCCATCGTAATGTAGTTATAAGGCTGATTAAAATGCGGCAGGAAGAAGATATCCAATAATTTTAATTCATCGATCGTTACATTTTGCTCGATCGCTAATGAAAATAAATGAATCCCCATTGAAATCTCTGCACGTGAACACATTTGTGCTCCGATGATCCTACGTGAGCTTTTTTCGTAAACGATCCGAATTTTTACTTGGGCATTATCAGCCATAAATCCAGGTTTTTGCAAATCTTCATAATCTGTATATAATACATCTAGTTTATTTTTACTTGCAGCCTCTACTGAAAGTCCTGTTGACACCATGTTCAGTCCGAATATCGAGATTCCATTTGACCCTTGAACACCTGATGAAGCAAGCTTGGCTCCTCCAATATTATGTCCTGCAACCAAGCCAGTTCTGACAGCATTTGTTGCCAATGCAATATAGCTGATCTTCTTAAGCGCATTTGAATAGATCGTGGCACAGTCCCCAACGGCATACACAGATGGATCACTGGTTTGCTGGTATTCGTCTACTACATAAGCGCCATTATGAAATAACTCTAAATGTTCTTTTCCAAGTTCATTATTAGGCAAAAAACCAATTGCATTGATCACTAGATCAACGTTGTAGGTTCCTTTATTCGTTACGAACGCTTCAACAGCCTTCGTTCCTCTGTATTCTTTTGCTAACTCACCAAAATGCAGCTCAATCCCATTCTCTGACAAATTTTTATCCATTTGATCGGTAAATTCTCTGTCATAGTAGCTAGGAAGTGAACGATCTGCTCCGTCAAATAGTAGAACGTGTTTCCCTCTACGTTTTGCCGCTTCAGCAATCTCTACACCAATATAACCGGCACCGATCACCGCAACTGTTTTGATATTTGGTTCTGACATTCGTTTATCTACTGTCTGGCCATCTTGGAATCGTTTTAAAAAATGAATATTTTCTAAATCGGCACCTGGAATATTTGGTGCGATCGGTTTAGAGCCTGTCGCTAAAATCAGCGTATCATAACTTTCAAAAAAACGTTCTCCCGTATTAGAATTGCACTGGATGTTTTTTTGTTGAAAATCGATCTGTTCTACCGTTGTTTCAGTATAGATTTTAGCTCCTTTCGCTTCAAAGTCTTCTTTATTTGTATAAAATAAGCCTTCATACGAATCGATTTGTCGTCCGACCCAAAGCGCTGTGCCGCAGCCTAAATAGCTAAGATTAGAATTTTTTTCGATCATCACTACTTCTTGGTTTGGGTACTGATCCAGCAATGTATTTGCCGCTGCGATCCCTGCATGGTTTGAACCAATGATTACTGTTTTATTCATTTTTTCCTCCTTTTTACTTTGTTGCTAAATAAAAAGGTGATGCACGATTGACTTCTATGCTTCACCTTTTTAACTTTATCGATTATGCTTCTGTCGGTAAAATGTTTTCTACTTCTGAATGCGGACGTGGAATCACGTGAACAGATAATAGCTCACCGACACGCTGAGCAGCGGCAGCGCCTGCATCCGTCGCTGCTTTAACCGCACCAACATCCCCACGTACCATCACTGTCACGATTCCGCCGCCAACTAATTCTTTTCCTACTAGTGAAACATTTGCAGCTTTGACCATTGCGTCAGCCGCCTCAATAGAACCAATTAATCCTTTTGTTTCGATCATTCCTAAAGCATCTGATTTCATTATTATTTCCTCCTAAAGATTTATATTAATTTTTTTGGATAACAATTGTTGTATCGGGTTTTACCCCAAGAGCGTTGGCTTCTTCTGTATCGATATGACATTCTAAGCCAGAATTTTCCGCTGCTCGAATAATAACGTTATTCAGTGTTCCGCCACGCTCACCAGTAAAGGCAATCGTTACAGCTTCGCCGTCACATACACCTAAGCGCTCAGCATCAGCTGGCAGCATATGGATGTGACGCTTTGCTACAACAACACCTTCGGTCAACTCAACTGAACCATGCGGTCCAATCAACGTGATGCCGGCCGTTCCAGCCAAATCACCAGACAAGCGCAAAGGAGCTTTGACACCCACTTTGAACGAGTCACTTTGTAAAATTTCGACTTGTGTTTGTTTTCTGACAGGTCCTAAGATTCGGACATTATCGATCATTCCTTTGGGACCGCAGATCATCAATGTTTCTTTGCACGCATATTGCCCTGGCTGTGATAAATCTTTTAGTTTCGTTAATTGATATCCTTGACCAAATAATTTATCTACATCTTTTTGTGCTAGATGAATGTGTCGGTTGGAAATCCCTACAGGAATCGTATTGCTGTTAGGTGTTGTTTCCTTTAAGTCGCCTTCTGCTAGTTTTTCTAGTATTAGGCCTAATAGCTCTTCATAATTATTCATTGATTCAGCTCATTTCTTTATTGATTCATCCCAGCTAAAACTTGGCGGACAACTTTTGCTAACGTTTCTAAATCATCATCGGCTATCTGACTTCCCTTAGCTGACGATCTTTCTGATGTTAAAGCTTGTGGAGTTTCAGCACTTTCAGTTGTTCCTTTAAAGACGAAGGTTGGGTCGTTTTCGATCAAAGTAGTGACATCTTTTAAGCCATACGCCACTTTTTTGATATTTAATAGATGCTTCGGCCCAACATTTTCTGAAACTGAACTGCCGCCGAATGTTCCACAGCCTAAAGTAAAGGATATCGGCAAGCCTGTGCTGATTCCTGTACCACCTTGACTGCCGCCAGTATTGACTAAGATTCTTGAAGCAGGTTTTGCTGCAAACTTCATCACAATATCACGGTCATTCGTATGGATACTCATGGTATGTCCAATACCATTTTGCAATAGTTCGATACTTAAATGACAGGCTTCTTCCCAGTCATTGACCACATAAAATGCCAAAACTGTTGTCAATTTCTCAAAAGATAACGGATAGCCGGCGCCTACACCGTCCTGAGCGCCAATCAAAACCTTTGTATCAGCTGGAATCGTAATTCCAGCTGCCTTAGCAATCACATCAGCAGATCGTCCGACAAATTTAGCATTCATCGCATAACCATTTTTGAATAACAGCTGACAAACCTTATCCGTTTCCTCTTTAGACATAAAATAGCCGCCTTGTGCTTTTAATTCACGAATAACTGCTTCTTTATTGACCTCCTCACAGATGATCGATTGCTCTGAGGCACAAATCGTTCCGTTATCAAAGGTTTTTGATGCCATGATTTTTGCGACAGCACTTTTTACATCAGCTGTTCGTTCAATATATGCTGGCGAATTTCCTGCGCCAACTCCTAAAGCTGGTTTACCAGAGCTGTATGCTGCTTTGACCATACCTGGACCGCCAGTGGCAATGATCAAACTTACCTCTGGGGCATGCAGTAATTCATTAGTTCCTGACATCGTTGGAATCGATGAACAGCTGATGATTCCCTCCGGTGCACCAGCCGCAACAGCCGCACGATTCAACATTTCTGCCGCTTTTTTTGTACACTCAAGCGCTGCTGGATGAGGTGAAAAAACGATTGCATTTCTTGATTTAATTGCGATCATTGCTTTAAAAATCACTGTAGATGTCGGATTGGTTGATGGAATAATTCCTAATACCAAACCCACTGGCTCAGCGACATCAAAAGTCCCTTTCGCTGGATCTTCGGCAACAATACCAATCGTCTTTTCATTTTTGATTTCTTCATAAAGTAAGGTCGATGCTGCATGATTTTTATAGGTTTTGTCTAATACTTTCCCAAAACCAGTTTCTTTAACTGCCCGCTCCGCTAAACAAGCAGCATGTTTACTTGCCGTTTCAGTCATGCTTCGTAAAATTTTATCGATTTGTTCTTCCGAGAAAGTCGCAATTTGTTCTGCAGCAATTTGACCTTTGCGGGCTAAATCACGCGCTTCTTGGATAGAACGTAAATCTTTATCAAAAGTTTCCATTCATGATCCTCTATTCATTTGTTATTAAAAAGTCAATCAACGCTGCAATCAGTTTTTCTTTACTGGTGCGGTAGATTTCTTTTTTGGCAATGCTAAAGTTAGTTTGCTCTTTCGCTAATTTTCTTAAATCAACGACTTTCATTTGCGTAAGTTCTTGTAACAGCACTTCTTTTTTATCGATTTCATCTGTTTCTATGTCATAGACTTCTTCGATGGGTTCTGTCTCAACGATTTCGATCACATCGACAGTTTCAGTGATCGGTTCTTCGATCATTTTTGTTTGGATAAACTGTTCAGGGCCAATTTCTGGACGGGCAATCACATGCGTACCAGCTAACAAACCTGAACCTAAACGCTCCACACTTGCAGCAGCTGCTTGAACAGCTGTCTCAACTGCCGCTACATCCCCTGTGATCAGCACAGTATTCAACCCACCACCAACTCTATTTTTACCTAGAAGCTGAACTTCTGATGATTTAAGCATGACATCTGCTGCTTCGATCATTGCTAGTAAGCCTCTTGTCTCGATCATTCCGATCGCTTGATTCATTCTTTACCAACACCTTTCAATTTTCCACATAATATCGTGACCTTGTTTGGTGTAGACCAGCTAATTGCTTGATTCTCTGGAATGAAAATCGTATCCCCTTTAGTTGCCGTATAGGTTGTTCCATCGATCGTTAATTGAAGTTCACCTTCAATGATGTAGTTGAATGACTCCAGCGTTTTATCATCATAAAAACAACTATCATCTATTTCCATGATTCCGCAACTGAATCGACTTTCCGCTGGTGTGATCAATTCTTGATAACGAACCCTCGAATTATCTAGATTCAAAGGTTTAAGCTTTACAGTAGAGCCCTTGACGACCTTCAACCCACTCCTATGTTTTTCATACGCAAAAGGAACATCTGAAAAACCATCGATTCCAGCATCATTTAATAATTGCCTTAATAAGGAGACCAATCCTTCTTTAGAAATCGTTTCATAAGCAGCTGGATTCGTAGTTCTTACAGAGTCTGTTTGCATTTGAAATACAATGTTGTACTCTTCTGCTAAATCTTTTGCAGAAGGTGTAATAATTGTTTGTTTTGTTACTGTCAGACACTGTTTTCCCTCTTTATACAGGGTTTCGATATCTTCTGCACAAATTAATTTTTTCATTCTGCCACACTCTCTTTTATACAGACTCACAACTTTCATCAATAATCCCGACAACAGCAGCATCGATCGGAATCAGGTCATCTTCCAGCATTCGTCTGGCAGCCGATCCTGTAGCGATAATCACGCGATCACCGATTCCAGCACCGATCACGTCACAGACTACCATCCGCTCGCCATCTCTAGAACCGCCAGTGACCTGCGCCAGCATCAACTTTAAGCCATTTAATTTTTCTGATTTGCGCGTAGCCCAAATATTGTCCATCAAAGTTGCAGTTACCATTGGCCATTCTTCTCTCTTCGTTTGATTTCTTCGATTGCAGCTGTGACCGAAGCGGTATCACCAAAAATCGCTAACAAGATCATATTCTGCGGACAACTGCCCCGAATATCTTCGATCGTTACACCGACTGCTTTTTCAGCAACATCTGTGGCACAGATCATCTCGATCAATTTTCCTTGCACTAATCCGACTGCATCTGGCGTACCTAATTCTTCCTTTGAGCCCTTTCGGCGATTTAAAATCGCTAAAGTATTTTCACCCGGTGATTTGATAATGCGGCAATCCATGACTTTCCCTCCTATTTTAATACTTGATCTGTACAACTTAAGGCAATGCCCAAAGGTGTTGCAAACATCGGATTGATTGGTTTGAACGTTGGAATGCCTGTTGTTTTTTCTATGATTGCTTCGATATTTTTAAGGCAAGCCGTACCGCCAACTAGATAAATGCCATTGACCGTAAACCCGAAAGTTTGCTGCATGATGATCGATGAAATTTTTTCGATCACTGGTTTTAGGACCGGCAATAACTCATCATGATGTTTAACCTCACGTTTATACAGCTCAGCTTCATCGAAGGAAATTTTATATGCACCAGCCAAAACTAAAGATAAATGAGTGCCGCCAGTCGCCTCGTCTGCAACTTTGACTACTTTTCCTGCTTCGATGATCGAAATACCTGTTGTTCCTCCGCCAATGTCAACAACCGCTCCGTCAGTTATTTTCAGCAATTGATTAGCTGCTGTTGGTTCATCCAGCAAGTTGGTCAGTTCAAACCCTGCACTTTGAACAACGTTTTTGATCGCCCCGCCATCTAATTCATCTGTTCCAGGAGGCAATGAAGCTGCTGCATAGACTAACTCTGTTTCCAGCTGTTGTTCTAGCTCTGCTTTTAGCTCACTGACGATTTCAACTGCGCCAATGTAATCAACCACCATGCCATCTCGAACAACATCGGCATAACGATACGCTCCTGCAACCGGCTGATACTGATCATCTAAAACTGCAAGCACAACACATGCTGTTCCTAAATCAACCCCTGTATAATAAACAGTCGATGGATGTTTTCTCGGTTTTTGGATCACTTTTTCAAAATCAGCAATAAATTGATTGGATTTCTTTAGCACTTGTTTATTCATCGGCATCCCCTACTAATTGTTTGACTAACATACTTAGTTCTTGAGCAACAGCTGTTAACGCTGATCTGTATTGCGGATTTTCAGCTAAAATTAGACAAATGAGTCCATAGATTTTCTTAAGCTTGATCAGCAACAAGCCTTGTTCACTAAAAATATGGATAGCTTCAAATTGAAAGAGTGATGATTTCACTGACATCATTGCTTCTTCCGATCCTGAAACTTCACTAGAAAAAATGGTCATAACTTTTTTTTGTAATAAGAGTAGCTTTTGCCCAAGTATCAACTGCTTTTCCTTAGCTAAAATGGCCGCTTCAAATAATTCTGCAGAAAGGATCTCTTGATAAGCGTTTAAACTAGACAGCTCCTCTTCTACTATCTTCTTTCTCGGTGAGCGTTTGTTTTTAAGGACTAATTCAATTCTGTTATCCTGCAAAAACTGCTTTGCTCCTGGTGTTAAACGCTCTGTTTCTGTCAATGTCATATGCGTAAAAGGTTCCTTGCGAAAACTGGTCCTAAGTTCACTTTCTGTAATAAAGTGCATCAATAACCACCTCTTAACAACCTCTGATAAATTGATTCTAATTCTGCTTTTTTTGGTGTTCTTGGGTTGGTCAGCGTACATTTATCTTCTAACGCTTTTTCAGCCATTTCTGGGATCGCGGCTACAAATTCTTCAGGATCGATTCCGCACTCATTGATGGTCTTGGGAATATCCATTTGCTTAAACTGACGCTGAATCCCTGTGATCATCCCATGTACTGTTGCTTTTGATGTGCCGGCTTTAAAACCTAAAAGTTCCGCTATATTTTTATACCTCAGTAACTGCGGAATTTCTTTTTCTATCTCTAGACCAGCATTGTAACTGATCACATGAGGCAATAACATCGCATTCGCTCGACCATGCGGAATATGGAAACGCCCGCCTAAAGCATGTGCTAAGCTATGACAAATGCCCAGTGACGCTTCACTGAACGCAATTCCAGCCAAGCATGAAGCATTATGGATTTTTTCGCGCAGCATACTATTTTCACCATCATTAAAAACTGAAACCAAATCATTCCAGATGATTTTCATTGCTTTTTCAGCACAAGCATCGGTAAAGTCAGTAGCATTTGTTGAAGCCAAAGCTTCCATACAATGGGTAAAAACATCGATCCCTGTATCTGCTGTGACATTTTTGGGAACACTCATCGTTAACAAGGGATCTAATATTGCATAATCAGGAAGCATCTGATCATCGACTAACGCATATTTACTTTGTACAATAGGATCAGATATCACTGCAAAAGCGGTCACTTCACTGCCAGTTCCGCTTGTCGTGGGAATGCAGATCAACTGAACTGAGGTCTCTTTTTCAGCTGTTGTGTAAATCTGTCGAATCACTTTCGCCGCATCCATTGCGGAACCGCCGCCTAAAGCGATGATTCCATCAGGTTTTGACTTGATCGCTGCAATCAGCCCTTTCGTTACGACATCAATCGTTGGATCTGGAATGATTTCCGAAAAAATACTATAGCCAATCTTTTTTTCTTTCAGCAGCTGTCCAATCGTTTCAACAGTTCCGTTTTGTTCCATAAATGGATCACAGATGATCAAGACCTGCTTTAAAGATAGTCCTTGTAGTTCTGCTAAGCTTCCTGCTCCTGTAATAATTTGGGTTGGCATTTTAAATTGATTAAACAAAAAATGGCCTCCTTTCTTACTTATTTCATATTCAAATGCTTTTCAAGTGTTAGTAAACCTTTTTCATCCGTCAAATCAACTTGAATGTGTTTTCGTTTGATCCCTATTTCTTTTAATGATCGCTCTGCTTTTAGTACTCTTTCTTCAGAATAGTCGTCAGTTTTATAAGTAATGACACCCACTAGCGGTATTCTAAAAACTTGAGCAAAATTAGGTGGATAACTTTTTTTCATACTTTGAATAGGTAACAAAAACAGTGCTTGATGAGCTTCTTGCTGCAATGCAATGATATGTTTATGCATCCAAGGACTCTCAAGATACTGACTTGGAACAATGATCGTTTTTTTGTTATACAGTAGATTAGCAACTTTCCGAATCGGCTTATCGGTTTGCTCGACCGCTTGGGCAATGATACGACTGCCGCTTCCCTTTGGACCTATGATCAACAAACGTTTATTCATGTCTTTGTGACCTGAACAACTTCATAATCCAGCCGTTCTTTTAAAATAGTCACGACAGCCCCTAAAGCTACTTCTACACTTTGAACATCGCCCGTCAACAACACTGAACCAGTAAAGCGATCAAGGAAACCGACCGTTACGTCTGCACTTTTGCCAGCGATATCGGCAGCGATGATCGCTGTCTCAAATGGAGAAATGGTTAAAATACCGATTGCTCCCGTATCTTCGACGCCTAGTGACTCATATACTTCTGTGATCGGTGAAGCAATGACATGAGCCAAGGTCACTTGCTTTCCTGGAACAGATTCTTCTATCACCCGCTGTGCATTACTTTCCAGCATCAGAACGCTTCCTTTCTCACTTTTTTAATGACGAACCACCTTCACTGGAAAATCATAGTCTTTGATCCAGCGTTCTATTTGATCCAGTTCAGGATCTGTCAATGAAGGATCGCCATCAACAGGATATTCCATACCCAGTTGTCCGTATTTATTCACCCCTAATTTGTGATAAGGCAATAAATCGATTCCATGAAAATTAGGGTACTCTTTATAAGGCAGTAAAAATTCGATGATCGCTTGAATTTCCTGTTGGCTGTCATTGATCATTTTGAGCATCGGCATCCTAATCTGTACAGCATGCCCCAGTTCTAAAACTTCTTTTAAATTTGCCAAAATTTTTTCATTACTGATTCCAGTCAATTCATTGTGTCGGACAGGATCCATATGTTTTAGATCGAACAAGAACAGATCTACATATTCAGCGATTTTGAGCAAGCGTTCCATTCTTGAATGCCCGCAAGTTTCAATTGCTGTATTGATCCCATCCGCTTTACAAGCTTGTAATAACGCAAGCGCTGCTTCTGGCTGAGCCGTACATTCACCGCCGCTAAGTGTCACACCGCCACCGGATTGTTCATAGAATTCATCATCTTCATGAATGATTTCCATAACTTCTGAAATCGATTTTATTTCACCTGTAATGTTCAAGGCAGCCATTGGACAAACATCTGAACAAGCACGACAGCCTGTACAGGCGATGTCACGATTTACTTGATGATCGCCATTTTCATCCATATAATGAATGCCCACAGGACACACATCGACGCATGCTCGACAGTCACTACAAACACTTTCTTTATACATTACTTCAAACTTGCGCTCCAAACCTTCCGGATTCGCACACCACTGACAACGTAGCGGACAGCCCTTGAAAAATACGATTGTTCTAATACCAGGACCATCATATAAGCTATATTTTTGTACATTAAAAATCATGACCTGTCTTTCAATTGTTTCCGTGCTTGGGCTATTCATTTTTTCATCCTCCAGAGTTAAAACTTGGTCAACATTGTCCGGCTGATGATCTCATCCTGCACATCCTGACATAGCTCAACGAAAAAGGCACTGTAGCCTGCTACTCGAACGATCAAATCACGGTATTCTTCCGGATGCTTTTGTGCTTCCAACAATGTTTCATTATCTAAATAGTTAAACTGCATTTCGCCATTTCCCAGAACACTGGCAGTCTTCAATAACGTGATCAGACTTTCTTCCCCTTCAGGTGTACTTAACAAGCCTGACATAATCTTGAAGTTGTGGACCATGCCCATATTCATCGTATCGTTCGCCATTTTTGAGATCGATTTGATGATCGCTGTCGGTCCTTTAAAATCGGCTCCTTGCGTCGGGCTGATTCCATCTGATAATGGAATCCACGCTTTACGTCCATTAGCAGAAGCACCAGTCATTTGCCCTAATGGAGTATTATTTGAGATCGATAATGTTCCATGACACAATTCTGAATACAAGGTTTTGTATTGTCTGTGTTCTTTTTCTGTAAAATGAATCAAATCTGCTGCGATCAAATCAGCATAATCATCATCATTGCCATATTTAGGTGTATTTAAGCAGTCTGTACGAATTTGTTCATAGCCGACAAAATCAGCTTTCAAGGCACGATTCAATTCTTCTAACGAATATTTTTTCTCATCGAAAACCAGTTTTTTGATGGCAGCCATTGAATCAGCATAGGTTGCTAAGCCTGACCAGACAACTCCCGGGCCAAAGTTATACATTGCTCCGCCGCTTGAAACATCTTTTCCACTTTCCATACAGCCTTCATACATCAATGACATCAACGGTTTCGGTGCTAAATCACGATGTACTCGTTGCGTGATGACGGTTGCTACCGATGACCATTTCGTGATGTATTTGATTTGCTCTTTAACTGCATCTTCAAACTGTTCAAATGTTTTGAAATTCGCTAAGTCGCCTGTATCAAGACAAACTTTTTTACCATACCATAGTGGCACACCTTTATTAAGCACTAGCTCAATACAAATCGGCCATTGTGTATAGGCAGTCGACGTCCATTGATATAAACGTCCAGATTTTTGCGGCTCAACACAGCCCATCAAACAATAATCGCGGGCATCTTCGATCGACACACCTTTAGCCAGCATCATCTTGATATGCGTATCATCAAAGTGACAAGCCGGGAAACCGATCCCTGCTCGAACAACATCAACGATTTTTTTCAAATATTCTCTCGGTGAACGATTATGGATTCGGCAAGCCAAGGATGGCTGATAAACTTTGACATGGCGGACAGCATCCATCAATAAATAGGTCAAATCATTCGTCGCATCATGTCCTTCACGTGTCACTCCGCCGACACACATATTGACAAATGGTTGATACCCAGCAAAGAATTTAGAACCGCCTTCGCTTGTGATCCACATCATTTCAGACATCTTGATCAGCATACAGCCAGCTAATTCAAAAGCCTCAAATTCATTCATTTTGCCCGTCGCTAAGTCATTTTGGAAAAATGGGTACATATACTGATCCACACGGCCGATCGACATCCCTGTTTGATTTTCTTCAACGACTAATAATGATTCGATCGTCCAAACAGCTTGGATCGCTTCCCAGAAGGTTTCTGGTTTATGCGCAGGAACCTTTGCATTGACCTCAGAAATCTTTTGAAGCTCTGCTTTACGTTTAGGATCCGTTTCTCTTTGCGCCAACTGTGCAGCGTACTCCGACATTCTGCGTGCATAGATCATGACACCTTCTGCTGTATCAATGATGGATTTATAAAAATAAATTTTTTCGATATCTTCCGGGTTTTCATAATCCATTTTTTCAAGCTGCTCTTGCGCTTCCTTTTGAATGTCCAGCATCCCTTTTTTCATCAAGATCACGTCATAACCTGGATTTGAATCACCACCGCCATTTAATTGATGGTAGGAACAATCAGAGACAAAAGACTCTCCTGATAGTTCCCAAACGCCTGCTTCACGAAACTGATCTTCGCAATATTCGTCGATGGATTTTCCTTTCCAAAATGGAAATAGTTCTTCTCTCATGATTTTCTTGTCTTCATCAGAAATGAAGAATGGATCTTGCGGACGGTTGGAAATCGTTTCGATTTCTTCTTCCATCCAACGCCATGCGATATCTGGTGAAAAAGAACCCGCACGAGGAGCACCATTAGGAGCACCAACGATCAGCTCATTATCTTGAATTACTAAAGGTGCTGTTTCACAGCAGCGTTTGAATGATTTTGCTCTTAAAATATTCTTAGGCATTCCCGGATTTTCTTTCGCAATTTCTGTGATCACTCTCGCTCTATGAGTGGTGATCGTCGGCACTTGTTTTAAGTAGTTTTCTTTTAGTGCCTCTAAACGAGGAGTGATTCCTGCTGGAATCGTCGTTTGACCAGCAGCTGCAAATCCACCGCTCGTTGAGCCTGGAGTATTTAAGTCGTCTGAAACAGTCGCAAACATTTTCATCAGTGCCGTTTGTTCTTCCGGACTTAATTCTTTGGTTGCTTCAGCTAGTTTTGCTGAAAACTCTTTGATATCCATTTTATTCCCTCACTTTACGCCATTTTATTTTTCCAATATTTTCTTTAACACTTTTTCTAATAGTTCTTTATCAATAGTTTCTGAGGCTACCATAGGCACATCGATCTGTGTCGGATAGCTGATTTGTCGTTTATAGGTTAGATCAGCTGCTGTGATATTTTTAGCACTGATTCCTCGCCCTGTCGTAAACCCACCTAAGATAACCGATAACGGTAAGTTAGAGTTCAGCCCAAGACTGGCAAATCCTGCTGGTGCATTGACAATCATTCTTCCCACTGGTTTTTTTAAAGCAAATTCATTTAGAATTGTCGTATTTTGGGAATGAATCGCTAAAGAGTGACCATGATTTTTCTCTTTCAATAGACGAATTGATTTTTCACAAGCATGGATCCAATCTGGTTCCAAATAAAAAGCTAACACCGGGCATTTCATTTCATTAGTAAACGGGTCTTCTTCATGAAGGTATTGTTGTTCCGAAACTAACACTTTGATTTGTGATCCAACGGAGAAGCCAGCCTGTTGTGCTAACCAAAATGCACTTTTACCAATGCACTTTGGATTGATCTGATTCTCTTTTGGCTGAAGTAGATGTAAAAGTTTAAGCTCTTCTTCCTTAGATAAAAAATGAGCCCCAGACTGTTTCATCATCGTTTTTACTTCTGAAGCGATCACACTTTCTGCAATCAAATATTGTTCTGCGCCAGGTAATAACCCACCATCAAAAGAGCGACTTTGAATGATTGCATCTACGGCCGATTTAATCGATGCCGAGCGTTCGATAAAAACAGGTGTCGCGCCTGAACTGCCATAAATAATTGGTTTTTGGTTGGTGGTCGCGTTTGTATATTTTGAATTTCCGATAACCAAAATCATCGCAGTATCTTGATGGTTCAACACTTCTTGTACACTATTTTCCGTCACTTGCTCTAAGCAAGCTAAACAGCCTTTTGGTAAACCGTTTGATTCGCAAAGTTGCTTCACTTTTTTGACGATTTGATACGTTGTCTTACATGCATTCGGATGAGGAATCACCACTAGTGCATTCCCTGATTTAATACCGATAATCAAGCTATATAATGTATTCAATACAATATTTTCGTTTGATAAAATGACAGGTATCACACCGACTGGTACACCCACTTGTAAAATATTCCCCGCAGAATCTTTCGCAAGCGCTCCAATACATTGTTGCCTTGGCAACTCTTCCGCCAACGCTTCTAGAAATTGATTGACCAAAGCTTCTGTATCTTTTGAATTACCTAACTTCGTTTCATTCATTTCAGATGTAACGAATCCACTAATTTCAGGTTTTATTTGCTCCAGTAGCTGTTTGAGGATTTGATCAAAATGCTTTTGTCCGTAATCTTTGATCAAATAATGTGCATCTCTGGCTGTTTCTACTAAAATCCGCGCTTCTTGTATCGATAACAGATCTTTATCTATTTGCTGCATCTAAACTGCATCTCCCTCCTCTTCAGATAAAAGGCTATTTAACTGATAACGGTTGATAATTTTATTCAAATCGATATGCGGACCAGCGATCACAACTGAGCTATAGACCTCCGCACCTAAATTTTCAACTGCTTTGATCCCTGCATCAACAGCAGATTGGCAAGCAGCTACATCTCCTTGCACAATGACTGAAATATACCCGGACGCGACATTTTCATATCCAACTAATTCAACATCTGCCGCTTTACACATCGCATCACACGCTTCTAAGACAAACACTAAGCCAAATGTCTCAATGGCTCCAATCGCTTCAAAGGTTTTCATTTGTTTCCCCCTCTATCTACACATCTATTGCATGGACAGAAACAATGTCCCCAACAGACGGAATCGGTCTTGGCATCACATTTTGCGCAGTCAAAGTGCCGATCGCTTCAGCTGCTCGAGCACCTGCTGAAACCGAAGCTTCAACAGCAGCAACATCCCCCTTGACCATGATCGTAACTAAAGTAGAACCAATATTTTCATATGAAACCAGCTCAACATCTGCTGCCTTCAACATCTCATCACACGCTTTCAACGCCGGAACCAGACCAACAGTCTCAATAAGCCCCAACGCCTCCTCACCACGATAAACCAATACAATCCCCCATTTCTGAAATAAAAGCTGAATGGGCTCGTTCAGCTCTGACTGAAAAATAGGAAAATTTGATTGTGACTCTCTCTGTCACAAACCAATTTTGTCTTTTTTCCGAAGAGCTAGCCCATGAAGCTAGATAAACTAAAGGTTAAGTAGGCTCGTTCAGCTCTGACTGAAAAATAGGAAAATTTGATTGTGACTCTCTTTGTCACAAACCAATTTTGTCTTTTTTCCGAAGAGCTAGCCCATGAAGCTGAACAATCAAAGAGCCAAGTTGACTCAATAAATTTGAAAGAAAAATAGTAAATCATGACTGAGACATCTTTGGCTCATTCACAATTCATATTCTCTCGGAGAAATTTCTCTACATAACAAATCAAATCACTACATCACTCGATATACTTTATCTACATATTTCTCAACTGTCGTTCGACCTTCCTCTGTGATCGTATACGACATAATCAATTCTTCTTGATCATCTAAACAATAATTCGTCAATTCAACTAAACCATTTGCTTCTAACGCCATCAAATGCTCTAAATACAATTTCTCATTAAACTGCTTCTCATGCCCATACTGAGGTTTCAATTCCTCCATGATCTTCTTCACATCTAACTCTCTTTGATCATACATTTGATTCAATACAGCTGTCCGACTAGGTAAAAGCATCTATGCTTCCCCCTTTCTGAAGAAGTCCAACGGATTCATCGTCACTAAAATCGCACCGATGACGATCACGATCGAACCAATCACCATGGTTGGTGTAACTGTTTGACCTAAGAAAATCACACTGAAGATGACACCCCAAAATGCATACGTTACATTCAGCGACATTCCGACAGCTGTCCCCACCATCGCGTTGGCTTTGTACCAAGTTAAGAAAGAAATTCCTGCGCTTAGTCCAGATAGTAGTAACCACATCACTGGTGTTCCAGCTGCTAACGTTTTAAATAATAAGCCCACACCACCAACAAATGGTAAAACCAAAATCATTACGAACAAGCCAGAAACTAATTCACGTAAATTGACTGCTACATCTGTATCGATCATCGCACCGCCGAAACTTGAAAAGACCCCTTCTAAGCCCCACGAAACAGCTGCAATCAACGCACAGATAATTCCTAAAGTGAAATTCGGTGCGCCTTCTGGTTTGACCAGATTGATCACGATCGCACCCATCACACAAACCACCATGCCCAAAATAATTCTGGCTGTCGGCTTCTGTTTTAAGAAAATCCATGAGAACAATGCACCGAACAAACTACAGGTAGCTGAAATTGGGATCGCATAAGCGCCAGCCATTGCTAGACCAACAAGATAAGCCCCATTTGCGATCGGACCGCCTAATAAGAACCCGATCACAAGCATTTTCCCTGGCTTGGTTTTTACCATGCGGATGATTTCCTTTAATCGTCCATGCTTTGCGTTATAAAATAAAAGAAAAATTCCAGCAAAAAAATCATTTAAACCTGAACAAACAAATGGTGCAGCTAAAAATCCCGCAGCACTGATCAGCGGATCATACCCACTGGCAACCACAACTAAAGTAGAATAAATTCCGTAAGTAATTCCAGAAACTAGTCCATTCGTAATTCCCTTAACTTGAAATCCTTTGCTGACCTCTTTCATTTTTAGGTCCGCATTTGTACTTGTACTCAGAATACTTTTTTCACTATTCATTGACGTTTCCCCTAACTATTTATTTGGCTTTATTTACTGGCAAAATATTTTCCACTTCACCATGTGGGCGTGGAATCACATGAACGGATAAAAGCTCTCCTACACGTTCAGCAGCACTTGCCCCCGCATCAGTCGCTGCTTTAACTGCACCCACATCTCCGCGCACCATTACTGTAACGATTCCGCCGCCAACAAATTCTTTCCCGATCAAAGAAACATTTGCTGCTTTAACCATCGCATCTGCTGCCTCGATCGACCCAATCAATCCTTTTGTTTCTACCATTCCTAATGCATCGTATTTCATAGTTGCTTCCTCCTAAAATAGTTACCGTAAAACGGTTTCATTTCTTGCTACCACTCACTTTACAGTCTTACCTTAAGGGAGCAGTCAAGAAGATTTTTTTTCTGAAACACATCTTTCACTCGGTAATACAGCTTCCCTTTCTCAATTATTCCTCATAATTGAGAATCAACACCTGTTATAGTACGGAAAATATAATAGAACTCGTGTTTTATAACAATTGGATAATTAGATTGATTTTACTTGTCGAAAAAGAAACATCCTTTTTCGCTGATACAGAACTTGTTGTTTTTTTCACAAGAAAGATTTGTGGGTAAACTATCCTTGCTCACATTTTCACTTTAGGCATGTAATCACAAAATAAAAATAACACTATTATAAATAAAATCATTTACGCAACGGACACTATCGTTTTTTTTATAACAAAACAAAAAGGTTCCCCTTAAGGGGAATCTTTAAATAAATCTCTCTTTTCTAATCAAAATCGACTTGTGCGAATCCAGCTGATCGTAGAATTCATACAAGTCGATTTAAAAAGTTTTATTTTTTATTTTTTTCTGCTGGAATCAACAGTTCGATCACAAAATTATCAACATTCATAGTAGACCAATAATCGATCACATAACGTTCATATACCTCATCTGAGCATTGATAATCATGTTCCTTTGCCCATAACAACATCTTTTTATATTGCTGACAAATATCAGCCGGGTCACCTAAATAATAGCTGGATAAAAACATCTGACCACCAAAAAAAGTCGTCGGCATCTCACTATTTGCAATACTAACAGGTTTTTGCATCACATTCATTTTACGGGACTTACAGGCCATCTTCTCCTCACAGTTCTCGAAATGAAGAATCACTGGACCCGTGATTTCACAATCCTGCTCCTCTAAATAATTGACCCAAGGAATATTGATCACCGCATCCATATAGTTATAACAAAAATCCTGCTCCATAAAGACATAGCTTTCACGATCCAAATATTTCACATTGACATTTTGCAGCTGATTTTCAATTGCAATCGATCCTTCTCTCAACAAACCGATCCAGTCTGAGACAGCTGTATAACTATTACGAATACGTTGTTCTTCTCGTTTTAACTCAGACAGCTTCGTTAGAAAATTCGTCTCTTGATAAAAATAGTCTCCAGTGTTCTGCACATTACCCATTTCCTGTAGCTTAAAGCCCATCTGCTTGTAATACTTGATGACAGGAATCAAATTCATGGTCTTCTCCGTATAATAACGATAACCATTTTCCAAACTAACATGATCTGGTGTCAATAAGCCTAATTGTTCATAGAAACGCAATGTTTTGCGGGAAACATTACAAATCTTTGCTACCTCACCAATCGAGTACATTTGATTTACATTCGTACAGTTTTCCATTTTATTCATTTGCTTATCTCCAATAAACGCAACCCCTTACATTATTCATAATACGTGAAAGTTTGTCAAGAGTGTTTCTAAGAAATGAACCTCATTTTCTATTATTGACGTATATTTTCAATGAATTAAAACAAGCTATTTTAAAAAGTGCGGAACAAAAAGAATGATCGATTTTGTTCCACACACTAAATCTGAATAAGCTGCTTCTTGCTACTCAGAGCAAAATGCTTTAGTCTCTGTCTATTAAATTCTCCTCAAACCATTCCGCCACAACATCCATCATTTCACCTTTCACTAGATGTCCTTCCCCTTCTCCAGTCAGAAAACGGCTGTTTTGAGCATACGTTTCATCTGAGATCTGTTGATAAAAATCTGCCATGTCCTCATAGGGAATTTTAGGATCTTTCGTTCCATGCCAGAATAAGACAGGACGTTCAGCTATCTTTTCAGGTGCTTTTGATAGATCATAATGCGTGACCCAACTTTGCAGCAATGGTAAATCCTTAGGTACAAAATAGTCCATTTCAGCTGCTCGCTCCATTACTCGTTCAATATAGCGCATTGGGGCTGGTGTTCCCATCATACAGGCTGCCGTATTGATTTCTGGATGTTGAGTCAGTAAAGCACATGTCGTGATCCCGCCCATCGAAACACCGCCCACACCTATTTTCTTATTTTTGATCAGCTCAAGCTTTTCAAAATGACGGATCAGCTGCGAAAATTCTATGATATTGTATTGGATACTTGACCAAAATGTCACAGAAGGAATCGGTGATACTGGACCAGTTTTACGTTCCCCATGATTCATAGCATCCGGTAAAATCACCCGAATCCCTTTTCTCGCTAATTTTCGTGCTTGAGTCAATGATAATTCCTTAGCAGACTGCCAGCCATGATAATAGATGACTAGAGGTAAAGCTTTGTTTTTTTCTTCTTCTGCAACAACTTCCAGTACAGGAATTTTTTTGATATAGCGATGTCGAATACTGATTTTCACTCTTATCTCTCCTTCATAGTTGATTCACCGAAACTGCTTTTTCCGCAGCCTGCGTCTTCTTCTTCTTTTTAGGATAACTCTTAAACGCAATAATATCAAAATTGCTGCCAATAGTCCTAATAGCCATTTTAACGTCAATAAAGCTAATGCCAATAGTTTATTGCCACGTGAAGGCTTTTGATAGCTATCTGCTATCTCCTGTAATTTTTTTTGCGAAATTGGATAGGTCGTCTGTCCTTCCTCTAAAATATCAAGAGCATTCGCATAATTCCCCAAACCATCGCTAGCTCTCAGATACATCGTACCTGGCTGACCGTTTCGGTTTAGGTCGATTGTAAATCTTCCATCATTTTCTACAGTGACTTCTTGATAATGATACTCTTCATGATCTGTATAAAACAGCTCTACTTGATAGGTGCTTTTAGAAGCAAACATTTTTAGCTCTCCAGATAGCTTTGCTTTTTCTTTATCAAAATCGATGCTGGAAAAAAAAGCCGTTGGCTGATCGCTACTCACCATATAGGGAACATTTTTATAATGATAGACGTCATCCGTCTCAGAAATAATATATAGATCTGTGGTAAAAATACCTAGTTTATCCGTTCTAACTGGATTTTTTTCATAGTAGATTTGTTTGATCTTGAGCTTATCTCTATAATAGATCGTCTCTACAAATCCAACATAAACATTGGCTGGACTGTTTAGTACAAAATTTGCAAAGTATTGATGTGGCCTTTTTTTAAATGGAAATGTTAAATATGTCTCTCCTTTTTCCTTTTTGATTTTTGTTGTCTTGCCATTAAGTACTTGTTTTCGCATATATTTCCTCGACAGCTCATTCGACGAATCAAAGCTACTCTCAACAGAAGAATCCATTATATCTTCTGCACAAGAGATGCTAGGAAAAAAAAGCACCCATAAACTAATCATAACAATCAATTTTTTCATCGAAACTCCTCCAACACCTTTATACCTACCCTTTGAGTTAAACATTCATTTAATGGCGTTTTTACATTGGTCATTAAATAACAATTGTCCTCCTAATTAGAGTATAAAGAATTTACAGCGTAAAGCAATGGATATTTAATATTTTTAGAGTAAATATAGGAAAATAAGAAACATTTTAAATACATATTAAATACTTAAACTTCAGCTAATTTAGTTGAAGGCAATAAAAAATGCACGAAACCTCTTCTTAGAGATTTCATGCATACTTTAGCTATTTTCACTTTGTAAGTAACTTTCACAAAATCAAAAACGGTAATCTACACCTCCTTTTGATTTAGTTTATCTTTAATGATCCTCAAAATCATCCACATCTTTCCAAAAGGTTTTCGTTTGAGAATGAACCTTCACAGTATAGACTTCAAAAGAAAGAACAACCGGATTCTCATGATTCAACTCTTTCTGATAGCTATTCAAACGATCTTTGAGCAGTTTGAATTCTTCAATGTCTTCAACGCTGAAAATTCCTTTTAACAAAACACTTTCATGCCTAGCTTCATCATAGCAGCAAACATTCCCTTTTTTATTATGCCGAATATTTTCCACTGTTTGACCATTACCATTTACGTAAAATTTAAGATTGTAAAAACTCGCTCTAATGATGGGTTTTGACACTACGATCGTATTTGGAAATCCGTTCCGATCATTTGTAGACAGCAAAAATGAGTCACACGTTGCCAATAATTCTTTTGCATGTTCGATTATTTGTTTATCCATATGCTTCACCTTTACATTCTTTTCTAAAAATATAACACGAAATAGCAAATAGAAATAATGATATGATGAAGAATGGAGGAAATTTATAGTTATTTAGATTTTTTTCTCAGAAATACGATTATTCCATTACGTTGTCTAATAAAGTAAATCACACAGAATTGTATAAATACTTTTAGCTAATTTTTACTGCAATCTACTAATAATTCCATCTTGTAACTCTTGCTTCGTTTTAATATCTTAATAACAAATTTTGTATCTAACCAGATCTCCTACTTTTTATATATTGTCGTTATGATATAATTTATTTATTACTATATACATGAGGTATTCCATTTTGGGTATTGTTATACTATTTTTTGCTATCGTTATCTATCCTGTTGCCTTTTTTGTTATCCATTGAGATATAAAGTTTTAGTGTTTATTATGGTATCAATTATTGGTTTGTTATTAGGTATCTTGGTTGGCAATCACTATATCATGAATTTTTTGGCGATTTCAATTTTTGATAATTTTATTTATCCTCTACCTCTTATTAGCTCTGTTCTAGTGATACAATTATCCACAAGGAGTGATTTATTTGAAGAAGTTTATCAGCCGTTTAATATCTCGACATTTATTTTCTTATCTAATTATTTTTAGTGTCTATTTCTATTCGATCAATACATTTGACAATATCCCATCCTTTGTAGTAAATGTATTTTTATTTTTTACTTTTGTCTTTGTACTAGAAAACAATTATCAACAATACATTGAAGATAAGAAGAAAGATAAGAAACAACAAACTTTTAGAGAGTTTATACATAATGTTGATTGGCCTATTGTCATTGGTGTATCAGTTTTATGCATTATGATATATGTAGTACTTGTGATTTTTGTTCTTTAAATGCTACCTAATCACTTCCTATAGTTCTTCGTATTTTACTAAGAAGTATTTATAAAGAAATACTTCAAAAATAGTTTCAAACAAATAAAAAACGCTCAATCCCTTGTCTGACAAAGGATTGAGCGCAAAATTTAAAACCTTATTTTGTTTCACGGTGTAAATTCCCAAATAGGTGCTACTTAGGGAAAACGAGGTATATCAAGGTTCTAAGACAATAAATAGTATAGCAATTTTTACAAAAATGGTTCTATGAAATCCCTCAACGGATTCAGAACTACATCAAAAACTACATCAAATCTTGGGTAAGCAATTGAGATAAACAAGTCTACTCTCCTCTAAGAATAAGTGAATCAGTAGTCTCTTCTATTCTTTCTGCAAAATTTAAATCGAATGAACGCTGTTTCATTTCTACTTCTTTGTTGGATCCAGTAATCAATTTAATCCTTGTACTAATCTTTCCAGAATCTGCTCGCTGTCCATCATCTTCCCTTATATAATAAACTCTGTACAATGAATCATTAATACCTCTTTCCTCAAGTCGTTCAATACATTTCTGGATACTAGATTTCATCTTATTACCATCAATGGTGTATTCTAATGTTTCTTTTGGCTCAAGCCATATTTCAGAAGAACGATCTATTTTTGAGTCTATAACTTTTTTTGAGTAGAATGTTTCTAATATTTCACTCTCATCAAAAACACTTATTGATATACTTTTAATTGAATCTCTTACATTTCCAGTATTACTTATAATTATTGGAATTCCTTCAAATACACTTTTACCAGTCTCAAAATTCATATGATAAGAATATATTTGATCCCTATTTCCTAGTCGGTCTTCAACAAACTGATCATTTTCTTTATTATCAGTATTTATTTGTGAAAAATTCTGAATTTCAAACTCTGTTTTTGAATTTAAAAAATTAGCTATTGAAACAATAACTGTAATGACAGAAATTAGGATTGTTAGAAAAGAAAATAGTGATTTCTGTATAATGCTAAAGAAGATATCAATTTTTTCAAGTTCATCTTTATTTTTCTCCATAATTTTATCATAAATGTAGTAAGACACATAAAAACCAGAAAAAAGTATAATTAATAAAAACGATATACTTAAATTATCATTCATGACATCCCCACCCTAAAAAATAATATATTATTTTATGTATAAACAATTTTACCACAAAATTTGAATTGGTAAATATGTATGATTTAATATCCAGTCATATTATCGAATAAATAAAAACGATTATGATAGTTTTTGTATGATTGCAAATTTATGTGACATGTGTATATAATGAGTTTGATAAGGAGGGAGGAATTTGAAAACTATCATTAATAATATTAATGACTATATCGATTTTTCTCTAAATATAATTACAATTGCTACATTTTTTATCGCCATTAATGTAAACAAGAAAATAAACAATGCTGTTGATAGAGAAAAATTGGCATCATCAAAAGACGAAATACTTGGAACACTCAACGCTTATATTCGTAAGATGGAATCAAAAGAAAATTGTAATACTACACTAATTAATGAGTTGAAATTTTTTTTGCAGGATATAACTGAAACATACCCCATGTTAAACTCTTACACAATTAAGTATTTCATTTCACGTCTTAATAGAACCACTAATTATAATTTTTTTAAAATAAGAAAGACTTTACTGAAATTTAGAAAAACAATAGAAAGGAATACATAAATATGGCACAAGATGAGGTATTAGAAATACTCCTACAGGCGACCAGTGATAGATCAGTTGAGTGGCAATCAATCAAAAATATAAACATTGATATCACAAAATCACAGTTTTACAATAGTCAACATCGAAATCTCGATGAAACTGTTTATTGTATTTTCAATGATCAAACATATGTCTTAGTTTGTTACCAATTGTTTGACTTTATTAGAAAGTCGATAGTATCACAATTTTCATTATTAGATTTACATTCTAATGGTGACGAAGAGCTTATTTCTGACAATCAAATGAAACTAAACGAATTGAAATCACTAATATTTTTGAATAGTATAACCTAATGCTTTTTACTTTTACGAATAGCTTTTTCTTTCTTTTCTTGCAAAATTATTTTATACAGCATCCTTACAATAATTATAAACGTAAATATCTTACAAATTTTCGCAAAAAAATCGATAATAAGAAATATCATCATGAAGACCCCTCCTTCTTTTTATATGATAATGAAAGAATCTATAGTGAACCTATCATATTACTCCCAAAAAATAACCCTAGATTATTCTAGGGTTATTTTAGTTTAATTAAAGAAGCCTCTTCCCCATGTCGTATTAATCTGACCATCATCTGGACCAACTGCAACATAACGACGTTTTCCTGAAGCTCCAATATAACTAATCCAAGCGTACCCATTAGACATAACATAGCTGTCATATCTGATTGCAGTTCCCTTAGTGTAATAATCCAATGCCGGGCTTTTTACATCATCCGGATTCGTATCTGCACTGACAGCAAGCTTTCTATCAGGATAAAATGTTCCGGACATCTGTATACGCTTGTTAGGGTCTTGTGGTACTGGATCAATAGGTTTTGGAGTACTCGGTTTAGGATTAGTACCACCATTACTTTTTCCAGTATAGCGGTAGATAGTGATTTCAGGTTGTCCATTATACATCCAAATATAGTCATGATCATTGATAGATATCCCATCAAAGCCAAAATTACAATGGATGATGTTGTCGTTGTCATCAATAAAAATACCTGTATGACCAGCTGCTCCTAATGTAAAACCTCGTTTACCCCAAATAAAGATATCACCTTTCTTAGCCGGATAATTACCATTAATTGGTTTTACTTGCTCCCATCCACTATTTTCTAGGTCGTTAAACAAGGTTTCTGTATTCCCCATACTTCCGGCTTTCAAAAATCCACCAGCAATCAAAGCGTTATAAACAGCACTAGAACAATCATAGCTACTAGGTCCTAAACGATTAGTCATGCTATATCGAACTACGCCTAAACGCTGTCTCATCCAATCAAGCATCGCATTAATGTTGGCCATCATCATCATCTCCATTTTTATTGTACTGCGCTGTGCTATAAAGCATCACAGAACCTAAGAAAGTTGTGACTGCCGCTATCGTTGTTACTGCTAAATCAGTACCATCCCAATTATAGGCTTTGCCTAGAGAACCAACTAATACACCACAAGCTGGCAAAACTACGGATACAAACCATTTAATAACGTTGTATGTTTCATTTGAGAATTTCATTAATTCATCTCTCCTTTACAAATAATGTTTTAATTTGTTGACCATGCTCCGCTAATTTCAATTCATGAGAATCAAGGCGCTCATCTTGCCGTTTTAGTTGTTCATGAATCTCTTTTCGATCTTCCTTACTTGCTTCTAAATCTTTAGATAATAGATTTAAAGTTAGATTTAATTCAGTGATAGTCTTGTTCAATTCTTTTGAACTATTAAGTACTGGCTTTGCGAAAAAGGCTATTAAACCAGCAATGGACATTATAGCACCAGCCAATAGCCCCAACTCTTCAATTGTCATTCGTTCACCTTCTCTCGAAAAAAAGAAGTCCATGAAAGGACTCCATTAAATTTTGTATGTTGTTGAACCTGATGCCCATGATGTTTTGTTTGCCCAGTTTAACCCTACTGCAATAGTACCAACTGTGGCAGAGCCAGGAACTAAGCGCCCGTTAACATCGAACGTACCAAAAGCGACTCCTGTAGATATACGAACGGCACATTGAGGGTACTGACGATACATAGGAATCGCCCAATCAGGTAGTTTTGCAATTGGACTATTTTGTGTAGTCACGCCACCGCTCACGTTAAATGAGAGGTGAATAACACCTTGTTCAATTTCCTCAACATAAGACTCTTTGATTCTGCCAGCATCAACGTTATTAGTAAAACCGTTTAGCAAAGTAAGTGCTGCATACCTTAAGTTTCCTGACAAACTATTTGTGGTAATGTAATCAACATTTAATGCCTTCATATCTTCAAATTTTGTATCAGGAACTGTCCAGACATTTATTTTTAATCCTAACGCATGTAATTGATTGACTAAATCAGCTGTAACACCTGCATTACTATAATTCACACCAAGAGTTGCTGGATATCCTAAAGCCACTGCCTGATCAATTACACTTTGAGTGACGGTGCTAGAAACCACATGAAGTTCCATATTAGGATACATTTGTCTAATATTAGTCAGTACAGTATAGTCAAACGAGATAATCACACAGTTCGTCTCATTATATCCATAGTTAGTCAGGATTGTTTTTAACTGCTCGTAATTTGAAATCGTATAGTCGCCTGTTTTAATTTCTATAACAGGTACTCTACATTTTTCTCTACAAATTGCTAAGTATTCCTCCAAGATCGGCGGAGTCTTTTCTACATCAGACAAACTGTCGATATTAGCACCAGTATCTATTCTTAGCGCTCTAAACTGGGCTAAAGTCATAGATTTAATTGAACCTGTTCCATTTGTCGTTCGATCAACAGTATCATCGTGCATGACTACCCAATGTCCGTCAGAAGTAACTTGAATATCTGTTTCAATTCCCCAGTGACGATTAGCATTTTTATAAGCAGGTATAGAATTTTCTGGGTATTCCATATTGTTACCTCTGTGGGCGATCCAATTTAATCCCTCTCTCCACTTTTGCCTAACCGTTTCAGTAGCTTTTTGATGGAAGTTTTTTGTCTGTAATGGGCTCATAAATTTACTATCACTAGTTGCATTTTCCGCTTCCGCTTTAGATGCAATAGAATAGTTTGGGACACTTCCTAAACCGACTTGTGCTTTAGTCACTTGATGTGGGTTGTTTGTATCATCCACATGAGCTTTCAATTGTTCATCCTTCAAAAAACCACTTTTATTCAGAACATCTAGTGCACTTAGTGAAATTGTGATTTGTACTCCAATATAGTCAACATCAATGGAAGCTGGTGTGACACCATTGGAACTATCAGAAAATACCAATACGTTGATTTTGCATTCCGAGTCAATAAAGTTACTATCATTGATCTCAGTAGCAAAATCAGTATAGTCTGGCGCTGAATTCTGCATCTGAACCGAATAGCCATCAGCTGACTCTAAGAAAGTCGCTACTTTCAAGTTTTTATTTCCTGGAGAAGAAGCTTTTCCACGAATTGGAATCTTGATCGATACAAAATTATCTTTGATATATTTAACAACCTGAACCATTGTCATTCCTTCGAAAATATCCTCAGCAATAGATTCAATGGCTGCTTTCACATCAAATAGAAAGAATTGTTGTGGAATTACACCACTCTGTGATGAACCCGTTGAAACTCCTGTGTCGTCACGTGACACCACTTTATTATAATTATCTTGTGTAAATTCATTCCAGTTTGCTGATGGTTTCTTGAGCGTAGTTGCCGTATAATCAGAAAAAGCTTGGTGTGGATTGCCGTTTTTATTTCCAGCTGTTTTACCTTTAAAATCCATCATTTTGGGAGTATTAACAGAGCCAGAGAACATTTTCATTGCATCAGTAGTAGTTAATCGACTGTTAAAGTCACTTGTTAAACGTGCTTGTAACGTGGATTGCTTAATCCCTTCCGTATCAGTTCTTGCTTGAACGATTTCTGGGTTACTATCACCTGATTCTGCAACTAAATCCCCGAACTCATTTCTTAACGCATCAAATTCTTGTTTATTTTGGTTAGCTGTACTAACAGCTCGATTCGCTGTATCAACAGCAGTCTTAGAATCAGCAATAGCCTGATCTGCCTTTTGATTGGCTAACTCCCCTGCTTCTTCAGCAATTTCTTTAGCTTCGTCACCTGCAGTTCTAGCGATTTCCTTTGCTTGCTTAATTCCTTCAGTAAGTTCCGATTTATAACCATTTACAGTCTCAACAGATGAATTTGACTGATCCATAATGGCATTAATTTTTACACGACCCTGATTGAGCGTGTCAGTTTCTAAAATTTTTTCAACTGCCATTTATTATCACCTCTATTCTTCTACGATTGATTCAATCGTTATTTTTTGTTCGATATGATCACCAAGTAAAATGAAGTTACTACATGATATATCAGCTAACTCTTCGAAAATTTCTTGTAGATTTTTAGTTACTTTTGCTGAAAATTCTTCACCATTTATTTTTTTTACTTTAATATTCATTAGAATTGTCCTCCTAATTGAGATTGAATGAAAACACGACAAATAACTTGCGCTTCAATACGTGCAAGTTTGTTAGGTTTTATTTGGATTGTATGGTTACCTCTAGCAATTTTTCCAGTACTAGTTTTTCGTAAATATTTAACAAGATCTAGTCTGTTCTGGCTTGTCTCGTGTAAAGGAATAGTTGTACCATCTACTATAATATCTACCTTACTTGCACTATCTGAAGCCTCGTAAATTCCCCACTCAAGAGGATGTGTATGATCAGGCAAATTAACTTGATGGGTGTGACTTGGAATATTGACATTGTGTGTATGATTTGGAATGTTTACACTAAAACTGTGAGAGTGGTTTGGAATATTTACACTATGAGAATGCGCTGGAGTTGAAACAGAATGGGAATGATTCCCACTAGTAGATGCCGTAGTTATATCTCTAGGCTGGATAGTCCATAGCATTACACCATTAGTTTCATTTTCTCCCCAGTATAATCTTCTTTTTAAACCCAATTGATCTGGATCATTTACATCAAATCCGTATCTAAAAGTTTTATGGTTATGATTACCACCAGCACTACTAGTCTGCGTACTTTGACCATTTACACTACTAGTTTGGCTACTTCCACCACCACCAGCTGTTGTGGATCCTGATGAATAACCACCACCAGAAGAACTTGTTTGCGTAGAAGCACCTCCAGAAGATGTTGACTGTACTCTTGCACCTCCACCTTTGACAGCTTTAGTGTATCCTCGATAACGTTTAGTTTTGAACGTCAATTCAACTGTATTCACATGAAATACATCATCATCAAGATAAAATTCAATATTCGCAGGATAGGCAGCTTCACAATTATCTTGGTAGCTATAATTTAGAATATTTGTCGCGCCTTGAGAATATGTTTCGTTGATTTCTTGTTTCCTGCCAAGATCAGACATGGTCGTTGAAATATCATCTTTCAGGTTACCCAAATCAAGGTCAAGATCCTGTGGTGCTCCAAATACATCTCTTTTCGCTTCTCGTTTTATTCTTAAATTTATGCTGCCATAATCATTCGTATTAATCATAGCAACTCCGCCCTTACGAAGTTTATCAATGATCAGAGGATCATCCGTAAGCTTAGTTAAATCTGCTGCAGTAATGGACCAACTTATTTTAGGAATTGACCATTTTTTAAGCATACTGACCGCATTGTCTTTCAATGACTGAGGAATAGTAAAACGTTGATCTACCCATACATACTCAACTAGTCCATATTTTTCTATAGCTTTTTTATCTTCAACATATGTCAAATTATTATTTACAGACTTGATGTTTACTTGATTAATTCCTTCACCAGCGCCTAACGGATAAATACGATTGACTAGATTATTAGGATCTCGTTCGATCTCAAACCCCTGCATGTTATACCCTTCTTGTATCCGAGCAACAACTTCTGTTTGAGGTCTCACTAAAGATAATTCAAAAGGATAAACTTGAGTATTCCATTCCCAAACATAGTCTTCATCAAAGGCTGCTGGAATAGAAAATAGTGCATCCGCAAGCCCGTTTTCATTCTCCCAAGCATAACTGAAATATCGAGTGAAATCGCATTTTTTTAACACCCAATTTTTAGTAGTTTGCTTATTAAGGATATAATTGATCACATCAACTGTTTTACGATTGACTAACTCATGATAACCAAAAAGCACACTATCTAAAAGTGTGCTTAAAGCATGAGCTGCAGTATAAGTAATTGTGTTGTTTCCAGCATCTTTCCGTATCGTAGAGAGCATCACCCGATACAAACCGATATATTCATTTTCATTATCAGTAAGTTCAATCCAAAGCATTTCCTGTAAAAATGTATTTTTAGGATCATCCAAAGGCATCGTAAATTCTATATTGCCGATTTGGTTCTCAATTTTTTCATAACTGACATTATGAGCATTTTCCAAAATCGCAGTATAATCACGTTTGAGGTTCATTGCCATTAACAAACTATCACCCCCTATAAGAATCTATTTGGATAACGAATTGTTAAAGCAAAATCACTATCCTTAGCTTGAATGTAAAGTGGCTCATTTGGATAAATATAAAAATCGTTCATTGGTCTGATCATTGGTTGACCATTTTTAGTAATATAGAACTTTTGAGTATCGATGAGAATTTCAGCATTGTCAAAATCTCCTAAATCGATTGTGTCATTCCTTGTTTTAATCCATACACCTCGACCAGTTCCTTTCAGAAATATCTCTGGTTTAACTTTCAAACCTTCAACGGTCGGATAAATCTCAATAGGTTTTGATTCTTTCCCATCATCCCCCATTAAGTATGATCGGTTCTGGAAAGTAATCATTGTTGAACCCCAATAAGCACCGCCCTCAATTAATATTGGCATGTTGGCAGCACCAGAACCTGTATTTCCCATCAAATAATTGGATTGAAAGGTGATTACTTTAGATCCCCAAGTAACACTGGTTGCATCAGATCGAGTATATTTATAAGGATCACTTAGAGATACTGTAAAAGTTCCCACAGCATGATTGACACCTTCCGGAACATTATCAACATCCGATTTACTCCCACTCCATAACATTTCAGGTTCATCATTAAACCAGATCTCTACATCTTTTTCACTGAAAAGTGCAACGTTCAAACGATTAAATCGATCACGAAAATCTTCATTTGTCGGAGCGTCTATTTTATATTTGACGATTAACTCTCGTTCAGGAATACGAGAATAAACTTGCCTCATACCGTCACGAATCCCCAGTTGATAACTTTGAATTTCAGTAGCAGCTAATTCTCGACCGACTACATTTAAGGTTCGATATCCTGGAATGATATTTTCTAAGAAAACGCCGTTAAAGCTCATAGCTTCGGAAGGAAGAATAGTTTTAGATGAACCATTGTTATTTGTATCAGTAAAATCGTACATCTAACCTCTCCTTCCTAATGCTGTATTTTGTTTATTTGTTAGTTGCTTAAGTTCTTTACTCATAGGTTTCGCTGTAACTTTAGCAATTTGTTTACCATCTAAATTCACAGGAACTTCAATTGTAATTCCTGTAGCAAGATTACCAGAAAAAGCCCATGAAGATGACGGATCATTGAAGCCAAGTTGTGGTTGATTCTTATCGAAGATTCCAGATGAAGAATACAATTTTTCACCAAGTTTTTCCATTGGCTTTTTGACAATACTTAAATTTTTCTGAATACCAACAGCGATACCAGCTGGAATCATCTTGCCGACTTCATCCCTCATAACTCTAGAAGGTGAATGGATATCAAGAGCATTTTTAGTTGTGTTTATAATCTGATTAGCGATATTCTGTGCAGCCAATAAAGCTGCAGATGCGCCAGCATTAATTCCATTAGCCAGTCCGGCCATGATATTAATACCAATTGAATTCATTTCATTGTCTAAATTGTCAAAAGAACGAGGAATAGATCGGGAAATGTTGGCAGCTTCTTGATTGATCTTGAGTCCGCTAGCTGTGAAAATAGTTGCTAACGAATCAATTGCTGCTTTTACTTTACTTGCACTTTCTTGAATACCAAGTACAACACCATCTGCAATAAATCCACCGTAGCTTTTAAATACTCTAGATGGGGAATTAATATCAAGTTCTCCGGCAAATTTTTCAGCGACATCACTTGCCATATCTTGACTGGCTTTCCCAGCTTCTGGAGCTCCTTCATTAATACCTTGTGCAGTCCCTTGCGCAACATTTTTACCCAATTCTCCGAAGTTTGCAGTTTGAATTTGACTAGATAAAGACTCTTTTGCACTAGTAACCATCGCAGTGACTTCTCCTGGAATATCGCCAGTTTTGAATGCAGTCTTAAATGCTGTTGTCGCTACTTCAGCACCATTACGGAATGTTTCGCTCATCTTGTTTAATTCTTCATCAGATGCCGAAACTAATGCAGCAACATAGCCAGCGGATTCTGGTCCTGCTTCACGAAGTTTGTTAAGTAATCCTTCATCAAGACCACGATCAGCTAAGTTGGAAATGTTGTCAGCCCAAGTGCCAATTACTCGTTGATTTTCCTCTAAATTAGCTTGCATTTGTTGGACAGACATTGTTTGCTTATCTGTCAATGTATCAAACATGTTTGTAGCAGCATCGGCGTATTCTTGCCATTTTGCTTTCATATTATCAACGGTTGTTTTTTGAGCATCATTTAGAGTTTGATAGGAAATTACTTGTTTAAACACCCCAGCTTCTGTCGCTTGCGCTACTGAATTCAAGGAGCTTTCTAGCACTTCCTGAGTAGAAGTATATTCTGTTTTAAGATCAGCTTGAGTTGATTTTAGTGTTTTTTCTTGATCATCCAATCCTTTAACAGCGTCTCTATACTCTTTCATTTTGACGGAGCCGTCTTTGAGTTTGTCATTCCACTCTTGTCTCATTGTTGAATTTTCTTTCAATTTCGATTCAACGCTGGCCTGCTCTTTCAAAATATCTGTCAAGGCTTGTTGAGAAACATTCGCTGATTCTTGTTGTTGTAACGCAGCAATACGAGCTTTTATTTGTTCAGTCGACATTGATAATTTATTCGATTCTTGATCATAGATAAGATTCAAACCAGAAACTGATTTATTTAACTCATCCACATTTGACTTCAATAATTTCTTTTCAACTGCAGATAATTTTTCTTTGCTGGCCAAGTCAGTTACGGAATCACCTAATTTTTGATAAGCAGTGGCATTACTTGCAATATCTCGTAAATTATCTTTTCTAGTATTTGAATTCTGTTCTACCGAGTCAGTTAACGTCTTGGTTGATTGAGAGAGCTTATCTTGCTCCGCATTAAGTTTTTTGGATGCCTCAGTTTCTTTATTTAGCCATTTCCACAAAGCTATACCAGCTGCTGTTAATCCACCAACTGCAGCCATAACCCAACCTACTGGACCCAATAAAACTTTTAAAGCCACATTAAAAGCGGTAGTTGCAGCTGTCATTAAAGTGGTAGCTACTGTACTTAAACTAACTGCACCTGTCATTAGTCCAATCAGAGCCGTTCCGATAGTGACCTGTCCGTTCTGTGCAGCTCTTGCCATAATATCCGCTTTTGTGGCAGCCGTTCCTGCTAACTGAGCAGCTGCCTGAGCTTTCGTTACAATTGTGAGTGCCTTACCAGACATTCCGGCCAAATAGAACAGCTCATATGATTTCTGAACAAGACTATTAATACCTTGAATTATCTTCAAGGCGGCGAAAGCTGCTGCAATACCAAATAGAACGGGTTCTAAAGGCTTAGCTACAGTTATTAGACCTGAGATCCCTTGGGCAAACAATTTTACTACTGGTGTAGTCCCCTGGATAATTAACTTGATTGAATTGAATGTACTATTTACTAGAACTTTTAATCCATCTAAGTTTTTAGCAATGGACTTTCCGGTGACCTCTTGGATCATATTATTAAATGCTTGAATGACAGTAGTTACACCTTTGACTGTAGCTGTTTTGATATTCTGCCACGAAGTTGCTACACCCTCAGAGTTTTTTCGAGCTAAGTCAGCAAAGCCGCCAACGCCTTCATTCAATTCAATTAAACGACCATTGAATTCTTTGAAAGTAATATCGCCTTCTTTCAATGCATCATATAGATCATTTACTGAAGTAACACCCTGTTCTTTAAATGACTTGGCAACTTTATCCATCGCAACTGGCATAGTTTCTTGAAGTGAACGCCATGACTGCATATCAACTTCGCCTTTTCCTAACATTTGAATATATTGTTGCATTCCTCGACTGGCATCAGCTGTAGAAGCTCCTGATGCAAGAAACGCATTATTAAGAGCGATTGCTGTGTCTGTACCAGTCCTCAAACTACCTGTTGCTATAGATAACTGTTGAGTGCTGGCCACAATTTCATCGAGTGAAGTTGGCAACCCGTCAATACCATCACCTAGCTTAGTCATTGATTTATCAACATCTTCTGCAGAATAGCCTAAAGACTTCATAACAACTGGATATTTGTTTAACGTATCAAAACGGCTTATAGCTCCAGCAACTGAATCCTTGACCATTCCCATTGCACTAGAAACTAATTTAATAGCACCAACGCCCATTGCTGTTCCGAGAATGGATTTAGTAAGCTCTCCGCCTTTTTTTGTACTTGCAGAAAGTTGATCTCCAAGTTCATTGGACTGCTTACCTAAACCACCCATTGATTTTTCTGCATCATTCATGGTTTTTGAAAAGCTTTTATCGGTAGCAGCTAAGATTGCTTCAACAGAATAAGTTTCCATTATTTTCCTCCTTCCCTCAATTATTGGCTTTTCTAAGAAGATCAACTGCAGTATCATCGATTTTTTCATCAATCAAAGACATACCAAGAATTTCTTTTTCTTTCTTTTCATAATCAAAAAACTTTTTGAAATCCTTGTAATAGGGTTCCTGTTTTTTCCCTTTAGTGGCTTTTATTTGACGAGACGTCCATGCCTGCATATGAGCATTAAACTCCTGGTCCAACCTTTTAAGTTGGCAAGCGAGCATCCGTACTTCATATTCATATAAAGTCATTCGCTCAATCTCCGTAATATTTACCATTCCTAAGAATCGAAACGCATTAATCAAAATTCGTTCATAAGTTTCGGCAGAACTTAGTTCCCTTCCGCTTCTGTTTCCAGACTTATCTGTTCCGCTAGATTCTGTTTGAGCGTTCTTACCGCTAACTTCCCCGCATTACTTTCTTCTAGTTCTTTCAACACTTCATCAAAAACAGCCTCAATGTTTTCCACGTTATCAATATAGTCATCGATTTCATCCTGACTTGGGCGTGGTGATTCTGTAATTGTTGCGGTATAAAGAAAATCGGATAATGTAGCTGCGTTTCCTCCAGCCAATTCAGGTAATTTTGTGCTTAGAGAAAATCCGAACTCTACGCCCTCTTTTTTGACACTAAATTTTTTGTCTAACTCGCGAACAAATTTTATGCCGAATTTGCAATTGTATTTTTTTTTGTTAATTTCGATTTGCATGTGGTTTCCTCCTAAAATTAAAAGAAGGCTAGTTTTCACTAACCTTCTTAAAAATTGTGTTTTATCCTTCTGGAACAGTTTCTTCTTTGGTTGTATCTTTAAAGATATATTGAACAACTTCTTCTTGATCAGCTGTCAATGTCGCATAACCCTTGGCACCTTTACCATTGATCCCAAATTCTAAAGAGAGCTCAACGGAATCCTCAGCATTCGGATTTTTACCAAAGCTAGTTACATATCCTTGGTAGTATTTAGCCTTGTATTTATCGGCGTTTTCACCTGTTCCTTTTTCGGCTTTGTTAATTTCCCAAATCTCAATAATTTCGTCATTATCGAGTGCATCTTCTAACTCATCTACATATGGATCACTTTTAGATAAGATGGAAGTAGCAGAGAAATCGAATTCAAGAGCCCCTGGAGTACGAATCGGGCCATCTTTTGTTGCGGTACTTTCACTATCTTTTGATTTTGTATTTTCATGTTCTGTTTGATATGCCAATTTCCATGCTGCTTCTTCTGTAGATTTTTTTAGTAATCTGAAAAGCAAAATAATATCTACACCTTTTAATGCTTCTGCCATAATTCAATTCCTTCTTTCTATAAAATTCTAAATTCAAGAGTTACTATCGCCCGTTTAAGCGGCGTATTAGTAGATAAATCATCTACGATTTTAATATCACTCGATTGTATATTTAGCGACCAAGAATAGCCGATAGTCTTGTCAATCTGTAAAGCTCCATCAAAAAGAGCAGCTGCCATATCAGACACCTGCTTTCTTTTCCTCTGTAAGCCCCAAACCGACAAAACCAGTATCACCGATCCTTTAATATCAGTTTTATTAGGTTGATGAATGGTCTGAGTGTCTTCAAACTCAACGAACGGATAAGGAACATCATCCATCGGTTTAAAGTCATAGGTTTTGAAACCCAATTTCTCGGAACACTTAAACATTGCATCAAAGATTGATTGCTCTCTTGTTTTTATCACTACTGCATCAACCTTTCTAAGTCAGATCTAAATTTCTGTTTTTGCTTTCGAAGTGGTGGCAAGAAGAAATCACGCTTAACCATATATCTAGTACCACGGATCAAGTAAGGTGCATACTCTGTTTTTGGTCCACTGTGGCCAGCAAAACCATTGTTTGACATATGCATAGTAATACTTCGTTTGGTTGCGCCTGTTGGTTTGACAAACTTCTTACCTTCCCAGTGTCCAGTCAAAACGATTTGAGATTCTCTTTGCATTTCTGCTGTTAGTTCTGCAGTATTTGTTTTTACGATTGTTTTAACATCATCCATACTGGCATTCTTTTTTAATTTTTTTGAAAGACCAGCAAGGCCGTTTATTTTAAATGATCCCTTACCCATCTTTGATCACTTCCTGAACAATTAAACTGTGGCGCTCCTGGGGAACTCGTTCAGTTACTAGCTGATAAGTTTTATCAAGGTATTCGATATAATCCCATTCTGGAACAGAAAAAAGAGGCTGTGTCCGGATGACCTTAGCCCCTTCTTTAATTGTTCCAAAGATGGCAACCGATCGATCAGTTCCCAAATCTGTGACATTTGCAGTGGTATCTGTTCGCTTCGGTTCAGATTCTACCCACTCACCAAGATCAGAATCATAGTGAGAATCAGATGATTCCGCTACGAACACAATTGATTTATCGTATCTCATTTGAATCGGAACACTCCTTTTTTCGGTTTGTAAAAGGCTTCCTCATCTTTCCGGCGATACTTGTCGATTGTGTCTTGGTATTCTGAAAAGTCAGAGTCAGGAAACGCCATAGACAAACCTTCTTGAGAATACGACTGCATCCCCTCATTACCGATTCTATTGAATCGTTTAAGAGTTACCTCATAAGAAATATATTCAAATTGCGAGGGGATGCTTTCCGGATCACCAAGCAAGGAACGCAGCCGTTCTTTCGTCCTGCGTTCGATTACCGAGAGTTTATCGTCAACATTACCTTCTAACAACGTCTTGACATCTGTAGCAATTGAATTAGTTTCATCTGCCATAAATAGTCACCTACTCAGCCGAAAGAGCTGCTTCTGCTTGAACAGCTTCCTGTTTATTTGCTTCAATTTGTTCTCCGTTAGATAATTCATAATGTCCACGCTTGATCATTTTTGGAAATCCTTCTTCAACAATCTGAATAAAACCATCACCTAAATTTTCAATGATCTCATCATAACGATCGTCAGTCATTTCAATAATTTGGCCAACTTCATACACTTCTTTTGTATGAATGTCACGAAATACTTGATTTACCGTTACTCTCATTTTGTTTACCTACCCTTCCGGAATTTCTTTAGATTTGATTTTAGCGAATGCGCCATCCTTAACAAGCATGAAACCAATATCCATTGTTACACGCATAGCCATCATTTCACGCTCGAACAGGTTGATCGGATCTTCATTTTCATCAACGATAGTTGAAAGTTGCGCTTCTTCTGAGATTTTATAAGACAAGTTATACGGAATACCATAAAACATATGATCAAAGTCACCAGTGTATAATGTTCCTTTTTCCTGTGCTTTTAGATCAACAACCGGTAATCCATCGAGTGTATTGTTATTTCGGTCATAAATTAATTCTGTTTGATTTCCAATCACCTTAGAAGCTTCACGTAACGTTTTACGATTTTTTCGTGTAGAGATGAACGCATTTGGTTCAAAGTCTTCTTCTTCTAAAAGATCTTGCAATTCAATAACAGCGTCATAAGTCAAATCAGTTTCAAGAACATGTCCTGCCGACACCGCAGATTGATCAATCGATTGTGGAAATGGATTTTCTTGATTCAAGATAGTTGCAGCATCAATCTTCTTATAAATAGCTTCTGCAATTTTTGGTCGCATTTCATCAAAGAATGTTGAGCGTTCATATTGTAAATATTCACGAGAAGCTAAAACAATGACAGCCGCTTTTTTCGCTACCATTTTTACTGTTAACCATTTTGCAGTAGATGTTTTGATCTTTTCTGCCTCACCTACCCAGTAAGCTCCTGGTCCTTCAGCAAAATATTGGAACTCTTTTTCTTTTCCGTCCATTTCTTCATATTTTGCCAGCTGCATCATTTTAGAGTTTTCCATAACTTCTTTTAAGATCAATTCATTGTACTTATCAGGAATTGTTCCATCCATTTGTTCATACAATTTAGCGTGATCAGGTGTAAATTTTGGTACTGCAAAAGTTTGTAAATCCATTTTCATTAAGTTCTTTTTCATGTGTGAATCCTCCTATTTTATAATTCGTGTTTGTTTTGCTAACTCTGCTGTCGACATTTTTTTATTTCCGCTTGTATCGAACTGACCGCCAGCAGCTGGAGTTTGTTGACGAGCATTTTCTTTTTTGATCTTAGATACAAAGTTCGTAATGATCGCCACAGCTCCCTTAGTAGCTTCTGCATCATCTGAAACAATCAAGCTGAGTAAATCATCATCATGTGGCAAACTAGCTTCTGACAGCATTTTAGATGCTTCTGTTGTCATAGCGGCTAAAGTCTGACCACGTTCCAATTCTGCAATTTTCGCTTCTAATTGTTTCTTCTCATGTTCAGCCTTTTCCTGAGCATTCATCTTGGCTAGTTTTTCAGCTTCAGCCTGCTTCTCTTGTTGCTCTTTTTCCCAAGCTTTAAAAGCTTTGTTTTTCTCAGCAGCAATCATTTTTGCTACTTCATCACGAGTAAAAGTTTTGTCTCCATTACCAGCTCCATCTGGATCATCAGGATTCGCTGGATCATTCGGATTGGGATCACCTGCTGGCGGAGTTCCTGTTCCTCCTGGTTCACCGCTACCTCCATCTGGATCAGCAAAGAATTGTAAATGTAATGGCATTAATAAACGTTTTTTCATGATTATTCCTCCACGGTTACGCCGCTACCCGATAAATTTGACTAGTTACGCCAGTCAGCCGAAACAAGCTGTTCTTTAACGCCTTCAGCAAGAAAAGGCATAATAAAAAGCCTAGTGATCAACTAGACTTAAAACTACATTCTATTCGATATAGCATTTCTTTTTATCTTATCTGTAGAAATTGCATCTGAAATTTTCTTTGCAATTGCTTCTCCATCAATTTCAACTGTTGTAGTTAACTGATTTTTTTCGACTTTGACTGCTGGATAAGTTAGATTGATAGATACTCCAACTGAACCATCGTCATAGTGGGTTTCAGAAACGTCGACGGTCTCTAGTTCATTAATGTTTGTGTCGGTGAGAATATCAACTGCCAAATCCATTAATTTTTCTTTATTATTTGTTTTCATCATTTTCACCCTTGCTTTCTATTTTTTGTTTCAGATCGTCCATAAGACCTTGAATCTGTTTCGTTAACCGTTCTTTCTTTTTCGTACCAAAAGCCGTGTTCTTTTGTTGGTACATTAGGGATTTAATCTCAGAATCGATATAGAAGATTGTTGACTGATAACCACATGATTGGCATCCAGCATAATGACGTTCCACACCATCTGGCAAATTTTCTACTTCTTGAACAAACGGAGTGTGCTTGCCGCACTTATTACATACATACTTTTCTTTAGCCATTTCATAACCCTCGTTTCTTTAATGTTTTTTCAAACGAATCACGATCAACATGTGGTGCAGTAGAGCATTTGCAAAACGGATGCATAAACGGAGCGTTCACACCCTTAACCATTTTTACCACTTTATAGGGACTTCCTATAGCTACTTTTTTACATATCTCACAAGCAGAAGGCTCAGCGATATAATCATAATCTTCTATTTCAGCATCCAAATAGCTTTGCTTTTGAATGTCAGTTTGGATCGCCGTCATTTCAGTGATCATTAATCGATTGAGTTTGTAACGGATGTTTTCTTGGTTAGGCTTTAAGAACTTTGCAAGTTCGCTAGCTACAGTTCTAGGATTTTTACCTTGAGTAATTGCTTTTGTCAGCAATTTTTCTAAATCAGCTTTCATTTCAGTGAAGTTTTGCCAGATATTATCACTGAATGATGCATACTCTCTGGACTTAAAAAAAGCATTTACAATAGAAGAAACTTTTTTAGAATAGTTTTCATCCAGAGTGCTGCCCAAGATACCGGCTTGACGAAGATATTCTTCCTTGGCAGCAGATGACAGTTGGCTATAACCCCATTTATCCAAGCCATCAAACAGAGTAACCAATTCTAGCCCGATTTGAGCCTTAAGCAGTTCTAAACGTGAAACTCTCATAACAAGATTGTAGATTTTAAGCTCTTTGTTTGCTTGGGGGCTAAAATCCTTATTCTCAACATATTCTTTTGCTTTACGCTGGAATCGTTCCACGTCCATTTTCGCTGCACGCTTTCGAGCTTCACTGATCGTAATCTGTTGACCATTAGAAAATCTATCCCAGTTTGCATCAATTTCCGTTTGAATAGAATCAATAGCATGCTGCAGTTGTTTTATTATTTCCTTTTCACGGACTTTATCAAGTTTGATTTGTTCTTTAATCCATGCATCTTCCCGATCTTTTAAATAGGACATTTAGATCAGTCCTCCTTCGGTTGATCCTGTTTGGCTAAAAATTCTGCCTGTTCTTTTTTTAACTGTGCTTTTTCTTGATCAGTTCTTGGAGTGGATTCAGATTCTTTCTTTACCCGATCCATTTCGGCTTGAACATCATCAATAAATGATGCTAGACCTAAAATGGTCTCTTGACTAAGTTCAGCACCAGAATCAACTAATGTTTTTAACTCTTCAAGAATTGCTTTTGGTAGATTTGGAGTAAATACAATCCGTAACCCCTTTAAATCAGAGTTATCAATCTCAGAAACACTTGATTTTAGGTTAAATAAAAGACGATAGCGCCGCACAAGACTTTTTTTAAATAGTCTCTGCTTCACTGCCGTCATTTGGTTAAATCCAAACATTTTATACTTCATAGCTTCACCGGACTGGACACCAGAAAAGTTTGTATCGGTCAAATCCGGAACCATAGAAATTTCATGGATTCCTTTTCTAACTCTTTCTTTATAAGCTTCCACCCCATTAACATCATACTGCTTGTAAATATACCCAGCATTAATTGATGTTTTATTACCGTTGATATCTGTTCCTGATTCAAGCAAAAGCATATTGGCTTCTTTTTGTTTGGCAGCATCTTCAGATGTCATACCAGCTGCATCAATGTCCCCGCTAATAACCAGCAAGGCATCATTGAGATCCGTCATGTAGTTTGCTGTATCTGATTGACCAGCATCATATAAATCTATTAATGAAAGAACATCTTCATATAAGCCCATTCTGAAACGATTCGGTGAAAATTCAGTAATCTGAACCTCTTTGTATTCATGAGGTGCTTCATCGGGATTTTTAAGTTGGATTGCAGAGAGAATAGTTTCTTCATAAGTTATGATCTTGTCTTCAGTGTAGATTATTGGCTGTATATATTGTTTATCAGCATCCACTGTAAACTTAGTTTTAGGATATCGAACAGCTGCGATCGGTCTCCGCTTCACCGATGTATCATAAATAACAAACGTCTCAAAGACATTGCATAGATCAACATAGTCAACGTCATCTTCATCACGATAGATCACTTCATAAGCGCGTCCGTATTTATCCATATCTAACCAAAGTTCACCATTCAGACCATCAATGTCATTATCCAGATTAAAATCATCAATGACTGTCTGTCTCTTTTTAGGTTTAATTTGTACCTTGATTGGGTTTCCCGTATTATAACCTACGTCAAATGTGGCAAGAACTTTGCCAAAGTTATGAGCTGAACGATGATCAGCTTTCTCTGGCTCCTTTCGTCTACGATTTTTAATGATATTCGTATTTTTAGCCTTGTAATAATCATCCAATACCTGCAGACGAGGAACTTGATGTTGATAGTGATGATAAATCATCTTTGCTAAAATATCAGGATTATCCAGAAGTTCTTCAGCAGAACTATATCGATAATGAATATTCGATTCTACACCGAAACTGACGTAATTCTCAGTCACATCACTAGAATATCGAATGTCTGAAGCATGTTCAAACTCGTTTACTTTTAAAGTATTATCACTTGATTCTTCATATGTTTCATCTGATATTTTTTGATTTTCCATTTTTCACACTCCTTTAAAACATTCGTTTAACTTGTTTATATTTTTGTTTTTTTGATTGAGTCGAAGCTCTCAATTTATTCGCGCAAATTTCTGCAATGCCAGTTAGCCCATCTGGTGCATCATCATGTTTATTTTTACCTTGTTTTTGATAAGACATTAAATCTTCATAGAGTTCTGGCCAACGATGCTTCCATCCTTTAGGGAAAAATACATTTTCCATGATCCAAGGTGCATTCGTAATTATTCTAGCTTTTTTATTTTTTGATTGGTGAAACCATTTAATTACAGTTTGATTTGTTCGATATTTTTCTTTGAGCTTATCGCTGACACTTCTAGCATATCCAGTACCACCATTGTTAGATTCAAACCAAGCTGTATTCACTTCATTTTTATATAGTTTTTCAACGGTCTTGTCTCTGGTTATTCCTTGATCTTCTACTGTATAAAGAATGTCCAAAATATAAGCTTTATTATCTAGAGTTTGACCGAAGATATACATTGCATGCTTATCGTCACCTTCATCTGCGGTATCTGTATAAGCATAAGTATGAATTATTTCTGGTAAATCTGATTGTTCATACTCATTAAAACCATCTAGGTACAATCGTCCTTTTTGGTCAATTGGAACTTGTTGATAGTTGGCTGATGCAATATCAATTCCCATTGCAGCACATTTCTTTTTATAATCTTTGTAAGATAAGACAGATGAACAGAGCATAGTTTCGGTCTTTTCATCAATTAGTGCTTGCATGATAACCGTCCTAATTTTGTATCCCATGGCTGGCATCTCATCAATAATGTGCCCAGCCAAGTCTTTAGAGTGCCATCTTGTCATAATAACGGCAATTTTACCACCCGACTCCACACGAGATAGCATTTGTTTTGTAAACCAGTCCCAGTGCTTTTGTAATTCAACTTCATTTAAGGCTTCTTTAATCCCTTTGATAACATCATCAATAATCATAAAGTCAAACCCTTTACCAGTTCCAGAACCACCAGGTGATGTTGCTAGATATGATAATTTTGATCCCTGTAATGCCCAGCGTTTAGCAGCTGAAGTCCCATGCTTTAGTTTAGCCCTCGGAAAGATATCATTATAAACAACCTGATCATCTGTAACTCTTTCTTCGGCTATAGTATCTCGAACCTCTTTTGAAAAATCAGTTGCCATATCTTCATTATATGATCCTGTAGCTACTCGAAGTTTAGGATTGTTACCTAGCTTCCATTCAACAAATCGACCTGCAGTTAGTGATTTACCATGTCTAGGTGGTACATTTAGAACAAGAATGTCATCGTCAGAATCCATGAAATCTTCAAACTCGTAACAAAGTTTTTTCAAGTATTGTCGATCAGACTTATAAAAATCAGGAACCATTAATTGACAGTATGAAAAAAAGTCACTACGAGCATTTCGTAATAACTTCTCCCTTTTTAACTTTTTCAATTCTTTCAAATTTCTATAATACTCAAATTTATCCATCTGAAATCATCCCGATCTCTTTTTTCAGATCTGCAATTTTTTGATCCAATTCAACATCAGATAATCCTTCAGCATTCAAATCAACTTTTCCATTAATTTCATGAATTTCTACTGCTTTATAACCCGCACGATCCAAGAAATCTCTCGCTGCTGTCAATCGATCGGAATCTTTTGCTGATTTATCGTTCATAATCTTGCTCATAACGTCCCTAGCTTCAATTGCATCAAAGAAAAACTCACGTTTTAGTTCAATTTCAATTTGCTTTTCTCTAATTTCAAGGTATTCCAGCACATAAGGATTCTTAAGAAGCTGAGAAGATTGAACTTGAGCAGTTTTCTTACTATATCCAGCGTTAATTGCAGCTTGTTTTTGATTTTTTTTACGTAATTTCAAGAATTCATCAATAAATTGTTTTTGTTGACGTGTTGCTTCTCTCATTTTTCTCAACTCCTTAACCTTAAGTAAAAAAGACACCTCACAAAAAGTGAAATGTCCCTTCATATATTTTTCGATACTATCATATTACAACAATTTTTTAACTTTAGTAATGAAGTAAAACTGAACAAAAAGTGAACTAAAACTGAAGTGAAAGTGAACTGTTTATGAAATAGGTAACTTAACATTATCTAAACCTTGAGCATAAAGACTAACAATATGCCTTACTGAATAATGTTTCATATCTGCTATTTCTTCAAAGGTCATTGAATCTATAAAGAAACATTCTAATACTTCAGCACTACGATCATCTTCTAACTGATCGATACAGTGATAAATTTCTAAACGATTTTGTTTATTGATGTCAGTTAAGTTTTTGATTCTTTTTTTCGTTTCTTCTTTTTGAACAAATAAATCTTCAATCGTAACAGTTTGACCACCACTAGGCATATCTTTTATCTCAACACTTTTAATTCCTGTTATTCGATTATCTATTTCAAGAAGTTTTTCTTCAAGTCGTTTTATTTTTTGTTGATAACGTCGATACCTTTTTAAATAACTTTTTTTAACTTGATTCTCTTCTTTCAACGTTTCACCTCCATTTTGTTACTGCTCACATTTTTAACCGTAACACACCTAACACCTAGAGCCTCAAAGGTTACAGCGTTTTTAAACTGAAAATGTTACGGTTAAAACCCTATTTTTTTATATTATAAATAATAGATAAAAAATTTAAGGACTATTAATATAAAAGAAGTTACAAGTAACCGTAACACCGTAACAGAATCGCTCAACACCTTGATACTCTAAGTGTACAGCTGTTACGGTTAATCGTTACATGTTACGGTTAGAGTCGTAACAGAGACCTTTTTTACTACTTTTAACCAAAAAACAGGTGTCAAAAATGGGTAAAATTTGACCAAAAACAGCCGAATTAGGTCAAAAATGACCACGCCTAATTTTTTATAAAAAAAGTTTCTTCTATTATATAGTGTTTATTTCATGATAAAAATTTTTTTAGGCTTTCCATCTATACGTTGAACTTTAGTTGATAAATTTTTTAAACGATTTATTTCTCTACTAAATACATTTGATGACGTAGGTTGAAAACCATTATCTACACACCACACTTGATAGATACGATGAATGTCAGCAACAACTTCATTCTCTAACTTAGGTTCAACTTCTTTAAGGAATCCAATGATCGGATTATTTTGTTCTTCGTATTTTGTAGTTTCTTTATCAATTGTTCTGGAAGGTGAGAATTTTCTATTTTTTAATAATCGTTTTAAACCTAGGATGGCCAATTGTAAAACATATTCCATTGACTGTTGAGATATTAATTTATCTTGAATAAACGGATCAAAGTCCTTATCTTCAGATGTAAATTTTGCATTGAAAGGAATCATCATTAATCTACGCATCAACCCATTACTTGTATCATTAATTCGTGGCATCCGGTTAGCTGAGAAAATTAGTTTTGAGTAATTCGTGAAATCAAATGGATCTCGCCCTTTTCGTTCTACGTTAAGAGCTTCACCAGTTACAAGCTTTTTAAATTCAGAATTATCCTTGATGTATTCACCAGAAATATCATCACCAATATTTGCTAACTTACCAAATAGTTCAGCAGTTTTAAATCGTTGATTGAGTTCTTTTAGATCCAAAGAAGATGTATTATCTTCTCCAGCAAGTTTACGAACAATTTTTAAGTAAGACGATTTACCGTTACTTCCCCCACCAGTTAAAATGAAAGCTTTACCCAACTCATTCCGACGTAACAAAATATAACCGAATATCTCTTCAAGTACTTTTCGAAGTGATTTATCATGACAAGCAATTTTATTTAATGTACTATCTGTCACTTCGTAGTAAGCATCTTTCACATAATTTACCGGAATTTTGTTCTTAATGATTATATTAGGATCAAAACTCATCAGTTCCCAGGTCTCTAAATTTAAAATACCATTCTGGACGGCCACATAATGAGTAGCTGCTAACGTTTTTTCTTCAGCCTTCAATTGGATATAACTTAAAACTTCCATTCTACGAGCTTTGGTTAAATGAGGTAGGTGTTTAATCATCGCTCGCTCAATCTCATTCTGATTATCTGAATACACACCGTCTTTATAAATGTGCAGTACATCCATAATCGTAATGATATTATGTTCAGCAATTAAAAACTTTGCGAAATGATCATGAAGAAAAATATTTCCTTTAAAAAATGATTCTTTCAAAAAAGCTTCATCACGCAAAATTGTATTTATTTCTGAATCATCTAACGGAGAAGATAGTATGAAGTTATTGATGATTCTAATTGTTTGACGAATTTCTTTTTTATTCATCCCAACGGATTGAAGCTTTAGAATATAGTTGAATAGTTCCTGGTTCCTATTTCCTTCATCAATTTCAGTAATAGGACTCCTTGGATTAGATTTTTTCTTTTTCTCCATTGGATATAACCATTTAGGTAATGGATCATAATCATTTGTTTTTATTAACCACTTACGAGATTTACCATCAATCTTTAGTGGATCAGCAGTATTTTTATTTCCCAATTTAATCGTCACTTCTACACCGATTGCCGAATACCATTCAATACTATTTTTAGTTAAATCAAATCCTTTGAAATAGACATGAATACCTTTTGATGTTTTTAAAACTGAACAACCTAAGTTTAATGATTTGATAATTTTTAAAAGTAGTTTTGCTTCAGCAGGTGTATCAATGTCCACCATGACAAACTCATCATCTAAAATACCAACAAAAGAATCGAATTTCCGTACTGTTTCATAAGACAGTAACTTTTTAGGATTATTTTTAAATGATTCAGCAGCATGTTTTTCACTGCCTTTAAGATAACCTCTATAAATTTTTATTCACCTACCTTTCACATGTGGTACAATTAGTTTAAAATAATTTTAAGGAGTGATTAGTATGTTTATTAATACTGATAAGATCGAAGAACATCGTACATTAGCTAAATTTCCACTTGTTGTTAAAATTAGAGGTATGAAATCGTATTCTGTTCATAACGTATATTTAAAACAAAATGATGATGAGTTAGAAACTCAGTATTTTGTATTCGAATATATTTCTGGTACTGCAGTTATGAATTGGACTAAAGATGATTATGAACGTGCGAATAACTTTTTAGATATTTCAGATACACCAATTGTAATGATGGATAAGTACAACGGTAAGAACGATTATGTTAATGTATCGACAGATTATCGGTATTAACCAAGAAAATCTTTAACTCTTTTCTGAGTTAACTCTATATACCAACTCCTGTCTAACCAGTCAGGGGTTTTTTCATTTGTCACATCAGTATTAACAATTTTACAAATATCTGGTGTGTATCCGATTTTCTGAATACTATCACCTTTTACTTTTTTGAGTTCTTTTCCGGAAGTGCTGGCAAACAATCGAAATACTCGTTCATGTCTCTTTTTCTTACCGTACAACGCGTAATCAAACTTACCACTAATCTTAGTGATCTTCTGGAATTCTATTAGCTTATCGCTCTGATTAATTGTCTCCTCAACAGGTGTACCTTTCACCAGGTAATTAACCACTGCTTTATTGACAATCGGTAAATCATAATCTAAATGATCCAATTTTTTAACGTATGCACCTTTAGATTTATGTTCTCCCTCCATATCAACAATTAAGTAATTGTTAACATCTTTTTGATAAATCTTTTTGTAAAAGTCAAAGCTCATGTGTAATCGAGTACGCTGTTCCCACTCATAAACTAAATCATCAAATAAATCAAAATCATCACGTTTAATTTTTACAAGAATACCATCGGTATTTGATTGTATCAGTTCCAGCGATGGTAAAACTTCTAATTTTTCTATCAAGTCTAATAAGAATAACTGACCATATATACACACCAGTAACCTATTTCTTGGATCATACATTGCATTATATTTATCACCTTCAGCTCCATAGGTAATATTACAAATACGCTTGTATGGTTCACGTTCTTTTTTCTTCTTCTCTTCTTTCAATTTCAAACTTGTATCTAAAATATATTTAAATTTAACAGGTTGAGATACACCTCTAGATAATAGATCATATTCTGTCATGATAGTTGGGTACAGTTGATCAACGTCAGCCATGATCATTAATTCGTCTGAGTCACATTCATAATAAAATTTTGAAATAGCGCCATGTACTCCACCACCAGCAAATACATGTGGTACACCTAAAACATCTATCTTTAACTCTTTAGGATCACCAGTGTAATTTCTAAAAAAATCAAGTACATTAGTATGCTTGTTGATACGTAGTACTTCTGGAAGAAAAATATCGAAAGCATCATCCGTTTCTTTTTTGGTTGCTCCTAATATTGTTGCAGCTAACTGTGCCTGAGTTTTAGAAATATGTTTCAGAGGTAACTGAAATTCATTAATTAAAGCTAAGTGCGATTGAAATTCAACTAACTGTCGACCGAAAACTTCCATTGTTTCGTGAACATCATGACGACAGTAAAAAATGACTTCATCAATTTCGGCATCTGTCAATTTACGAGGAATATCAAATGGTACTGTCGTTTCTCTAATATCATGTCCCATGAATCCTTCTAACTGCTTCAATGATTTATCTCTCTTAACCATCGTGTCATAACTAAAAAGTTGGATAGAATTAAATTGTCGGCTAAATTCCCAGCCCTTTTTGTGTTTAACGATGATCCAATCATTCACTTCTTTTGGATTAAAGCCACAGATGATAGCCTTTAAAATATATCGATCATAACCATTACTATTAAACCCTACCCATATATCTTTTTTATGCTGATGATAAAATTTAAGTAGTCCATCAGCATCATTAATAAAGATGTGCTCACTCTGAGTTTCTGTGTCCATCATTACAACTAACCAATCATATTGAAAAACCTCGAAGTCATAAAATATGATGACTATCACCTTCTTTCATGAGATAATTTAATAAAATATAAAGGTGGTTAAAACACATGACTGATGAAGAACTATATGAGAAAATTAAAAGCACTTTAAATGCTACATCTACTGTTGATATTGATAATGATTTCGTCAATACATATCAATTCTTTTTTGAACCTAATTTTGTGAAATTAAGATGTATTTCATCTAACCAGCATCAAAATTATCCTGATGCTACTCACAGTCAGGTTGTTTCGGAATATGCAGGCCTCACTCCTCAAGGTAGAAGTAAATATATCGAACTAAAAAATAGATTTGATAAGTAATAGTGTAAGATGGGGAAATTAATCCCCATCTTTTTATTAATCTAAAATCTCTAAGACTTCATACGTTTCGTACCCTTTATTTGTACGCCCTTTTTCAAGAATGTACTCCCATTCGTCCTCAATGATTTCTTCAGCAATATCGAGAATTAGATCGTTATATTCTCCGAATCCATTGAAATCAACCTCATCATGATCTGCATCCCAAAGTGATCGTAATAGCTCATTATTCTTGTGGACTTGGAAGCCAAATGCTTTCTCATTTGCCGGCTGCATCACACCATTGTAAAAAATTAGGCTATCTTTAAATTCACCATCTAAAATTTGGAATTGAATTTTAAGCATTGGATCGCCACCAGATTTATCTTCTTTTATTTTTGATTGACCCAGCTCCATATTTTTTACTTTTACTTCATACTTACCTAACGGAATTTCAGGAAAATCACCGCCACCATTTTCTTCTGCAGTTTTTACATCGTCCTTCAGTGCATCAAGGTCTACCTGTTTATCAAATTTACTCCAGTCAAATTTTTGTTCAGTCATGTTAAATAGTCTCCTTCGTAATTTTATTATTTTTAATTTTTCCAATTTCAAAACAACATGTATCAAGTGAGTGTTTCAAAGAATATTTTCCAATTTCAATCAATAATTCTTCTTTTGATCCTGCGATAATTTTTACAGAATTTAAGCCCGTACCTTCATAACTATCAAAGAATACCCACATTATTCATCTCCTCCATCAGATTCTACTTCTTCTGTTTCTTCCTCATCCCACTCATCTTCATCAGATTCATTGGATAATTCACTTTCCATGATTCCAGCAGGAGTATTAAATTTCATATCCAACTTAACAAGGAAGTACTCCCCAGCTTTATTTGATTTTTGTTGAATAGAATGACCGACCATTTCATCGGGAAATTCTTCTTTTGCTTCATCTACAATTTTGTTTGCTTCCTCTTCAGTATTTGCAAACCATTGCTCTTTTGTGTTTAGCTGTTTTCTCATCTATTTTTCCTCCTAAAATATTAAAATGGTAAATCGTCATCTGATATTTCGATTGTTCCCCCATCAAAAGGGGTTTTTACTTTGACTCTCGTTTACGACGGCGGCGAGCTGGTTTTTCTTCCTGTTCAGGCTCTTCATCTTTTGATTTGCGCTCACGTCTTTTACGTTTTGGAGCTTCTTCAGTTTCGTTAGATTTTTCACCTGGGGGAGTTTCATCATCTTCTGGATCTGTTTCTACTTCTTTTTTATTACGTCTTTTACGCTTAGGTGGCTCAGTTGTTTCTTCATCTTTTTCATCAGTCTTTTCTTCTACGTCATCAGCAACATCTTCTTTTTTACGACGTGATTTTTTAGTTTTTTCTTCCACAACTTCATCAGTTACTGTTGGTGCAGCCTTTAGAGTTTTGTTAGCTGAATCATATACATCTAATAGTTCTTGAACCTTTAGATCAATTTCGGTTACTGGTAAATTTGGTAATCGTCCCCCACCAAAGACATAGTCTTTAGATTTAAAGATGATTTTACGCTCGTCATCATCAGCTACTACACGTCCAACAATATCAACCATACCAGCAACTTTTAAAGATGCTTTATCTTGTAGATTTGGTGCAATTGCCGTAATTTTATCACCTGTTTTTTTCGTCACATCTTTTGAAATATCTTCATGACTGATGAAGATGATGTTTTCATATGGTAAATGGACAATCCGCTTAATTACATTTAGGAACTCATTACGAACCATATCCCATGCTTTAAAACTGTTATCTGACTCATGTTCAATGCCCAATTTTTCATACATATAAGATCTGGCAGACTGATACGTATCTTCTAAAAGGTCAATGACGATCGTTTGAAAATCATTGTCTTTTTTCTCAAGCTCAAAAATAGTATCTTTCAATTTATCCCAAGCCTTAACTGTCTCAGTAATACGACCATTTGAAGTAACTTCATCAGCGATACTAATGAATGGCGCATCAACAAATCTGATGTTACCATCTGTATTCAGCATTAAAGGATTTGGAAATTCGTTAGCAAATGTTGTTTTTCCACTAAATGGTGCGCCATAAAGCCAAAATACTCGTTTTGTTACTTTTTCTACATTTCTTCGTTCTGTGCTAGGTAATTTCATTACTATCTCTCCATTCTTATCTTGTTCAAAATTTAAATAATCACGTGGTGTTAATGTTGTCCATCGACCAGACTTTTTAGCATTAATGGCTGCACAGCTAAAACATTTACCATGTGGATCACGCGGATAATCTGTTGTTGATTCAATTTCCTTGATTTGATTAAAGAATCCATTAACTTTTGACTCGTCATATTTGATTTCTCGAAATGTTACTTTTGCAGAAGCTAATGTTTTAACAAGTCGTTTTCGAAATTGAAACAGGTCTTCTGTCTTACCAGGTTTAACTCCTACTTTTTCAATAAAGAGAAAACCAAGTTGTCGGATATTGAATCCATCTTCTTCCAAATAATGTTTGTAGATGTGTAGCTGTGCTGAGTCCATGTAATTCTTAATATTGTTACTATATTTAAAATCAATGACCAAGCATTGACCGTCTGGACCTTTTACAATTAAATCGACATAACCAACGTATTCTGGTCGATCAATTTTGTATTCATGGATGAACTCACATTGCTGGAAATTCTCTGATAAGAACTCTTTAACTTTTGGAAGCATTCGATCCATCTTAATAGCTTCATTCACTATGTCATCTGTAATGATTGGGTATGAATTGTAGTAATCTTGAATCATTGTAGTAGCATTTGTTTCGATACCTTTATGCAACGCACCACCTAGAATCAATGGACTATTTGCACTGTAATCAGGAATTTCAGGTTCCTCATCAATGTATTTTAATTTGAAATGATAAGGACATTCTTTAAAGAGTGAAACCCTGGAGTAACTATATTGCATTATGAATCACTCTCCTGATCGTTCTTAGATACATATTCCTGTTTAATATAGAAATTTTGATCCTTAATTTCCTCAAGTGAAAACTCAAAGCTTTTACCAATACGTAATTCATTTCTATATTCAACATATATCTGATCAACTTTTTCATCTTCAATTAGTTCAAATACATCTAGTAATGAGATTGGTAAATAAACTGGTCCTTTACTCATCTAAACCACCTTTCTTTCCACTCATCAAATGTGAGTTGATAATAATCAAATTCTGGAAATTTGTTTTCCTTTACCTTATTTGGTCGTAATATATATCCTTCACCACTATTTGTATTAATTAACCCCATGTTGTAAGCTTGTAATTTTGATTCATAATACTCATCATTTTTAAGCTCTATCCCATGAAACGTACCATCAATACAAACGAGCAAATCAGGAATTCCTTCAACTGTAAACTTGCTACCAGCCCAATATTTTACATACCAAACTTTATTGTCTTTAAGAAATTGAATGACTTGTTGCTGAAACTTCGACTCCCTCATAATTGTGTACCTACTTCAATATCATCTGATACAGGGTACCAATCTTTAACAAAATCAATTCCATTTCCACTAACGCCATAAGTGTCACCATCTTCATCGATGATTTTATAATCGCAGTGCATATATTTGGGATATGGGTACGGTAAATTCCCCTTAACCGCATGACAAGCTTTTGCCTCAATCACTGTTCCATAATAAAAACCACCATATCTAAGACCTAGATACACAACTTTAATGCTGCTTGGGTTGGCATATCCACTTCTGACTTTATCCATCATTCTTTTTTGATTCTTTTTTTCACTCATACTTTCACCAAGTGATCATAATTAATCACTGTTCGATTCCCTTTTTCATCTGCAACTAGTGCGCTACAATTATATTTTTTAAGAACAGTTACTTTTTCTTTATGATCAATGAGCGCCACATCATTAACCTCTAACTCAGTAGGAATTGAACTTCTACTAAGTCTTGTTCCAGAAAATCCTAGTCCATAAATACCACTACTGGCCGCCACTCTTAATCTAGCTGGTGCGCTCATGATTTCACCGCAATTCTTAATGAAGCATTTCGCTTGGTTACTTTAGGGTAATCCTCTAATAGTTCCCCATATAACTTAGCTTCTTCTTTTTGTAATTTTTTCAAATCGACGCTTGTTGAGCTACTTGCAGCTACACGAGTAATTTTTAGATAATCGTTGTCGATTGATTTGATATCATGTTGATCCATTGCTTCAGTTAATTCACTTTTCAATTGCTCAAGTTTTTCTTTTGCTTGTTTGATTTGACCATCTAACAATGCGTAATTTGCCATAGATGCCATATATTTATTTTCAAAATTAGTTAATTCATTACTCATTTCTTCATCTCCTCATATTCAAATAGTTCATCAGTATAATCTTTTCTCATTTTCAGTACGTCCAACATTCGCCATTCAACACTACCTTTAGTTAATAGATAGTAATAAAAACAAGGTTGCTTTTGACCAATTCGATGTGTTCGTTTTTTACTTTGTTCAAATAATTCACTCTTATCAGTTAAAGTAAAGTAGATGATCTTATTGGACTTCTGTAAATTGAGGCCCATTGCACCTGCCTGATACTGAATCAGAGTGATACTGTCACTTTGTCTTTCATACGCTTCTAGATCTCGCATATCACCATTTACGGATGATACAGGTCGTTCCAGTTCATCACATAGTTGTTTTATCACTTCATACTCTTTTTTAAAGTTGTAGAAGATTATTAATCGATCACTTGTAGACTCAATAAGCTCTCTTAAACGAATCAGTTTATTCTTATTCATATGACCAGCAAATTGACGTTGATATAATTTGGCTTTGGATGGTGTATCTCCAATAAACATTTCACCATCGTATTCACACATGTGATGTGCTGAAAACTCTTTGTACTGCTTCGTTGTTTTCACTAGTATGTTGATATGGTTTTGTTCAGGCAGATCATAAACTTCTTCCGTCTTCATAAATACCGCACCATACTGCCTTAATTTACGTTTTAGACGGTCAATATTCTTATAACCAATAATCTTCCAACCTCCATCAATATCATCCCATTCACGCTTTACATACTGTTTCATGAATAAGTCACGACTGATTTTCCAGCCGAGTAGATTTACCTGAGATATTATTTCTTCATATTTCCCACTTACAGGAGTCCCTGAAAGTAAAATTACATTATTTGGTTTAAGCTGATTTAAGATGAATTTAGAGCGATTAGAGCGTTCATTTTTAATTAGGGAAGATTCATCCAACATCATTGTAAAGTCTCTTAAATGGGTTAATTCTGGTCTTCTCCATACCTTGTCATAGTTAATGATTAGAACTGACTCTTCTGGAATAATCTCTAGTGATTGTTTATCAAAAACGATCGCTTTGTACTCTGGATAAAACTCTTCGAAATGCTCTTTCCAGTCATCAATTTTTGACTTCTGACAAATGACTAAATTGTATGGTGTGTTGAGTTCCCACATTTTTTCAGAACCAATGAAGGTTTTCCCAAGTCCCATGTCAACATAATAAGCAACACGATTGTAATCATAGGTGTCATTTAGTAGTTGATCTTGGTGTAGAAACAGGTTAACTTTCATTTATTTTTCAAGACCATCTAACTTATCCAATAAGATTTTCAGTTCACTATCTTCTGCTGCTAGTTCATCTAGTTTCTTACGCTGAAGTGCTGCCTTTGCCTTTTCATCAATTTCAGATTTCAATCGTTTGATATTTCGTTGACGTTCCTTTTCATGAGACACTTGATCAAGCTCTACTTTTTGAATAATGTAGGATGAACTATTTACTGAAAAATCATCGATATACTCGATAAATTCTGCAACAGCATACCCATGTCTAGTTTCAACAACGACAAAATCACCTTCTTGTAGATCAGCAATCAAGGATAAATAGTGATAGTCCTTGTCAGTTCTACGCTGTTTTTCAAAATCATTGATAAATTTTACTGATGCTTTTAATGCTTTCATATGTTACACTCCTCTTAAGATATGATATTTATTTAATGGCTTGTATCGTTTGCAGACGATGCAGGCTCTTGTTTTATTTGTTCTTGAATAGCTTCAGATGTTAATTGGTAAATTTTTGCTTCTACGAAACCGCATGTAATTAATCCAGTAGCTTTAGAATCAATCACATTGGACTTGATTAGTGCTGCTTCCATACCTTCGTTTTCCGACCAACCTTTAATTGCGACTGCATTTGATGCCAACGAAACATCTGTATTTACACTTGCTGTAGCGATCAATTCACCTTCATAATCTGTACCTTTAGCACCAATCAATTGAATTGCTGTATTACCGTTGTCAGCATAACTTGAAAAGACAACTTCACTTTCATAGTTCATAAATGTTACTTTCATTTACTCATAGCCTCTTTCCTCTAAGAATTCTTGAACTTCTTCCCAATTAATCTGTAGGTCATCCATCAGGCTTATATCCTCTTTTTCTTGAAATTTTGTTTCCTGAAGTAAATCCTGATCGATGTACGGATCAACGTTGTCATTAATTAACGCTTTTAGTACTTCTGGTTTAAGAGCATCCAACTCCCAGCTAGAGTGACCATACTGACTGATATACCCTTTTGCTCTACTATCTGAAAGTTTTGCAGGGTTTGGCGGTGGATTATATGTTTCTATTTGGTCCATGTTAAGGGCTAACCGCTTAAATTCTGGACTAGCTCCGAACAAGTTAAGCCGTTCAATGATGTCTCGACTCATATCAATGCCGCTAGGATCATGGTCACCTAAATGTAATATGACAGTTTCTTTGCCTTTTTGTTCGTAGTACATCAAACGTCTTGCTGCTCTCCACATTTCTGATTGAGATGTGTAGCCACGACATGAAAAGTAATCGACATCAATATCATTGCAAATGCTACCTATCACACCCGCAAGGGCATCTTTTTCCACCCATACCTCAATATGATATGGTTGATTTTTCCACTTATCTAACCTGTAATGAGCAAAGGCTCTTCTAATTGCATCTTGTGGATTCTCATCTGATCTCAAGCCTCTGATACTTCGCGTTCGATCAATAATAGAATTCCAATCAATTACACCAGCTAAACGACCATCATTGATGAGTGTTCCTAAATTTTTATAAGATCGCTCACTATTCGGAATCAAATCAGTAGCGACTAATTGGTAATAGACTTGCCGTAAAGTCAGGTCATACCCTTTTTCCTGATACTCTTCTATTACTTGATTCACTCGCTCAATCATCTGAAGAGATTCAGCTCTGAATCGTTTTGGTACATATTCGATTTTCAAAATTAAACACCCACTCTCTGAACTTCATTCAAAATTTCATTGTGCTCGTGATACATTTTAGTAAGCTGGTTAATCAAATTTATGTCTTGATCAACTAATGGTTTAGCATTTTCATGTCTGAGTAATTCAGCATAGTTATCAACTTTGTCTTTGATTGCGCCAACTACTAATCTTCTTTGTTCTGGATTAAGCAATTTACTCACACTCGCTTTCTCTGATTAGTTCTTTAATCATTTTCGCAATCTGGCTACTATACCCTTCAACTAATTTTTTTAGTGATATGGCTGATTCATTAACTTCCCTAGTAGTTTCCCTCGTATATTCACAAATGGCATCTTCTTTAACTGCCAACATTATCTTTCCGATATTTTTTGGAACAAGGTCATACTCACCATGTGACAATACATTTTTGACCCTATTAATAGTGATGTACTCTCCAAGTTCTGTTCTAATCTCCAATTCTTCAATACTAAAAATTTCTTTTGTTCTATTTGGTTTATTATTATTTTTTTGTTTTTCGGAAAATGAAGCTAGCTTATGCTTTACTCCAATAAATTTAAGACCGTCATGAGTATTTATTTCGTAGCCGTTAATAGGTTGGTAGACATTTCCTTCACGATTTCCACCAAGATAAGACTTATCATCAGGTTCCTGTTTTAAAAATTCTCGCAGCGGTTTAATATCTTCTATTGGTACCAAATCATCACGTTCAAAAAAATAAATTAATTTTTCATATCCAAACACATACCTTGATGTCGCAGGAAACCCGATCAAGTGAACCAATACATTGAAAACTTTGAAAGATTTATTTTTGTTTTTATTTACTTCATAATCCATACTTTGCACACCGTTCCCGAAATATTCGCCATAAACGTTTAAGTAATCAATACTTGGATGATACTCAAAGATTTTAGCAATTGATTCATATACAGTGTCTGGAATCACTAATTTTAAAGCTGAAAATTGTTTATCATCATCAGTAATTAGTGATGTTCGCTTGGCCAGTCCTTGTTCTCCATTTCGATTAATTACGATTGAAGCATTAGCAACATGTATTTTTTCAGTTGAATACCATAATTCATCCAATTTATTGGCGATGCAATGTTCTTTACCTATTGCATAGTGGTTTACTAATGATGGATATTTCATAAAATTTAAAGTCATAATTTCCTCCTAATTTAATCTCTTTCTATTTGGTACATATGAATGAAAGTCCAACATCCGAACAATGACATAAGCAACAATGACAGCTAAACTTATCCAAATTGACATGTGTGACGTAGCAACAACGAACAGAGCCATAGGAATATCTTTCAGCTTTATCGTGCCGTTAAAAATACAGAGAATAATGATCATCATCCCAGCAACTACCCACAGACTTGACAAAACGGCTAGAAATAGAACAAACGGCGTTTCGTCTAATGCGTTGAAAAATTTGTGTTTCATTGATGTTCCCCCTTTCTTAAATTCATATTGTCGTAAATCTTTCACCTTGGTATACTGTATCTATCAGCAAGTGGTCTGCTGAAATAAACTCAAAGGAAGTCCCAAAATGAAAAAATGTTTTTTTGTAACCCCCATTGGACAAGAAGGATCTGAGGAAAGAAAAAATTCAGATGATACATTAGAGTTTTTAATTGAACCTATTTGTTCTAAAAATGGTATGGAAGTCATCAGAGTTGATAAAGTAAATGATACTGATAAAATTGATGTTACAATTATGAATCATCTTCAATCAGCTGATCTCGTAATTGTTGATATGACGACACATAATCCTAATGTTTTCTATGAGTTTGGTTATAGACATGCGTTAGGAAAACCGTTGATTCCTATAATTAAAAAAGGCAGTGATGGTATTCCTTTCGATGTATACAATTTAAGAACTATTTTCTATGCAACAGAAGTTCGTGCTCTTGAAACAGCTAAAAATCAATTAGATGAAACAATAAAAAATATCGACTTTGAAGAGATAGAAACCACTGAATCTTCGAGCGAAATCAATATTCCTTTATTAAAGATTAATGACAAACTAGATACATTGCTTAAAGCGATTGAAATTAGAAATGAAGCAGAGATAGACTTAATTGCCAGCCAAGTTGCTAAGCATGCTAAACCAAAAGATGACATAGATGCTACATTAATGAAAACTGTCATGCCTGAACTATTAAAAAATCCTGATTCTCTAAAACAATTACTGGAAATAAGTGCAATGTTCCCTTCAGATAAATAAATCACTTTTGGAGCCCTTTAAATAATTGATTTGGGCTTCTTTTTTATTTATTTCACATACTAAAAGTAATATCGCTATCTCTTTCCACCTTACTTGTGATAGTATTTCAACTAATTCTTCCACTTGCCTCTACCCTCCTTTATCCTTAGTAAAATGCTTACGATCCATAACACTGCTATAAGGCCGATCCCCTGAAAGGTTTCTCCAGCTGCTAAACAGATAATGGATATAATCAACAAGATTAGTGTAGAAATTATAAGTAGTAAATTTGATTTCATGTGATTCCTTTCATTGCTTGCCCAAGATTCATGATTTTTGTTTTAATACCCATTGTTTAACGGTAATGAAATCGTAAAATTTAGAACTACCAATTGTTCCATGTGGCATACCTAATTTTTCCCACGCTCTAATTGTTTTGGTAGACACTCTCATTTTTTCAGCAATTTCAACTTGATTGTATGGCTGCTCTGAAATATGAACATCTTCCCTAGCAGCTTTGAATTCTTCAACAGCAATTTCATAGATGTGTCGTCTTAACGATTTAGCATCTTCATCGGTTAAAATTACATTCATTGTTATACCTCCTTGATCACTTCCAATGATTCAAGTGCAGCTTTAATTTCTGGAATCTTACTTTCAGGACTTCTACGCCCCTTCATGATATCCGACATATACGGTCTAGAAATATCAATCTGATCGGCAAGCCATGCCTGAGTTTTATTATGTTTAGCTAACTGGACTCGAACATATGTGATAAATTCTTGTGACATCTAATCACTTCCTTTCTTACTTTATTATTTGTAAGCTAACTAAATTAGCTAATTTTCTAAAATTCGTTGACAAAAATTAGACTTTGTTTTAATATATAGACATAGCTAAATAAGACTATAAAAAGCCTACAAATCAACATTCACACCGTTCCCCAACGATTTAATGTATTTGTTTAAAGGTTTTGTTTGTCAATAATTAGCTAACTAAATTAGCTTACGAGATGAGTATATTATACTTAGTTTTAATTGTCAACGAAAAAGTAGACTTTGTTTTAATTTATTTTTCTCGGCTGGAAGGAATACTGATATGACAGCATTTGATAGGTTGAAAAAACTATGTGATAAACAAGGGATTTCTGTAAATACACTTGAAGAACGGATTGGTCTTGGAAAAAATACTTTGTATTCATGGAAGAAAAAAGTGCCAACTGGTTCAAATTTAAGTAAGGTCGCTGATTACTTCGATGTATCTACTGATTACTTATTAGGTCGCACAGACAATCCCAATATTGAGGGGAAAGGAGAAGAAGAGTTTACCACTTTCTTTCGTATTGATACAAAAGATGTTCCTGAAGAACATAGGGAGAAATTAGAAGAAGAGCTAAGAGATTACTATGAATATATGAAAAACAAACTAAAAAATAAATGATTGGACGATCGCTTGTGGACTTAGACTATGACACTTACTTTGAATATCATGACCAAACATATGTAATTATTGATAAAGTTGCTAGCTATTATGGGATTGAATTAAAAGACCTTCGTTGGAATCATTTTAAAGATTATGCGATCGATGTAGAAAATATTGAAATTATCCCCTACCAATTTGGAGAGGTGTTGACCGAATATTTATCAGGGAATATCATACGTTTTGATAATAATTATGGTATTTCTTTTAATTCATTAATGAATACTGGCAGACAAAAATTTTCCATCCTTCATGAATTAGGACACTTTTACTTTGATATGGATCAATTGAAGGTATCACAAAGTTTTTCGGACTTGTTAGAAGGTAATGGGTATTCTGAAGAAGATTTTCCTAAAGAAGCCAGAGCTAATGTATTTGCATCATTAACTATGATTAACGATGAAGCCCTAAAAGAATGTTTTAGAAAGCGGATGACCTTTCAAGATATAATACTAGAGTTTGAAACAAGTCAATCTGGTCTTTACGTTCGTATTTTTGATTTTTTGACCAAACTTTATATGCTTAATCCAAGTATCGCTAGACAAGCTTTAAACAATTATCGATATTCTGGTGATAGTTCAAAAATCCTTAGTATTATTAGAGTAAGTTTATGATTATTATGGAATGAGGAAAGAAAATGAAAAAAATTTTTGTAGCAATTGTTTTTGGGGCATTATTTATTGTTGGATGCAGTAACAAAAGCGATGATGATTTTGTACAAGATATTGCTAATGCTCTTGAATCAAGATGGAAATTAACTGATAATACTTCGAATGATAAAAAAGTAGATCAAGCTAAGAAAGGAATTGACGCAGAGCTTAATATCATTGATAAATATGAAAACAAAGACTTTAAAAATGTAGATTTTTCAACTCTTTCAAAAGAATATATAAGAGAACTTAATAACGGACTCTATCTTATAAAAACATACGGTGATGATATTAGCGTTTTTTACCCTAAATGGACTGATCATCAGTCAAATAGGTCTAAGATTTTAAATCAAATTAATGATATTTCTAAAATAAAAGTAAGTCCAAAATATCAAGATATGTTAAATGAAGTCTTGAATTACAAGATTGATGATTCTAATGAACCAAGCTCAAAGCCGAGAAAAAATTTTTTTATTATTGATACAATTATTAATTCTCATGAGGTAGGTGATCAATTGATGAGTTATAAAGACTATCAATCTTTTGTTGAAGGTAAATTAACCTTAGAGGGTGTAGTCACTAAGTATGGAGTACCAAGTCATGTAATAGGTGGAGAAGAAGGTGATTCTCACATTGAAGTATGTTATCCAACAGACGAAACTGGATATAGTGCCGACTTAGTTTTTGAAAATAAAAAAACCGGATTTGGAGACTGGGTATTAGATAAAAAATCAGTTGTAGAAACTGAAGGTATAGGATTTGAAAAATATAATAAACAATAGCTATTTCTTTTTGAAAGGAGTGATGCCAAAAGTCATGTATCTCATTGCTTGCCCAAGTAGAAGGAGAACAAAATGGCTACATTTAAACAATACAAAAAGAAAAACGGAGATAAGTTATGGATGTTTACAACCTATCTCAAAACAGACTATGTAACTGGTAAACAAATCAATGTAACTCGAAGAGGATTTAAAACTAAAAAAGAAGCACAATCTTCTTTAAATCAGTTGCTACTAAATCCAGATGATACGGTGCAGCAAACAGTCACTTCTCTCGAAGAAGTGTATGAATTATGGTTTGAAGTCTACAAGACAACTGTTAAGGAAACGACCTATTTACAAACTGATCATCGTATGAAGAAATATGTATTACCTACTTTTGGCGCTATCAAACTTGAACGATTAGATTTAAAAACAGCTCAAAAGATGGTTAACGACTGGTCTAAAAAATTTGGAATGTACACTAAATTATTGTTATATGTAAGTAAGGTGTGTGATCATGCTGTCACACTGGAGATTATTGATTCTAATCCTTTCAAGAAAATAACAAAACCAAAACAAGTTGTACTAAAAAAACATTCTCTTAAATATTACTCAAAAGAACAACTAGAATTATTTATGAAAACTGTTGACCAAAGAGTTTTACAAGTGAGCGATAAAGCTTTAGTACAAAAATACTACGCTGAGTTCGATGCGGCAATCTTCCGTTTGTTAGCTTATTCCGGAATGAGAATCGGCGAAGCTTTGGCATTAAGTTGGGAAGATATCAATTTTGAGGATAAAACAGTTGATATCAATAAGAATCTGTCGCAAACTAAGGACTCTTTTGTCGTCTCTACAACGAAAACAAGAAGTTCTAACAGAATTATCACCCTAGATAATAAAACGCTGTATGCCCTCAAAAAATGGCGTTTGAGACAACGTGAATTGTTGCTAACAAATGGTGTAACTCAAATCGATTTTATCTTTACTGGTTACGCTGGAGAAATGGTTTATCGTACAGATGTTTATCAACGATCCAAACGATTAGCAGACAAAGCCGTACTTCAGAATATAGGCTGTCATGGATTTAGACATACCCATGCCACGATTCTTTTTGAAGCAGGGATAAGCCCAAAAGAAATCCAGAACAGACTTGGACATTCAGATATTTCTATGACTTTGGATACTTATACTCATTTAACCAAGCAAATGGAGAAATCTACTGTTGATAAATTAATGAAGTATATGGAAAATTAACTAATCTACATCAAAAGCTACATCAAAAATTTTTTTAGACAAAATAAAAAGGCTCAAACCCTTATACGACAAGGGTTTGAGCTCATAAATAAATTTCTTATTTTGTTTCACGGTGTTAAGGCTTTGATGTCTGATAAGCACCGATGCGCACTTTTATATCTGGTAAACCTGCGTTCTCTGTATATTGTGACGGATGAACACTAAAGAAGGGTGTCGCCGTCAAGGTCAAAATCAAGGTCAAAAAATAGCATTGTGAGAAGAAAAAGCATCTACCTATAATTACACTAGTTAGGTAGATGCTTTATTTTGTATTTATGATCCCTTTTAACAACTCATTAAAATTGCCTGGTAATTTGATGTTAGACATCAATAGTTTATATAATGCACGGTTCTCTGTTTCCAAGTTTTTAAACAGAAGCTGTAGTTCCGAAATAAATTTATTTTTCATGTCTTCTCTTTTGGAAAGCATAATAACCATAGTTACACAAAGAGAAAAAAAGTCTCTGTTAAGCGATCCGTTTTTATATTCTTCATACAATTCAATTCTATTATCTGAATATAGTTGAATCAAATGAATTCTCAAATTATGTTTAGAAAGATGGTTCATTATTCTGTTGCCGTGTGCGGCTCTGTTTCTATACTCTTTAACTATAGTCATCATATTACTAAATAACTCTATGTTTTCCTCAATACTCGTAATATGCGAAAATGGGTACTGTTCATAATCGTATAACAAAGTTTTAACGACTTGCTTCTTGATAGTCGGTCTTGAAAGTTTAAACCAGTACATCAGAGTATCTAAAGATACAGAACTAGCTAATACCCAAGGCGGAGCATAACCGTGTTCTTCTCGGTAGTGCTTTATCTGAACGGCATTACTCTCTGAAATAATCTTATTTAGTTTATCTAGTAATATGTCTCTTTCGTATTTCCCGGCATTGTTGACATAGTTTCCTGATTTGTAATTAGCTTCCAATAAATAATCAACATTTTTATGCCCGAATTGTTCCCCTAAATAATAAGAGAAAATCGCTTTAATCGAATCTTCAATTCTAAGTAAATACTTGAAAATAATTGCAGATAGTTCTTTATCAAAGGTATAAGACTGATTAAGATCATGAAATGATTCTCCTTGAAAATCATCTTCACCATTGACACAAACAACATTGAGTATATTTTTATATCCATTGACAAGCGCATAGTAAGAATTATTCTGTAAAATTTGCTTTGCTTGTTCTTTTTCGTTTTTATCGCTGAAATAGAGATTTCTTGAAGCTAGTTTCTCTACTTGCTGATGCCACGTCAAAAATATTTTTTCACTTTCCATATTGAACTCCATTTGATTTTATGTAGAGAAATAGCCCCACCCACAATAGTGGAATGAGGCTATGTATCCCTAGGCTAAACTGCCCTTCTGCATAACAAATATAACACCGATATTGTCTATTAGTCAATACATTTGCTGAAAAAAGTTCAAAAAATACGTAATTTTGTTCGTAAAAACAGTAAAAAAGTTTTCGTTTTACGTAATAATATCTCTTTTACTCAAGAAAAGACTGCTAGTGGGTCTCGATTAAATAACACTAATTTCTTTTAATAATTGTTTGCAACTTGTTCTCTCATACAAAAAGCCCCCGCTTGGGACACATCATAGAGAGGTGTGCGAGGTTCCATTGAATACAATATAGCATTCTATTCTTTTTTTGTCGCTCCTTAATCTTTAATATCCGAAAATCTCCAATTCTTACAAACATCGCAAATATAAACATTTGTTCCATTATCGTGTTTCTTTGAAAAACGAACTCTAGAAAGTTGTTTATTCTTATCTCGGCAAACATTACAAAACACTTCGTTTCCCCTAGTATATACGCCTTGATGAAACTCTAACTCCGAATCCAAAATTTTTTCGTTTTCTAACTCATGTATTTTATTCCTTAACCCTCTATTTTCTTCTTGCAGTTCATACACTGCCGTTTGAATTTCTAACAATACATTTTTTAATTGCAGATCATTCGCTCCAGTTGCTAAATTTTTAGCATCTTGAAACATTTCTTTGATATCAGTATACCCCATAATAAAATCCCTCTCGTTTTTTACTTATTATACCATTCATGATTAATCATTTTATACATGTGTCACATTCCACAAAATATTTCAATTTTTAAGCTGCATCTCCCACACCCCATTTTTTTATTCAAAAATCACTTTTTAGTCTATTTTTGTCATTTTTGACTAAAATTAACGTCAAAAAACATGGATTTTGAGCCACTTAATGAAGTTTTCTCGTTATTTCTGTGCTGTTTGAACTAGCCTGCTATTTGATAAACACGCACCTAAAGTAATAGCTAGAATTATAAATATTAAACTTAATAACGTTTTATTCATCTAAAAACTCTTTTTATTTAATTATTCACAATAACAGTAACAACAAATTATTAATACTGATTGCCTCGTTGTGACTGTGTATTTTATCAGAGTTCAACGTGAATATTTTAAAACATGTAGAATTTCATTTTGGAATAATTTCCACATGTTCTGCTAATACCCAACCATTTAATCCGTATGAGGAATATAAAACTTGATAAGAAACATCTGCTGATTTAATTTCTGATTCAAGTTCGTCAAAAGTATCATACATTATAGGCCATGCCCTCTTTTCTCCTTCTTCCAAAAGCTCTTTATTTTCGGAAAAGAAATCATCTAGCGATCGTTCTTCTAAATCTAAGATAACACTGTATGGCATCTCATCATAAAACTTATAACAAAAGAAGTTATAAAAAATCACTTGTTTGTCCTCTAAATCATTGCTAACATCTAAAATTATCTTCTTTTCTTCAAAATTAACAGAATAACATTTTATTATATAATCATGTATCGGGCTCATTTATATTACTCTCCTTTTTGTCTAGGTGGTCTTTTATTCCAATCCCATTGATGTCTATGCGGAAATTCATGTGTACCATCATCAGGATGGTTATAATCAATATCTTCTATCGGTCTACCATCTGGGCCATAATACCTTCTCTGTTTGACAGAGCCATCAGGATTTAATAAATCTGCTGAAGAATTAGGCTCTCCTTTACCATCCAAGCTCTTTTTCTTATTCTCAAACACTTTATGTTTTTTAGCTGGTTTGCCATCCTCCCTACTCTTGTCTAGCTCTGCTGTTTCATCCACAGCATTTATAACTGGTGCATTATTAACTAGGTCTGAAATGGACTGTCCAACTTTTAGGGCTTCCGTTCCTTTTCGGATCACATCGACTACTCGACCAGCTTTACCCAAATTTCCTAATATCCCAAAGCCAGGCGCAAGTGGCATTTCATTTTTCATCACAATAACATCTTCAACATTATACTGTCCAGGCTTCAAATAGTCCTTACATTTATCTAGTTGATCGTATAAGCGTGGATGATCTTTTATTGGTAGTGGCTTCCCATTCTTCATCAAGTACCATTTCTTACTAGTCCCTAAGTCACTACAGATGATTGTATAGCCATCTAAGCTACTGATTGCCTGATTAACTTCTTTCATTTTCGCTTCTTGCTTCATTTTTTCTCGTGCTTTCCAGCGATTGTTGATCGGTTTTGCCCAAGTCATATTTAAACGGCTAATATCAAAGGTACCCGTTGCTGGATTCCATGCTTTACATTCTTTCACTTGTGTTAGTCCATTATTAAATTCTTGTTGACACGCTTCACACTCTGAAAAAATACTTGCAGAAAGAGCATCATAGGCATGAAATTTTTCTAATTTCTCTCGTCGTTTTTCGATTACATCACACGCATTCATGTAACGCCGTTCTAAATCTGGTCGAGGTGTTTTGGCTGTACTCATTTGTTGATCTAAGCTTCGCTTTAATTGTTCTAGCTGATTGATTTCTTCTAATATCAGGTCTTCATCTGTATCAATCCCACTGACTGACCCTTGATACTCACTAAGAAAACGTTTATGAGCACTTTCCAACGCTTCTCCTGTCATTATAGCAGATTGACACAACGGCGTGTATACTGCCATAAAATAGCTTTTGGCACTGTCGTAGGCTTTACTGGATAACGGCGCAGACAAAAAAGAATGAATGCTTTGTTGTAGCGAAGCGATCGCTTGCCCTGCTTGACTATTTAATTGAGAAGCTTGTGAAGATCGTGCTTGTGCTTCATGCACATAATATTTAAGCCCCATGTTCGCCCTCCTTACTCGTTTCTAAGAAGGCTCGTTGTTCTTGTAGAACGGTTTCTTCTTGATCAAATAGTTGGCGTTCTTCTTTCTTTAATCGGAAAAGTTCTTCATCAAATTCTCGTTGCGCATTTTTGGCAAGCCTTAAGCTATCGTCACCACGTTCTTCAATAAATGCTCGTTCCTCTGGTTCACAATTGGATAAAACAAAATTGTATACTGATTGTTCTTGTTGCTGGAGTTCAAAAAAAGCTTCTTGCTGTTCTTCTACTCGCCGTTGCTCTTTTTTACTTGCGAGTTGATCGTCTTGTAACTGTTCTAATCGAATCCGAAATTGATGATTTTTCTGTTCAAAGGCGGACTGTTTTTCTTGTTCCATTAAGAAAGCCCTCCTGGAAAGTTAAATTTTGTTAATTGAACAATGCGTTGGTCAATTCGATCAAACTCTTTTGCGACCGAATGAATATTATCTCCAGCAGATACAACACTTGACGAAAGTTCTTTCAATCCTCGTTGAAACTCATTCAGTGTTTTCATTGCTGGTGTATTTCCCGAAACATTCGTACTGGATGAAGTCACAGAAATACTGATACTATTTAACATACTTGCAGATTGACTAAATGAAGCTGACACATTACCAGCTATACTTGAATTACTATTAATTGACATATCTTCCCTCCAAATTTCATACTATAGTGCTACGTAGATTTAAATGTTCAGATCACTTAATTGATTTGAACCATTCTAAAAATCTAATATACTTTTTTGATATTTCACGATGTAATTCCATATAGATATCATAGTTAAAACAGATCAACAAAGTGAATGTACTATCAACGATCGAAAATAATAATTTGGTAAATCTTACCTTTTTCCAAAAATAGAGATATTCTTTCTTGTATTTCATTACATGTTCAATGATCGACATCACTAAAAAGCTTACTATTTCCACAAATGCAATATAAAGAACAACTAAACCTATATACTTAAAATCTGTAGATATTGAAAAGTTTGTAAAATAGCTTTTTATAAATTCATTCTCTAGATTATTTGTCACGAATGATAGAAACGGAAGAGTAAACCCTATTATCGTTATTGGAAATGCGCACCATTTAATAAACTCCTTATGACATTTAATGCAATCCATTATCATTTTGTCTCTATCGTTTAAGTTGTAAAATAATACGCAAGTCAACCAATGAAATAATGGATAACAAATAAGCCCCACAAAAAGCAGCCACGAAGCCACTTCAAAATTTTTATAAACGGAATTGGCTATTTCAAATAAAATACCTGCAAAAAGAGTGCTTGTGAAAAAACTCGCTGGATAAAAATAGAGTGGCGTTTTAAAGATCGCATCATATTTTTTTGTTCCAAATACAGCATAAGAATATCCTTGGTATTCATCTTCTTTATCGATGTGTATGTATATTATTTCCCTAGCATAGTTTGCTATTGCGATTCCGAGCACTTTTAAGTAGATCCAAATTTCCAAGCAAATAACAATCATAGAAAAAATAATTGGAATGATGAATACTAAACCTATAAAAGTCATGTAACACCTCATTTACTTTTTATCTATTGTACCAACATCTTGGTTGATATTAAATATAAAATGAGTTTTTTCCAAAACTTTTCGAACTTTTTAACATTTCCACTTTTCTTTTTTACTGAAATGTTCCATCATTGAACAACTATTTTTTCCTGAATGAGTGTAAAAAAAGCCGTTCTTATGCAATTTATTGCTAAAAAATGTTGTTTGATCGTAGCGAAATAACGTTTATTTTTGTACCAGTTCACTTTCTGATCAAAAATTATTAATTTTTTTACACGTTTTTTAGACTGTATTATTCTCTTACTTTATTCTCAGAATGAAGTAAGAGATTAATTTTCCATCTATATAATTAGTTAAAGCCCTGTTATATCAAGCTTTTCTTATTTTGTCGAACAATAAAAAAAGCACCCGTTTGGATGCTTTTTTATGTGCGCTATGTCAATGACGAAATGAAAAATATGAATATTACTTGTATCACCCTTTTCGACATTTTACTGATACAATTCTCCAAAATGCTCAAAAAGTGATACAAATTTTGCTACACCTTTTTGGTTTATTCTTCCCTAGTCATTAATGAAATGAACACCACTTTTTCTTATGCTGCAAAAGGCTTTCCCGTAATCGGAAGGGGTTTCTTTCTTCGTTCTAACTTGAAGGTCATTTTGTATCACACCCCCCTCGCGCGAGAAAATTAATTTTTTGTGCAGTCTTGAACCCCTTCCCGTTTCGTGCCCCCCCTGTTTAGAATTTGCATTTGGTTGCGACCGGGGGCTTCTCCAACCTAAAATTTGATAGTTAGCGTTTAAAAGAATCCAACAAACGATTAAATAAATTTTTCTGCTTTGTTTCTTGCTGTCGATCAATCATATAACTGTCTGTCTCGCCGTCCTCGGCATTGCCTAAGCAGTGAGCTAATAAAGAATCTGGATCAACTGCATTTTCATGCAGCACTGTCTTCTTGATGTCCAGCTTATAGTCATTTCTACTTATGCCTTGCACCACTCTATTTGAGCTTGCGCCATATAATGTATCTTTAACCCAATACGTTGCAAAGGCTTCTACTATTCGTTTGCGTTCAGCTTCGCTTTGTGTTGGATCGTTATAATAGAATGTATACGAAGTTGACATCTCTAGCTTATCTTTCGCATGCTTCTTGATGTAGTCGTCTATTTCTTTTTTGCCTAATGCTGTTTTAGCGTGACATTTAATGTCATAACGGATCATCGGAAAGCGTTGCTCTCTTTGTGCAATTATTTTTTCATAGGTATTCATTTTTCTCTTGTCCTCTCTTAATCAAATTGGTTGAGTTGTTTTAATAGTTGGCGATAAGTAGCATCATTGCCCATTGGCTCATGAACAACATCATTACTTGATAAATAATCACATAGTCTTTGATACGCTCTAGCATGCTCTCTTTTAATGGTTGCTAGATCATTCGATAGCCGAGTGACTTCTCTTACCGTTTCTTTCATGAGTTGAGTTCGTTTAGTCATTAGCGTATTGATTTCAGAAATTGCCGTTGCTGCTTCCTCATTGTAAAGTTGAATAAGCAGCTCTTTTATTTCTTTTGGTACTTTCTTCTTGCTAAGTCCGCCTGCATCATAGGAATGACCTCCGCTTGTCTTGTAGCGGATCATACGTTGCAATCGTTCTTTCTCTTTCGATAACCTTTCGTATGTATCCGGATGCTGTACATCACTTGTATCATAGCCGAAAGATTCATATTTCTTGCGGCCATCTTCACTTAGTAGTTCTTGGATAATCATGCTCTTTTCCGTCTCATCCAGTCTTTCTTCTGTTGCCGTACAATATACATCTGTCTGCTCTATTTGCTTCTGTGTTTTGTCAAAATAAGTCATAATGATTCTCCTTGTCTTTTTATTTCTGATTAGGTGAACGGTCTAAAATTAATTGCTTTTCCGGATCCCCTCTTGCTTGTGGTTGTTCTTCATTCTCCATGTTCTGGAGGCTTTGATATCTACGTACTATTTCCAATACGATCAATCCTTTTTTATTATTTTCAGTAGTCTAATTACTTTTCTTGATGAACAACTTTTTCAAAGCTCTTTATTTCTCAACACGTTCCGCCTTCTCTTTCTGTTCATTTAAGGATTCAGTTTCCGACTGACAAGAATAGTCGATCATTTTTTTCATACCCCGATTAACATATACTTGTACAGATGATCTACTCACACCCATATATTCTGATGTCTTAGTGTACGTATTCCCTTCACCCACTACAGAAACAATTGCCTCCCTTTCCCTTTGTGACAGAACGGATAAATATGTTTCTACAACAGCAGACTGCTCTTCATCTAATTGTTGATAGTCTTCACGCAAGTACGCCATTGATACTTTATCAACATCTCCCCATAGTTCTGTTCTTTGATAATAGGATCGCTTGCTAATCTCATTTCTATTTCCGGGCTGTCTTGCTGTCTCTAACCAGCTTATCGAATAACGCGTATCTGAAATAATTGGACTTAACCTTTTAGCCACTTCTTTATATTCGTGATATAGATCAGCGAATTCTTTCGCTAATTCTGCTTGTTGATTTTCCTTACATTCCTTTGAAAGCATCAAGAAAACTTTTGCACGATCATTATGAAAGTTGTACACGGCTAGAACTGGTTTTAAATCTTCTCTATACTCTGCAGCTAGTTCATCTGCATATTTATATCTCACCCAATATTCCCCCAGTTTACAGAAAAAGAGGACACCTCAATAAGCGTTTATCACGCTTACTAAAGTGCCCTCCAGCTTTCTGGTCAGACAATTATTTTGTTGTAAAATTGTATTCCATTCTTTGGAACTTACTATCCGATATCTTAACACCAGCTGTTCCGTGTTCAGGTAGATCAGCGATCCTTAGCTCACCACCTGTACAGATAATAATTTTCTTGTCTATGTCATTCATGGCCAGTTGTTTTAGCTGCTCCATAGTAATTTCTCTTGTTTCCTTCATTGCCGCAGTCCTTTTTATTATTTAGTCTACAGTTGCTTTTTGTGCTTTGAATAGATTGATCTTCTATTTTAATGACCCATCACAAAAATATTAGTGGGTCATCTGCCTTTGTGTTCTAACTGGTTAATATATAAAAGCCGTAATGATCGTTTGTTACTTGAATGGCGATTGGTACGCCTTTAGCCTGTATTGACAAAAGAAGAAAAGCGATCGTGATCCGCTTGGCATTCATAACGGTTGCTAAGTAATGAAGCGGTATCGCTTGTTTAGGATCAAGCGGCAGCCAGTCCATCAGATCACTTTCAAGCATGGTGATTGGTTCTTTTTGATTCATGTTTCCCTCCTGGTCTTTATTGATTGCTGCTTAGCTATAAACAGTTTTGTTCAACATTCAATTCATTCCTTAAACTGGTTTTACTCTTTTTTCAGTAAAACTTGTAAAATCAACGTTTTTAGCAAGTTCATCGACGTTCTGTTTACATCTTTCTCTTGGTCTTTTTCTTGTGTTTTTTCGGCGGTTCTTTTTTCCACATAATCAGATGAAAATGCCATCCGGTCTCTTCGTAGTATGTCGGTTCAATAAATGTGATGTGATAGTTTGGATAAAGTTTCTCAAAATGTTCATAGCCGTAATCGTTAGATGTTGCATACTTCTCTATTTTTCTTCTTGTGAATAAGCTGTCATTTTTAGTCCGGTATGGTCGTTTTAAGTTTTTGCTCGCATACCAACTCTTTTTCTTTGATTTCCAACGACGACCTTTAGAAATATAGTTTGCTAAACCGACAATGCCATCTGACGTTGTTCTAACAACTGAATGAAATGTATGTCCGAGGCTTTCACGGTTCTTTCCTCTGCCGATTGCCCAAAGATCATCTAACTTATCCATCGATACTCCTTTTTCAAATAATGCATGGAAATGGATATGAGACAAGTCGCCCGTTTCCTGATCTTCTGTAAATTCAATGACATACACATACTTCATTTTTTCTAGTCCGATCTTTTCTCGGTAGTAATTGATACGAGCAATAAAGTTATTGAACATCGTGATCGCTTCTTCAATTGATTTCGGGTGATGCTTTGGTTTAAAGGTGTACGTTGCCCAATAGTCCCCTTCACCGAAATTCCCCTGGCATAACCATCTCAAATGACGTCTACTGTTCTTGTCATTTAGATTTCTTTGTTTCGGACGTGACACACCTCTTTTATTTGGTCTTTTGTTTTTTACAATGGTTCCTGCCTCTTCTGTATAGTTGAAAATATCCACTTCTACATATGACCCTGTTTCTACTCTTTTTGCTCGTACAAAAGACCTTGACATTTTTGTTCACCCATTCTTGATTATTTTTCTTTCCACGCAACGTTAATATCAATTACAAGGTTGTTAAAACGTTGCTAAATCAACGTTTACTCTTGCGGAAAGGTTTCAAGAATGATATAATGTACTTACTATTAATTGACATTGTTTTCATTCTTGAAAGCATTTGACCTTCTCTCGCAAAGAAGGTCATTTTTTTATTTAGTTGACACTCTTTTTTTACTGTGTAATAATTAACTTACTTAGCAGACGTTATTACGCTGCCCGATTCAAACGTGATCCTTGGCTGACCTCATTAGGCAGCCCGCTCACCACAAATGAGTGGTGAGCATTTTTTAATTGATTGCTGCTTCTAACTCGGTTAGGCGGCTTTTTCTTTTGATTTTTATTTTCATTACTCGCTTACGTTCCCACGTTTGGCGTTTTGTTCCGATATACTGCCATCTACCTAACTCTGTTGTTGTGGCTAGGTAGCAATTGATGAATCCTGTTTTTGAATTCAATACTTTAAAATGATGTCCGTTCTCTCGGAGTTCATCTTCCTTGACTTCTAAATTGTTCATATCAAAATAGTTTTCAGCTTGCTTTTTGATGTCTGCCCACATTTCTTTTTCATCTGTTGGGCATTGATAAGGAAACGGTGATTTTTGTTTCATCTGCTTATTCCTTCTTTTCCAAATTCGATTAAATCTTGTTCGTGCTGTTTCGCTAGACAACCGATAGCCGTTAGCACTCCATTTAATTTATTTGTATCTTTCAACGATGCTACACCACCGCTGAAACGAAACTCTATAATATCCTCAACACCTAACAAAGCATTTCTTATATAAGCTGCATCTGCAGTTAATTGGTCAATCGTTTTTGTTTTCTCCATTTCAAAGTCCTCATTTCTATTTTTAGTATTTTGTGATACAATGAGGATCACAATTAATTGCTGTCTTTCCTTAACTCGCCAAAGTTTACAAGGAAAGGCTTTTTTTGTGTCCTCTTTTTCATCTGTCTACGCTCCTTTTTGTTCTTCTGTTTTTTTGGATAACCCTTCACTATAATTTTTTCTCCAAAGAAATTGAATATGCTGATACAATCGTTCTACTTTATCCGCCGGTATTTTTTCTAACATTTCTGCAATAGCTTGGATATGAGCTTCTTTCGATGGTTTACTCATTAAAATTCCTCTCCTTTGTCAGGCTTCCCTGTCTCTCTCTTATATTCTTGCGAAGCTAGCGTTTTCAAATGTTCCTCGGCTGCTTTGCTTACGACAAGCCCGTATATGTTCTCGATAAACTGAAAATCATTTATTGATCCGATATCAGCGATAATGGAATCGATCATGCTATTCTGTAACTCGTCTTGCTTGTTAGTCATAAGATACCCTCTTTCTTTTATCAAATTTCTTTTCGTCATAGTTCATAAACCAAAGTAACAAAAGCGGTACAGCAATACAGATTTTTATGCCAATTGAAAGTTGACTTAAAGACATGCCGCTTACAAAAGCAATAATCAATCCTCTAAGCTGCTTTAGACGTTCCATTTCGTTTCCCTCCTTTTTTAGGCGATTTTACTTGATATTTCAACATAAATCTTTCTAGTTCATCGACATGGTAGTAAACGTTACCACCTTGAATTGGTTCACAACGTTTTAAACCCTTTTCTTCGTATGCTTTTAGCGTGTCTTTTGACACGCCGTCATAATACAAACCGACATTTTTCTTTTGAATAAAAATCGGCTTAACTGATCGTTGATTAGCTAAATCAAGAAATTTTTCAAAGTATTTTTCTAGTGTTTTTAGAATGACTGTTTCAAACCAACTGCTAAACATGCTATTTTCGTTCATCTGTTCGCCCTCCTTTTACGCTGTTTGAATCTCTTCTTGTAGCAATTCTTCCATTGACACTCCGAGGTACTTCGCGACTTTTAAAATGTTTTCCGCTGTCGGAATGGAAGTATTCCATTTCCCAATAATCCCATTAGAAAGTTCTAAATCTTTTTCAATGCGATAAATAGAAACACCTCTCGTTTTAGCAATTTTTTTAATATTTTCATATAACAAAATCTTCACCTCTTTCGATTCATTTCTAAGTTTTCGCTCTAGGGTATTGACATACAATAGAGAACGCTCTATTATATGTGTATGACAAATAACCTTAACCCATTAGAGACTCTAAGCTAAGTGTTTATTTTTTTGGTTCCTCAACCACAACCTCAGTATATTAGAGAAGTCTCTATTTGTCAAACGAAAAATTTATTTTTTTAGAGTTATCTCTAAAAGGAGAGGTGTATTTTATGAATACTAAAGAGTTAGTGAAGGATTTAGCAAGGAGAAAGCATCTTTCTTTAGCTGAATTAGAACGTAAATTAGATATTTCAAATGGAACTATCGGCAAGTGGGATAAGAGCCAGCCTAGCATCGAACCTCTGAAAAAATTAGCTGATTTTTTCAATGTTTCAACAGACTATTTGTTAGGAAGGGTCGACGATCCTCATTTAAACTTCTACGATGATAAAACTTTCGATGCCATAGCTAAGTCTTTTGCTGCCGAGAATGAAACCTACACCCAATTATTTGAAAGCTTACCGCTTTTGAGTGATGAAGAGCTAGTTATAGTAAATAACCTGGTTCAATCTCTTTTGGGTTTAAATCAAAAAAAGAGCTAAGCAGCTCTTTTCAAATTACCCTTTGAATCAACTTGAATAAATAATTGATTAAATTCGGGTTACTTATATTTCGAATACTTTGAATGATAAGTTCTTTTTGTTGTTCCATATTGAATAACACTCCTTCGTTTGGAGTGTACCGCTCTAATAGTAACGTACAATAATTAAATAATTCACATCTTTTTGACGAAAAAAGATGTTATCTTGATTATTGAATGTTATACTATTGATGTTGTAGCAATCAGCTACACTTATGGAGCAGTACACTAGGTGTTTAGTGTATATCGTTAATAAATCGACTTCCCTCGACTATTAACGGCTCCTATTTTTTTATGCTCCTATTTGAATAACAAAAATAGAAATTACGCTAATTGCTACAGTAACTAAACTAATCATCTTTTATTGCTCCCTTCTATTTTTCATCAAAAAAACTATTGTTTGCAAACTGTGTCTCTCTGTAAGAACAGGATATCAGACAATTAAGCTATATGGAAGCTCTATTTTGCCATTTTGACTTATTGGCATAATTTAGTTGTAATTTTTATTCTATTAAAGAAATAATATTAAATCAGTTGTTTTACATGCCACTATGTCAACAGAAAGAAGGTAATACATTGAATTTAGGCGATACTTTGAAGTTTTTTAGAACTAAAAAACACATAACTCAAAAAGAACTTTTACCAACGCATATAGATCCATCTAGTTATTCTCGAATTGAAGGAAACAGGCGACCAATTCGACTAAATGATTTGCAGTCCATTATCAGAAATTTAGAAATTCATCCCGACGAATTTTTTAGTTATGTATCTATCGACGAAGAACAAGACTTGTTTAGGTCTATTTACTATTATTGTTCTACACACCTTACTAATCAAAAATACAAAAAGAAACTTTTAGAGTATTATTATTCATTAGAAAATAATACACATAAAGACTTACGAGAGTTATCCAATTACATAAGTATAAAAAGCCTTTTTCATCCTCACTGGGCTGAGGTTGATGGTATGAGTTCAGAAGAAGTGAATTATGTTTATAATTTACTCCTAAATAAAAGTTACTACTTTCAATATGATTATATTCTTATAAACAATCTAGTCCCTTTTTTTAATTCTAAACAAACAGACATACTTTTCATGAAGGCATTTCCAATAAAAGATGAAGCATCGCGAGGCTCCTATGTCAATACTCCGAACAAAAAAAGGCGAAAGAATTGCTTAATGCTCATTAAAAATAATAAATAAAAGAGACGTGTGAACCAATGCCTCTAAATTAGACGGCACATTTCTCTACTGATCAAAAGAAGACGCACTTAAATAACCCCTTCAATCGTCTTTTTTTGAAAAAAGGGGACGTTACTAAGCAACAAGAGAAATTCGATCTGTATTGTACCAACGAATGTAACTGTCAATGCCAACGATGGCTTCCTCAAGTGTTTTAAAGGATTGGAAATTCACATATTCGCGTTTCAAAATAGAGTGGAAGCTCTCTATTCTTGCGTTGTCCCCTGGACAACCTTTTCTTGAATAAGAATGCTTTATTTTTTTATTCGTTAATGTCTGATTAAATAAGTCGCTTGTGTATTGGCTTCCCATGTCGCTGTGTACTATTTCTATTCCTTGTGCCTGTAAATTTACTTTTTCTAGCACGCTTGTTGCTAATTCTTTCGTCATGTGGGCACCAACTTTATGAGCAATAACCCGACGGGTTTCTGGATGATAGAGACTGGCTAAATACGCCCACTTTCCTCTCACTGGAATATACGTGATATCCGTTAAAAGAACCTTAGACCAATCACTCTTTTTTCTGATTAGATTAGGTAATTGAGCGACTTCAGTATAAGATTTAGGTTTTTTCATTTTCTTTATCATCCGAGAGTGAATCCCTAATTCACGCATTAAACGATAAATTAGGTAACGACTGACAGGGATATTCAGTTCTTCTTTAAAATATTTTGTCATTCTTGGATATCCATACATCGGATAGGCTAACCAGGATTTCAATACCTTTTCTTTTATCTGTTGGCGTCTGCGCATTCGATCGCTAGGCATCCAGTTTAAATACGCATAATAGGTGGTTCTTGGGATTTTAAGAACCCTTAAAATACGAGTAATGCGGTGCTTTGCTTCTAAATTGACACGAACGACTCGTAAGACAGTCGCTCGTCCTTTGGCCATCAACTCTTTGCCAAAAGCACCGCCGCTCGCTTTAAAATAGCATTTTCTTCTTTCAAGCGTTTATTTTCTTTTAGCAATTCTTGCTCTTTTATTGAAAGAACATTTCGATCCAATGGATCTGCCTGCCGTATCCATTTCGTAAGTGTAGAGACACTTACATTGTATTCTTTCGATAGTGAGTTCGCAGACCGACCGGTCTGACTTAATGAAATCATGGATTCTCTAAACTCTTTTGAATATCTTGTAGCTGTGTTTTTTGTCTGCATAATAAAAACTCCTTTAATAGATTATAGCGAACAACTTGTCCGTATTTCTAGTATAGGAGCCCGAGATTATACTACGAAAAAATTTGCTTATAGCGCTTGGTTAAATGCTATTTCAACAAGTTTATATCGTGAAAACTATGAATTTGCTGAAAAGTACATTGATTTGGCTAGTAAATTAAATCAGGATAAAGCGAATTATAATTTCCGCATGAATTTAAGATATCTCGATCACCTTACTAAATACTTGAAAACTGGTGATCTTGATTTTATGAAACCAATAAATAATTTTATAAGCATACTTGAGGATATTGGAGATCATGCATTCGCTCAAAATGTTAAAGACGAAGTTAAGCTACTTACGCATAATAAAGGGAAAAACGATGTTGATAAGAACAAATATGGCGTTGTAGGCATAAGAGAAAACTAATAGTTCCGAAAAACGATACGGAGGGTTCGTCATGGCAACATTTAAACAATACAAACTTAAAGACGGGTCAAAGAAGTGGCTATTTAAAACTTATTTAGGTATTGATCCGGTAACTGGTAAACAGATCACAACAACAAGACGGGGCTTCCGCACAAACAAAGAAGCAATTCTTGCCGAAAAGATGTTGCAACATGAATTTATTGAAGAAGGCTTCAATCGAAAGGGAAGCTCGACATTTGAAGATGCTTATAAAATGTGGTTTGATAGCTATAAGAATACTGTAAAAGAAACTACTAGCATGAAAACTGAAATGCATTTTGATAAACACATCTTGCCTATTTTTGGATCACTTTTGATTGATAAAATCGATATGAAATTGTGCCAAAAATCTGTTAATAAATGGGCTGAACAATTTGAAATGTTTGGTCTGCTTATGCAATATACTTCGAAAGTTTTTGATTATGCTATCCACCTTGAAATGATAAGTAGCAATCCTTTTCGATCTGTGATAAAACCAAGAAAGAAAAAATCTTCCGAGAAAAAATTAAAGTATTACAACACTAGCGAATTAAAGCAAGTTATGGAGTACCTAAAGAACAAGGTTGATAATAAAACAACTTCTAGCCGTCTAAAACAATATTATAATGAATTTGATCTTGCGATGTTCCGACTGCTTGCCTTTTCTGGTATAAGAGTTGGTGAAGCTTTGGCTTTGTCATTTAGCGATTTTGATTTTAGTTCTAATACGTTAGAGATCACGAAAACTATGTCAGATTCTAAGAATGGCCATGTCATTTCTACGCCGAAAACCGAATCATCGAGACGCACAATCATGCTTGATGAAGCTACTATGCTTATAATAAAGAAATGGCAGCTTAGACAAAAAGAATATCTTTTTGCAAATAAAATAAAGTCTAACGGCATGGTATTTATTGGTTTTGATGGTAGTACAATGATTCGACAAGATGTTTACCAACGTTCAAAACGGTTGTCTAAAGCAGTGGGACTTCACACTATCGGCTCTCATGGTTACAGACATTCACACGCATCTATGCTTTTTGAAGCTGGAGCAAGTATGAAGGAAGCTCAAGAAAGGCTTGGTCACAGCTCTATTGAAATGACCATGAACGTTTATACTCATGTTACAAACGAAACAAAGAAAAAGACAGTAGAAAAAATTGTGAACTATGTAAATTTCTAGCTAGTCAAGGTCATTTTCAAGGTCACTATTTTTCCACATGAAATACAAAACGCTCAACCCCTTACTACTAAAAGGATTGAGCGTATATTTATTATTTTTATTTAGTTTCACGGTGTAAAGTAACTTTTCTTTCACGTGGGCAATATTTTTGTTTTTCCAAACGATCAGGATTGTTACGTTTATTTTTGCTTGTAAGGTAGTTACGTTCTTTACAAGAAGTACATTCTAAAGTAATGTTTACGCGCATGTGTTTTCCCTCCTATATCTAATTTCGTATTCCTAAGATATTTCTTAGCCTCAAATATCATACCATGTTTATTCTTGAAATTCTACCCTTTTGGTTAAATTTGTAAAGGAAAACTACTTTACGAATTTTTTTCGGCTTTATACGCTGCATACTCATTTACGATCGCTGTTACCATCGATTGGTTTGGTCTGCTGCTTTCACTTGTTAAATGCGGTAGAATCACACTCACAGCGATTTCAGGATCATTTGACGGTGCATAAGCGACAACATTACTATTTACAGTGACATGCTCTCCTACATTGGTTTCCGCTGTACCTGTTTTCGCTGCAATATCTAAAGCTGCTCCCTGCATATAACGCCCTGTAGTGAAAGTTCCGTTTCCGTGAACCACATCATAGAACCCATTTTGAATGATTTGCATTTGTTCTGGCGTAATATCTACTTTATTTAATTCTTTAGGTCCCATAGCTTCTTTCAGCTCGCCAATTGAACCGTCTGAATTATTCTCATAAATCCCTTCGACAACACGTGGTGCATAACGTGTACCGCCATTTGCAACTGTTGAAGCATATTGTGCAAGCTGCATCGCTGTATACGTATCATACTGACCAAAAGATAAATCAAGTAGATGTCCTGGCATTGGTGCATATTCAGGATCATTAAAGGCTTTGTTAGAAAGTCCTGTTTCTTCTCCAGGTAAGTCGATTCCTGTTGAAACACCCATACCGTATTCACCAAACGTTTTGCGCAAAACTTCGAATAAGGTTGGATCACCTGTTTTGTACGGCAGCTGCATATTATACTCATAATCGGTATTCATCATTTTCAAAACTAATTTCATCATATAGGCATTCGAAGAATATTCTAGAGCTTGTTCTGCCGTCAATGGGATCTGATTTCCTACGATCTGATTATTAAAGACCGAAGCTTTCTGCTTACTTCCATAAATTTGGATCGGTTCATCGATCAACACATCATTCCCTGTGATTACACCTTGTTCGTAACCAGCAGAAATCGTTGCTCCTTTTACGACTGACCCAGGTTCGAAAGCTTTATTGATTGTTGCCAATGGATTAGAAGTCAGTTCATTCGTTGCCGGATCTCTATCCAAAGCAACCATGGCCATGACATTTCCATTTTTAGGATTCATAACAACGACATAAGCACCATCTGAATAATTGGCATTTCCGGTTGCTAAAAGCTGTTGATACTGTGCACGAACAACTGCATCGATCCTAGCTTGAAAATCCATATCGATCGTCAATTTCAAGTTTTCGCCTTTTGCACCATTTGAAATCGGTGTTTGGGTCACGATATTGCCTTCGCTGTCTAGTGTTACTTCTGAGATAGATTTTTTGCCTTGAAGAACATCTTCGTATTGTTTTTCTAAATAACTGGTTCCGACACGGTCATTCAATTCATAGCCCTTCGCCAAGTACGCATCAGCTTCTTCTGCTGGCAGCCCAGTTTTTTCAGAGGAAACTTTTCCAAGTATACTTGTCAGGTCTGTCTCATGCGGATATTCACGATCCCAATCCATTCCTGTAGAAACACCAGCGATTTCTGATGTATGTTCACCAATGATTGCAATCTCATCTTGTGTCACACCTTCATTTTTGATGAAAGCTGTATTTAGCTCTTGAACGGCATTCATCCGTTTAAAAATAGTTGCGACCTGCATCGTCTGCTCATCGAAATTGATTTCTTCTGGTGTTACTTTTTCCACTGTTTTAACATACAATGTACCTTCATCTGTAATTGCATTACCTTTTTCATCCACTTTATCTTTATCAGTCAAACGTTTTTGTGCTGTTTTCAGATTATCTGGATTCGCTAACCAAAAGTCTTTCTTATCACGTTCTGTCAGTTCATCTGCTGGTACATTGATCAGCCCATTTACTTTGTAAGCAATATCAACTATATCCTTCGCCTGCACTTTTTTTCCACGTGTATAAGTAATGGCCAAATTTGATTTGTTGCCGACTAATACATTGCCGGATGCATCATATATTTGTCCGCGCGGTGCGCTGCTTTTGATTTTCAAGGTCGAATTCTCATCCACTTTTTGCGCATATTCCTGACCTTCGGCAATCTGCAAATAACCCAAGCGCACAATCAATGCGACAAACAATCCAAAGATGACGAAAAATAATAAGTTCAATCGAAATGGGATGTGTGATTTTTTCGTCCGCTTTGTATCAGGTTCTTCATTTTCATTTTTTAATTTATCTAAAAAGCTCATTTTTTTCATTTATCCTAGTCCTTCCATGTGAGAAAAGTCTTGCCCCTCTATTGTAACGAAAAAATGCAAAAAAAAATAGAGGGAATCCTCTTACTAAGCAAATATTTAAAATTTCTTCTTATTTTGTTCTAAAAAAACAGTGCAAAGGAATTCACCCTCACACTGTTTCTCTAATCAAAACTTTGTTTATCTTCTGCTGTAGTTCGCTACATCTGCAACCATGCTATCTACAAAGATATTTAGATCCATGACATCCGTCTCTTTACTACCATAACGGCGGATATTGACAGTTGCATCATCCATTTCCTTATCCCCGACAACAACTTGATAAGGAATCTTCTGTGTTTGAGAAGCCCGAATCTTATAGCCCATTTTTTCATTGCGATCATCTACTTCAACACGTAAGCCTTGTTCTTGTAGACGTTTTTTCACTTCATAAGCGTAATCAGAATGTGCTTCTACAGAAACTGGAATAATTGTCGCTTGGATCGGTGACAACCAAGTCGGGAAAGCCCCTTTATAAACCTCTGTTAAATAAGCAACAAAACGTTCCATTGTCGATACGATCCCACGGTGGATAACGACAGGACGATGATTATTTTCGCCATCTTCACCTACATAAGTTAGATCAAAACGTTCTGGTAATAAGAAGTCCAATTGGATAGTTGATAGCGTTTCTTCCATGCCTAAAGCAGTTTTCACTTGAACATCTAATTTAGGTCCATAAAAGGCTGCTTCGCCTTCCGCTTCAAAGTAATCCAGCTCCATTTCATCCATAGCGGCTTTCAGCATTTCCTGCGCTTTTTCCCACATTGCATCATCATCAAAATATTTATCTGTATTATTCGGATCACGATAGCTTAAACGGAAACGATAGTCGTCGATATTAAAGTCTTTATACACCGCTACCATAAGCTCTAATGTACGTTTGAATTCCTCTTTGATTTGATCTGGGCGAACAAATGTATGACCATCATTCAAAGTCATTTCACGTACACGTTGTAAACCAGATAGGGCGCCTGATTTTTCATAACGGTGCATCATACCAAGTTCAGCAATTCGAATCGGTAACTCACGGTAACTGTGGATATCATTTTTGTAGACCATCATATGATGTGGGCAGTTCATCGGACGAAGAACAAGCATTTCGCCATCACCCATGTCCATTGGCGGGAACATATCTTCATGGTAATGATCCCAGTGTCCAGATGTTTTATATAAATTGACATCTGCCATAATCGGTGTATACACATGTTGATAACCTAAGCTGATTTCTTTATCAGTGATATAACGTTCGATCGTACGACGAATCGTTGCTCCTTTTGGCAACCAAAATGGCAGTCCTGAACCAACTTCTTGAGAGATCATGAACAAATCAAGCTCTTTCCCCAATTTACGGTGGTCACGTTCTTTCGCTTCTTCACGCATTTTGATAAATTCTTTTAATTCCTTTTTATCAAAAAATGCTGTTCCATAAATCCGCTGCATCATTTGATTATCAGAATTCCCTCTCCAGTAAGCACCGGCTACAGATAATAGCTGGAAGACTTGAATTCTGCCAGTTGATGGTACATGAACGCCGCGGCATAAATCAACAAAATCACCTTGGTCATACACTGTGATTTCTTCATCTGCAGGTAAATCAGTGATCAACTCAACTTTGTATGGATCATCTGCAAATAATTCAAGCGCTTCTTCTTTTGTGACTACTTTGCGGACGATCGGGTTATTTTCTTTCACGATTTTCATCATTTCAGCTTCGATCGCTGGCAAATCTTCTGCCGTTACAGCATTTTCACCATTGTCAGTGTCATAATAAAAACCGGAATCGATTGCAGGACCTACGCCAAATTTGATTTTGGGAAATAAACGACGCAACGCATTGGCCATTAAGTGAGCCGTCGAATGACGTAAAATTCCTAACGCATCTTCATGGTCAGGTGTGACGATTTCAAGGCTTCCGTCTTCTTCGATAGGACGAGTTAAATCGATTAAGCTTCCGTTTAATTTCCCTGCTAAAGCTTTTTTAGCTAAACTATTGCTGATACTTTTGGCGATATCCAGAGTAGATGAGCCAGACTCAAATTCTTTGACTGCTCCATCTGGAAATGTAATATTGATTGACATTTTTGTTTCCTCCTTAAGAATGTTTATGATTGAAAAGATTTTACACTGGAATCCTTTTTTAGACTTTTTTGTTGAAACAAAAAAAATCCTAGTATCTGAAAAAATCAGATACTAGGACGAAAAATTCGTGGTTCCACCTATTGTTTAAACACAGCAAATAGCCATGTTCCTCAAGCGTGTTAACGGTACGACCGCCCTTGTTTCGACAAAGGTTGGAAAAAGTGGTCATTCCTTGTGCTGGTCTGGAAAATTTTCAGCCGAGATTTTCCTCTCTAGTAGACTGCCTGCAAGTTCAGTTGTCTTTCTCATCAATCATTTATGAATTAATTTAAACACTTCTTCATATAAAAAGCAAGCATTAATTCAAACAGATTATTTCTTCCACTCGCCGCCTTGAGCATAACGGTCTTTTTTTAACTCATTGACAATCACATGAATATTTTCTTTCGGTGCCCCAGCATTTTTTGAAACGGCTTCTGTAATGTCTTTGACCATATTCGTCAGTTGCTCTTCTGTGCGCCCTTCAATTAGTTCTACATGTACAAATGGCATAATTTTTCCTCTTTTCTTTTTTATTTTTCAGCACGAAGAACAAACATCGATGCATCTTGGCGCATAAATAGTTCTTCTCCATGATAAAAAGTGTTACTTTGGATCGATTGATAACCGATCGTTTCAAGCATAGCTTTCAGCTTATTTTGATCAAAACCGCTGTGAACTTTCTCGTGCCTAGCCTTTTCATTCGTATCAAAATCAACGATCAATAGATAGCCTTTAGGATTTAACACTTGATATAGCGCTTCTAGTATTTCTTTTGTATCTGGAATATGCAGCAGAACCAGTGAGACAATGATGATATCTGCTGTTATTTCCGGAATATGCTCTTTAGAGAAATGGTCGATCATTGCCTTAGTATTTTTAAGTGCCATACTCTCTACTTTTTGTTCGACAATCGTGATCATCTCTTTGGATGGATCTATCAGAGTCACTTTTTCAAATCGATCTGCTAATGGAAGGCCGATTAAGCCAGTACCACAGCCATAATCCAAAAGCGTTTTTTCATTTGTTTCTCCTAAAGAATTTTCAAGTTCATTCAAAATAATTTGAGCTAATTCTAACTGCTTTGGTGAATCATAATGTGAAGCAATTCGATCAAATACACTCACCGTTCTTTCTCCTCCGTTCCTATACTAGTGAAAAAGAAGCCCATAAAGGACTTCTTTTTAATTTCTTAAGCTGGTTCACCATAATCAACTGGTTTATCAAATTCTCCAGGTGCATCATCATAAATATGTCCATAAATGATAACAGGCATTCCTGCATATGCACCGTTAAAGATTTGAGCAACAGCATCTCCTGGCGTGTTGATACATCCATTACTTCCGAAGTTTGTTTTATAGGCTTCTTTGTTCCCAAAATATTCAGCCTTGTAATCAGCATCATGAATACCGATTTGTGTGACCACACCACCATAGCTCATCAGCGGCATCCAATATTTTACTGGTACACTATAATCTGATCCATCCAGCATTTCACCTTCCAGTTTTGTATCGGTATCTTTATACAAAATCGTATGGAAGCCAGGAACAGTTGCCGTTCCTTTATTGTAACGGCCAGTGATCACATCTGTTTCAACCACTTTAGCACCATTTTTGAAGAAGTACATTTTTTGATCATTTAAATCGATCTCAACATAGTCTTTATTGACTGTTGTTGATTGCGTGACATCTCCATCGATCGGCACAGTGATTTCTTCAGTTTCTTTTTCACTATTGATTGCCTGAACAATCAAATCTCTTGTTTGCGGCATATTGATATCCCAGCCGTAGCTGCCGTTATTTTTGTATTTCGTTGTTACACCATGAACGTTTGTAAAAATGATTGGTTTGAAGATCGAACCATATTTTTGATTGGTTTGTTCTACCCAGGCGTAGACTTTGTTCGGATCAACATCACCTGATTCGTTTATGAATGATTGCAATTCTTCTTTAGTCAGTGTTAATTTTTCGCCATTGATATCTAAAGTGATCGATTTGTTTTCTTTTTTAGATAGTACTGCTAGTTTATCCTGCAGTCCTTTATCCTCTTTAGTCACAGCTGGTTTTTGATAGAAGTCTTTCACATCATAAACATATGTGCCTTTATTCGCGTCAACGTCTTTCAAAACTTGAGCGATCAAAGCTTCTTTATCAACGGTTGTTCCAAGCTGCTCTGGCACGATTTGATATGTCCCATCAACTTTTTCGACCTTAGCATCTTGACTTGGCGTTCCTTCTGCGAACGCAAGTGCACCCAACTTATTTTTCAGCTCTGTCTTATAATCCTCATTGATTGGCAGTTTGATAGAACGATCACTGATGCTTTGCTTCAAATATTCTTCTGTGATCTCGTACTTCTCAGGCAGCTCGATCGTTTCTTCCTTACCATCAGCTTTGATAACTACTGGCTCAGACTTGTTCAATTCCTCTAGTTTCTTCTTCGCATCCTTGACATTCAAGAACCCGATATCTACGCCATTCGCTTTAGCAGTGATGAAAAAATGAGATTGAAAATAAAAGAGACCAACCGTAAATACTAACGATAAACTGATCAGTAAGCCGACAATAGGTACTAACCAACGGTTCTTTTTCTTATTTGAATGATTGTTCTTTTGAGGGGCTCTTGCATTCTTAGCTGAGCGGCTGACTGTTTCTTCATTTTCCATTGAGCGATCTTCCTTTTTTATGATTTGTATGCTTACTTTGATTCAATACGTTTTCCTAATTAAAGCAGCCGAAAGGAAGGAATACTTCCTTTAATTGTTTAAAATATCTCACGAATATAAAATAAGTAGCTTTATTCGATTAGTGTAGTTAAAATTCTGACAATCTTCAATTAATTTGCTTATATATGAGAAAAAATCTATTTTATATGTATAAATGCTTAATTTTACTTTTTTTCAAATACAAAGGAAATCGTATGTATCAAAATTTGATACAGTGCACTTATCATTCTACCACACATTGAGTCTAGGAAAAAAGCCTATTTGCCAATAACTTCCACTAATTTCTAATTTATTTACGAATAATTTAAGTAAAATAGACTGCTAATGTTCTTTTATCCTTCTATTCTATTTGTACTGCCTATTTTCTCCTATTACGTAGTGTTTTTTTGTATAAGCGATTACTTTTTCTGCTTGAATATGGTCATAAAGAAAATGATTCATTCGAGAAAAGGTTCGTGCAAGAGAACTGAATGTTTTTTGTTGTAAAATCAGAGATTCCCATAACTGTTCACCATTTGACATTCTCATCGTTTTTAACAAACACTCATTATTCTTATCCGATAAGTAATTAGGCAAATATTTATAGTTTTTTCCGACGCTGATCATATAGTCATTCTCTGCACCTACTTGCCAGCTTAACAATCGTAAAAGCTCTTTGCGGCAATTCTCATACAGAGGATCAGCAGCATATAGCAATTCATTTCGACACAACCCTTTGACTACATAAGTGCTCACCCACCAAAATTCATTGCAGCAATCTAAAAATTCTTCTTGCGTTGGCTTTTTGATCCAGTAATCTTGATCTGTAGCTTTAGATAATACAGGCAACAACTGTTCTTTATCCAATAAGATCTCAGCTAAACGGTCCCCTTCATTCCAATCGTTTGCCTGTTCTTTTGGACACAGAGTCAAATCGATCCGGTTTCCATCTTCAAAAAGCATTAAGTATGTAAACCGTCCATTTTCAGTTGGCGGAAACAACGTCATGGCTTCCGGTGTTTGCATAATCAAACGCGTACCAAAACGATCGATCCACTGTTGATCTTCTAAAAATGGTTCAACATCATCAACGATATAAACGATATCAAAGTCTTGAAATGAGTCTTTTGGTACCCGCTGATTTGTCCTTGAACCATTCATCCCAACAGCCAGAATTCGGGCATCCTCTTTTGCGGTATCTAAAATCAAGCGAAACATTTCCTGCTCTGTTCTCATGTCTCTCTCTCCTTTCATTTAACTCCTATATAGTGTACTATAAACCTCTACTGATAGTATGCTTTTCTAAAAAAAGTTAAAAATAGTTTAAATAAAATAAATTGCCGACCACTACTTTCGTTTATCTACTAAACTGAATAATGAAAGGTTGTGAAAAGGTGAAAAGGATTAAACAAATCATGATGATAATAATTGGTATTGGCGTACTATACACTGCTGTTATTCTAGCAATGATTTTTAGCGGAACAAAGGATCAGCCCATAAAAGATCCTGATACTGTCTTGATTTTAGGCGCACAAGTCAAAGGCTCTTCAAAAGATAATGCCTATCCAAGTACTGTATTAAAAGAACGACTTGATGCCGCGGTTCCTTATCTAAAGGACCATCCAGAAGCAACCGTTATCGTTTGCGGCGGACAAGGTGCTGATGAACCTGATAGTGAAGCGAATGTCATGGCAGAGTATTTAAGAGTTAAAGGCATTCCAGACACGCAAATTTTAAGGGAGGATACTTCCACCCGTACAAAAGAAAATATTCAGAATGCACAAAAGAAACAGTCCCTTGGCAAAACAGTCATCGTGACTAGTGATTTTCATATGTACCGCTCTAAATTATTAGCAAAACGCTTAGGAATTTCTTCTATTAGCGGACTCCCATCAGTTTCAAGATCCTCGGCAAAAGTCAAAACTTATATTAGAGAGATCTGTGCCTTAGGCTATGGTCTGATTTTTGATCATTGATTGTGATTAAAAAGTAATACTATTTCTTCTTCATCTAATTTATCTTGGACTTCAAAAGATAAATTAGATGAAGTTTTTTAGTGAAAAGAAATCAAATAAAAAATAGCCCACCCTCGGGGAAGGGTGGGAAAGGAGTTAAAAATGAAAAAGTGTTTTGTTAGGGTTGTTTGTTTGGTATGAATCTATAATACTGCTTAATTGTGAAGAAATTGTGATGATTATACTTGCATTCTGTTACTATTATTTAACTATTTTAAGTTATGCGAGATATTTATCTATTTCGCTTTTTTATTTAATTGCTCAAGATTCTTTTTCAACGCATCATATTTTTCTTGCTGTACTTGCTGTGTTTTTTTCATTTTTCGTCTGAAATAGTAAATGATTCCTATAATAACTGCAAGAATTCCAATTCCTAAGCTGATTATGATTGCCCACGGGACTTGTTTCTTTGGTTCAGGAGGCAAATTTATTGCCGTTGTGTTGTATTTTTTTGCTTCTTTTTCTTTTATGTCAAATTTTCGTTCCCAAGACCAATCTTTATACCCATCATTCGCTTTGATTTTTACTATATAATTCCCTGCTACAAAGGGTTGTTCTTTCAAATCGATTCGATAATTGAAATTGGTATTAGGAGCCATTGTTAGTGTTTCTTGATGATTTTCATAACGAGGTTTTTTTTCATTCTCATAATAGAGTTTCGCATCTATTTGCAGCTTTTTGACCATTGCTGATTGTTTATTTTGAATGTTCATCGTCACATTATTATTACCATTGAATTGACTTGCCTTCACTTCGTTCAACGCTAACTCTGGTCTTACTTCCTGATCAGTTTCACTAAGTAAAACCCCGACGACATAAGAAAAACGATTCCCAACAGCCACTGCTTCATTTTTATTCGATTCTTCTGTCTCCTCTTTCTTTTGTTCAAAATATAATCCGCCTAAAACATAACCATCAAATGATTGTTCTGGCATTGTAATAACACATTCTATCGTTTTTTTTGATTTTTTTGGCAAAACAATTTCTTCCGGCATTTGCGCTATTTCACTAAACGTTATACTAGCAGAAGGATCTTTTTTCGTCTTCTTATGAGAGTAATCAGCAATTCCATTATCATTAGTTATTGCTGAATTAGCAGAAGCGATGATCTTAATATCCCGATCTGTATCATTAGTCAATTCGATACTGAGTGTTTGTTTTTGTTCTGGCGTTACTCTTAAATCAAAATAACTGACATCCTGACTTCGTTGATTTTCGGGCAAAATAGCTCTTACAGAAAAATCCATTTCATTTGCATAAACATTATGTCCAGCAACACAAGAAATAAAGAATAAAATGAGTGCGAAACCTTTTTTTAATCTACTTTTAGTCATCATAAAAACTCCTTTTTAACCCCTGTATTTTATGTAACTGTAAGAAGGAAGTCACAGCTTTCTCCAACACTCTACCTTCCGATAAAAGGTGAGACAAAAGCATCGCCTTTGGAAATGGACTCAATACTTTTGTCTCCGCCTCTTTTCATAAATCACTAAACTCTTTTTTTCTATAACGGCGTATCATCTAAAATCCAAGTCAGCGTTGTTTTATATTGGCTTGAAGCAACTTTTTTCGTTGCAGTAGGAACGGTCAATTGAACCCCTTGTGATGCCGTAGCACCAGTACCAAAGGCTAAGGTCCACGTGCCCATACCAGTTGAAGCTGCAGCCGTTGCCACTCGAGAAGTTGAAGCCCCTGTTGGGTCCAAAATTACTGGTACTGAAACTGGAGCTAAAGCGATCAACTGAGTTGAATTTGGTGTAGCCGCTAAGAAACTTAAAACAGCATTATCTAAAACAGCTGGCGTTGCCCCACTTGTTGCAAACTGTGCATCTTGTTTCACAGATAATTTCCATCCTAGATTCAATCCTCGTTTATCTGTTACCTGAGCATAGTTCGGTACACTGATAAGATTGCCAGCACCATTTTGCACTTGGTCCTGTTGTGCATAATATGTCGCACTGCCCGGTTTGATTGTCTCTGTACCAAAATGAATGTTAGAAACATAGTCGATACTTAATGGTCCCGCTGTTCCAGGCTGATGAGGGTCTGCCGGATTTGGCGTGACAGGTTGTGTCGGATCTGTCGGATTCACAGGTGACGTCGTTGAATTGTCTAAAGCAAACGTAATGTCTGCATTTGATTTGATAGTAGCAACCTGAGCAGCATCAGCAACATTTCCACCAAAAAAGCTTAAAGAGATGACTAGTGCAGTAAACATGCCTGAGATAAAGAATACCTTTTTCATTTTTACTTCCTTCTTTCATTTTTTTATTTTAGCTTCTTATTTTAAAGAAGTTAAACCAATTTAAATTGGTGTGTCCGATAAAATCCACTGTAATTCAGCCTTATAAGACTCATTCACGTTGATATTGATGTCTGGTCCAATTTTTAAAAACAAACCATTCTGCTGATTCCACGGAATTTCTACATTACTATCATCAGAAGCGGTATAAGCATATACTTCTGATGCAAGTGTAGTGATTGGATAATCAATGCCATTTTTTCGATACGCAAATGCTTGATTGACTGTTTTACTTGTTGTTGTTGAATGCATTGCCAAGCTTTCTCTTACAAGCAAGTGCCATTGGCTTTTTGTCACACGACCATCAGCAATGATCAAAGATGAATTTATATTACTCGGGCTGTAAGCAGTTCTTTTACTTGGCACAGGTATTTTAGTAAATGAAATTTGGGTAGGCGACTGAACAAACCTTAACGCGCCATTTTTAACAGAAGTAGACGTGGTACTATTTTGTGTAGGAATTGCTGTTCCTCCACCGTCATTTCCATTGATCGTATCAGTAAAGGTAAGAGTTTGCCCCGCTATACCTTCTGCTACAACTCCTGTATATTGCAAAGTAAAACTAGTATTTGCCTCAACAAAATTATTTGCAGTCAATGTGTTTTGATAATACCAATATTGCGTATTTGAATTCGTATCTGTCAAAAGCTGAACACCTAATACAGGCGTGGAAATACTCGCTGCAGATGTTTTTGTCAATGTCGCTGCACTGAGTTGGGTCAAGCCTGCCGGAATAGACGATTTTAATTGCTGATTCATCCAGGTAGCTGGCTGATTCGTTAAGGTAGTCGTTACGGTATAGCGAACCATTTGACCAGTAACAACGAACGGGGCTGCTTCCCAATTTCCTTGCTTATTACTACGTTCTATTTTTTGTACGATTGATATTTGCGGCACTGGATACGGCACCGTTCGTATAAAGTCACTGCTTGCCAATAAAGAAGAACCTGTTCGAGTACTGATTCCTTGAATCCAAACCTTGACAGATTCTCCACCTTGAAAAGTTGGCAAATTAGAAAATAAGAAACTGCCATTCGCATTTAAAGAAGTTGTATAAATTGTACCGCTGTTGATTTGCAGCTTGACTTGATAACTACCTAATGCTGTTTGAACTGCCGTTCCTGATAATTGGTTCGCTCCGCCGACAACTGTGACCGCGCTGACTGGATTGATCGTCCAATTGACGGTTCGAAGTGCTGATGCCGCACTTTGAATATAATCTGTATTTGTTTTGGATCGGGCATAAACGATCGAAGACAATGTATCACCATATTCAAGCGCGGACGGTAGTGTTGCATTAAAATTTCCCGAGCTATCTACGGGTATATTATTGACGATGATCGGAGTGGTCGTTCCATCCGTATGATTGATCGTCAGTTGCACCGTGTAATTATAGCCGCTGGCTTGTGTCTGCTGAATATTACCAGTCACAGCTGTCTGAAGATGAGAAAGCGCATTCACACTAGCCGGTGTCACACGAGGAACTGGATACGTTCCTAATACTAATTGAGATTTGTTGATCGATCCTGTTTTAGTGTTGTTTCCAATAATGATACTGATTGCTCCTAGACCTGTCCCAACGTCTGTAAACGTTCCTCGAATTGGATAGCTTCCCCCAGTTGCAGCGGGAATTGAAATGCCACGTTTATACATTGCTCCAACATCAAAGGATAGAGAAACAGACCATTTGGTTCCAGGAAGCAAGACCAATGAACTCGTTGGAAATGTTACGTAGACCGAATTGTAAACAGTACTATACGATAGACTTACCGCATTGGCAGTGCTATGAATATCTTGATTTGTTGTTCCAGGATAACTGACAGTCCCTGTAAGTAAGGCTAAAAAGTCTTGCTGCTTTGTTACATCATTGTTTATTTGACCCGCGATCTCAGACGGCAATTGTATAGCAATTATCGGTTTATCGTTGATCGCTAATCCTAAAACTGTGATGCTATACTCATATGAAATAGTAACAATATCTTGACCATATGAACCGTTTGCTAAAGAAGAGCTGAGCGTACTGTTTCCAATAGACACAGTCCGAGGATCTGGCGTTGCATATTCTTTGACTTCATCTGATTCCGTTTTACTTTCTAAGGTCACCGAACTTGTAGTATCCGTTGTTTCATCTGCCTGATTCGTTGATTGCGCAGACACTTCGGTAGACGTTTCGGTAGATGATTCAGTCGGTATCGCCTCTTCAGTTGAGGTAGTTTGAAACGTAGATTGCCATTCATCAGCAATTGCCCGAACAGAGTCACCAACAACAAATAACACTAGAACACATAAAAAGAACACTGCTCCTACTCTTTTCAACTTCCTCTCCCCCTTAAACTTGGTACTTCAATCGCATTTTATTATACATATGATTTTTTCTTATTCATACAATCGATACTTTTAAATAGATTTTATACTGCAAAAATAATAAAGTAAAATAATTGAAACAGAAATTGTATAATAATTTGCATTAATAACGGTCTCTATTTTTATTTATTTTATTCTTTCGCTTTAGCTTAGATTATTTATTCATCCGTCGTTATAATTTAGAAGCTTCAAAAAGAATAAGTAGAATTATTTTATTCTGATTTTCACTTTTAAAACTTCTCAATTACTGCTCATTAAATAACTGAATATTAAAAAAAAGTCATAAATACGTTTTTATCTTATTTAAATTCTCAAAAATTTCTGTAAAATACTAAATATTTGAGAATTTAGAAAGGAAATGATATTATACTAGTGTTCTTAGTTTTTCATATTGTGTTTCCCTTCATATAGTGTGTGTATGAAGGGTTTTTTTTGTTCTGATTTCATTTTTACACAAAAAAAAGAACCCTTATAAGCTAAGGATTCTTGAGAAACGCTATTAATCGTCTAAATCAACATTATGGTACACTTTTTGAACATCATCTAAGTCTTCCAAAACATCGATCATTTTTTCAAATTTTTCTAAATCTTCTCCAGATAATTCTACATCATTTTGTGCAATCATTTCTAGTTCAGATACTGAAAATTCTTCAATTCCTTTTTCCTTCAATGCTTCCTGCACAGTGTGGAAATCTTCTGGTTCAGTATATACAATGATTTGACCGTCTTCTTCTGTCACATCACGAACATCGATTTCTTTTTCCATTAAATATTCAAGAATATCATCTGCATCATCACCAGCAAAACCGATCACACCTGTGTGATCGAACATATAAGCAACAGCGCCGCTGACACCCATATTTCCGCCATTTTTACCAAAAGCTGCACGTACGTCAGATGCCGTACGATTTACATTATTTGTTAAGGCATCGACGATCACCATTGATCCATTTGGCCCAAATCCTTCATAACGTAATTCAGAATACTGTTCATCGCCTGAACCTTTTGCTTTTTCGATTGCTCGGTCAATAATATGTTTTGGTACATTATATGTTTTTGCGCGCTCGATAACAAACCGCAATTTTTGGTTTGCTTGAGGGTCAGGATCACCCGATTTCGCTGCTACGTAAATCTCAATTCCGAATTTTGCATAAACTCGGCTGTTATTCGCGTCTTTGGCAGCTTTTTTCTCTTTAATATTTGCCCACTTACGACCCATATTCTCACTTCGCTTTCATTCATTATAGTTTTTGGTTGTTGCGCCTTTCTTATTATACTTGTCAATCAAACTTTTGTTAAGTCTTTTTTGCTTTTATGGCAAACGGATTGGACTTCGACCAAAATTTTGTTCCAGAATAGTAGTCTTTCCTAAACGATAAATCTGATCACTACGGATATCTACTGACAGTCGATCATTCAAATTTTTAGATACTTTAGTAATCAAAGGTAACGATACAGCCTTCTTCTTTTCTTTTAAATACTGCTGTCCTCTCTCTGTAAAACCTAATACATGTAAATGACTATGGTGCCAGGAAGCTTCGATTTCCTGTTGATTTGCATTAATTAAAATATAAGTTGCTAAACGCTGCAATCGTGTCCACGTATAACGCTTTGTTTTCGCTTTTTCTATAAATTCGGAAAAAGAATCAGTATCCTTGGCAGCTTCTTTTAGGCGATATTCAATACCTTCTTTCATTTGATAAATCTCCTGCAGCTCTTCGATTGAGCTACTGATCAATTTATATTTCAATAACGGCCAATAATCGTGCCATGATACGATAGATGCTTGTTCCAGATCTTTACTTACTTGTTCAGGTAAAACTTGTCTGATTCCTAAAAGCTCATTAGCAAAAACAGCTTGTCTAATCGCCGTTGCACTGGCAAATTGACTATGGATCTTCAAGTCGTGATAGCCAGCCTGCTCTCGTTTTAGCGGATATAATACCATCGGTTTATCGTAATGAGCATTTTCTTTTGCATAACTTAGACCTAAGATATGGTTTGGCGTAGAAAAATTAAGTCCATTTTCAGGATAAATGTTGCGAAAAACTTCTGTCATCTGCTGTGGATAGCTCATCCCATTATTTTTGATCGTTTGATACTGCTGATCGATTTCAGCTTGATGATTTTTTACAAACTCACCAAATTTTTGATAATCCATCTCTGAGCGATCATCTGTACCAAAACATAATGAATCACACTCCAGCGCCTGAAGAAGCTTGATACCGCCCCTAGCAAAATAATCTGCTGATTGCACAGCATAAGCAAATGGCAGCTCGATTACTAAATCAACTCCATGACTTAATGCTTCTTTTGTCCTCGTCCATTTATCGATGATTGCAGGCTCACCTCTCTGCAAAAAATTTCCACTCATGACAGCGATCACTACATCCGCTTGACTTAGTTCCCGAGCCATTTTTGCATGGTACTGATGACCATTATGAAAAGGATTGTATTCAACGATAATACCACAGCTTTTCATTTCATCTACTCCTTTGCTCAGATCATTTTTGCTTACCTTACTAAAAAGAGCAGGGCAAAAGCTCAAAAAGCTTCGCACTGCTCACACTCGATCTTTATTTTTGGCAGACAAAAAACCAGCGCTTACTTTCTTCTGTCGGTGCTTCATCTGTGAAATCAGCATAAACTTCAACGTTCACAAATCCTGCACTTTCAAGCATCATCAAGTAATTATCCATTGAGTACGTACGTTCTTTATGGAGTTCATCCTGACGAGTAAACACTTCATCATCTTCATGCTCTTTCACAAAAAAAGTCAGAAAGTGCTCAATACTGTGTTCTTTTTCCCCAGAATAACTATCCCACAAAAAAGCAAATTCTTCCGTTTGATAATGATAGCTATACTCCGGAAACACATGATCTACTTGATGAACAGAATGGACATCAAAAATAAAGACACCCTCTTCTTCCAATGCTTGATAAGTATCATCGAAGACTTGCTGGACTTCCTGACGATTTTTCATATAGCATAGAGAATCAGAAAAACAAGTGATCGCCTGATATTGGCCCATTTCAGATAGGTCCATCATATTTCCTTGGACAAACTGAATATGAACATCTTCTTCTCCGGCTCTTTTGCTTGCCATCATCAGCATCTCTTCAGATAAATCCAATGCCGTTACTGAGAAACCAGCCTTTGCAAAATTTACAGCCAATGCTCCTGTACCACAAGCCATTTCTAAGACATCCTTTTTATCTTCTGGTAAATGACGCTTTGAAAAAGCCAGCCATTCGTCATAAAGACTGTCGTCCATTACCTCATCGTATACAAAAGCAAATGTTTCATAGGCCATATTACTCTACCCAAGCGTGAAGATCGACCATTGGCGCATCTGACCAAAGTTTTTCTAGATTATAGAAAGTACGCTCTGATGATTGGAATACATGAACAATGATTTCGCCTAGGTCAATCAAGACCCATTTCCCGCCATCTTTTCCTTCGATTCTTTTTACTTCTACTTGCGCTTCTTCTTCTTTTTCAATGATTTCTTCCACAATAGCATTGATTTGACGTTCACTTGTGGCTTCACAAATCATGAAGTAATCTGCTAAAAGTGAAATCTCATGTACATCTAAAGCGACGATTTCCTCTGCACGTTTTGAATCCGCTGCTTTTACAGCGATTTCTAATATCTGTTGACTATCTATGATCTTTTCCTCTTTTCTTACTTACCCAATAATTGTATGTTTCAATTGTTTTGGGGTAAATTTTTTGTTCTTTTTCAATTAAATGCATCAGTGTATGTTTGGTTTCATAAGCAACAGCTTCATCCAAATCAAGTAGAGCTAACTCTCTTGCTTCTTTCACGCCAGGAAAATCTCGACCTGGTTCAATATAATCAGCAACATAAATGATCTTATCCAGCAAACTCATTTCAGCAGCACCTGTCGTATGCAGACGAATCGCTTGAAGAATTTCTTCATCCTCTATACCAAGCTCTCTTTCTACCATACTAGCACCGACCAAGCCATGCCAAATTGCATTGCCATAGGCTAAAAGCTCAGGGTCGTATCCGTCTCGTTGAATGATCAGTTCAAATTCTTCATCCGGACGTTCTTTTGCATAATCATGGGTCAAAGCAGCGATACTGGCTTTTTCTTCGGAAACACCGTATTTAGCCGCTAAAGCAACAGCAGTCTCTTCTACGCCTAAGACATGTAAAAAACGACGCTCACTCATATGCATTTGAACTTTTTGCATTAATTCTTCTCGTTTTAAGGATGTATAAGCCCCGCTAAATTTCATCGACATACAGCCCCTTTTCTTCTATATAGTGTATCACACTATCAGGCAGTAAGTAACGAGTCGAACAACCATTTTTGATTTTTTCACGAATCAAGGTCGAACTAATATCCATTTGTGGTACATCGACCCAAATGATCGGGTAGGGTGTGATCGTACCATAGTTTGGGCGCCGAATCCCTACAAAATTAGTCAGCGTCAGCAACTCATCGATTTTATGCCACTTTGGTAAATATTCTACCATGTCTCCGCCAATGATGAAATAATAATCTGTATCGGGATTGTTTTGGGTCAAGGCCTTCATCGTATCATATGTATAACTTTTGCCTTTACGAAATAACTCAATTGGCTCAATTGCTAAATTGCTGTTGTCAGCAATCGCTAGCTCCAGCATATTTAAGCGATGCTCACTGTCGATCGTCTTTTTTTCATCCACATGTGGCGGCAAATAGCTTGGCATCAAATAAACTTTATCCAAACCAAGCTGTTGTTGTACTTGATCTGCCATCACTAAATGGGCTATATGAACTGGATTAAAATTACCGCCTAATATTCCTACTTGCTTTCGTTTTTGAAATAATTCAGCTTCTTCAACAATCACTTGTGCTTTCAATGCAGCATTCGTACTTGTCCCCATTTTTACTTCCCTCCAAGGTTTAAATTGCTTTAACTTCTTTAGAGATCTTTTGGTACTTTTCTTTTGATGATGGTTTAAATAAAACGAGTACACGGCCAATGATTTGAACGATATCACAATGTATCTCTGCTTTTAAAGACTCAGCTACTTCTTCGGCTATCTCGTCTGTATTTTGCAATAGCGTTACTTTGATCAGCTCGCGCTTTTCTAGTGCTTCGTTGATTTGTACGACCATTGCTGAATTTAATCCACCTTTACCGATTTGAAAGATCGGTTGTAAATGATGGGCTTGACTACGTAAATAACGCTTTTGTTTTCCTCTTAATTCCACTGATTTTCCTTCTCTCTATGTTCACTCGTTTTTATATCAACGCTTTTCTTCTTAAAACATCGACGCCTTTAGGAGCCCAGCCTGCAACTACACAAGGTTGTGTCACCGTGATCCATCCTAGTCCAGCAAAGACGATATCTGTTTTTTCTTTGATCGAAAATTCAAAGCGAATCAACTCTGGAAAGTCTGCCACTTCATTCGGGCGCGGCGGTTGTAACAATCCGCCAACATGTTTTTCGTAAAATTCTGTTGCTTTTGCTAACTTCGTTCTGTGGATAGACAGATCATTAGAAACATAGGCGATAAATGAACTACGTTCCCCCTGAACAAAATCAAAACGAGCTAATCCACCCAAGAATAGGGTCTGTTCTGGATTCAATTGATAAACTTTTGGTTTGATTTCCTTTTGCGGAGCAATCAATTTTAAATCTTTTTTACCTAGATAATGCGCCATTTGATGACGATGGATGATTCCCGGCGTATCGATCAAGAAGTGACCATCGTCTAAAGGAATCTCGATTTTATCCAGCGTCGTTCCCGGAAATTGTGATGTCGTGATTACATCTTTCACACCCGCTGTTTGTTTGATGATTTGATTGATCAGCGTTGATTTCCCAACATTGGTTACCCCCACTACATAAACATCTCTACCTTCACGATGTTTTTCGATCGTTTCAAGTAAGTTTTCCATTTCCTGTGGCTTCTTCGCACTTGTCAATAATACATCAACTGGACGTAACCCTTCTTCATGCGCTCGTTCTCTCATCCACTGGATCATTTTGGGTTTCTTTAATGACTTCGGTAAAATATCCACTTTATTCCCGACCATCAATACTGGATTATCACCAATAAAACGATGCAGTCCCGGAATCACTGATCCGTTAAAGTCAAAAATATCAATGACATTCACGATCAAAGCATCTTCACGCCCCAACTCATTCAGTAAACGTAAAAAGTCATCGTCAGTCAAATGAACATCTTGAATGTCATTATAATGTCTCAAGCGAAAACAACGTTGACAATAAACTTCGCCAGTTTCCATTCCTTTTTCTAACGCCGCTTTTGGCGTATACCCTAATTCATCAGGGAGCTCTGTCTGAATGACTGCGCCACAGCCAATACAGTGAATTGCTTCAATTTCACTCATTCTAGTCCGCCTTTCCATACCATATCCGGATGCTTTTTCGCTAAGTGTTTCATGATTTTACGTTCAAAAAAGCGATTGATTCGTGTATTCCAGCCATCCGTATCTACGATAGGACGGACTAAAATATTTCTGATGCCAGCAGCATTAGCACCGCGGATATCTGTCATGATTTGATCGCCCACCATCACTAGCTCACTTGGCTTTAAATTCAACATTTTCTCTGCTTCTCGAAAGCCTCTCGTTGAAGGTTTCAAGGCTCTGGATACATAAGCTAGCTCAAATTTTTCGACAGCTCGTTTGATTCGGCTGGATTTATTATTAGACACAACTACAACTGGAATACCAGCATTTTTCATTTCTAAGATCCAAGTCAATAATTCTTCTGTGCCGTCAGGGTTGTCCCAAGCGATCAGTGTATTATCTAAATCTGTTAAAACTGCTTTGATTCCCATTTTCTTCAATTGATTTGGGGTGATCTTATAAATCGCATCAACCATCCATGTTGGTTTAAATTTTGAAAACATAGAAACTCCTCTCATCTTCACGATGAATTTTCTCATAATGAAAGGAGTACTAGACCAGCACTCCTTAAGTATGTATTATACTGCATTTTCCTAAAAATTTCTATAAATGCTGATCATAAATTCAGTCATCTGTAATTTCAGTTGTAAGCAATCGTTTTCCTTTGTTTTCACTTTGTATGGTACACTTTTTTTAAACAAAATGAAACGAGGAATTCCAATGACTGTAATCATCAAAAAAGCATCCATCAATCTATTTGTCCCAAACACCGAGAAAGCGATGAATTTCTATGAAAATTTATTTGATGCAAAAAGAATCGAACTGACTATTTCTGAAAAAGATAGTTCTGGACGCTTTAACATCGGTGAAAGCATGTTCGCACTGGCTGATGAGCAACCTGAATCTGAAGCAAAGTCACCTTTAACATTAAAGGGTACACCATTTTGTATCCAGCTCATCTGTGATAATGTTGACGAACTGGTAGAAAAAAGTCTTAATGCTGGTTGTACTTTAGAAATGCCGGTCATGATCATCCCTGATAAATTTAAAGTAGCAAATGTTAAAGACCCATTTGGTTTTGTTTGGTCGATTTCAGAAGTCTACGGTGATTGACAAAAAAACATATGAGGTCAACGTAAATCGATGATCTCATATGTTTTTGTTTAATATTTACGGAAACGTTCGTAACGTTTTTCTAATAACGTCTCAGTATCAAGTTGGGATAATTCGTTTAATTTACCAATAAGTGCTTTTTGAATCATTCGATTGATTTGAGGCTGTTCTAGAGCCTCACCGTTCATTTCTTCTGGTATCACTCGATCGATGATCGTCAATTCCTTTAACTCATTCGCTGTGATTTTCATTAATTCAGCCGCCTCTTTTGCACGACTACCATCTTTCCATAAAATGGAAGCAAACCCTTCCGGTGATAATACCGCATAAATCGTATGCTCCAGCATCCAAACTTCATCACCTACAGCAAGTGCTAAAGCTCCGCCGCTACCCCCTTCGCCGATAATAATGGCAATAATTGGAACCTTTAGATCGGACATTTCCAATAAGTTTCTGGCAATTGCTTCACCTTCACCACGTTCTTCTGCTTCGATCCCACAATAAGCACCAGCCGTATTAATAAAAGTAATCACTGGTCGACAAAATTTTTCAGCCTGTTTCATCAAGCGTAATGCTTTTCGATAACCTTCTGGATGCGGCGCACCAAAATTACGATCGATATTTTCTGGTAAGTTACGCCCTTTTTGGATGCCGACTACTGTGATCGGTTTTTCATCTAAAGTCGCAATACCACCGACAACTGCTAAATCGTCACCAAAATAACGATCACCATGAAACTCCATAAAATCATCAAAAATCGCATCGATATATTCTAAAGAGGTAAACCGATCTTGTGCTCTGGCTAGGGTGACAATATCATTGGCTGTTTTTTCCATTTTATTTCCACCCTTTCATCGTATGGATCTTTATCAGTTTACTAAGTACTTCTCGTAATTGATTCCTGGCAACGATTTGATCGACAAAGCCGTGATCCAGTAAAAATTCTGCCTTTTGGAAATCATCCGGCAATTTTTGTCGAATGGTTTGTTCGATCACGCGGCGTCCTGCAAAGCCGATCAAACTTTGCGGCTCAGCTAAAATAATATCGCCATCCATTGCGAAACTAGCAGTAACGCCTCCAGTTGTTGGATCAGTCAGAACAGTTATATAAAGCAACCCAGCCTTACTATGACGCTTAAGGGCAGCTGAAATTTTTGCCATCTGCATCAGAGAAAAAATTCCTTCCTGCATCCTTGCGCCACCAGAAGCTGTAAAGATGATCACAGGCAATTGCTGCTCTGTCGCTCGTTCAAACAAGCGAGTGATTTTTTCACCGACAACTGTTCCCATACTTCCCATAATAAAATTAGCATCCATCACACCGATCGCAATTTCTTGTTCATCTATACGGGCTTTACCAGTCAAAACAGCTTCATGAAGCTCCGTTTTTTCCTGCATTTTAGTGATTTTATCTAGATAATCAGGAAAATTCAGCGGGTCTTTGGTTGTAATTTCTGTATCCCATTCTTCAAAGCTCTTCTCATCAATCGTCAACGCAAGGCGTTCCCAAGCACCGATCCTAAAACTATAACCACAATAAGGGCAGACTTTCTCTGCCCCCATATCTTTTGTATACAGTGTTCGTTTACAACACGGACACTTGGCCCACATATTATCAGGAACGGCTGGTTTTTTTACAGAAGATTGGTCCCCCGCGCGATTCGGATTGATTCTAATGTAGTTTTTCTTTTTAAATAAAGCCATACACCTGCTCCTTTTTAGTTATCGCTTTCTGGTTTCCAATTTGGTAAAAAAGTTTCTTGTAAAAAGCTAGTATCGTATTCTCCAGCCAATACATTGTCGTGAGTAATCAAATCCAGCTGAAATTCAGCATTTGTGATAATGCCTTCTGTTACGATCTCATTTAAAGCACGCTGCATTTTCATCAATGCATCCATCCGATCAGAACCATGAACAATAACTTTGGCGATCATCGAATCATAATATGGCGGAATTGAATAGCCTGAATACATTGCACTATCTACTCTTAAACCCATGCCTCCGCTTGGCAATAATAAATTATTGATCTTCCCAGGTGAAGGCGCAAAATTAAATGCTGGATTTTCTGCATTGATCCGGCACTCGATGGCATGACCAGTCATTATCACATCTTCCTGCGTATAAGGTAGTTCTTCTCCGGAAGCAATTTTTAACTGTGCTTTTACAAGGTCGATGCCTGTAACCATTTCTGTAACAGGATGTTCTACCTGAATACGTGTATTCATTTCCATGAAATAAAACTCTCCATCTGTATCCATCAAAAATTCAATCGTTCCAGCATTTTCATAATGAACAGCTTTTGCAGCTCGTACCGCTGTTTCACCTAATAACTGACGCTTTTCAGGTGTAATAGCAATAGATGGAGATTCTTCAAGAACTTTTTGATTATTTCTTTGCAAGGAACAATCACGTTCACCCAAATGAATCACGTGCCCATAATGGTCACCCAAAATCTGAACTTCAATGTGTCGTGCAGGATAAATAATTTTTTCCAAATACATATCGTCATTGCCGAAAGCAGCCTTCGCTTCTTGTTGAGCCGATGTGAAATGCTGCGGTAATTCCTCTTTGGTTAAAACTTTACGAATTCCTTTACCGCCACCGCCTGCTGCAGCTTTCAGCATCACAGGATAACCGATCGTATCTGCGATTTCCAGTGCTTCTTCTACAGAGTTGATCACCCCTGTACTACCAGGTATCACTGGAACATTCGCCTTTTGCATCAACGTTCTCGCATTGATTTTATTTCCCATGGCATCGATGGTTTCTGCTTTTGGTCCTATAAAAGTAATATTGCATTCTTCACACATCGCAGCAAACTGACTATTTTCTGATAAAAAGCCAAACCCCGGGTGAATCGCTTCTGCATTCGTGACAATTGCCGCACTCAATACATGCTGAACATTTAAATAAGAATCCGCAGCTTTGGCTGGACCAATACAAATCGCTTCATCTGCAAGCTGTGTATGCAATGCTTCTCTATCTGCTTCAGAGTATACTGCAACAGTCTGAATACCTAACTCACGGCATGCTCGAATGATCCGAACTGCTATTTCTCCTCGATTTGCGATTAAAACTTTTGAAAACATAGCTCACCTATCCAATCATAAAGGTCAATTCTGCTTCTGCTACTTTTTTACCATTCACAGTCGCAGTTCCTTTGCCGATCCCGGCAATCGATTTTACTTTCAAAATTTCTACTTCTAACATCAATGTATCGCCAGGAACAACCTTTTGTCTAAATTTTGCTTTATCAATACCGCCGAAATATGCAGTTTTCCCTTTGAAATCAGGCATGGATAATAAGGCTACCGCACCTGCTTGTGCCAAGGCTTCCAGTATCAAAACCCCTGGCATAACTGGTTCACCTGGGAAATGGCCCTGGAAAAATGGCTCATTGATCGTCACATTTTTTTTAGCGATCACCTTTTCACCGATAACGATTTCCTCAACTGTATCTAACAATAAAAACGGATAACGATGGGGGATGATTTCTTTGATTTCCTGAATATTCATACTTACACTCCTTTTGATACACGGAATAATGGCTGATTGAACTCAACAACATCTTCGTTTTGGATCAGAATCTCAGTGATTACGCCATCAATCGTTGCAGTAATCTCGTTCATCAATTTCATCGCTTCTACGATACAAATAACTTCACCTTTTTTCACAGTATCCCCAACCTGCTTGAAATTTTCTTTATCAGGGGCTGGTTTCAAATAAACAACTCCGACAATCGGCGAAACGATTTCTTCTGTATTTTCTGCTAATGAGACAGGAGCAATTTCTGCTGGCTCATTGACCGCTGCACTTTGATCCACAGAATGCTCAGAAACTGTTTGAACAGTTGTACTTGAATTCACGGCTGGCTGATTCTCATCAATAGAAACCACTCTTTGCGTACTTTTATTTTTATTCATGTAAAGACCAAACGAACCTTCTTTTAAATCAAATTCAGTCAGTGACGATTGATCGAACTGCGTTAATAGTTCTTTTACTTCATTGATATTCATGTTAATCCTCCCACCGTTTTAAGCAAAGTACTGCATTATGACCACCAAAGCCAAATGAATTCGTCAAAGCATAATCAAACGTATGCTTTTGGCTTTCATTGATGACAATATTATCGATTTCGATCGCTTCATCAAGTTGTTCGATATTGATCGTTGGTGGGATAAATTGATGCTGCAATGCATTTAATGTTGCAATTGCTTCGATTCCGCCAGTTGCTCCTAAAGAATGTCCCGTCATGCTCTTTGTACTGCTCACTCGAACATTTTTTGAAGCCTCTCCTAAAGCTGTTTGAATGGCTTTCGTTTCTGCTACATCATTTGATGGTGTACTGGTACCATGAGCATTGATATAGCCAATTGCAGCAGCTTCTACTGACGCTTCTTCAATAGCTAACTGCATTGCTTTCGCTGCTCCGCTACCATCCGGTCTTGGTGATGTCATATGATAAGCATCACAATTAGAACCGTAACCAACGATTTCTCCTAAAATCGTAGCTCCGCGTTTTTGGGCATGCTCTAGTGATTCTAAAACTAAAATACCAGCACCTTCCCCCATGACAAAACCGCTACGCTCCTTATCAAAAGGAATAGAACCTCGATTTGGATCTTCCGCCGAGGTCACGGCTGTCAGTGAAGCAAATCCGGCAATTCCGATTTCAGTAATCGAAGCCTCTGCTCCTCCAGCCAAAATCACATCAGAATAGCCGTGCTTGATATTTCTAAACGCTTCTCCTATAGAATTATTTGCCGTAGCACATGCTGTAACGGTAGCTGAACAAATTCCTCTTGCGCCCACACGTAAAGCAATATTTCCAGCAGCCATATTGCCGATCGCCATCGGGATAAATAGTGGACCTACTCTTTTTGGTCCTTTGTCGTTCATACGAGTAACCTGATCTTGAATGGTTTGCAGACCACCAATACCTGATCCCACCATCACACCAAAGCGGTCAACATCGATTTTCTCTGTATCTAAACGACTCATCTCCATTGCTTCTAAAGCCGCATAAATACCGTATAATGAAAATAAATCCATTCGTTTGGCATCTTTTTTCACAAAATATTTATCAAATGGAAATTCTTTGACTTCCGCCGCTAATGTTATACCTGTTTCACTAGCATTAAATTTTGTGATTGGACCTATACCATTTTTCCCTGTTTGCAAGCTTTCCAAAAACGTGTCTGCATCATTTCCAATCGGTGATGCAACACCGTACCCTGTGATTACTACGCGATTCATGCAATCGCTCCTTTCAAGCATTTTGTTTAGCCGTTCATTACTAATCCGCCATCTATATTTAGGACCTGTCCTGTAATATAAGGGCTTTTAGCTAAAAAGATCGTCGCATCTGCGACATCTTCGACCTGACCAAATGACTTCAACGGAATTTGCTGGCTCATTTGATCCTTTACTTTATCTGATAATACATCTGTCATTTCTGTTTGAATAAAACCTGGTGCGATTGCATTACAAGTGATTCCCCTAGCTGCTACTTCTCTCGCAACAGATTTAGTTAACCCAATCACTCCAGCTTTGCTCGCTGCATAGTTGGCTTGACCTATATTCCCCATCACACCAACAACACTAGACATATTGATGATTCTACCACTACGTTGTTTCATCATCCGTTTAATTGCATGTTGCGTCATATTGAACGTTCCTGTCAAATTGATTTGGATGCAGCGAGTAAAATCCTCTTCTGTCATTCTCAACAATAATTTGTCATTCGTGATTCCTGCATTATTCACTAACACATCGATCGAACCTAACCTATCAACGACCTCTTGGATCATCTCACCTGCAGAATCAAAATCTGCGATATCTCCTGAAACTCCGATACATTTTATACCAAACGCCTCAAGCTCTGCAATTTGTTCCGGATCAATTGCTCCTCGTCCATTTAAAGCAACATTTGCACCTTCTTTAGCAAATGCCAAGGCAACAGCTTTGCCAATGCCGCGTGTACTACCGGTTACAAATACATTTTTTCCTTTTACGTCCATAAGTTACCTCCCGCTCAAAAGATTCTCTGTTTCAGCCAATGTTTTTTCATCTTCTACACGGACTGTTTGAATTTTTTTATCGATTTTCTTGATAAAACCAGTCAGTGTTTTTCCTGGTCCAACTTCTATAATTGTATCAACATCCATATTTTTAATTGTTTCAATACTATCTGCAAAACGCACAGCTGACATTACCTGCTGCTCCAATAGTTGTTTAATCTCTGCTTGCTTCATTACTTGTGCCGTTGTATTACTGATTACAGGAATCGTCATTTCTGTAAACTCAATTTGATCTAATTCAGAAGCAAGCTTTTCAGAAGCCGGCTTTAACAATGCTGTGTGGAAAGGACCACTGACATTTAGCGGGATCATCCGTTTTACCCCTGCTTCTGTTAATAATTCTATTGCTTGATCAACGGCGGTCACCTCTCCTCCGATCACAATTTGCTGAGGAGTATTGTAATTTGCTGGAGAAACGATCCCAAATTCACTGGCTTTTAGACAACATTCTTCGATCAATGAACGGTCTGCGTTCATCACAGCGACCATTTTGCCAGTCCCCGAAGGTGCTGCTTCTGACATAAATTTACCTCGTTTAGCCACTAGCTGAACAGCCTGTTTAAATGAAATGGCACCACTTGCGACAAGCGCACTATATTCGCCTAAGCTAAGTCCAGCTACGACATCTGGTCGATAGCCTTTTGCTTGCAACAAGCGGAAAAAGGCAATACTTACAGTTAAAATAGCTGGTTGTGTATACATCGTTTCATTGATACGCTCATTTTCAGTAAAGCAAAGTTCTGCCATATCATAGCCTAAAACTTCACTAGCTTCTTTAAACGTATCTTGAACGATTTTTTCTTTATCAAATAATTCCTTGCCCATCCCACTATATTGAGCACCTTGTCCACTAAATACAAAAGCTGTTCCCATCTTATTACTCCTTACTTTAAAACCGAAAGAGCCTCATTCCTCAATAATGATCGCCTGAAAACTTTTTCGTTTCATTCAATTTCTTTATCATAAAAGCCATGTGAACGATTATCATCCCCACTGACTATATTTCTCTACAAAAACTTGTTTCATCTCAATAATATACGAATCAATAATTTCTTTTGCTGTTTCTTCTTTTGTAATCATTCCTGCAATTTGTCCTGCCATGATCGATCCATGATCTACATCGCCTTCAACTACGGCTTTTCTTAATGCTCCTTGACCTAATTCGTCAAATTTTACAAGATCTGGTTCAGGATTTCTCAATTCAATTTTTTCTAATCGATCATATTCGTTCGTTAGTTTATTTTTGATTGCCCGCACTGGATGTCCAAAATGCTGGCACGTAACCGTTGTATCTATATCTCGTGCTTTGATAATTCTTGCTTTATAATTTTCATGTACAGTACATTCTTTTGCGACTAAAAAACGAGTACCAACTTGCACACCTTCTGCACCTAACATCAGTGCAGCTGCCATGCCTCGACCATCACCGATCCCTCCTGCTGCAATGACTGGGATCGATAAAGCATCAACTACTTGAGGTACGATACTCATCGTCGTAAGCTTACCGATATGTCCTCCAGCCTCCATTCCTTCAACAATTACAGCATCTGCACCGATTTTTTCCATTCGTGCACCCAATGCGACTGAAGGAACTACTGGAATTACTTTGATATTATGTTCTTTAAAACGTGCCATGTATTTACTTGGATTTCCAGCGCCCGTTGTGACAACAGGAACGTTTTCTTCACAAACTAAATCGACAATATCTTCTGCAAATGGTGAAAGCAGCATGATATTGACACCAAATGGCTTATCTGTCATTTTCTTGATTTTTTTAATTTCTGCCTGAACAACTTCTCTGGGAGCATTGCCTCCTGCGATGATTCCCAAACCACCAGCATTTGAAACTGCTCCTGCAAGAGAAGCATCTGCGATCCAAGCCATTCCACCTTGAAAAATTGGATACTGAATGTTTAGCAACTTGCAAATCTGTGATCGCATAAACGACCTCCCTTAAAACTTTAATGAAAAAAGAGCTGGAACAAAACTCAATAAGTTTAGTACCAGCCTTTCTAATTCCAACTAACAGTGTAAAAAAGCTAGATTTTCAGCAAGCGTTTGGCTTCCCAAAAATACTTTGTTTTGCCAATTCTATGTTTAAGCAAATGAGCTTGATTATTCTGCTGTTTGTTTTTCTACGTAAGTTACTAAGTCTTGCACTGTTGCGATGCCATCTTCTGATTCAATTTTCACATCGAATGCATCTTCGATTTCATTAATGATTTGGAATAAATCTAAACTATCTGCATCTAGTTCTTCTTGGATGTTTGTTGTTAATTTTACTTCTTCTGGCTCTTTGCCTAATTCTTCTACGATAATTGCTTGAATTTTTTCGAATACCATGTGTATATTCCTCCAATAAATTTCTTTTTTAATTTTATATAGTCACAGTCTTACAGCGTTAAGAGGATCGATCCCCACGTTAAACCGCCGCCATAACCTGTTAACACAATTTTTTGTCCGGAGCCAATTTTCAGGATTCCAGCCTCTACTGATTCATCCAATAATAAGGGGATGCTCGCAGCAGAAGTGTTGCCATTTTGTTCCATATTCGTTAAAAATTTTTCTCTTGGAATGTCGAGCTTTTTGGATATTTTTTCGATGATTCGTTTATTTGCCTGATGTAGTAATAAGTAATCAACATCTTCTTCGACGATTTCACGAATATTACTTGCTACATCTTTTAAAGAAAAATCATAAATATCTCGGCCTGTCATTTTAAGATAGTTAGATTCTTCTGAAGATTCCGTATAAAAAGGACTCTTGTTTTCCAAATATCCTGAAGTCAGCGACTTGGCTCTTTTCCCATCTGCCTGAAGTTTTTCGGAAATAAAATGTTCTTCAGTATCAGCTTCAAGTAACACACCTGCTGCCCCATCACCAAATAGTACGGCTGTTGTTCGGTCATTCCAATCGATCACTTTTGACAAAGTTTCGCCGCCAATGATCATGCCAAGGCTTTTACCTGTTCGAATTAATTTTTCGCCTAAACTTAAAGCATATACAAATCCGGAACATGCTGCACTTATATCAAAGGCAAATGCTTTATGCGCAGCAATACTTCCTTGAACCAAACACGCAACAGAAGGTGTTCCGTAATCAGGTGTCATCGTAGCAACTAGAATAAAGTCTAATTCCTCCGGCTTTTTACCAGATTTTTCTAATAATCGTTCGGCTACCTTGATACATAAATCCGACGTATTTTCATTGGTAACAATATTTCTCGCACGTATCCCAGTCCGACTTGAAATCCATTCATCAGAAGTCTCCATCATTGTTGATAACTGTTGATTGGAAACAAGGTTTTCAGGAACATATCGGCCTGTGCAAGTTATTTTTGCGAATTGGTTCATTTTGGCCCTCACTTTTACTTATATTCCTTCAAGAAATCATGAAGATTTTTTAGCGCTTTTAATAATGCTTGCTCTTCTGATTTATCCATTCCGCTTAAAATCCGTTTCACCATTTCTCTATGGAAGTGTTGGTGGACTCTGAAAAGGAGTTTTCCTTTCTTTGTCAAACCTAACTTAACGACTCTACGATCATCTTCACTTCGAATCCGTTCAACGTAGCCTTTTTTTACAAGATTATTAATTGCAACGGTCAAAGTTCCAACAGTAATCGACAATTCTTTTGCTACTTCTGAGGAAGTTTTCTTTTTATACATTCCGATTGCTTCGATCGTATGCATCTCAGTAATGGACAGATCATTAAATTGTGATTTTTTTAGCTCAGATTCTTCAATAGTTAAGATATCATTGAAGACACTGACAAGATAATCGTTGACTGTTTCTAAATTAGGTTCCATGTGTGCGCACCATCCATATAGTTTGATAATCAAATCATTTGATGTTCAAACTATATCGTATATAAAAAGAGATTGCAAGTAAAATATTGGATTTTTAATTTTTCTTAACTAAAAAGCCTATTATATCAAGCCTATTTTAAATAAAAAAAAATCGGAGTTGTCATTTTCTTGACTTTCTAAAAAAAACAATTGACAGTTCTCTTTCAATTGACTATCATTTGTTTTAGTTTGAATGTCAAAGTATTTACTTTTTTTTACTAATACAAAGGAGCAAAAATATGTCTTTAAAACCATTAGTAATAGACAATCTTGTTGCACAAGTTCCAATCATCCAAGGTGGCATGGGCATCGGAGTTAGCTTAGCGAATTTAGCCGGTGCCGTTAGCCGTGAAGGCGGCATCGGTATTTTATCAACGGCACAAATCGGATATCAAGAAGAATTGTTTGAAAAATCACCATTACAAGCGAATATGATCGCCATCCAAAAACAATTTGAAAAAGCAAAAGAAATTGCTTGTGGCGGGTTGATCGGCTTCAATATCATGGCGGCAACCTTTCACTATGATCGTTATGTAAAAAGATGTGTTGAAGTTGGCGCGGATGTCATTATTTCTGGGGCAGGACTGCCAATTAATTTACCAGAATTAGTTGAAGGAAGTCAAACTAAAATCGCACCTATCGTCTCCTCAAATAAAGGAGCAAAGGTTCTTTTAAGTACTTGGAAAAAGAGATATAACAAAACTGCTGATTTTGTTGTGATCGAAGGACCGAAAGCTGGAGGGCATCTTGGCTTTAAAGCTGAAACACTCGAAAAAAGTATTGAACAAATGGACGAAGAAATTGTAAAAATCGTTGAGACAGTCAACTCTTTTGGAGCAGACTTCAACAAAGAAATCCCAGTTATTTTTGCCGGTGGTGTTTTCGATCGTAACGATATCGATCATTATCTCAGTTTGGGTTGTTCAGGCGTACAGATGGCTACACGTTTTGTTGTTACAGAGGAATGTGACGCACCAGAATCTTTTAAAAATGCCTACATCAAAGCTGAAAAAGAGGATATTACTATTATTAAAAGCCCGGTAGGAATGCCTGGCAGAGCCATCAAAAATCGTTTTTCTGAACGGATCAAACACGAGCAAATTCCGATTGAAAAATGCCGTAACTGCTTATCATATAAACATTGCGATCGTGAAACGATTCCATATTGTATCACTGAAACATTGTTGAATGCAGTGACGAAAGAACCTGAGGACGCATTAGTCTTTGCTGGTTCAAATGCTTACCGTATCAAAGAAAAGACCACTGTCAAAACTATCTTTAAAGAATTGACAACCGCTTAGTAAAAAAACCTTGTGGCATACATTTTGTATGCCACAAGGTTTTTGATTATTCTCTTTTCTTTTATTGAATTAAATCATAAATCTCCATAGCTACAATATCAATGTTATCAAATTGATAGCTTTGTTGAGAATCACTTTCTGTTAATTCAAATGTTTCAGTCGATTTATCATAATTCACGATGCATTTTTCTACGCCTTCTTTTTCAAAGCGGCGTACTTGAATTTCGTTGTCTGTTGCTTCAGTCATCGCTTCAAGTCTCTTAATAATCGCCACAAGTTGTGAATGTTTCATAAATGGGCCTCCCTCTGCAAACTAGTTCTGTACCATTGTATCAAAACATTGCGTTTCTTGCATGATATTTCGTCATTTTTTTTCATTTTTTTGCTGTTCTTTAATTTTTGATCTAAGAGCGTTTTCCTTCATCCCACCAAAGTTTGATCAAAGCTTGAGTTCCATCGTTCTCAAAGCCTTTATTAGCAAGCTTTTCATAGAGTTCAACCGCCAATTTCGTTGATGGTAGGTCAAGATCCATTTTTTCAGCCTCATCCAAAGCAATTTTTAAATCTTTTATAAAATGCTTTACGAAAAAACCTGGAGTGTAATCTTCTCTTAATATTCTTGGACTATAGTTGCTTAAAGACCAATTTGCAGCACTTCCACCAGAAAGAGTTTCGATCACTTTGTCCAAATCTAAACCAGCTTTATTTGCATAGACAAGCATTTCTGTCATTCCTGTCATCGTTCCTGCTATCATGATTTGGTTTGCCATTTTAGTATGCTGACCTTTCCCGGCAGTTCCATGAAGAGTAACAGTTGTTCCGAACGTCTTAAAAACAGGTAGTAACTGATCATATGAGTCCTTATCTCCACCGACCATAATTGTTAATGTACCATTCTTTGCCCCTAAATCTCCTCCAGACACGGGCGCATCCAAAGCAACTCCACCTAATTCACTGGCCTTTTCAGCAATTTTTTGTGCCAATGTCGGTGTACTTGTGGTCAAATCTACAATAATTTTTCCTTGGATATTTTCAGTGAAAATCCCGTTATCACCGAAATAAATCGTTTCGACATCTTTCGGAAAGCCAACCATTGTAAAAACAATATCACTTGATGCAGCGATTTCTGCTGGCGTCTCCTTCCAAATTGCACCTTCTTCTACAAGCTCATCGGTTTTACTCTTTGTTCGATTATAGACATTGACTTTTAACCCATGTTTCATCATATTTCTAACAATCGAAGCGCCCATTACACCTGTCCCGATAAATCCTATTTGTGGCATATTATTTCCTCCCTGTTTTTGTTTAATAAAAAAAACTTCTATCCTCAGTATAAACCAAGAATAAAAGTTTTAACATTTATTTTCTTAAAGATGTAAATTTAACTTTAATACGTTCGATTGAAGCGGCAGCTTCTTTTTCCACCAATCGTTGATCATAATATTTAATCATATCTTCGTAAAATTCAAACATTCGATTACCAAAATAAGAAGCAGAGATCTCATAAAGTTTTTCTTTTAAAATGGTTTCATCTGGTTTGATCCCTGATTCAACATAGGCAATAAATGCTGATGCAAACTCATCATCACTTTCAAATGTATGTCCTAAACTTTCATGATCAAATAGATTATTTAAGTAAGCATTCCCCTCAACTACACAGGGAACACCGGAAGCCATTGCTTCAGTATATGTTAATCCTTGGGTTTCAGAGGTTGAGGCGCTGACAAAATAATCCGCAGCTTTGTAATAAATTGCTACTTGATCATTAGGTACTTCACCGACAAATTGGATCTTTTCACGAATATTCAGTTCTTCTGCTAAGCAAGATAGTTTTTCTACATAGGGGCCATCACCTACGATCACAAAACGGGCATTGGGAAATCGTTCGAATATAATTGGTAAACCTTGAATAATTGCTTGAATATTTTTTTCATATGAGATGCGGCTTAAAGATAAAAGCATCATATTCTCTTTAGTTAACCCTAGCTCTTCTCGTAAGGCTTCTTTCATTTGTTCAGTAATATCTGGTCTTTCAAACTTTTTAATATCAATCCCAGTTGGAATGATCCTCATAGGAGAAGTTACTCCATATTCTCTCAGTTTATCAATGACGCGCTCACTAGGGCAAACGACGCCTGTTGTATGATTAGCAAAAAAACGAGAAAAATATTTCACATGTGTTGGACGAACTACTTTGCCTTTGGCAATATAATGTAAATAATCCTCATACATTGTATGATAGGTATGAATAACTGGTATTTTTAATTTTTTCCCAACCATTTTTCCTAATAAACCTGCTCCAAATTCTGTATGTGTATGGATCAAGTCTAGTTCCAGCTCTTTGGCAATCAGATAGGCATACCACATTCCCCGTACAACGATTCTTCTATCTTTAAAAGATACAAAAGGAACACTGGGCATTCGAATTACATCTTCTTCAAATTCTTTTGCATTAGGATCTGTAGTCGTAAAAATATAGACTTGATGACCCTTTTTTTCCAGTTCCTCTTTAAGTGTTTTTATTGACGTAGCAACCCCACTGACCTGGGGAAAGTATGTATCTGTAAAGAAACCAAATTTCACAATGTTCCCCTCCATTACTTTCAATTTTTTTGATAGATTTGTTCACTTTCATTTGTGTGATCACGATTTAATACTTTTTCATAAACTTCTTTTAGATCATGACCAATTCGTTCAATACTTTTTTGCTTAGCCACTTCATAACCTAACTCACAGGTATTTGGCAGTTTTTTTTCGATCAAGGACTCGATCAAAAAAGCAAAATCTTCATTTGTCGAGCCCATATAACAATTTTCTTTATCCTTAAGCCAGCCTTTATATACTGGAATATTTCTTACTAAAACTTGCTGCTTACTTGCTAAAGCCTCCAATATTACAATTCCTTCTGTCTCTTCATAAGAAGGAAAGAAAAATAAATCTGCTGCTGAGTAGGCACCTTCAATGATGTCCCCTTTTATATAGCCAGGAAATTCGACATTCTTAGGATGATCTTCTCTAACAAGCGTACGAATCGTTCTTGGAATTGAATACATTGGCGTATGACCAAACCAGATAAAACGGTAGTCTGGAAACTGTCTAGCTAACTCAACAAAGTCAATAATGCCTTTCCTTTCAAAATATAACCCTACACAAATAATTACTTTTTGATTGCTCGAGATATTAAAATACTCCTTAAATTTTTCTTCTTTTTCTTTCGAACGTTCAAAACGATTCAAATCGATGCCATTAGAAATTGATGCAATTGGTACTTTTATTCCATAACCTTCTAATAAATCCTTAGAATAAGGCGTTGGCGTAATTAAATAATCCGCTTTAGAATACAAACTTATTAAATACTTTTTAACTAAAGGTGATAATTGATTGGAACCGATGAAGGAATTTCTAAAGTCTTCTTCAGTTGAATGAGCATGATATATTACTTTCTTTCCCATTTTTCGTGCTTTATTTACCATGTTATGACTATTGATTCCATATGTATTTATGTGCAATATATCGTAATCCGTGCATTCAGCATCTAATGTATACTCGATTCCCACAGCAGAAAGTGCGCGCTTTTGATGGTCAAGTGCCCGGCCAATCCCTGACTTGGCTAATATTTTCTCACCTTCAAAATATAATAATACTTTCACGTTGCTCCTCCTAACTTCTCCAAGCTATTATACCACAGCTTGAAGAATCTCCACTCAATCTTAAGACCTAGTTCGTTCGGATTACAAATAATTATATCAAAAAACGTAGTAACAAAGCGAAATTTTCACAAAATAGATCGCTAATATGACAAAACTGTTAGATAAAATCAATTCATTTGCATACTATATCATTATTTCATGTTTTCTTTATTCTTTCAAAAGATACATTTATTTTATTTTAAACAAAAAAAGAACGAAAACTTAAAAAGTTTTTCGTTCTTTTACTCCGGCAGTAGGACTCGAACCTACGACATCATGATTAACAGTCATGCGCTACTACCAACTGAGCTATGCCGGAATAACAACGAGCGCGGCGACGTCCTACTCTCACAAAGGGAAACCCTTCACTACAATCGGCGCTAAGAAGCTTAACTTCTGTGTTCGGCATGGGAACAGGTGTATCCTTCTCGCTATCGCCACCACACTGGGTGTTGTTGTATTTAATTGAGTGATGATTCACTCAAAACTGGATTGAAGCTTGTAATCAATGCTTACCAAGATCTTTTATTTTATTTCTTTTTGGTTAAGTCCTCGACCGATTAGTATTGGTCCGCTCCGTACATCACTGCACTTCCACTTCCAACCTATCTACCTCATCTTCTCTGAGGGGTCTTACTTTCTTAAAGAAATGGGAAATCTCATCTTGAGGTGGGCTTCACACTTAGATGCTTTCAGCGTTTATCCCTTCCCTACATAGCTACCCAGCAATGCCCTTGGCAGAACAACTGGTACACCAGCGGTAAGTCCATCCCGGTCCTCTCGTACTAAGGACAGCTCCTCTCAAATTTCCAACGCCCGCGACGGATAGGGACCGAACTGTCTCACGACGTTCTGAACCCAGCTCGCGTGCCGCTTTAATGGGCGAACAGCCCAACCCTTGGGACCGACTACAGCCCCAGGATGCGACGAGCCGACATCGAGGTGCCAAACCTCCCCGTCGATGTGGACTCTTGGGGGAGATAAGCCTGTTATCCCCAGGGTAGCTTTTATCCGTTGAGCGATGGCCCTTCCATGCGGAACCACCGGATCACTAAGCCCGACTTTCGTCCCTGCTCGACTTGTAAGTCTCGCAGTCAAGCTCCCTTCTGCCTTTACACTCTGCGAATGATTTCCAACCATTCTGAGGGAACCTTTGGGCGCCTCCGTTACCTTTTAGGAGGCGACCGCCCCAGTCAAACTGCCCACCTGACACTGTCTCCCAGCCCGATTAGGGCTGCGGGTTAGAGGGTTCATAACACAAGGGTAGTATCCCACCAGCGCCTCCACCGAAACTAGCGTTCCGGGTTCATCGGCTCCTACCTATCCTGTACATGTGGTACAAACACTCAATATCAAGCTACAGTAAAGCTCCATGGGGTCTTTCCGTCCTGTCGCGGGTAACCTGCATCTTCACAGGTACTAAAATTTCACCGAGTCTCTCGTTGAGACAGTGCCCAAATCGTTACGCCTTTCGTGCGGGTCGGAACTTACCCGACAAGGAATTTCGCTACCTTAGGACCGTTATAGTTACGGCCGCCGTTTACTGGGGCTTCAATTCTGAGCTTCGCCGAAGCTAACCCATCCTCTTAACCTTCCAGCACCGGGCAGGCGTCAGCCCCTATACTTCATCTTTCGATTTTGCAGAGACCTGTGTTTTTGATAAACAGTCGCTTGGGCCTATTCACTGCGGCTGACCGAAGTCAGCACCCCTTCTCCCGAAGTTACGGGGTCATTTTGCCGAGTTCCTTAACGAGAGTTCGCTCGCTCACCTTAGGATACTCTCCTCGACTACCTGTGTCGGTTTACGGTACGGGCAGTTGTTTTCTCACTAGAAGCTTTTCTTGACAGTGTGACATCAGGAACTTCGGTACTATTATTTCCCTCCCCATCACAGCTTGTCCGTACAGAGTAAAGCATTTGACTCTACTCAAGACTTACTGCTTGGACATGCACTTCCAGTCGCATGCATTCCTTAGCCTCCTGCGTCCCTCCATTGTTCAAACAAAAACAACTGGTACAGGAATATCAACCTGTTGTCCATCGCCTACGCCTATCGGCCTCGGCTTAGGTCCCGACTAACCCTGGGCGGACGAGCCTTCCCCAGGAAACCTTAGTCATACGGTGGACGGGATTCTCACCCGTCTTTCGCTACTCATACCGGCATTCTCACTTCTAAGCGCTCCAGCCGTCCTCACGATCGACCTTCAACGCCCTTAGAACGCTCTCCTACCATCACACCAGAGGTGTGATCCACAGCTTCGGTAAACTATTTAGCCCCGGTACATTTTCGGCGCAGGGTCACTCGACTAGTGAGCTATTACGCACTCTTTAAATGGTGGCTGCTTCTGAGCCAACATCCTAGTTGTCTGTGCAACCCCACATCCTTTTCCACTTAATAGTTATTTTGGGACCTTAGCTGGTGGTCTGGGCTGTTTCCCTTTCGACTACGGATCTTATCACTCGCAGTCTGACTGCCGAATATGAATGAATGGCATTCGGAGTTTATCTGAATTCGGTAACCCGAGATGGGCCCCTAGTCCAAACAGTGCTCTACCTCCATCATTCTCAACTTCGACGCTAGCCCTAAAGCTATTTCGGAGAGAACCAGCTATCTCCAAGTTCGTTTGGAATTTCTCCGCTACCCACAGCTCATCCCCGCACTTTTCAACGTACGTGGGTTCGGTCCTCCAGTGCGTTTTACCACACCTTCAACCTGGCCATGGGTAGATCACATGGTTTCGGGTCTACGACTACATACTCATTCGCCCTATTCAGACTCGCTTTCGCTGCGGCTCCGGCTCTTCACCTTAACCTCGCATGCAATCGTAACTCGCCGGTTCATTCTACAAAAGGCACGCTCTCACCCATTAACGGGCTCGAACTTGTTGTAGGCACACGGTTTCAGGATCTATTTCACTCCCCTTCCGGGGTGCTTTTCACCTTTCCCTCACGGTACTGGTTCACTATCGGTCATTAGGGAGTATTTAGCCTTACGGGATGGTCCCCGCGGATTCCGACGGAATTTCTCGTGTTCCGTCGTACTCAGGATCCTCCTAGGTGCTGTCACAATTTCGTCTACGGGGCTATTACCCACTTTGGCGGACCTTTCCAAGTCCTTCGACTATCCTGACAGACTACCATATCGGAGTCCTACAACCCCAACAAGCAAGCTTGTTGGTTTGGGCTTTTCCCGTTTCGCTCGCCGCTACTCAGGGAATCGAATTTTCTTTCTCTTCCTGCAGGTACTTAGATGTTTCAGTTCTCTGCGTCTACCTCTAACCAGCTATGTATTCACTGGAAAGTAACATCCTATAAAAGATGCTGGGTTCCCCCATTCGGAAATCTCTGGATCATAGCTCACTTACAGCTCCCCAAAGCATATCGGTGTTAGTCCCGTCCTTCATCGGCTCCTAATGCCAAGGCATCCACCGTGCGCCCTTATTCACTTAACCTTATCAACCTTGCGGTTGGGTCTTGACTACTTCTTCTAGCGATAGAAGGTTGGTCAATAAAATAAGCTTCGAACAATTAATTAATTAACTCTTCAACGCGGTGTTCTCGGTTTGTTTTGATTACTTTTTTTACTTCAATATCCAGTTTTCAATGAACAATCGTTTGAGAGTAGACCTCTCAAAACTGAACAAAGTGTTGACGAACCGTGTAGTTCCGTACTATTCCTTAGAAAGGAGGTGATCCAGCCGCACCTTCCGATACGGCTACCTTGTTACGACTTCACCCCAATCATCTATCCCACCTTAGGCGGCTGGCTCCAAAAGGTTACCTCACCGACTTCGGGTGTTACAAACTTTCGTGGTGTGACGGGCGGTGTGTACAAGGCCCGGGAACGTATTCACCGCGGCGTGCTGATCCGCGATTACTAGCGATTCCGGCTTCATGTAGGCGAGTTGCAGCCTACAATCCGAACTGAGAGAAGCTTTAAGAGATTTGCATGACCTCGCGGCCTAGCGACTCGTTGTACTTCCCATTGTAGCACGTGTGTAGCCCAGGTCATAAGGGGCATGATGATTTGACGTCATCCCCACCTTCCTCCGGTTTGTCACCGGCAGTCTCGCTAGAGTGCCCAACTGAATGATGGCAACTAACAATAAGGGTTGCGCTCGTTGCGGGACTTAACCCAACATCTCACGACACGAGCTGACGACAACCATGCACCACCTGTCACTTTGTCCCCGAAGGGAAAGCTCTATCTCTAGAGTGGTCAAAGGATGTCAAGACCTGGTAAGGTTCTTCGCGTTGCTTCGAATTAAACCACATGCTCCACCGCTTGTGCGGGCCCCCGTCAATTCCTTTGAGTTTCAACCTTGCGGTCGTACTCCCCAGGCGGAGTGCTTAATGCGTTTGCTGCAGCACTGAAGGGCGGAAACCCTCCAACACTTAGCACTCATCGTTTACGGCGTGGACTACCAGGGTATCTAATCCTGTTTGCTCCCCACGCTTTCGAGCCTCAGCGTCAGTTACAGACCAGAGAGTCGCCTTCGCCACTGGTGTTCCTCCATATATCTACGCATTTCACCGCTACACATGGAATTCCACTCTCCTCTTCTGCACTCAAGTCTCCCAGTTTCCAATGACCCTCCCCGGTTGAGCCGGGGGCTTTCACATCAGACTTAAGAAACCGCCTGCGCTCGCTTTACGCCCAATAAATCCGGACAACGCTTGCCACCTACGTATTACCGCGGCTGCTGGCACGTAGTTAGCCGTGGCTTTCTGGTTAGATACCGTCAAGGTAAGAGCAGTTACTCTCCTACTTGTTCTTCTCTAACAACAGAGTTTTACGATCCGAAAACCTTCTTCACTCACGCGGCGTTGCTCGGTCAGACTTTCGTCCATTGCCGAAGATTCCCTACTGCTGCCTCCCGTAGGAGTCTGGGCCGTGTCTCAGTCCCAGTGTGGCCGATCACCCTCTCAGGTCGGCTATGCATCATCGCCTTGGTGAGCCGTTACCTCACCAACTAGCTAATGCACCGCGGGTCCATCCACCAGTGACACCCGAAAGCGTCTTTCAAATCAACACCATGCGGTGTCGACTGTTATACGGTATTAGCACCTGTTTCCAAGTGTTATCCCCTTCTGATGGGCAGGTTACCCACGTGTTACTCACCCGTCCGCCACTCCTCTTTTCAAATGAGTGCAAGCACTCGGTAGAAAAGAAGCGTTCGACTTGCATGTATTAGGCACGCCGCCAGCGTTCGTCCTGAGCCAGGATCAAACTCTCATAATAAAAGTTGAACACAATCTTGCGATCGTTAAGCTCATTTGTTTGCTAGCATATTGCTTCGCTTGTTAAAAATTGTTGTTTGTTTTCACCGTTGTGAAAACAACCTACACATTTGGTTTGTCTTACTTTGTTCAGTTTTCAAAGGTCTACGTTGTTACCTCGCAGCAACTTTTATATCATACCAAATCTTCGATTCGATGTCAACACTTTTTTAAAAAAGTTTCAAAGTTTTTTCTGCTTGGCGTTGTCGTTTGTTTCAGCGACAACTTCATTAGTTTATCAGGTTGTTTGTTATTTGTCAACAACTTTCTTCCTGATTTTTCAAGTTTTTTTAAAACTTGAATTGTTATTCTATTTTGGTCGTTTCGGCGTTTTTGTTGCTCGCCTTGCGACATGTAATAATATAACAAGTTTTTCTTAATTGGTCAACCTTTATTTTCAAAAAAAGTGAATATTTTTTTATCTTGATTATCTGCCCTAACTACTTTTTCGCCTTTTAATAACATATTTCGAATTATCTCTTATTTTCAAATTAAATCACTTTTATTTCCGATCATTATTTCATCTTATACGAAAATAGTTCGAATTCTGTCCCGGTGCTATCTTTTGAATAATCAACATGTTTAAATCCATTATCCATATAAAATGTTGCTAAACGTTGATTACTTGCTAAACAATCTAAACGTAGTTCATCGATCTGCTTTTCAAATTTATTTTTTATAGCATTCAGCAATTCTTTCCCGTAACCAGCTTTTCGATATTTTGGACGTATTATTACACGATGGAGATAGCATGCATTTTTATCTGGTTCAACTTTTTCCCAAAGTAGTCGATCCCATTCAGTCGGTGTCTGCCATGCAGCAACCATTCCTACTAGCTGTTTTTCATTATTATAGAAGAAAAACACTTCATTTCTTTTGACAGCAGCAATTATTCCATGCTTATCTTCTCCATTTAGCACATCAGACCATTGATCACTACCGATTGACTTTAGCCATTCTGCAGTTTCTTTTAGTATTTCTAACGCAGTTTGTCCTTCTTCAAACGTTGCTTTTCTGAGCTCCATTTTATTCTTCCCCTTATGTCTTTCTACTATATAAATAGATAACTTAATAAAAAAGACGGGTAAACCAGAATTTGGTTCACTCCGTCTACATAATTTTGAATAAAGGAAGTATCCATGCTACTTCCTTTATTCCTTATGTATCTAATTTTTAAAACATCGGTACTCCTTCAATTTCAAAAGAAGAGAGTAAATTTTTTAATTCGGACGGTTTTTCCCAAACATACGTACTACCGATTGTTGGTATTTCTGAATCTTCATTCATTTCAAATACAAATAGAGGCATATTTTCAACCTCAGTATGGGCATTTGTCAATTCGACTAAATTAATTGAAGTAACATCTAAAAGAACTTCTTCTTTGAGAATCTGCAACATACTAGCCAAAGCGGTCATCTCTTCTGAAACTTTTGTTGTAACAAACTGCATCGATCCATCAACTGGATGAACGAGAAATTTTTTAGAACCATCATTTAAATGCAATATAATAGTACCAGCGACTTTTTTGTTAGACAAAATATCCACCTCAATTAATTTTTGTTTTCATAAACTAGGAAAATTGTACCATATTTTCTGAAAAAAAACAGAATTATTTCGATAACAGTTTCTCCATCGCTTCATTTCGCCAAATAGGAAGCTCTTTTTCCAGTGTTTGAAAACCAATTTTCTTGTTTTTATTCGTGAAGTATTTTTTTCGTCGGTAGTTTGGCTGCTGTGTTTGACTCTCCAGCGTTCTCAAAGATAGACTGATTTTTTTTGTATATTCATCGATGTCAATGATTTGAACCTTCACTTTTTGCCCAACTTCTAGTAGATTGTGTATATTTTTTGTATATCCTGCTTGCACTTCTGACACATGAATCAGTCCTTGAACTGTCTCGCTTAGTGAAACAAACGCGCCGTATGGCTGTAATCCTGTAATCGTTCCATCAACGACCATGCCTATTTTATAGTCCATAATTATTAGCCTCTTTTCAATTTTCACACTAAAATATTTCCCTCATTTAAAATAATAGCATGTTCCGTCAAAATGTGCATAGATTTCTTTCTACTATATAATATTCGTTCTTTTTGTTCATATTTTCTTAAAAGTCTATTATACTAGAGTTATCACTCAAGTAATAGACTAAATAATTGATAAGTGAAAGGATGAAGTGAATGGTAGAGTTTGATAAAGTATATGATCGTAGAAATACAAATTGTGCAAAATGGGATTCCATTAAGAATACTTATGGAGAAGATGGCTTACTTCCTCTTTGGGTGGCTGATATGGATTTCAAAGCGAACAAACCTGTTTTAGATGCCTTAAAGAAAACAGTAGAACAAGGAATTCTAGGATATTCTCCAGCACCAGATTCATTGTATCAAGCAATTCAAAGTTGGCAGCAGCGCCGCCATGATTACTCGATCACTAAAGAAGCGATTCTTTTTAACAGCGGGGTCGTTCCAAGCTTAGCATTAGCTGTTCAGGCTTTTACTCAACCTGGTGAGGCAGTTTTAATTCATGATCCTGTTTATCCACCATTCGCTAAAGTCGTTGAACAAAATAATCGAAAGCTTGTTCGTAGTGCTTTAGAAGTGAGTGACGGGCACTTTGTCATGAACTTAGATGATATGGAAAAACAAATTCTGAATGAAAACGTCCGTCTATTCATTTTATGTAATCCTCATAATCCAGGAGGACGAGTTTGGACTGCTGCTGAATTAGAAGCTGTTGGAAAATTATGTGCGAAGTACGATGTCCTTGTTGTAAGTGATGAAATTCATCAAGATTTGATTTTTGCTCCTCATCAGTTTACAACATTTGCCAATGTTCATCCTAGCTTTAAAGATTTTTCTATTACTTTAACAGCAGCCACAAAAACATTTAATTTAGCTGGCATCAAAAATTCAATGGTCTTTATCGAAAATTCTGACTTACGAAAGAAATTCGTTACGATCCAGCAACAGAATGCCCAAGATGAAATCAACATTTTCGGTTATGTTGGAACAGAAGCAGCTTATGAATATGGAGATGACTGGCTTAAAGAGTTACTCGCATACCTAAAAGAAAATATCGATACAGTAGCTGACTTTTTAAAGCAAGAACTGCCTCAAGTAAAAATGATGCGACCAGAGGGAACGTACCTGATTTGGCTTGATTTTTCAGCGTTTAGTCTATCTGATGCAGAACTTCAAGACCAATTGGTCCACAAGGGCAAAGTAGTTTTAAATGCAGGGATCACTTTTGGTCCTCATGGTTCACAGCACATGCGTTTAAATGTTGCTTGTCCAAAAGAAACGCTACTAGAAGGTTTACGCAGAATAAAACATGCATTTGAATAAAAACACAACTGATCAAGACGTAGCTCAACGAGTTATACGCTTATCGCTTAACATCTAATACAAGAACAGAAGCGCCTGATCCTTCCTTATGATCAAGCACTTCTGTTCTATTTTTTGTATTCTATTCGCTAATTTCTACTTTATCAATCACAACATCAAATGTTGGGCGATCTTGAGAGTCTCTTTGAACGCCGCCGATTTCATCAACAACATCCATTCCCTCTACAACATGACCGAAAACGGTATGACGGAAATCTAACCATGGTGTTCCGCCTGCTTTATAGGCTTCGATCACTTCTGTTGGAAAGCCGGCACCTTCTAATTGTCCCATCATATTTGCTGGCACATTTTGATTATTGACAATGAAGAATTGACTGCCATTGGTGTTTGGTCCGGCATTCGCCATTGACAAAGCGCCTCTTAAATTAAAGACATCTTTAGAAAATTCATCTTCAAATTTTTCGCCATAAATACTTTCGCCACCCATACCTGTTCCAGTAGGATCTCCACCTTGGATCATAAAATCAGGAATGACACGATGGAAGATCACTCCATCATAGTAGCCTTTCTTCGCTAATTGAACAAAATTTTCAACGGTCTTAGGCGCTTGTTCTGGGAATAGTTGAACTGTGATATCCCCTCTATTTGTTTTGATCACCGCTTTTGGTCCTTTAACATTTGCTAAATCTAATTGTGGAAATTCTGACATTTTATTTCCTCCTAGTGTAGTTTTTACTTCCTCATTTTATCATAATCAATGACACTTGAACATTCTATTCTCTCATCCCAATCTTTTAAGAGTTCCTTTCTTTCACAAACTTCCACTTGCTTTTTTCTGTTACAAGTGATATTTTGTGAAAAACGATATACTTTGCATTTTCGTTTTATCTTTAAAATAGATAGGAACTTTTTATAAATCGAAACAGGAGGAATTTTTAATGTCTGACGCAAAAGATATTTATGATCTAACGATTGTTGGCGCAGGGCCTGTTGGTCTTTTCGCCGCTTTTTATGCAGGAATTCGTAAAGCAAAAACGAAAATCATTGATAGTTTACCCCAAGTAGGCGGACAATTATCAACGCTTTATCCTGAAAAATATATTTATGATGTTCCTGGTTTTCCAGCTGTGAAAGCCAGTGAACTGATCGAAAATTTAGAAAAACAAATCACCCCTTTTTCTCATGATATTTGTTTGGAAGAAGAAGTACGAAATTTAGTGCAGGAAGATGGTCATCTGCGCATTGAAACGTCTAAAGGGATCCATTATTCTAAAGCAGTTATTTTTGCGATTGGAAACGGGTCGTTCCAACCAAGACGTTTAACTCTTGATGGTGCAGCAGAGCTTGAAGGAAATCATGTTCATTATTATGTGACTGATATGAATAAATTTTCTGGAAAGAAAGTTGCCATAGCTGGTGGCGGTGATTCTGCGATCGACTGGGCATTGATGTTGGAGCCCATTGCGGAACGCGTATCGATTATTCATCGACGACCAGAATTCCGCGGTCATGAGCATAGTGTAGATAATCTAAAAAATTCAGACGTTTCTATTTACACACCTTATGTGATCGATCAGCTTTTGATGGAAGACAGCTCTTTTAAAGGCATTCAGCTAAAAGAAACGAAAGCTGATAACTTTGAGAAGCTTGATTTAGATTCTTTGATCATCAATTATGGCTTCACTTCTTCATTAGGTCATTTAAAAGACTGGGGCTTGGATGTCAGTCGTAATGCGATCGAAGTCAATTCAGATATGTCGACAAATATTCCTGGCGTTTACGCTGTAGGTGATATTTGTAACTACGATGGAAAAGTAAAACTGATTGCTACAGGCTTCGGTGAAGCTCCGACTGCCGTCAATAATGCTTTGCACTTTATCAAACCTGATGCTAGAACTCAGCCAATGCACAGTACTAGTTTATTTGAAGGCAAAGAAGCAACAATGCTTTAATATAGAAAAAGGAACCGAACAGATAAATCCTGTTCGGTTCCTTTTTTATCAGCCCATTTCTTCTTGCCAAGCCACTAGAGCTTTCTTTATATTTTCAACTAATAATTCAGGAGTTTCTCCAATAATTCGTTCTCCTTCAAATAAAACGAATAACGTTTGTGCACAAAGGACACATTCATTCATACAGGAATAGGTGACGATATCACTATTTTCTTCGATAAATGGATCGCTTAGTAATAATTCTCCACCACTCGCTAAATTCTGCTCACAACATTCGATTAAGGGATTCATCGATCTTCTCCTTGCATTTTACTCTTTAGATAGTATACCATTGATGTATTCTAATTTTAAAAAAGATGAATCGGAGGTCATTATTTTGGTGATAAAAGGTGAAACTTTAGAGAAAAAAGCACGTCAGCTATTAAAAGAACGCGGTGTTGAAATGGAAGATCTAGCTGAGTTAGTATTATATCTACAAAAGCCCTATATTGAAAATCTTGATCTAAACACTTGTATTGAACATATCGATAGTGTCCTTTCGAAACGTGAAGTTCATAATACCATCATTACAGGTATTCAGTTAGATATTTTAGCTGAACAAAAAAAATTGCTTCATCCACTTCAAGAAATTATTGAAGATGATGAAGGCTTATATGGCATTGATGAAATTTTAGCTCTTTCTATTGTAAATGTTTATGGCTCGATCGGTTTTACCAACTATGGTTATATCGATAAAGTGAAGCCTGGAATCTTAGCAAAACTAAATTCTCATGAGGGGCCAGAAGTCCATACTTTCTTGGATGATATCGTTGGAGCGATCGCGGCAGCAGCAGCTAGTCGTTTGGCTCATTCGCAACCAGATAAAAGTAGAATCACACAGTAAAAAGACTCAGGTTCTCCTGTATTTAACGTCGTTTTGATTGCTTTGATAGTAATTCTTCCATTATAATAAATATAAAGTATATGATGTTTTTTATACTTCTATTTAAAGCCATCACTATAGGTTTCAAAAGTTCTTTGTGACGTATAAGCGGACACTGTTTTCAGTCATTGATTTTCTTCCCCAATAGATAAATCAACTACCTATAGTGATGAGCTTTATTTGTTTACCTTTATGCACTAACTTCTACTTTTTTAAAGATGATTAGAAGCCTTCCACTGAATAAAGATAACAAAATATGAAAAGAATAGAAGCAAAAATAAAAGCAGTGTCAGAATCTTCTCCAACACTGCTGTTTCGTTCAATAAATAAAGGCTGGCATGTCTGTGCTCTCATACATTTTAGGGGTAGATATTTTCCTAAAAATTGAGTACAATAAATCATGTCAGTGCTTTTTGCATCGACGAGGGCAACTTGATTGGTCAGTGTCTGCTGACTTTTCAGGGCTTCATAGTTTGGCTGCCACCAAATTGTGAAGTGCCTTTTTTTATTTAATTATTTTCGCTTCTATCCTGTACTTATTGTACAAGATGAGTGAATGTTTCGTCAATAATGATTCTGTTTTATTTTCCTTTTGAAACACCATTGTTCGCTTTCTACTTATAGAGGTAAATAAATGGTCTTGAACGTTTTTAACCGTTTGTTGAAACCGCCATCTTAACTGCTTGAAGTGCATCAAAATGCTTGATCGTATATACGGTCGTTCCTTCTTGCCAAACAACTGTATTGATTTGGTAACTGTCACTTGTACTGGCTGTTAAAGAAATTTGACCTAAATTTTGAGGGGCCGGCAGCATTGCTTTTTCTAAATAGGCAACTACTTCTTTTGCTAAAGGCTCTGCTACTTCTCCCCCAATATTAGAGGCACGTACAACCAAACTCCAGTTTCCCTCCTGCCAAGATAAATAGGTTGAACCGGCTGCACCTTGTTCATACCCTGTAATACCATAGCCTAAATCTATCTTATTTCCGTCAGTATCAATAATTTGCGCTACTGCTCCTGCTGCTTCTTCAGCCGAACCATAACTTTTCTTTTCAAAAGAAGCAATCGGCTGCAAGTTATTCACTTCAAGATCATTTACTGCGATCGGATGATCTTCTGCATAATATAATACTCTGAAATTAACTTGGTCCGTTGTACTAGTCGTTGCTGCTGTTAAATATTCAGCTGTTCTGCTAGTTAATAAACTTTGTGGTAAAGCATTATTTGGAAATAAGCTATTCAATTCATCAAGTACTGCTTTTGCCTGTTTTTCTGGTGTATTGCTTTGCGGCTGAGTAGCAGTTTGTGTTTCGCTTGTTTTTGTTTCAGAAGATGATGACGCTTTTATTGAACTAGAAGTTGAGGTACTTGATTTAGTCGAACTTTCTTTTGTTGTAGTTGACGCTTGGCTACTTTTCTCAGTTTGCTTTGGCGGTGTTGAACTTTCGGATGATTTTGTTTTCCCTCCACATGCAGCTAAAGAGATACCTGCTAGTACGATCAATGAATAAATGACTGTTTTTTTCATCACTTTCTCCTCCTATATTTTTCTTCAGTTTTAGTGTATCACCAAATCAGAGAATACTCACTTTATACGATTTTTGAAAAAAAGAATGCGAGTAGAAATGCTCGAGTAAACAAAAAAAGAGAACGCGTATTACATCTTCGAAACGTCCTAAAACGCCGATGTAATACCATTCTCGTGGGTTTGGCACCCGATGGGTCGTAAGGGGCTCGAACCCATGACCCGCTGATTAAGAGTCAGCTGCTCTACCAACTGAGCTAACGACCCAAATGTTTAGTACTTAAATATTGTAGCACTTGCTTGTTGTTTGTTCAAGTGAAAAAATACGACACAACAAAAGAAATGACCGTTCCATTTCTTTCATTGTGTCGTCTGATTAATTTTCCTGTTCTTTTTTCACTGGACAAGTCGTATGACAATCATCGCAACTCTTTCCAGTTTTTATACGAGAATAGATAATATACCCCGCACCACCAAAAATCGCTACTGCTAAAATAAATGTTGCCATGTTCCTACCCTCTTTCTAATGTTGCCATTGTAATGACCGGTTCTTCTTTGACTTTCGGCTTTCTAAATAGATAATAGCTCATGATGAATACTAATAAAATGGCACTAAAGAATCCTGCACCTATCGAACCATTTTCAAAAATGACATGTCCAACTTGATAGATAATAAAGCTGACAACATAAGCCAGTCCACACTGATAGCCAATTGCGCCCCATGTCCACTTCCAATCGCCCATTTCCCGACGGATCGCACCAATCGCAGCAAAACAAGGCGCACATAATAAGTTGAAAACTAAGAATGAATAGGCTGCAACTGGGGTAAAGGCTGCTTGTAGCGCTGACCAAACTTCGACACCATTTTCTGATACTTCACTCAAATGACCAAATAGGATCCCAAATGTGCCAATCACATTTTCCTTCGCTACTAATCCAGTAATCGTTGCAACGGCTCCTTGCCAAGTACCCCAACCAAGTGGCGCAAATAACGGCGCAATCACTTTTCCTAGGTTAGCTAAAATACTTTGGTCTTCTGCTGCTTGCTGCAACGTAAATGTATAAGTTGATGTAAACCAAATAATAATGCTCATCACAAAAATGATCGTACCAGCTTTTTTGACAAATGATTTACTACGATCGTATGCATGTCTCAAAACACCTCTTAGTTGAGGCATGTGATACGCAGGAAGTTCCATGATAAATGGTGCCGGATCACCAGAAAATGAACGTGTTTTTTTCAAAGCGATACCAGACAATACAATTGCCGCGATTCCAATGAAGTAGGCAGAAGGCGATACCCAGCTGCTCTTTGGAAAAAATGCTCCAGCAATCAAAGCGATGATCGGTAATTTTGCTGAGCAAGGCATAAAGGTCGTTACCATGATCGTCATCTTACGGTCTTTTTCATTTTCGATCGTTCGGCTGGCCATAACTCCTGGAACGCCACAACCTGTAGCGATCAGCATAGGAATAAATGATTTCCCTGATAAGCCGAATTTTCTAAACAAACGATCCATCACAAATGCGATACGTGCCATATATCCGCAGTCTTCTAAAAAGCCCAAACATAAAAACAATACGATCAATTGCGGTAGAAAACCTAAAACAGCTCCTACTCCTGCGATGATCCCATCTAAAATCAAGCTTTGCATCCAAGGCGCTACCTGTAAGCTCTCTAACCAACTTGCTACATTCGTTGGTACGATATTTCCAAACAACTCATCATTGATCCAGTCTGTTCCCATCGTCCCCACTGTTTGAATCGCTAAATAATAAACAAACCACATAATAACTGCAAAAATCGGTAAAGCTAACCAGCGATTCGTTACGATTCGATCGATTTTATCACTTGTATTGAAAGATACTTCATTTTTTTCAATCGCACAAAGAGTAGTTAAGCGCGTAATAAATTCATAGCGTTCATTGATCACGATCGATTCGCTATCATCGCTGAAAATTTGTTCTGTGATTTTGATGATATCTTCGATTTCTTTTTTCTGTAAGTCACTCAAGTTTAGTTGTGCAGCTGCTTGGGTGTCACGTTCAAATAATTTAACACTGTACCAGCGGGCCTGTTTTTTCATCACACTATCTCCTAGGACGTCTACGATTTCATTCAAGGCCGCTTCTAGTCGATTATCGTATGTTGGGTAATTAAGTTCAGGTGGAAAAACTTCTTGAACTTTCCCTGCTTTTTTCATTAGTTCATCGAGTCCGCGATTTTTCAAAGCACTGATCCCAACGACATCGATCCCTAGCCCATAAGCTAATTTTTCGATATTGATCTTTTTACTAGTCTTGTCCAAAATATCCATCATATTCAATCCGATAACAACTGGAATCCCTGTTTCCATCAATTGGGTCGTCAGATAAAGGTTTCGTTCTAAATTGGTTGCATCGACAATATTAACGATCACATCAGGAGAACCGCTAAGCAAATAGTCTCTAGCAACAACTTCTTCTGGCGTATAAGGGGAAAGGGAATAGATACCAGGCAGATCCTGAATCGTGATCGCTTTGTCTTTTTTCATCTTTCCTTCTTTGCGTTCAACTGTAACTCCCGGCCAATTCCCTACATATTGATTTGCCCCAGTCAATGCATTAAAAGCAGTTGTTTTCCCGCTATTAGGATTTCCTGTCAGAGCAATATGCTGTTCTTTCATCTCCTTACCCCACTTTCTGTACTAAAACTAATTCCGCTTCATTTTTCCTCAACGTCAACTCATAGCCACGAAGGTTGATTTCGATTGGATCTCCTAATGGAGCCATTTTTCTAACGAATAGATCCACACCTTTAGTCAATCCCATATCCATCAAACGTCGCTTTACAGCTCCCTGCCCGTGAATCCCTACAACGCGTGCCCTTTCACCAACAGACAACTGATCTAATGACACCCAATTTTCTTCCTCTGTATTTTTTTCTACTATTGTAATTTGTTTTAATACAGATACATTGATCGCGATTCGGCTATTGTGTAAAAGGACGATTCCATTCTCAGCGGAAAAGTTCAGCAACACTACTTTGCCGCCTGGCACAAGGCCAAGATTGTTCAAGTGCTTCTTTGCAAATCCTTCTGCCTGGATCTCGTCGATCATATAAACCCTGTTCAATTTTGCCTGTGCCAATGTCAACATTGTGTAGCCTCCCTTAATTTAAAAGCGGAACAAATCGTTTGATCCTGTAGAAAATTAGGAAATTGATATTGAGACGTTTTTTGTCTCACTGGCAATTTATCTATTTTCCGAAGGATCGATTTGTGTAGCTGGATAACATACATTCATCAATATCACTCACGATATATATTATTGTGAAAAAGTTTCATTTATCTCTTCAATGATATTGATAATCGTTCTCATTAAGTATACCTGTTTGTGAGGTTTAAATCAATGTTCTTTCTACCTATAGGAAGAAAATAATTGACCCTCCTATTCTCCAAAATATTTCTAGTGTGCTTCATTTTGATCACCCCCTATATCTTGTGTTTCTCTCATTAAAAATCCCATCGAAAAATTTAATAAATTTCTTTTTTGAACACAAAAATCGGCATAATAGTCGTACAAAACTAGAGAATACGAGCTTTCATATTCTTTTCAAAAACACAAAACATGGTATTCAGCAAAAAAACAACCACAATATGTAGTGCCTAAGTGTTGACTTTTTCCCAGAGAGATTTATACTAGTGAATGTAAACTAATTGAGGGGGAATTAAAAATGAACGTAAAAATCTTTTCTAAAAATAATTGTATCCAATGTAAAATGGCAAAACGCTTTTTGAGCGAAAATAATATAGCATTCGAAGAAGTAAATATCGATATCCAACCAGATGCGATCGACTGGTTAAAAGAACAAGGATTCCAAAGTGTTCCGGTTATCACTTCTGACGCTGCTACAGTTGTAGGATTCCGTCCAGATCAACTAAAAAACTTGGCTAGCTAGAATGAAACTCGTTTATTTTACCGTTACCGGACAAACCAGACGATTTATTAAAAAATTGGATTTGCCAGCTTATGAAATTGAGCCTGCGAATCCTTTTTTTGAGATAAATGAGCCTTTTATTCTGGTGGTTCCAACCTATGATGCTGATATCACTGAAGTTATCAATGATTTTCTCGACCATCATGAGAACAAAGAACATTTGATAGGTGTTGCCGGCAGCGGCAATCGTAACTTTGCCGAATTATTTGTTTATACAGCCAAAGATATTGCACGTGATTATGGCGTTCCATTATTATTTGCTTTCGAATTTAGCGGCACGAATGAAGATGTAGAATCCTTTAAGAAAGTAGTGAATGAACTTGAGTCTAAAAGAAATTAAAGAAGTTAGTTATTTTAAACTAAACAATGAGATCAATCGTCCTGTAAATGGACAAATTCCTTTGCACAAAGATAAAGAAGCTTTGGCCGCATTTTTTAAGGAAAATGTTGAACCAAATACAAGAACCTTCAATACAGTAGAAGAAAAGATCAACTACTTGATCGATAATGACTATTTAGAAACTGCCTTTATTCAAAAATATTCAATGGCTTTTATTGAAAAATTATATGCATTTCTTGATGAACAAAAGTTTGAATTCAAATCGTTTATGGCAGCTTACAAGTTCTATTCACAATATGCACTTAAAAATAATGCTGGAACCGAGTATCTAGAAAGCTATGAAGACCGCGTTGCTTTCAACGCATTATATTTTGCCGATGGCAATGAAGAGTTAGCCATGGTTTTAGCAGATGAAATGATTCATCAACGTTATCAACCAGCGACACCTTCTTTCTTAAATGCCGGGCGTAAACGACGTGGGGAATTAGTTTCTTGTTTCTTGATCCAAGTTACAGATGATATGAACAGCATCGGTCGTTCGATCAACTCAGCTTTACAATTGTCAAGAATTGGCGGTGGTGTTGGTATTACATTAGCCAATCTTCGTGAAGCAGGCGCTCCGATCAAAGGCTATGAAGGCGCAGCTAGTGGCGTGGTTCCCGTAATGAAATTGTTCGAAGATAGCTTCAGCTATTCCAATCAATTAGGTCAACGTCAAGGTGCTGGCGTGGTTTACTTAAACGTGTTCCATCCAGATATCGAAATGTTCCTTTCTACAAAGAAAGAAAACGCAGATGAAAAAGTCCGTGTAAAAACCTTATCTTTAGGTGTTGTTGTTCCAGATAAATTTTATGAACTAGCACGTAAAAATGAAGATATGTATTTATTCAGTCCTTATAGTGTCGAAAAAGAATATGGTGTTCCCTTCTCTTACGTAGATATTACAAAAGAATACGATAACTTGGTAGCAAACCCTAACATTCGTAAACGTAAAATCAAAGCGCGTGATTTAGAAAATGAAATTTCTAAACTGCAACAAGAATCAGGATATCCTTATATCATCAATATCGATACAGCCAATAGAAGCAACCCTGCTTATGGCAAAATCATCATGAGTAACTTATGTTCAGAAATCCTGCAAGTTCAAACGCCTTCTATTTTAAATGGCAAACAAGAATATGAACAGCTCGGCACGGATATCAGCTGTAACTTAGGTTCTACAAATATCGTTAATTTGATGGATAGTCCAGATTTTGGTAAATCCGTTCGTGCAATGACTCGTGCCTTAACTTTTGTAACAGATGCTTCTGATATCGATGTCGTTCCTTCTATTCAAAACGGTAATCGTTTAAGTCATACAATTGGACTAGGAGCGATGGGTCTGCATACTTTCTTTGCGAAAAATCATATGGAGTATGGCTCTAAAGACTCTTTGGACTTTACTAATGTTTATTTCACACTGCTGAACTACTGGACATTAGTTGAAAGTAACAATATCGCCAAAGAATACAAACAATCCTTCCATAATTTTGAAAAATCAGATTATGCGAATGGGTCATACTTTGATAAATATATTGAGGGAGACTTCACTCCACAATCAGATAAAGTCAAAGAAATTTTCAAAGATATTTTTGTTCCGACTGCTTCTGACTGGGCAGCATTACGTGATGCGGTCAAACAAGATGGTTTGTATCACCAAAATCGTTTAGCTGTTGCACCGAATGGTTCGATCTCTTATATCAATGATACAAGTGCCAGCATCCATCCGATCACGCGAATGATCGAAGAACGCCAAGAAAAGAAAATTGGAAAAATTTATTATCCTGCTCCTTATCTAGCAAATGATACGATTCCATATTATACTTCTGCGTACGATATGGATATGCGTAAAGTCATCGACGTTTATGCAACAGCACAGCAACACGTCGATCAAGGAATGAGCTTAACTCTGTTTATGCGTTCTGAAATTCCTGAGGGACTTTATGAATGGAAAGATACACCAAAACAAACAACACGTGATTTGAATATTTTACGTCACTATGCTTTCCATAAAGGAGTAAAATCAATCTATTACGTACGAACATTTACTGATGATGCAGAAGAAATCGGCAGCAATCAATGTGAAAGTTGTGTAATCTAACTTAAATTGGTTTAGAGGCTGAGATAAAAGTGTTTAGCTCTGAGAAATAAGAAGGAATTCACGAAATTACTTTTCAAATTTTTGTGAGTTTCGGCTTATTTCCAAAAGAGCCGCTTTTTTCTCGCCGTTTATTCGAGTTTAGAGAGCGAATCAAAACTAATTTTTAGTTTTGTCCCGCTCTCTATGTTCATGGGTTAAACAGTCATTCGGTAATTAGGAGGAAAATAAATGGCAACATATTATGAAGCGATCAACTGGAATGCAATCGAAGACGTGATCGATAAATCAACTTGGGAAAAACTAACAGAACAATTTTGGCTTGATACACGTATCCCCTTGTCAAACGACTTGGATGATTGGAGAACTCTCTCTGACTTGGAAAAGACAACTGTAGGATATGTTTTCGGCGGTTTAACCTTGCTTGATACGGTTCAATCTGAAAGTGGTATGGATCAATTAAGAAAAGATATTCGTACGCCTCATGAAGAAGCTGTGCTGAATAACATCCAATTTATGGAATCTGTTCATGCGAAAAGCTATTCTTCGATCTTTAGTACATTGAATACTAAAAAAGAAATCGATGATATTTTCGAATGGACGAACACCAACGTCTACTTACAAACAAAAGCTGAAAAAATCAATGAAATCTACAAAAATGGCACACCGTTAGAAAAGAAAGTTGCTAGTGTGTTCTTAGAAACCTTCTTATTCTATTCTGGTTTTTATACTCCTCTTTATTATCTAGGCAATAATAAACTAGCCAACGTTGCTGAAATCATTAAATTGATCATTCGTGATGAATCTGTGCATGGCACCTATATCGGTTATAAATTCCAACTAGGCTTTAATGAACTGTCAGAAGAAGAACAAAACGAATTAAAGGATTGGATGTATAATCTTCTTTATGAACTATACGAAAATGAAGAACGCTATACAGAAGAGCTTTATGATGAATTAGGCTGGACAGAGGAAGTCAAAACTTTCTTGCGCTATAATGCTAATAAAGCGTTGATGAATCTTGGTATGGATCCATTATTTGCTGATACAGCAAACGATGTAAATCCAATTGTCATGAATGGTATTTCTACTGGAACAAGTAACCATGACTTCTTCTCACAAGTTGGTAATGGCTATCTATTAGGAACCGTTGAAGCAATGAAAGATGACGATTATTTGATTGGTATGGAATAATTAAATAAAACAAAAAAAGGATCAGCGATAACATTTTATGTTGTCGCTGATCCTTTTTCTTTTATCATTCATCCGAGAGCTGAGTCCTCTCTTCTTTTCGAATGTTATAAATTTTAACGATGTTGACTACTAAAGTTTTAATCACAGCATACACCGGAATACAAATCAGCATTCCAATGATCCCGCCCACACTTCCAGCTGCAATCAATACAAGAATGATCGTCAGTGGATGGATGTTCATTGATTTACCCATCAGTAAAGGTTTGATCAGATTACCATCTAACTGCTGAATGACAAGAATCGACAACATCATATATAACGCTTGCCAAGGTGAAATGAAAAAGCCAACAAGCACCGCTGGAACAGCACCTATGAATGGACCTACATAAGGAATAATATTGGTAACTCCGCAAAAGACAGCAAGTAGTAAACTGTACGGTTGTTTAAAAATCGTCATTGCTATAAAACTTAAACCTCCAATGATCAAAGCATCTAAAACCGTACTGCTGATATAAGCTGACAATGTTTGATTCATTTCTCTTACTGTTTGACGAAGCTCTGTTCTGATGCTTGTAGGAAAGAAATGGGATAATGCATCTAAAAACTTATGGCCATCCTTAAACATAAAAAATAAAATAAAGGGTACTGTAAAAAGTAAAATAAAGAATTTCATCAACATTCCAACGATTTTCGATAAACTACTCGTCACTCCTACGATCGCGAAATTCAGAATATTTGTAATTGTAATATTCGCTTTATCTAATTGATCCTGAATATTGAACCCTTTGATTTCTTCTAAATCGCCAAGCTCTGTCAACCAACGATTCATTTCCTCCGCATATCCTGGAAGCGACTGCGTTAGGTCCACAAATTGCTTGACCAATTGAGGAACAACGTTCATGATCACAAGAGCAATCAAGACAACTAAAACGAAAAAAGAAAGCAAAAAACCAACAAGTCTAGGAACTTTATGTTTCTCAAGAAATACAACGATTGGATCAAACATATAATACAAAAAGCCAGCAATCAACAACGGCATAAAAACAGCGGAAATCATTCCTAATACCGGACTAAAAACATTCGGCATCCTTAATAAAAAGTAAACACCAATAATCGTCAAAACAACTTCTGTTGTCCAAAATAGTAACTTTGACTGCTTAAAAAGAGAACCCATACACAACCTCCAATAATTTAGCTATTTCTATTTTATCATTCTTTTTAAGCATAAAAAATAATTTTTTTATAGCTATCGTTTCCTAATAAAATATTTTTGTCTATTCATTTAATCATCCTTCTGATTTCATGATATACTTGTTTTGTTTTAGGAGGAAGTATATGACTATTTTGACTTATAAATTACTACTTGGCTTTTTCGGCAGCAGTCTCATTGCTTTTTTTTCCTATGTCTATCAATTACTCACACAATCCGGTGTTTTTTCCCTGATTTTGATCGGAACCTTGGTTTGTGGTTTTGGCAGTTGGCCAACTTGGATCCTTTTGATCCTACTTTTTGGCAGCTCTGGATGTATCAATTTTATAAAAAAGGCAGCTTCACTTGCTGACAAAGATATTATAAGTGAAAAAAACGCGCAAAGAGATGGTTGGCAAATACTGGCAAACGGCCTTCCTGCTGTTGTTTCATTGATTCTTTTTTATTACACGAATAATCGTTTATTTTTGATTGGTTATGTTAGCGCCATATCAGGTGCAGCAGCAGATACCTGGGCGTCTGAGATTGGCATTTTAAGTAAGTCCCCTCCTTTTTCCATTCTCACATTTAAACCGATTCCTTCCGGCTTATCTGGAGGTATTTCGTTCCTAGGTACTTTTGCATCTATTCTTGGGAGTCTTCTAATTTCTATTACGTTCTGGTTGCTTTATGATTCTGATATTGCTTTTACCGCGAATTTTGTATTTGTTCCCATCATTTGCGGCTTTGTTCATTCATTGATCGACAGTTTTTTAGGCGCGGCGTTTCAAGTAAAATACAGATGCTCTATTTGCGGTCAAGTGACCGAGCGTAGTGAACATCAGCAGCAACCAACAACTAAAATCAGTGGAATTTCCTGGCTAAACAACGATTGGGTGAATGTTATCAGTGGATGTCTCACTGTTCTTTTGAGCTGGTTTCTTCTTTCTTTTTGATGTCTATAAATCACCTAAAAATAATTTTTACCCCCAAAAACTGGATCGCATCTCTAGTTTTTGGGGGGTATTCATATTTATAGCTAAAATAAGTTAAATACTAACCAAACGTAATTTCGTTATATTTTTATAAATCGATAAATCTTCGATCACCTCAGCATACGTCATTCCTTTAGGTAGATCGATCGTATAAATATTGGTATAGATTTGGTCATCACCAACCAATAATACACTGAAGTTCACATCTTCGATTTCAATTTTATGCTCCTCAAAATAACGATTGATAAACTCCTTCGTTTCTTGTTTATGAAGATATCGAATCTCTAATTTTTTTGTTGTAGGAACATGGATCACTCTTCTAACTAAGGTCAGAGCAATGAAAATTCCAATAAAGCTGGTGATCGCAATCGCATAATAGCCCATGCCGATCGAAATACCTAGTCCTGCAACAGCCCAAAGTGAAGCAGCTGTTGTTAAGCCTGTTACCGATTGTTTCGTTACAATAATCGTTCCTGCACCTAAAAAGCCAATGCCGCTAACAACTTGAGCAATCAATCGAGCTTGATCCGAACGAATCACACCACTTAATTCTGGATGATTCATCGCATCTTCTAGCGCACTGGCTGCAATCTCGACTTGAATCAAGGCAATGATCGTCGCTCCCATACAAACTAAAATATGTGTGCGCATTCCTGCTGGCCGATTTTTATACTGTCGTTCAAAACCAATCACACCACCGATCAACATCGCCAAGCTCAAGCGCACGATAATCTCTTGAATTGTTAAATGTACATCCATTTTGCTCATTCCTCCTATTGTTCTCCCTTCCATTATAGCACTAAATCTAGGTCAGTTTTCTCATACTTAAAAACAAAAAATACGAGACAAAACTAAATATTAGTTTTGTCTCGCACTCTAATGACTCGAATCTAATCGAATTTTGTCTCAACCTTATTTTCTATTGATTATAATTTGCTCGCTGCTGCTTCGTCTACGATCACTACAACATCTGCATGGTTTTGTAACGCACTCGCTGGTAAATCTACTGAAATAGGTCCGTTGATCATTCCTTTGATTGCATCAGCTTTTGCTTCGCCATAAGCGATCAAAATCATTTTTTTGCCTTTCATGATTGAACCAATTCCCATTGATACAGCGCGTGTAGGTACATCTTCAACTTTTTCAAAATTACGTTTGTTCGCATTGATTGTTGATTCTGTCAATTCAACTACATGAGTTAAACTATCTAATGGTGTTCCTGGTTCATTGAAACCAATATGTCCGTTTTGACCAATTCCTAAAATTTGGATATCGATCGGATGGCTGTCAATGATACTTTCGTAATGAGCACATTCTGCTTCTAAATCTGCTGCTTTACCGTTCGGTACATACGTTTCTTTAAATGGCTTTTTGTTAAATAGCTGATCATTCATAAAGTAGCGGTAACTTTGATCATCGTCTCCACCCAAACCAACATATTCATCTAAATTTACAGAAACCATATCTGAAAAATCTAAGTCACTTGAAGTCATTTCTTTATATAATGTTTCCGGTGTGCTGCCTGTCGCAAGACCTAAAACTTTCGCTCCATTGTCCATACCTGCTTTAATTAACTCAAATGCTTTTTTTCCGCCTTCTTCGGCGTTTGCTACTTTAATAATTTCCATCGAAATTGCTCCCTCGTCTTTGTTTATTTGGTATAGTCCAATTATAACACCCTCTAAAAAGGATTTCTAGTAAAAATATACAAAAATAAAAAAAACTTCCAACCTTTATTAGGCTAGAAGTTTTTCTAATTAGTAATTTCCAGTATATTGCTCAGTTCCTTCAGCATTTGGATCAGTATAAGTTCCGCCGCCAGTCATATCATTGGCTGCAACATCTTGACCATAACCATAAGTAGCAGCTGCATCAGCTGTACCTGACCCATAATCCCCTGCACCACCTATATAATTATTGTAGTTTGCAGTATCTTTGGCCTGCATCTCTTTATTTTCTGGTTGACCTAACTGTGCACGTAAATCTGTTTGTGTTTTATACAGTTTTTCCGGATCTAGAATCTGATAGTAAATACCACCAATTTCTTGTCCTTCCCCTTCTAATTGAAGAGAATCAATATTGCTAAAGGCAGGCATATATTTCTTCTGAATATCTACCATATTATCCCATGTTAAATCTGTTTTTACGTTATCTTGTACGGCATTCAAAATTTGTTTATATTTCGTCAAACCATCTAAACTGATTATCTTGTTCACGATTTTTTCAACTACCTCACGCTGACGTCGCTGACGTCCGATATCCCCTTCAGGATCCTCTTCACGCATTCGAGCATAAGCTAAACCAGTTTCGCTATCAAGCTTAATATGACCTTTCGGAACCGTAATACCATCTAATGTAAACTCAAATGGATTATCCACTTCGATACCACCTACAGCATCGATCAGATCTTTTAAGCCTTTCATATTGATCGATACATAGTTATCGATTGGAATATCCAGTAAATTTTCTACTGTATCAATCGCCATCTTCGCACCGCCAAATGCATAAGCATGGTTCAGTTTATCTTCTGTACCATAGCCAACAATCTCAGTTAAAATATCTCTGTCTAAGCTGATCATTGTTGATTTTTTTTCTTTCGGATTAATAGTAACTACCATTGTTGTATCAGAACGACCTTGTTCTGTCCGCCCTAGATCTCCCGTATCGATTCCCATCAATAAAACGGAGAAAGGTTCCTGTGCATCAATATTCACGGCAGTTTCTCTGCGTTTTGAGGTTCGATCGATCGACTCATACACACCTTCAACTGTACCGCTAGCATCGGAATACATTTTAATTCCATAAGCACAAATACCGGCAACTGAAACAAGTACTAATCCTAAAGCAGTTAGTATTACTTTTTTCCATAGGTTCATAAGACACTTCCTCATTTTTTGCAAGAATAATTCATGAAATCTATTTTCTCACAATTTCAATCATGTCGCAACATTTTTGAAGATTTGGCATGATAACTTAATGTAAATGTAAGATAAGGAGTGCTCAAACAACTTATTTTTAAAAAGGGGATGTATCTTTAACAATCTTAATCTACGCCTAAATCTTTCTTTATCTGAGTCGTTGAAATTTCAGGAGTCCTAGTTACATAGACTACTTTAGCATCCGTTTGCTCGGAAATGAAATCAAATGAACCCTTCCAATCATCTCCCATAACAAAAGTATCGATGTGATATTTTGCAATATCTAATACCTTTTGATCCCAAGAATCTTCCGGGATAACTAAATCAACATATCTTATCGCTTCAAGCAACTGCTTTCTCTTCTCGTATGAAAAATAGCATTTTTTCTTCTTTTCACACCAATTGAATTCATCAGTGGATAAGGCTACAATTAAATAGTCTCCATATTCTTTCGCACGTTTTAAAAGATTGATATGCCCATAATGCAATAAATCAAACGTTCCATAAGTGATAACTCTTCTCATAATAGCTCCTTTTAGTCAAATGTTTTTATTCTTCTTGCAGGTACTCCTACATATAAGCCATTTTCCTCAGTATTTTTGTTTACAACAGAACCTGCAGCTATAACACAACCTTTAGAAATAGTCACACCAGGAAGTATTACAACATTTGCCCCTATCCAACACCCATCTTCTATTTCAATTTTTTTTACATATGATTTCCCAGCTCTTCTATGAGCACTACCAATATCATGAGAAATTGCACACAAATTTACATTCATTGCAATCATCACTTCATTTCCAATAACAATTTCGGCGTTATAACCTCCATCATGAAATTGACAAAAGCGATTAACAAAGCTATTTTTACCAATACTTACATTATTTGTATCAAAAAAAATATCAGACATGATTCTACTTGAGGATTCTATTTTCATACCACATATTCTTAGAAATATTCGTCTAACTTTTTTAGGCATAATAGATGTACCAGCAACTTTGTTAGTCAAGAACCTTTCAAAAGATCTCATTCTCTCACCTCAAAATACTTACTTTTGTTTCATGATATTTCACAATGTTACTTATCAATACTAATTTTCTTAAAGAATAATTTTAAATAATTGTTAATTTCAAGAACTAATCTTTTAACGTTCATTCTATTCAACATTAATACACTACAAACAAGCATCCATTCTAAAATGAGTAATATCCATGAATCAAAAATAAACATCAATATTATCTGCAAAATTAAAACTAAGTTATTTCCAACAAAGTTAAACCAGTCTATTTTCGTTTCAATATACTTTTTTGTATCGTAGAGACGTATTAGCCACATTACAAAAAAGCTAATGGTTGAAGCAACACCTGCTCCTATCAATCCAATGACAGGAATTAATAAAAAATTTAAAATTAGAGATATTCCTGCGCCTATTATAGAAGAAGTAAACACGCCTTTAGTCTTTTTTGCAGCAATATAGTTTGTTCCTAAAAAACTAGAAAAACTAGAATATAGAACAGCTAAAACTAAAATTGGAGCGACTTGCCAGCTAATAAAATAAGATTGTTGTATTAAAAATCTTAATGTAGGTTTCAATACACTAAATAGCAAAGCAACGCAAATAAATAGTACCTGATAATAAAATGTAAATGTATTCGAATAAAATGTTGACTTATCTTTAGCATCAAATTCTTCTATTGCTGAAAGCTGCCAAGCCTGTGAAAAAATAGTTGTTACTGTTGAAATCAAAGCTGGGATTTTACTTGCTACTGCATAAATACCATTTGCAGAAGTACCAATATAAAATAAAATGAAATACCTTGTTGAACTATTTATAAGCCACCACATAATCATATTAGGAATCAGAGGCGCCGAATAATTCAACATTGTTTTGACAAGTTTACTGTCAAAGAGTTTAAAACTAAGGTAACGCTTCAACTTCCCAGCTACAATCAGATAGATAAGAGAAGCAATATTGGCAAATATTAAAGATAATATATAACCATCTATCCCTAATTTAAAATAGATGAGTAATACTATATTAGATAATACTGTTATAAGCGTCATAAGTATTCCATTGAATGCATACAGCTTTACTTTACCAATTCCTCGAACAAATTGTGAAAAAAGAACTTGGTAGGATTGTAATATCAACAGAAAGATGAAATAGAGCCATAATTTTTTTGTATTGAATATTCCACCTATGACCAAAAGACAAAACGCAATGATTGAAATCACTATTACTGAACTGCTTAGGATTGCTTGTTCATTATCATTTTTATCCATAACAAATCTCAATACAGCCTCAGATAGACTCAACGTGAGGACTGGTAAAAATAGACTAACAGTGGTTGTAAGCAAATCGATTTGACCATATTCCTGTGTCGTCAGTGCATATGTATAAACAGGAACAAATATAATATTTATTATTTTGCTTCCAAAATTGCCAATCGCAAAAATTGCAGAGTTACCAAGTAACTTTTTATACTTATTATTCTCCATTTTTTGTTACCATACCTTCATGCTCACTTACAAACTTAAACTGGTCTGATGAAGATTCTGAGAGTTTAGACAACCTCTCTTTTGAAATAGTTGTGAAGCGTTGCTCGATTTCTTCAAAAGTCAGAGAAGAAAAACTATCTATATCACAGTATTCTTGCTCCTTATTTAACTCTGAAATCACTATTTCTGTTTTTTTAGAGTATGAAACTACAAATGTTGGTATTCTATAGAGCCATCCTAATACCATTCCGTGAAAACGTGTTGCTACAATCTTTTTTGCACGTCCAATTACTTCCAAAGATTCATCTATTTTGCGGTGGTGGAACACAGTAACGCGTTCAGCTACACTTTGAGGTAACTGCTTTTTGATTCTTTCAATAGCAAGATCATCTTCTTCAAAATTGCAAAAAGACATTAGTACCACATGCTTTTTCATTTCTATATATCTTTGAATTATTTCAGACATCTTTTTTTCATATTCATTTACCTTCAATTTTAACCTTTCTGATCGGTTTGCTTTGTTTGTTGATAAATTAATAACAGATATCAGGATGTATTCTTCATCTTCATTTATCATTTCAATTGAAGAATTTGTTCTTAAAGATAAAATAGCATCCGGCGAAACATTGATTTCTTTAATCTCTGGAAACAATTGTTTAGAATACTGATCTCGGAAAGAGATAGTTTTAATTGAATTGAATAAGTTCCTATAAGAATCCAAAAAGAAAGTAGAACTATAAGGACCAAAGTTACTTCCAATAACATAATAGTCTTGCATATGATCATTAATAAATGTTCTACGGCGAATTTTTTTTTGCCAATTTACATCTTGCATAAAAATCGATCCGCCAATTTCTATATATTGCTTAAATAAAAATGCTGTATAAAAGTCTGAAATTAAGGGTAACCCTAAATTCGTCAAAATTTTATTGGCAACCTTAATCATAAAATTGCTATTTGAAATGAGTCTCAAATTTTTTACACCAGAAAAAACAGGCATATACTCTTTATCAATAAATGTATAAAATATACTGTCAGGAAATTTTTCACACAAAATTTTTAAAAATAAATCATCACCTAAATTATTTTTCCAGTAACCTGATACCATGTATTTTTCCATTATTTTCTCCTAAAATAGATTAATCAATTTCCATATAATCCTTTGTTTACAAAATAACAATTTAGCTTTATCCTTTATTGAATCAAGTTGACTAAACCTTATAGTACTTAATAATTCCGAAATATAAGGTAATGAAAAAAAATCAGCAAGCATTTTATATTTGCTTTTATCACTATTTTCTTTAACTAAAATCAACGCTTCTGCAAAAATAATATTCGTATAATAGGTTTGTTCATTCAATAACCTTAGTTGTCGTTCTCTCAAAAATGTTTGTCTCATTTTCATCACATCTATTTTATCTTTAATTTTTTGTTCACCTTGAAATTTTGACATTGCTGATCCAGATCTATGAATAACATAGTTGTATAATGGTTCTTCATAAAAAACTACTTTATCTAAAACAGCATACAATTCGTAATTAAAAAATGCATCTTCACCAATCTTTCTATCCGAGAAAGAAAGATTATATTTTAATATAAAATCTCTTTTATATAATTTATTCCACAATGAATTCATGTCGATAATCTCAGTATACTTAGTAAAATGCGCAATAAAGTGTTGATTTTCTATCTCAAAAGCTCTTTCTTTGACAGAGCATACTTTAAATAGCTGATCATTTTTGATCATTTTATAACCGAAGATAACTAAATTGCTTTCATATTCATCTGCAATTGCAACAACTTTTTCAAGAAGTTCCCTTTCCATATAATCATCTGCATCAAAAAAATAAACATATTGCCCCTTAGCAAGAGAAAGTCCAGTATTCCTAGCAGCACTAACTCCCTGATTAATTTGATCAACGACTTTTATCCTTGAGTCTTTATGTGCAGCTTCTAGTAGTATAGATAGACTCATATCTGTAGAGCCATCATTTATAATTATCAATTCAAAATCGGAGAATGTTTGAGTAAGTACTGAAGACAGGGATTTAAATAAATATTTATCTACATTGTAAACAGGCATGATAATCGATACTTTTACCATAAAATCCTCCTATGATCGTTAATTAAAAATGGATTGATAGGGGAATGTTTCGCCTATATTACCAATTATGAATAATCTATGGAACAAAACTCCATACACAACTAATATTGCTATAACAAAACACCATTTAATAATTCTGCTATTTATCCTCTTAAAAAAATAAGGAACTGATAAAATTTGACCAATCATAAACATATACATCAATCTCTCATAGTTAGGCACAACATCTGAAACAAGAGTAATTGCAAAAGCGATAAACTGTAATTGAAGATATAAATCACCTGTACTTGAAAATTCCGTTCTATTTTTTATCAATAAGAAAAGAAGTAAAATCAAACTATTGGCTATAAGAAACATCCAGCCTATTTGATTACTGTCCAATAGAGTCCCAAACTGATTGTTATAGAAATTGAATTTATTCGATATAGCTAAGATAATTGAACGAAAAAGTGTTTTAAACACATACAAACCAATAGAAAAAATAGCTATTTGTTTCCAACTTAACTTTATTTTCTTCAAAAAGAGAAGAGCAAAATAAATAATTGATGTTTTATGAAAAAGAGTCGCAACTATTATCCAAAATATATATTTCCTGTTTTCCTTCCTAACTAAATAGTGTATGGAGAACAGAAAAATAGAAATAGCTATTGATTGTCTCATAATATTCATTGAATAGTTAAAAAATCCAGAACCAAAAAGAACTATAATACTTATCCAATAATTTTTTGAATCCCTTATAATTGCTACTAGGGTAAATAAGATGATGATTACATGAGTAATAACAAAAATCCACTGGTAATTTCCAAAAGAATTTCCCAAGTGAATGACACCTTTATATAAAAACTCTACTGAATTAGGGATCCCCTGCAGTACTTCAGGTATCTGTTTACTTAAATAAACAGAATAATCAGTACCTACACGGTATCGAATTGCTGGAGCAACAACCAAAACTATATATAAAATGCATGTTAAAAAAGCTAGTAAAAAAAAACTCTTTTTTACTCTAATAGTTCCTTCTGAATCTTTTTGAAAATAACTATCTCTATGCGATATTTCCATCAAAAATGCTAGTAATAAAGAAGAGAAAAAAATTATTGTATACACATAGTCACCTCTTGAAAAGCTGTCAAAATTTATTTAAATAATTCTTGATAAAACGTATCTTGCTTTAAAATATCTGTACTGGAAAACTTATAACTAAGTTTATGAATAGAAGACATCCCTTTTATTTCTGAAAAACGTTTAGAGTCGTAGCTAGAAAAAAGTTCCAGCAATAATATATGGGGAATTGAATTACAGTATTTTGAAACATTCTCATACTCTTCTGGATAAACTTCACAAGCAATGGTAAAAAAAATATGAAAAAGATAATAATCAACTAAATAATTTTTCTTTTCCCAGTAGGTAAATAGAAGTTCTCTTGTTTTTGCAATGATAAAGCTTTTCTTTTTTACTGTCATAAACCAAGAGGACATAGTTACTTTACTTCCATCTCTCCCAGGTTTCAGCTTTTGAAAGAAAAATATATCTGCTTCAAAAAAAACTGTTGGAACATCCGAATCACTAAAATAAACAGTCGAATCTATCCACGTTCCACCATGAAAATGTAATAATTCAATTCTCAATAAATCAGAAAAATGTGTATTCGAAATTATTCCCTTTTGCCATTTTTCTATTATAAAAGTGGGAAAATTAGTGTATTCTCTATAATTCTCCGCAGTAATAACTATGATTTTTTTTTCAGAAAATAGATTAGTCATTTGCTCGTAGCAACGTTTAACCAATTCTGGTGCATTTTCTATCCCTTGCAACCAACAAAACCAAATGACATTCGTATCATCAAAAGATGTTGTAGCAAGAGTAGTTTCTTGAGAAGCTATTTTTTTGTATTTTGATTTGATTTTTTTATAGGCTTTATTTTGAATACCTAAGCGACTATACTCAAGTGATGTTTTATCGAAACCATTTAATAATAATGACATACCTGAATACAACAAAGTTCCAGATAAAAAGTAGTTTTTTAACAAAACTACAAAATTATGCTTTTGTGATACTTTCCTTACACCTTCAAATTTGTCTACTTTATTCATCTGTATCTCCTGGCAATAATTCATAATGACTTTTGCTATCTATATCCTGATTTGATGGAATTTTCATATAATCTCCATATAATCTTGTCAAATATTCATCAGCATTTTCAGGTCCATTCATTTGAATATCCTCAAATGGATACATATGTCCTTTTTCAAATATTTTCTTCGGCATCACTTCTTTTTCCCTATATGCTCCCATAATGTTTGAGATGTAAGAACTATTTTCAAAAGTATTCTTTTTCAATAACCGATCTATTTTCTCTTTTTCTTTGTATGGATTCACAAACTTAGCAAAAGATACTTTTTCCCCAATTTTTATAAGAAACTTTTCAATAAAATTCCGATGTCTCTTTTTATCCACCGTATCGATATAGCTTAGTGAAATTAAGAGCTTATGAAATAATATTCTATATATACGAAGCTTTCGGAAAATAAAATTGTTAGGCATACCGTCAAGTGGAAAGATATCAATCGCAATATAAGTAAACTCTTGAACGTCCTTGTTTCTTATTTCAACCACTTTTGTTCTAGTATCCAATACCCTAGTTATATAGTAACGATAGTCTGAATTAGTTTTATAATTTTCCATAGTTAAAAAATCAGGCAACTCTTTAAAGTATTGATTGCAAAATTTTTCATAGTCATTTCTTGGTAGTCCGATATCTATATCATCATCCCAAGGAATAAACCCTTTGTGTCTAATCGAACCTAAAAATGTTCCACCTAACATATAATAATTCAACTTGTGTTTTTCAAATAAACTTAATAGAATTTTCATATTATTTAGATCTATTTCTTGAATTTTTCTTACATCTGTCATAGATTATTCTCCATAAATAAAGCTTCATATTCTTTTATAATAAAATCCCAACTAAATTTAACAAAAATATTCCTGTCTGCTTTTTTGTCTAACATTATTTGATCATCAAGAGACAATTTATCTACCTTATCTATTAGAAAGCTAAGTTGTTCTTTATTCCAATAAAGAGCAGAATTTCCTGCTACTTCTTTATTAAAACTAACATCCAATAGTAAATTCACTTTTGTTGATGCCAAAGCCTCCAAAAGCGATGGATTCGTCCCGCCAACTTCGTGGCCATGCAGATAAGCGAAGGCATTTTCACGTATGTATTTCAGTAACTCTTGATCATAGACTGTCCCTACAAATTTTATACGCGGGTCCTCATCAAAACCTGTCTCTTTTTTCAATTTGTTGTAAAACTTATTTTCTTCAATATTTGTCACCAAAACAAAGTCTTTTTTTGTGTCAGATTTCATAAACTCTTTGATCATCGTCTCATAATTATTTTCAGGAACAAACCTTCCAACAACTAGATAATAGCCCTCAGTCCCAATATTTTTTTCTTTAAACCAATCCTTCACACGAGCATCAGTTGCTGAAAGTGTTGATTTGCTTTGTTCCGTTCCATAAGCAATATAGGTTGTTTTTGGCGTATATTGCTTATAATCAGACTTTATATATTTCTCTATATTCAAACTGTCACAAATCATCAAGTCTGCATGCTTAACCATTAGTTTTTCCGAGAATTTCCAATATTTACGGACAGGATAACTCCATTTAGCTCGCAGCCATTCATGACCATCGGGATTTACATACAGTTTCCCATTAATTTTTTTGATCTTTTTTTTATAATGATTGAGAAACGGACCTATTCGACACGCTAATATATAAAAAATCGGTTCTATATCGTTATTTTTTTTAGCTAGCTCAATAGCGTAATCTAGTGCTTTTACGTCATAATAAATAGCTCTAGCCGGACCAATATTTGGCACATCGATATTAAAACAGTCTGCTTGGTTATATTCAAAATGCTTTTGTCCATCTCCGTATAGATTGTCGCCTATATTCATACAAGCGACATGATATTGAAGACTTCCAGATTGCTTATACTCTGTCAATTTCTCAACAAAGGTCTCAAATCCTCCATACTTCGCAGGAATTCCTTTAGAACCAATGATATATACATGCTGTATCTTTTTTTTCATTAATAAGCTCCTCTAGAAAAAAACATCACGATCACTGTCTGAAACATGATTTTCAGATCATTCCAAATAGATTGATTCTCAATATATTCTAAATCAAAGTCGACCATTTCATCAAAATGGACATCGTTTCTACCTCTGACTTGCCATAATCCTGTACAGCCAGGTTTCACATTCAATCGCTGTAGATCACGTTGTGTGTACTGAGAAACTTCTCTTTCTAACGGTGGTCTTGGTCCAACAAGCGACATGTCTCCTTTTAAAACATTCACTAATTGGGGCAACTCATCGATACTGGTTTTACGTATCTTTTTCCCTATTTTTGTTACTCTAGGATCGTTCTTGATTTTGAACATGGCGCCTTCGATTTCATTTTGCTCAACTAAATCATGAAATTTTTCTTCTGCATCTGTACACATGGAACGAAATTTATACATTGTGAAGCGATTGCCTTTTTTCCCGATTCTTTCCTGAGAAAAGACAACAGGTCCGTTTGGATCTTCTTTTCTAATCAGAAATGCAACAATAAGAAATACAGGACTTAATAAAATCAATCCGCAAAGACTGCCCAAGATATCGATCGTTCGTTTAAATACGCGAAAACGAATGGATTGTGATGCAACTACCGATACAGAAATCTTTTTGTCAGACTGCGTTGTCTGCTTTTTTTTCTGCATACTTCCTCCAACACTTACAATTTTTTCCTCCAATTTCAACACTCCTTTTATGATCGGGCAGGAACAAACTATTTACTGACGCGATTCGCTCTTCAGTTTTTTGAACCTCAACAGCTGCTGATCCCAGCGTTCCCTGATATTTCATGTAATTTAAGATACAACCCACATCAAAAATCACATATACCAACATTTATTAATATGTACAAAAATTATATAAAACTCTGATGCTCACATTTTCCTAGTTCTCTTAAAACAGTCGAAATCGTTTCTTTTGTAATTCTCTAAATTCCAATACTTGAACTGGATCACCATTTAAAATATCTCTGGCAACCTGCTTCATCGCTTCAACATGTGCAGTCCCCATGTCTTTGGCGATAGCGTCATAAGCTTTTTTCATGAAAAATCCACGTTTTTTTACATTATGAGCATCTGAAGCCATCATGGAAACCATATTATGAGCAACCATTTGTTTTGCTGTTCGCTCGATTTGTTTTCCAAAAACACCAACATAGCTAGGCGCTGTTAATTGAGCAAGGACACCCATTTCTAAAAATGGCAGCAGGCGATTGGGGTCTTCGATGAACCGGCTGTTTCGCTCTGGATGTACGATGATCGGTGTATGATTTTCTTCCAGCAACTCTATGAAAAGATGCTCTGCATAGGCCGGGATATCATTAGTCGGAAATTCAATAAGGATATAACGATCATTCAAGTCAGCAAACAAGATATTATTTTCTTGGATCTGTTCTTTGATATTTCCAGCAATCCGAACCTCTTGACCTTCAAACAAGGTAAGAGGTATATTGCGGCTATCCAGTTCTGCTTGTAACGCTGAAACACAGGATATAACCTGACCTGCTGGATTGTCATACCTGCCATTATTATGATGAGGTGTACACAAAATATGAGTAATGCCTTGTTTCACAGCCATTCTAGCCATGTCAAGCGAATCATCGATCGTTTTGGCCCCATCATCAATACCAGGTAATATATGGCAATGCAAATCAATCATTGGTATTTATCCTTTCTGCCTGTTATCATGAACCGTAATAGTAGCCTTGATCCGTTATACTCTTAGAACCGTTATAAACAACCCCTAAGATATTCGCATCTACAAGTTCTAATAAATTCTTAGCTTTTAATAGAGAATCTCTTTTTGAGACATTTTCACGGACAACTAAAATCGTTCCGTCTGATTTTGATGATACGATTTGTGCATCTGTCACTGCCACAACAGGCGGCATGTCAAAGATGACTAAATCATATTGTTGTTTTAAATCTTGGATAAGCTCTTCCATCCGTCTAGAATCCAGTAATTCAGATGGATTAGGCGGCTTAGGACCACTCGTCATAAGGAATAAGTTATCAATCCCCGATGACTGAACGACCTGATGCAGTACAACTTCTCTACTCCCTAGAAGGGTACTCAATCCCCGGACATTGTCTAGAGAAAATGTTTTGGCTACAGTTGGCTTGCGCATATCTGCATCCACTAATAAAACACGCTTGCCTGAATTAGCAAATACGATCGCTAAATTAGCAGAAGTCGTTGACTTGCCTTCGCTTGGGCCTGATGAAGTGACTACTAATGTTTTTAAATCCCTATCGATCATCGCGTACTGGATGTTCGTTCTGATCGTTCGGTATTGTTCTGATATTGGTGATGATTTATCTGCTAAAGTAATCAGACTGACTGCTTTGGTCTTTTGTTTTTTTTGATTTCTTATTTTATTTGACATTCTATACTCCTTTATACTCTTGGACGACTTCTGCGCGCTGGGGCAGAATTATCTGAGTTAAAATCTTCTTTTGGTATAACTCTTGCTCCATCTTTGGCAAAACCATTGTTTGACTTAGAAGCCGTTGAAGGAGCGGTACGAACAACTTTTGCATTTAATTCCTTAGCAGTCATATTTGGAACAACACCTAATATCGTAAAGCCTAATTCTTCTTCTACAAAACTATCATCTTTAATTGTCTTATCAAATAATTCCAAAATAAAGGATGCCATGATTCCAAATAAAAGTCCTAATGCTAATCCTATGATTAGATTGATTTTATCATTGGGAGACACCGGATTTAAATTGGCTGTTGCTTCTGAAATGATCGTAATCTTATCAACATTCAGCATGTCCTTCGCCTGCTCTTGGAAAACAAGAGCTGTCTGATTAGCAATATTTTGTGCAACCAATGGATCCGTTACTTTAGAGACGATCGAAAACATTTGAGAATTTTGAGACTGATTGACTGACACACTCGCTTTAAGTGCCTCAACGGATAAATCATTTTGATGTTCTGCCTTCATTCTCTGCTGAACCTCTGTCATAACTGTATCGCTTTTGATCAAATCTTTATATGTATTGATCATCTGAAGATTCCCATTAATATCATTCACATTCGTCGTTTCATTTTGCGGCAAACGAACGATCAATTGGGCTTGAGAACTGTATTTCGGCGTAATAACAAAATAAGTTAAAACCCCTGCAACCCCTAATCCTAAAAACATACTGACGATAATTAAACCTATACGTTTTCTTAAAACTCCAACGAGTTCTTGTAAACTGATTGTTTCTTCCATTTTTTCCTCCATTACTACACCATTAATTATAATTTTAAGATGAATCAAGTACAAGGGTATTCACCCAATAAAATGTTATCAACTTTTTCGATATTTTTTTAAATAATTGATAATTTATTTAAAAACCAACCGGAATATCGCAATATTATTTAATAAATATTAACTAAATTGGTTCTTCTAACAAATTTTCTTCACCAATAATTTGAGCGTTCATGAGCTGATCGACTTGCTCTAATCGTTCTGATAACCGTTTTCTAAGAGTTGTATTTTTCACTTGTGAGACTTGATTAAATTGATGAATAAAAGCTTCCAGAGTCGCTTCACTCGTTAAATTTTGTCCATCGATCATTTTATCGATTCCTTGCTGGATTTCGTTATACAAGTTCACTTGCGCATCCATCTCATTTAAATACACACTGATTCCATTCGACCACACACTATTAAATTGAACGACATCATTATGTAATTTAAGCAAATTTTCGGCAGTAGCTTTTTCGTTAATGATCACAGCTTCACCAGTTGCTTCCCAATTTTCTGGCGCTTGAACTAACATTTCCTGTACTTGTTGTTGAATCGTGTATTTAGTTCTTATATCTGCCAATTTAGAAGCTAACTTTTGTTTATCCTCAGCTATTTGTGATATATCCAATGGTAAGTGATTCGATTTCAGCCCAAAATCAGCGGCTTCAGTTTTCAATTGATTGACTTTGGTTTCAAGCTGTTTAATTTGTAATTCTTCTATCGGATTCACTAAAAATTCTTCTGTTTCATCTTTATAGAGCTCTCCAACTAGTTTATCCAGAAATTTGATTTTTTCGGTTTCATTTCTGATCGTTATTTCTGCATATTCGATTTTTTGCTGCTGTCTCTGACCAGCATTCATACTTATACCTAAAAAACAAATCAACAGCGAACCACCAACGACTGCTATACAACCAACCCTTTTTACCAGATTCATATTTACCCAACTAAGCTTATTCACTTCGACACTCCCTTAACTCTCCCTAAACGATCTTTTTATTTCAATTAGATAGGCTCTCCCCAGCGTACTAATCTATCTTAATCGTTTCTAAAAATGCTATGTAAGCTGCTTGTTCCGTTGTTTCACTGATTAATAATCTATCGAAACTTCCGGTTTCAAAATCAACTAACTCACCTGACAACACATGTGTCACACTTGCATTACCAATCAATTCCATCCAATAACCTTCCGCATCGTCTTCATGAACAACAGTTTTTACCATTCCCCCTACATTTCTAACGGTAATTGTTTCTCCAAACTCCCGATCGTTCAACAGCACATACATCAAACTGCTCGCACACATTGCTGTTCCACACGCACTAGTAAAACCGACTCCACGTTCATAGGTCCGAACAAATAATTGATTGTCTCCCAAAATCTCCACAAAACTAACATTGATGCCATCTGGAAAAAGCGGATTTTCTCCGTTGACATAAGCAGCAATCCGTTCAAACTCAGAACTAACCAGCATTTGATGATCCACAAATGCGATAAGATGAGGATTTGGAACAGCCACTGCAGAAAATTTTATTTCATCAGATAATTCTGGTATCACTTCATCGATGATTCTATTGTGCTTTGTCAGCATCGGTATTGCTTCTGCTTCAAAGCGAACTGGTGATATCTCCACTTGATATGTAGCTACACCTTTGCCGAGCTCTTTTGCTCTGCGGACTTTTAGGTCTGCGAACATCGTTTCTACTATAAATGACTGCTCATCATACTTTTCAGATAAATATCTGGCAACAGTTCGTAGACCATTTCCACACATGCTCGCTTCACTGCCATCTGAATTAATGACACGCATCTTCGCTACAGCTTCACCTTGTTTCGATGCTTCAATGAGCAATAATCCGTCCGCTCCCCCGAGCAATCCATGTTTACGATCACATAAGCGGATTCGCAGATCTTCAAGTTCTTTTTTAGTAAAAGGACGCTCTAACTGTAATTGATCAATCAAAAAAAAGTCATTTTCTGACCCATGGACCTTCTGCATTTTTAGATTCATTTTAATCAAGCTCCTTCAGCTTTCATTTTCCTATTATTAGTATGCCACAAATAAAAAGAGGAAAACAGTGCATTTTACTGTTTTCCTCCGAAAAGATAGAATTTATATAATTATTTACTTATTTTGCTGCAGCAAAATGTTTGTTTACTTCATCCCAGTTCACGATGTTCCAAAATGCATCGATGTATTCTGGACGAACGTTTTTGTAGTTTAAGTAATACGCATGTTCCCAAACATCTAAGCCTAAAACTGGAGTTTTACCTTCCATTAAAGGAGAATCTTGGTTAGCAGTTGATGTTACTTCTAATTTGCCATTATTTAAAACTAGCCATGCCCAACCTGAACCGAAACGTCCAGTTGCAGCAGTTTTAAATTCTTCTTTTAGTTTATCAAAGCTGCCAAAAGCCGCATCGATCGCATCTTTGATATCACCAGTTGGTGCGCCGCCAGCATTAGGAGCCATGATGTTCCAGAAAAATGCATGGTTCGCATGTCCGCCACCATTGTTACGTACAGCTGTACGAATATCTTCAGGAATCGCATCCATATCAGAAATCAATTCTTCTACAGATTTAGAACCAAGTTCAGGGTGTTTCTCAATTGCAGCATTTAAGTTCGTCACATAAGTGTTATGGTGTTTGTCATGGTGTAAATGCATTGTTTCTTCATCGATATATGGTGCCAACGCATCATAAGCATAAGGTAATTCTGGTAAAGTGTAAGTCATAAAAAAATCCCTCCATTTAAATAAGTATATATTTTCATACATTTATAGCATAACAGATTTTATGCCAACCTTCAAAGTAATTGCTTACAAAATTTACACGACACTTGTTTTTACGAGTTAACTCCTTTAAAATGACGACTGTACGTAAATTCAAGTCAGGAGAAAGTCTATGAATACATTCACATTGTTTAAACATGCTCTTTTTCAATTTTCTGATCTTCATAGGGCTAAAAATATGCCTTTTTGGAAAGTCATTTTGTACATCCTTTTTCTAAGTGTCGTTCTTGCTTTTCCATTAACAAAACAAATTTTTTCTATGGTTCAGGATATTAAAAGTGATGGGCAAAAAATCGCTGAAAAATTACCTGAGTTTAAAATTATCGACGGGCAACTAAAAACAGATCCCTCTACAAAAGGTTTTATTTATCAAACAAATTCGATCATCTTCACCTTCGATCCGGAAGGAAAACGTTCGCTCAGTGATATTACCGCTGATTCTGTCGGAAATGCAGTCAGTGTCGGTTTCTTAGATGACGAGTTTGTTGTTTCCTTACCAAGTTCTGGAACGGCTGATGCCTTATTTGGTACAAGCCAGTTTGAAGTGCCTTATTCACAAGGGACTCTTGATGGCTTGAACAGCCAAGAGCTGAAGCAAGCGTTAGATGAATCGAATGTGCCCTTTTGGCTCAAACTCATTGTTTTTTTGGTCACACTGTATCCAGCATTTATTAATTTGCTCATCAATCTACTGTTGATCACGATCGGCGCTAATCTTTATAGTAAGGTTCGATTATACAAATTACGCTTTTTTGATTGCTTAAAAATAGTTGTCTATTGCTCAACCTTACCAGTGATCGTCAGCAGTTTGCTTCAACTACTGTTTAGACCTTTTGATGATAGCTTTTTGATCATTTTGGTTTCATTGATGATCTTTTTCTTTGCAACTCGAAAAGAACAGCGGCACCAGCCACCAATGATTTAATCTTTCCAATGACATTCAGAAGAAATCTTAAACTTTTCTTACATTCTCAGATTTATCATTATGTGTTAAGATAGACGTTGAATTATACTGATTGAGGAATTAACAATAAAAAATTGTAAGACAAAATAAGGAGAGAATCTATTATGGGAGAATTGACCCATCGTAAAAATACACGTCCAGTCAAAATTGGCGACTTAACGATCGGCGGAAGTGATGAATTATTTATCCAAAGTATGTGTACGACTAAAACACATGATGTTGAAGCAACCGTCGCACAAATCAAACAATTGGAAGAAGCAGGCTGTCAGATCGTGCGTGTAGCTGTCCCTGATGAAGCAGCAGCTAATGCTTTAGGCGCCATCAAGAGTCAAATCTCGATTCCACTAGTCGCAGATATTCATTTTGATTATCGTTTAGCATTGAAAGCAATCGAGCAAGGTGTTGATAAAATTCGGATCAACCCAGGAAATATCGGTAGAAAAGACCGTGTAGAAAAAGTAGTTACTGCTTGTAAAGCCAAAGGAATCCCTATTAGAATCGGTGTAAATGCTGGCTCTTTAGAAAAAAAATTCTTACAGCAATATGGCTATCCGACTGCTGAAGCAATGGTTGCAAGTGCTGTAGAGCATATCAAAATTCTTGAAGATTTAGACTTTTATGACATTATTGTTTCATTAAAAGCCAGTGACGTGAATTTGGCGATCGAAGCGTACTCTTTAGCTGCCCAAACATTTGATTATCCTTTACACTTAGGAATCACTGAAGCTGGAACGAAATTTTCTGGCGGAATGAAATCTGCTGCTGGACTCGGGGCTTTACTTTCCCGTGGTATCGGAAATACTTGCCGAGTTTCACTTTCTGCAGACCCTGTCGAAGAAATCAAAGTAGCAAAAGAAGTGCTAAAAGCATTTGGCTTAGCAAGTAATGCTGCGACATTGATTTCTTGTCCTACATGTGGACGGATTGAAATCGATTTGATTCCGATCGCAAATGAGATCGAAGAATATATTGAAAAAATCAAAGCACCGATCAAAGTAGCTGTTTTAGGCTGTGCTGTGAATGGTCCCGGTGAAGCCAGAGAAGCAGATATCGGTATCGCTGGTGGAAACGGCAAAGGAATGTTGTTTAAAAAAGGAAAAATCATCCGCACTGTTCCAGAAGAAATAATGGTCGAAGAACTAAAAAAAGAAGTGGATCTCCTTGCAGCCGCTTATGCTCGCGGTGAAGAAATCTAATCTGAATAACACTCTATTTGAAAGGATTGAACGATTCATAGTTCAATCCTTTTTAGTTTGACATCGTTTTTTGTTACAATGAGAATGCAGGGAGGAATCAAAATGGGACAACCAATTATTTATCTTGTTGAGAAAATGAAGGAAGAACAAGTGGCAGATATTCGAAAAATAGCTGTTGATCATATCGTTGTTGATCCTCACAGAGAAACACCACAATTAATTAAGGACGACATCGAAATCATGTTAGGCTGGGATAAAGAGTTAGGTCAATATCTTTTGGACTCTGAAACGAGTCGTTTAAAATGGGTACAGTCCATTTCAGCAGGTGTCGATTCCTATGATTTAGACCGTTTTACCGAAAAAGGCATACATTTATCAAACGCAAGCGGTATTCACAGCATTTCTATTTCAGAACATGTTTTAGGCGTTTTATTAACAGCTTTCCGGGGCATCCGTACAAGCATAAACAATCAGGCAAATCGAGTATGGAGCCGAGAAAATATCTCCTATAAGCAATTATCCATGCAAAAAATGTTGATTGTCGGCACAGGAAATATCGGTCAACAGCTGGCCTTATTTGCCCAAGGTTTAAATATCCAACCTTACGGTATCAATACATCAGGACATGTCACTCAAGGTTTTATTGAGTGCTACTCGCAAAAAAATATGCAGCGGATCATCAACGAAATGGATATCGTTGTAAATATTTTACCGTTAACCGATGAAACCTACCAGATGTACAATGAATCAATGTTTCTTGCGATGAAACCAGGAACTGTGTTTGTCAATGTGGGCCGTGGACCATCCGTCCACACAACTGACCTGATCGAAGCACTAAAAAACGGTCAGCTGAGTTTTGCTGCTTTAGATGTTTTTGAAGAAGAACCTTTGCCAGCGGACAGCCCTTTATGGACGATGGAAAATGTGTTGATAACCCCTCATATTTCTGGACTTACTCCTCAATTTAAGACAAAGCTGTTCACTATCTTTACACAAAATCTGACTCAATTCTTAAAAGACGGCAGCTTAGCTAAAAATGAAATTGCTCTAAATCAAGGGTATTGAGTCGCTCAAAAAGACCAGCTTTAGAATCTCAACGAGATCAAAGTTGGTCTTTTTTGATTGATTTCAACTTCTATTCTTCTTTGTTATCTCGTTCTGTTTCCTTCACAAGATAAATCGGGCGTTTTTTCGTTTCCAAAAAGATCTTTCCAATATATTTACCAATAATTCCAAGACAGAGAAGTTGCAGCCCGCCTACAAACAAAATGATACAAACCATAGATGGCCATCCGCTAGTAGGATCCCCAATAATGATCGTTCTAAAGAAAATCACCAGCATCGCGATGACTGACCCAACACAAGAAAGAGCACCTACATAAGAAGCTAGGTTCAAGGGCATTTCCGAAAAGTTGACGATGCCATCGATGGAATAACTCAATAAACTCCAAAATGACCACGAAGTAGAACCAGCGACCCGTTCGCGATTTTCATACGACAAGTATTCTGTGTTAAAGCCAACCCAACTAAAAATCCCTTTTGAAAAGCGATTATACTCAGTCAATTCTAGAATCCCATCGACCATTTGACGCGTCATCAAGCGAAAATCTCTAGCACCATCGACCATCTCTGTTTCACCGATCTTATTGACTAAGCGGTAGAACATACGAGCAAAAAAACTGCGAATCGGCGGTTCGCCTTCACGATCACCACGTCTCGTACCGATACAATCCAACTCTTTATTTGCTTCTAACATTTGAATCATTTGTGGTAACAGTTCAGGCGGATCTTGTAGATCAACATCCATCACAGTAACTAGACTGCCGCGAGCTTCTTTAAGTCCCGCATACAATCCAGCTTCTTTCCCGAAGTTTCGAGAAAAAGACAGGTAGCGTACCTTATCAGGATGAGCTTTATACAATTTTCTTAATGATTCTAACGTTCCATCCTTTGATCCGTCATTAATAAAAATATATTCAATGTTATATTGAATCTGAGCACTGATTTTTTCCACTTCTTCAAAGAATAATGGAATGGACTCCTCTTCATTATAACAAGGAACAACAATCGACAACATAAGCTTTCCTCCAAAAAACATTCTTTGTTGATTATAACATACATCTAACGATGAGTTACAAAAAAATAGACCTAGGTATTTGATTCCTTCTGTTCCTATTTTTTCTAAAGAAAAATTTCTGTCCAAACAAAGAAATATTATTGAAATAAATAACCAATATTTTTTAATCAAAACAAAAAAATATGTCTATTTAAAACAGAAAATCATTCAATTTTTCCTATATTTAAGGATTAATCTATTTTTAAACATTCATTACAATTTTATTTCTATTTAATTATATAATTGAAATTCAGTCAAAAAGTGGGTATTATAATAACATAGATTAATTTTTATACATTGAATTTATATGTTATGAATTTTTATATCATTCTTTTATTCAGAATATTTTTAATAGTAGGGAGACTAAATATGTTAGAAGAAATTTTATTGGATGACTCCGCTCAGCGTAAGCTCATCGTTTTCAATCAGCTATTGGTAACTGCAGATGGCACATACAGCATTCATTATTTTGAACAATTCACTGATTTTTCTTATGCACGTTTAAATTCGATTTTTGCTGATATTCATGATGATCTTTTAGAAAAACAGAATATCGAATTATTGAACAAACAAGGAAAAGTCCAGATCGATAATGCTGTTTTACGGGATATACCTTATCATCAATTCTTATTTAGAAAAAGCTTGTCTTACCAATTTTTATTAGCAACTATTTTAGAACGTAACTATACTATCGATCATTTCTGTAAAGATCATTATATCAGCCGAGCATCCATCATCAGAAAACTTCAACCACTTATCGGATATTTAAAAAGCTTTAACGTCCAACTAAATTGCTCCCAACTTCAATTAAGCGGAGAAGAAAATTTAATCCGCATCGTTTACTTAAATCTATTCTGGATCGCATCTTATGGCGAAGATTTATTTATAGCATTAGAAGAATCTAAACGTGGAATGGATTTATTTGACTCAGAAGATCATCAATGGATGACCTATACTGAACCTAGAGAATGGTACTTATTGAAAACCATTTCAAAACTGCGGATCAAGAAAAAACACTACATAATAGAACCACCATTTAAAGAATTGATTTTTCCTGAAGTAAATGCTTCATTTGTCAGAGAACTGCAGCAAATGAACGTACCTTCACATTACATAGAAAGAGAAAAAACTTTTTTATCTTTCATGATGTTTTACTGGAGTATTTATTTTTATGCTGATGACCCTAGAATCAAGTATGTGAAAGAATACATGAATAGCGATTACCAGCCCTTTGGAAACCTAATTGAACGATTCGAGGAATTCTATCTTCCGCTATGTTCAGAAAAGAAGCTGTCACCAAATGAACAAGAGATACTTAATATCAATTTTTTCAATTCCTGTCTCAATCATTCTATTGTAAAAGGATCTTTGCCTTTAGCTATCAATTTTATGGAAGATTTCATTAAGGATCAGCAACCTCTATTTGTTCATCTTTCAAAAAAAGTCAGAACATTTTTAACATCTCTTACATCTGAGCCGGAATTTGCCTGGATCAAAAATAATCTGAATGATTTAGTCTATATTTGTTCTTTTTTCCTACTTCCTTTTTATCAAAGAAGTAACACTAAATATCGTTTAAAAGTTGGAATCATTCTATCGCCGAATGCGATTTTCCTGCAGTCACTTTTTGATTTCCTTGAAAAACTATCATTTATCTCCGTTTCATTTGTTACTTCAACTTCTGACGACAACTATGACTTTTACATCGCAACATCGAAACTTTTGTTGCCAGATAAAGCGAAGCAGGAAGAAAATTTCCAAATCATTCCTTTGTCTCCGTTATTGGATTATCAAGTAAATCTGATTGATAATCTACATCAAAAATATACTGAAAAATCTACTGCTTTGATCGCTTAAATAAACAAATAAAAAGGAAAAAGTTGCGTTTACCGTAACTCTTTCCTTTTTATGTTGATTTTACTGCTGCAAATCTTCTTTATTTTCAGCAAATACATATTTAGGCTCGTCTTTTTCATGGTCGTAATCAACTAAAAGATCATACCCTTTAAAAAACCAGTCGTCCGTTTCCTCAATGAAATAGGTAATATCATCAATAACCTCTTTCACCATTGGCTGATCAGGTGCTTCAACAGACATCGCAATGGAAAATCCATCATGAACATCTGTCTTTCCATAAATTTTACCGAAAAAGCGAATACCACTATCAGAAGTAACGCCTACTTCATTTTTAAACCATTGTTGTGCTTCTGGTGTAATCGTTAATTTCATTTCTATCTCTCCCCTTTGCTCTCACTTGTTATTTTAGCATAAAGTGTAAGGTTCATAGAATAAAGTGCTTACGTTTTACTGATTCATCTTTTCATCCAATAAATCAACATCATCAGTTTCGCCTACTACTAATAAATTATCATTTTCTCGAACAATTTCTTCCGCTGCTGGTGAGGCGATCACTTCTGACTTAGAGCGTCTGATTGCAACGACCGTCAAGCCAAATCGTTGACGGAAGTTTAAATCACCCAGCGTTTTCCCATAAAATTTTGGGTTTGACACACGTACTTCTGCCAAAGAAACGTCATTCGATAATTCGATATAATCCAAAATATTTCGAGATACTAGTTTATGAGCGACTCTGATCCCCATATCACGTTCAGGATGAACAACTAAATCAGCACCGATTTTATCCAATACTCTTGCGTGATATTCATTGACTGCCTTGGCCAATACATTGGGGACACCCATTTCCTTAACCATCAATGTGACTAAAATACTGGCTTGGATATCCTCACCAATTGCCACAACTACATGATCAAAATTACGAATACCTAAAGACCGCAGAGTCGTTTCATCTTGGGCATTTGCTACAACTGCATGTGTTGCAATATTCATATATTCATTTACACGATCTTCATTGCTATCAATAGCTAAAACTTCTTGACCAGACTCAATCAGCGTTTGACATATACTCCCGCCAAATCTCCCAAGCCCGATAATTGCAAAATTCTGTTTCATGCTTATTTCTCCTAGTTTCAAATTTAATCTAAGTATATCAAACCAATAGGGAATTGAACAGGAACTCTAATCAATCTGATCTTTCTCTATATCTACAAAAAAAGCGAATAAAGCAACCACTATGAGGCGATTTTATCCACTTTCGATCTTATTTTTTTATTTTGCCAATCCGTGTTGAAACGCGTAGATTGCTGCTTGTGTACGATCTTCAACATCTAATTTCGCCAATATATTCGACACATGCGTTTTTACTGTTTTAAGGGTAATAAATAATTCATCGGCAATTTCTTGATTACTGCGTCCTTTAGCAATCAACATCAAAATTTCATGCTCACGATTGGTCAAGTCTTCATGTAAAACAGGTTCTTGCTTTTTCGTTAAACGCTCCATCATCTTCGTCGTCACTTCCGGCTCTAAAACACGTTCACCTCTAAAGATTTTACGAATCGCATCGGCAATTTCATGGGCTGTCGATGTTTTTAATAAATAGCCAGCAGCACCTGCTTCAATTGCAGGATAGACCTTTTCATCATCGATAAAACTGGTTACAATAATGATCCGAGCTTCAGGCCAATCTTTTAGAATCGCTTTTGTGGATTCAATACCATCCATCTCGTCCATCACTAAGTCCATCAAGATCACATCTGGTCTCAACTCTAACGCTTTCTCATAGCCGATCCGCCCATTTTCAGCTTCACCAATAACCTCGATATCATCTTGAATCGATAAATAAGAGGATACACCTAAACGCACCATTTCATGGTCATCCACTAACATTACTTTGATCACTTATACATACCTCCTTAATTTAAAAGCGGAACAAGCCGCTTAGCCTTGACTGAAAAATAGGAAAAATGAAATGTGGTGCTTTTTGCCACAATTTATTTTTATCTTTTTTCCGAAAAGCTGGCTTGTGCAGCTGGATAACTTTAAAAGCGGAACAAGCCGTTTAGCCTCGACTGAAAAATAGGAAAAATGAAATGTAGTGCTTTTTGCCACAATTTATTTTTATCTTTTTTCCGAAAGGCTGGCTTGTGCAGCTGGATAACTTTAAAAGCGGAACAAGCCGTTTAGCCTCGACTGAAAAATAGGAAAAATGAAATGTGGTGCTTTTTGCCACAATTTATTTTTATCTTTTTTCCGAAAGGCTGGCTTGTACAGCTGGATAACACAGATGTTCAACACTTTCTAGCAAAAGTCTTGTACTGTTCATCATCAACTTAAATTCTTTCGTTGTGATTTTCAGCAAAAGCGGAACAACGTAGATTGATTTGTTTCCTCTAGCTTCAATACTTAAATCACAGGCACTTTGATCTCCACACTCGTTCCCTGCCCTTTAAAGCTTATGATTTTAACAGTACCACCCATTCCAGCAACTCGTTCACGAATATTTTTCAAGCCGTAACTTCCAGCTTTATTTCCATTTTCACTCATATCAAATCCAACACCATCGTCAACTAATCTAAGTAAAACATTCTTATCTACCTGATGTAGATAAACCTCTAACTCCTTTGCCTTAGCGTGTCGCAATGTGTTAGACAACAGTTCTTGGACGATTCTGAACAAATGATCTTCAATACTACTGTTAAGATGCACATCTTCTACATCCCAAGTCAGTTCAATTTTTATTTTTGTTTGTAATTCTATCAATAATTGCTCGATCCCCTTACGTAGGCTCTTTCCTTCTAAACTTACTGGACGTAAGTGAAGTAACAATGCTCTCATTTCAGATTGTGAAGCATTGATGACGTCTGTTACTGTCACTAACTGCTTTCGAAACATTTCTGGTGTTTCACTACGTTGGGCCTGCTCGTTTAACGCCGATAACATCATCATTGCAGCAAACAGCTGTTGACTCACAGAATCATGTAATTCCCGCGCCAAACGATGACGTTCTTCTTCCAGAATTTCTTCTTTTGTTTCTCCATCCACCATTTGTGGTCGACTATTCAATAATTGCAATTCTTTTGACATTTCAACTAATTTTTTTCTGATACTTAAAATGTCCTGATCCACCTCACCGATATATTGATCATTGTCGGCATGAGGAACCTTTTTTTCAATCACTGGATTTTCATAGCTGCCTCTGGCAAGTAACCGTAGTTTTTCTTCAATTCTACCATACTGAGCTTTCTGAACAATAGATACGAGTAAAAAAGTCGACAAACCGACCAGCAGCGAAATCAAAAGCATGTGGAAGATCAATGGAATATAAAAGACTTTTCGCTGAATCAATTCCATCATCCAGTTTTTTTGTTTGATCGAATAAAAGTATGAAAACAGCGTAAGCAGCACAACAATAAATGTGCTGCAGGCTGCATAAAGAGATAGCATTTGTCGAGACATCCTACCACTCATACACGAATCACCTCGACATCTCCGACCAGCGTATTTGTTATGATTTTCAGACGACGATTATTAGAGTCAAAATCATTGCTATAAACTTTCAACGATTCGTTTTTCAAATGATATTTTTCTTCTTCGAAATTAACATTGCCATAAAAAGTGGAATGCTCCAAGGTTACCGCTACTCCTAGAGGAACTAAAATCCTTGTACGGCCAAAGCCTTTGCGAATAATGATGATACTGTCATCTTTAGGTAGTAACGTATTCCCTAAATCAACGATCGTATCACCAGAAATAATATCGATATTGATATCATCCCATTCATAGACATTACTACCAATACGTTCATTGGCAAACCAAGGACGTTTAAAGCGGCGACCGCTTTTTGGTTCGACATTCGCGGTTTCGACCATGATCATTTGTTTCTTGCGCCAAGGTGCTCGCTGCGTGATATCCACTCCTGCAACTTCAACGCCTTTTAGCCCGATGAATAAAACACCAATAACTAACATTAGCCAAAATGCCGGACTATTCATTACACCGATCAAGATCAAAATGATTCCTAAAACGAGTTGGAAATTATTAAAATTAGTACGATGAACTTTCTTCATCGCATAAACAACACTCAAAATACCTAAGACCATCAATACAGCCAGTCCTGGGTTATGTATAATTTGCCACAAAGCAAAAATGAAAAGTAATGATTCAACGACGATAAAAAAGCGCCATGGATTATTCATGAAGATCCCCCCTTCTATGGAACTAGTATAGCTTAATTCCCGTATTAATGTTAGTTGCTAAAGCCCCATTTGGCTATAGGACTTTAGCCCTAATTTTTGAAGAAAACAAGAGGTTGAGCCAAAAGTCGATCAGGTTCAAGCAATTGGTGTAAAAATCGAACAATACGCTTTTCGTATTGCTCGATTTTCAGGAGATTGTTGAAGAACTTGACTCCTCTGCACCGTTTATTAAGTTTTAGAGTGCGAAACAAAACTGGTTTTCGTTTTGTTTCGCACTCTTTCAAAGGGTCAAATTTAGCTGACTTTAATAATTTTTACTTGCATATCTCCACCAGGGGTAGCGATGGCTACTTGATCTTCTAATCGCTTACCGATCAATGCTTGAGCAATCGGTGAATCATTCGAAATTTTTCCAGAAAATGGATCTGCTTCTGCACTACCCACGATTGTATACTCTTCTTCTTCACCATCCGGCAACTCAATAAACGTCACCGTTTTCCCAATAGAAACTTCGTCAGAATCAACGCCATCATTATCGATGATTTGAGCAAAACGAATCATGTTTTCTAAAGTTGTGATACGTCCTTCTACAAATGCTTGTTCATCTTTAGCTGATTCATATTCTGAGTTTTCAGATAGATCACCAAAGCTTCTTGCGATCTTTATACGTTCAACGATTTCTTTTCGTTTAACTGTCTTTAATTCTTCTAATTCTTGTTCTAATTTTTCTTTTCCTTCAAGTGTCATAGGAAATACTTTTTCTGCCATGTTGAATTCTCCTTCTTAATCTACTACTATGTTTTATTTTAGTCTTTTTTGAAATTCCGTATTCAATCCACAAAAGAGTACCACGCTTTAAGCAAATTGTAAATAATATTCGCTTATTTTTTTATGGTAATTCAATTAAATCAGCTAGTTCTTTTTTGCGGCTTGATGGGAAAGCGAAACGAGCCCCGCCTATGTTCTAGGTTGGCTCGTAATTAAGATACGCATGTTTAACTATTATTCACTTTTTTCAGTTTCTGTATTGTTTACATACTTCTCTACATATTCCTGATGCTCTTCATATGTCTCTGCAAAATATACATTTCCTGTTGAAATATCTGCTACAAAATACAGGTAATTATTCGGTGTTGGATTCAATACAGCATTGATCGCCTGCTCACTTGGACTATCTAATGGTCCCGGTCCATAACCAGTATTTTTGTATAAGTTATAGGGTGAATCGACTTCTAAGTCTTGGTATGTCACTAGCTCTTTGTGCTCTCCTAAAGCATATAAAATAGAAATATCAGATTGTAGCGGCATATTTGCTGAAATTCTATTGAAGAAAACCTGCGCAATTTTTTTGCGGTCATCTTCTTTGACACCCTCTTTTTCAACTAAGGACGCTAATGTCAAGACTTGCTGGATCGTCATTCCTTTTGCATGCACCATTGGTAGATATGCTTCCATCACACTGTTGGTTTTTGCAATCATTTGTTCTACAAAATCTTCGATCTTCGCATCTTTATAGTAATCATATGTTGCTGGGAACAAATAGCCTTCCAAACGGTAACGGACATCTGCTGCCTCTCCAGCGCTACCTAATAATTCCGGATACTTTTGGTTCATCGCATCAAAAAATTCTTGATTCTTCATCAATTCGATAAATTGATCTTTTTTGAAGTCTGTATTTTTCTCGATGGCATCTCCGATCTTATCGATATCAAAGCCTTCTGGAATCGTCACCTTGCCGTCTGCCAATTGTGTAGGCTCTGCAGTGCCGCCTTCTCTTAAAAGGGCTCCGATTTCATCAAGTGTCATATCTGGCGACATTTGATAATACCCTGCTTGAAAATCAGTTAGGTTTTTGAACTTGGCATAGTAATTGAATACCATACCACTTTTGATGACTTTACTTTCTTCAAGAATATTCGCGATCTTCTTATTAGAAGAGTCTTCAGGGATGTGGACCTGCACAAGTTTGGAATCTTTTTTATTCAATGGCTCCAAGCCTGTTGTGACATATTTATAAAACGTAAAACCAAAAATCGCAATCACTAAAAGTAAGACTGAGGCTACGATCAACACGATCCGTCCTACGATCCGATCTTCTTTTTTTCTTGTACGTTTCTTCGATTTTTCATCCTGAGTTTGTGTTGGATTCGCTGATTTTGCTTGCTCAGTCCGTTTAGGTTGCTCGGAACTTCTTGAGCCTACGGGTTCGATCTCAGGTATGCCAGGTGTCTCCTCTGTATGATTAAGTTGCTCTGTATGTTCAGTCTTATGATATTCTGCTTCATTATGCTGTGATTGATTAGCGTTATGATCAAAGGAAGCTGAATCATCATTACCGATCTCTTCGCCGCGTAAAGAACGTAGCACTTGATCTTTGAATGAAGAGTTGGAATGATCTTGATTATTTTGGTTATCTTCTGCCAAAACAAATCCTCCTTACTTTCTATGTATCGTCTTTAACTTTTACCATTATACATGAAAGCTTTTTAAATTTAAACTTTTTTAGAGAAAAGTCACCAACTTGTAAGATTTGCTTGTACTGCTTTTACTCAAAAAACGAGACTAAAGTACAACTCAATGAGTCGCCCTTAGTCCCTTTAAATGCCTGTAAACATTCGGTTCAAAGCTACTTGATCAAACAATTACTCAGCGCTAAGAGCCGCCATCGTAATGTAGTTGTATGGTTGATTAAAATGCGGTAAGAAAAAGATATCTAATAGTTTTAATTTATCGATAGTCACTTTTTCTTCGATCGCCAAGGAGAACATATGAATGCCCATTGAGATATCTTCGTAAGAGGCCATTTGAGCACCAACGATTCTACGTGACTCTTCTTCATAAACGATTCTGATTTTCACAGAGTTGTTTTCTTTCATGAAGCCTGGTTTTTGCAAATCTTCAAATTCTGTATGTTTGACTTTCAAACCTAGTTTTTCTGATTCCTGTACAGTCAAACCAGTCGAAACCATATGATAGCCAAAAATAGAAATCCCATTTGAGCCTTGAACACCGATGGATTCAAGCGCTGTTCCGCCAACATTATGTGCAGCAACGATCCCTGAACGGACAGCATTTGTTGCTAGTGCAATATATGTTGTTTGCTGAACGGCATTAGAGAAGATCGTTGAACAATCACCTACGGCATAAACATCAGGGTCACTTGTTTGTTGGTGAAGGTCCACCAGATACGCGCCATTAGCAAACAATTCCAAATGATCTTTACCTAATCCATTATTTGGTCTAAATCCAATTGCATTGATCACTAGATCAACAGCGTATTCTCCTTTGTCTGTCACAAGTGTTTCGACCTGCTCACTACCTTTGTATTCTTTTGCCAGCTCATTATAATGAAGTTCGATTCCGTTATCTGCCAACACTTTATCCATGTCGTCTGTAAACCACTGATCATAGTAATTTGGTAAACATCTTTCAGCTGCATCAAATAATAAGACATTTTTCCCACGGCGTTTCGCTGCTTCGGCGATTTCAACTCCGATGTAGCCTGCACCGATCACTGCCACTGTTTTGACTTCTGCTTTAGCCATTGCGGCATCCACGGTTTGTCCATCTTGGAAAAGTTTCAGGAATTCTACATTTTTTAACTCTCTTCCAGGAATGTCTGGATTGATCGGTGCTGAACCAGTTGCTAAAATCAATTTATCATAGGATTCTGTTAGTTCTGTTCCATCGTGTTTTTTACAATAAACGACTTTTTTGTCAAAATCGATCCGCTCAACCGTTGTTTCCATATAGATTTTAGCGCCTTTTGCTTCAAAAGCTTCTTTATTCGTATAAAAAAGATTTTCGTATGATTCAATTTGACGACCGACCCAAAGCGCTGTCCCGCACCCTAAATAGCTGAGATTTGTATTTCGATCGATCATAACAACTTCTTGATCTGGGTAATTATCCAACAATGTGTTTGCTGCAGCGATACCTGCGTGATTTGTACCGACAATAACTGTTTTTAATTTGCTCATAAGACTCTCCTTTAAATGTGATTTATTGAACTTAATTATAACCGAAGAAAAGGCTTTCTTTTTTCAATTTATCAGCGTTTGGCTAAAATATTTGAGAATATTTAATTTTTTTCATCAAAAGCTCAGAATTTGAGCCTAATTTATAAATAAATATCGTTATAATAGAAGCAGGTGGAATACAAGAAATGGCTATTCACGCGGAAACTATGTTGATTTCTTTATCACTAAATATTTGCATTACTTAAAAAAAGGAAGCGAAGCACTACTTTCAAGCAACCGTACGGTGGTGTTTCATGATAAGATTGAATAATCAATCATTTTATAAAATTTGATAAAAAAGAAAGCTGGAGGTATTTTTATGAAAAAAGATCAACAGTATTGGATCGAACAGCTACAATTAGAACCTCACTCAGAAGGGGGGTATTTCAAACAAGTATTGCGCAGTGATCAGTCACTACAAACTTCTGAAAGAGTAGCTAGACCCTATTATACAAGTATTTATTTTCTTTTAACGAATGAAAATCCTTCACATTTCCATCGGTTGAAATCTGATGAAATCTGGTACTATCACGCGGGTTCATCCCTCAGTATCCACTTACTTCACCCCGATGGTCATTATGAAGTCATTCATTTAGGGGATAATCTGGAAAAAGGAGAGGTGTTACAAGCTGTCGTTCCTAAAAATGTGATTTTCGGTTCAACGGTTGACACTGATCAAGCGTTTGCCTTAGTTAGTTGTATGGTCTCACCTGGATTTGATTATCAGGACTTTGAATTGTTTACAAAAAAGCAGCTCCTCTCTTCATATCCAGAGCACAAAAAGATCATTGACCGTCTAGCTTATGATCATTTACCTGATTAGAAAAAAAGAAGAGCTTGAGATATAACTTTCCTAGTTATATTTCAGGCTCTTCATAACTGAATAAACGGCTGAAGCAGAAGCAATCCTTTCGGAGATAAGTTTCTGTCCCAGCCTCTTCTTTTTCTATTTTTCTAAAATAATGTTTGCTATTTCTTTCGGATTTTTTGCAAGGTGATCCGCTCCTGCAATTGTTAATTCCTCATGATCTCCAAATCCGTATAACACACCTAAGCTGTCCAGCTGATTCTCTTTAGCCCCAATGATATCGTGACTACGATCGCCGATCATCACTGTTTTTTCTAATGAAGTAATCTTTGCGGACGATAATGCATAACGTATTACGTCCCCTTTTTTTGAGCGATTGCCATCCAAGCTCGCACCATATATGCCAGCAAAATAAGCATCTAAATCGAAATGAGCTAAAATTTGTTTGGCATAAACTTCTGGTTTCGATGTAGCAATATACAGCTGGCAACCAGCTGACTTCAATTCATTCAGTAATTCTGTTATGCCATCATACACATGATTTTCATACATTCCCCTGATCTGATAATTTTCGCGATAGTAACTCACCGCCTGCTCAATAGCTGGCTCATCCAAAGAAAAAAGCTTGCGAAACGATTCATTTAATGGCGGTCCAATAAATGAATAGAGTTGCTCCTTATTAGGAATAGGTAACTTCATTTTTTCTAATGCATAGCTCACAGAATTTATGATTCCTTCACCTGAATCTGTGATCGTTCCATCTAAATCAAATAAAATCGTCGTATACTTCATAAAAAACTCACTTTCTTTAGCGCTCAGTCACATCGCCTGTATTAATGACAGGTTGTGTGCCTTTATCGGTAATGATTGAAACTAATAAATTATTGATCAATTGAACCTTACGATCATCGGTAAAATTAATTTCTTGTCCATCTTCAATTTGCTCTAAGGCCATCTGTGTCATAGATACTGCACCTTCAACAATAATTTGACGTGCGGATAAAATCGCTTTGGCTTGTTGTCTTTGCAGCATAGCACTAGCGATCTCAGTCGCATATGCCAAATGATTCAAGCGTGTTTCAATGATCTCTACTCCTGCAACAGCCAAACGCTCTTGCAATTCTTTGGCTAGCTCTTCTGAGACTTCATTAGTATTTCCTCTTAAGGTCAAGTCATCGTCGTTAAATGTATCATACGGATATTGTGTAGCAATGTGACGGATCGCTGTTTCACTCTGAATTTCCACAAAATCCTGATAACGGTCTACATCAAACAATGCTTTCGCTGTATCAACGACTTTGAAAACAATGACTGCAGAAATCTCAACTGGATTGCCATCTGAATCATTGACTTTCAGCAAAGAACTATTAAAATTTCTGACCTTCAATGAAACATTGATTTTTTGAGTTAAAGGAGTCGTCACAAATAAACCATTTTCCTTGATTGTTCCTAAATACTGTCCAAAAAATAAAATGGCTTTGGCTTGATTCGGGCTGACGATCGTCAACGAGCTTAAGAATAATCCGGAAATAACCCACAAAACAATACTGACTGTGATCATTGCAATACTTTCATCTGTTACCCCAAAATAAAAACAATAACCGCCAATCACAATCAATATGATCAAAACAACTAAAGCGATGTATCCATTGATATGAAACGTTTTTTTCTCTTCCATTTTTTTCCCTACTTTCGCTAATAGAATGATTATTCTCATCTTACTCTTCTTTCAACATTCTATCAATAGTTAGGGAAAGTCAAAGTAGTTGATAAATCAACTATTTTACTGTATACTTACTTTTAGTAAGTTCATTATTTAAAACATTTGGAGGTTTCTATTATGAATACAACGATCAAGGGCATTCACCATGTTACAGCAATGACATCTAGTGCAGAAAAGATTTATGAATTTTTTACCGATATCTTAGGTTTACGTTTGATCAAAAAGACCGTCAATCAAGATGATATTCAAACCTATCATTTATTTTTTGCAGATGATTTAGGCTCTGCCGGTACGGATATGACTTTTTTTGATTTTCCTGGTTTGCCTAAGGGAACAAAGGGAACGAACACTATTTCTCGTACCTCTTTTCGTGTAAAAAGCGATACTTCTTTAAACTACTGGGTCGATCGTTTTAATAAATATGGCATCGATCACGGTCCAATTCAAGAACGTTTCGGAAAAAAATATCTTGAATTTGAAGATTTCGATAATCAACGTTATCAACTAATTTCAGATGAACAGAACCATGGTGTTGCTGCCAGTGTTCCCTGGAAAAAAGCGAATGTTCCAGCTGAGCATGCGTTGATCGGCTTAGGTCCAGTTTTTGTGACTGTAACAAATTTTGAGCATATGCAGTTGGTATTATCTGATGTACTGGATTTTAAGTTAGTCGATGCGGAAGGAAGTTTTCACTTATTTGAAGTAGGAGAAGGCGGAAATGGTGCCAGCATCATCGTCGAACATCGTGAAGATCTTCCAGAAGCACAAGAAGGCTTTGGAAATGTGCATCATTTAGCACTACGTGTGGAAGATGAGGATGCCTTACGCTTTTGGATCGATAAAATCGCTAAACTACGCTTCCCTAATTCTGGCTTTGTTGAACGTTTCTATTTTAAATCTGACTACTTCAGAGCAGCACCGCATATCTTGTTTGAATTAGCGACTGACGGTCCTGGTTTCTTAGAAGATGAAACGTATGAAGCCGCTGGAGAGAAATTATCATTACCACCATTTTTAGAAGGAAAACGATCAGAAATCGAAGCAGATGTTCGACCCTTTGACACTTCTGATGCCAACAACCAACGTTAAATATAAGAACGGAGAAAAATAATGCTGCATTATTCAACAGAGAATTTATCACAAAAACAGAGTTACAAATTCTTATCGGGCAGTATCATTCCCCGCCCAATTGCGTGGGTAACATCTATGAATCATGAGTCTCGGGTGATCAATGCTGCACCTTTTAGTTTTTTCAATGCTGCAGCCTCTGAAATTCCCTTAGCAACGTTATCTATTCTTAGACAAAACAAAGAGATGAAAGATACTGCTCGAAATATTCTGGATACAAAAGAGCTAGTCATTCATTTAATCAACGATTCACACGTTGAACAAATGAATCAAACCTCTGCTCCACTGCCATCTGAACAAAGTGAAATCACTCTGAATCAGATCGAAACAGTCCAAAGTCGTTCTGTTAAGGTCCCAGGGATTAAAGCTGCTCCGCTTCGAATGGAGGCTCGGCTGCATCAATATGTTCCTATCAAAAATCAACAAGAGCAGATCATTACGGATTTGTTTATCGTTGAGATCACTGACTTTTATTTCGATGAAGAGATTTTTGATCAAGAGAATGAATATATTTTACCTGAAAAATTTAATCCGCTTGCTCGACTAGCAGGTGCAACCTTTGCTCATATTGATGGACTATTTGATTTAAAAAGACCGAATTAAAGAGGTTGAGTAGTTGAAGTGAAAAAGGACTGGTTCGTAACTCATAGAGTTATGTCCCAGTCCTTTTTAAAACGCATAAACGTTGGAAACAGAGGTATTCAACTCCGAGAAATTACTGAATAACCTAACTTTCGACCACCATTTATTACCTTTTGGAGTGCGAAATAAAACTGATTTTTCGTTTTGTTTCGCACTCTTTTTCATTCTCCTCTTAAATCCACGATCGGAACATTTCCATCTAAAACCCCACTAGAACTGTTTAGCTTTAGAACCTGCAACCGAGGATCAACTGCTAATGTCATTTCCTTATCCAAATACCGATGTGAGTAATCCTTGATGTAAATTGTTCCTAAATCAGATTCTACTGCGGCGTTAAAATCTGAGCGATCCTGCGCTTGATCCAGTAATAAAATCCGAAAGCTTGTATCTAAGGAACAAACGCCCATCTTTGAGTATTTTCCTACACCATCATCCAAATCCAAAACAATCACTGCTTGATCTTTCGTATACGGCATCAACTTTTGTTTCGCTTCTTCACTAATATTCAAGTACATATAGATCACTCCTACTCTATTATTTAACTATTTTTAAGATTGAAAAGCAGAGGGGGCCTTTTGTGTTTGCTGGAACTCATACGCGATCGCTTCAAGAATTCGCTGACTTGCATTACCATCACCATAAGGATTCTCGGCATGAGCCATTTCCTTATAGGCCATTTCATTCGTCAATAGCTCAGTGACTGTATGATAGACGATTTTTTGATCTGTTCCTACCAGTTTTAATGTCCCAGCTTTGACGCCTTCCGGACGCTCTGTTGTATCTCTTAAGACCAACACGGGAACACCTAAAGATGGTGCTTCTTCTTGAACACCGCCGGAATCTGTCAAAATCAAGTAGCTTCGTGCAGCAAGATTTTGGAAGTCGACGACATCCAGTGGTTCGATCAAGTGAACCCGGTCTAACCCAGCTAAATAAGTTTCAGCAATCTCACGGACTTTCGGGTTTTTGTGCATCGGGAAAACCACGTCGATATCAGGATTTTCTTCAATTAACTGACGAACCGCTTTAAATACCTGCTCCATCGGTCTCCCTAAATTCTCACGTCTGTGCATCGTCATTAAAATCAAACGCTGATTTTCTCCGACTGTTTCCAAAACCTCATTCTGATAATCGTCAGTGATTGTGTAAGCCATAGCATCGATTGCTGTATTTCCTGTGATATAAATATGCTCTTCTGGATGATTCTCTTTTAATAAGTTTTCTTTACTTTCCATTGTGGGCGCAAAATAGATATCAGTCAAATCATCTACAAGCTGACGATTCAATTCTTCTGGAAATGGAGAATATTTTTCCCACGTACGTAATCCTGCTTCGACATGTCCGATCGTGATCTGATGATAAAAAGCAGATAAAGCAGCCGCAAATGATGTCGTTGTATCACCATGAACCAATACAATATCTGGTTTTTCCGCCTGTAAGACGGCTGTTAAATTAGTCAGTACCTGGCTTGTGATATCAGCGAGTGTTTGTCCAGCTTTCATGATATCTAAATCATGATCCGGTGTGATCTGAAAATCTGCCAGGACTTGATCCAGCATTTGTCGGTGCTGGGCAGAAACAGTCACTACAGACTCAAATTGTTCTGGATGCTGTTCTAGTTCTTTGATAAGCGGCGCCATTTTAATAGCCTCTGGTCTAGTACCGAATACGGTCATTACTTTGATTTTTTTCATCTGCGATTCATCCTTTCATGTTAAACGGGGATATTTTTCTTCAAGAAATTCTTTTGAGCGTTCGATATAATGTTGAGCATTTTCTTTATTTTTACGAATTTCTTCTCTCGTCAGTGGTCGTATCACTCTGGCTGGACGTCCAAATGCTAGTACATTTTCTGGAATTTCGACTTTTTCTGTGACTAGAGAACCTGCCCCAATCAAACTATTTTTACCTATTTTTGCATGATTTAAAATCGTTGACCCCATACCGATCAACGCGCCGTCTTCAATGGTACAGCCGTGGAGCATACAGTGATGTCCAATCGTTACATTCTTGCCGATACTAACTGATGCATCCAAGTCGACATGAATGATCGTGCCATCTTGAACGTTACTTCCTGTATCGATCTTAATAATATTATTATCTCCTCTTAGTACCGCTTGAAACCAAATACTAACATCTTTGGCTAATTCCACATTTCCATATACGTCAGCACTTGGTGCAATAAAATACTCTTTTGTCATCTGATCCACCTCTTCTATTCTCTTTAGTATAACAAATTTTATGAAATAGTAAGATCAATATGTTCCTTCAAATTACGAAAAAAAAGGACATCAAAATTGATGTCCTTTTGTAGATACTAATCGTAATCGCCGTCTTCAGCGAACTGACTGTTATAAAGTTTTTCATAAAAACCGCCTTGTTCAAGCAATTCATTATGTGTGCCTTTTTCAATGATTTCTCCTTGATTCATCACAAGGATCAAATCCGCTTCTCGAATCGTTGAAAGACGGTGAGCAATCACAAAGCTTGTGCGCCCTTCCATTACGCGATCCATCGCTTTTTGGATCAGCGCTTCTAAACGAGTATCGACAGAACTTGTCGCTTCATCTAAAATCAAGATTTTCGGATCAGAAATCACGGCTCTGGCAATCGTTAGTAATTGTTTTTGACCTAAGGAAACATTATCGCCTTCAGAATTGATTTCCATATCATAACCATCCGGCATCGTACGGATAAAATGATCGACATTCGCTGTTTTGGCTGCATCGACGATTTCATAATCCGTTGCATCCAATTTACCAAAACGAATATTATCCGCGATCGTTCCTTCGTATAGCCAAGCATCTTGTAAAACCATGCCGAAAACAGAGCGAACATCACTTCGATTCATGGTTTTCGTATCGATCCCGTCAACTTTGATGGCTCCTTCATTTACATCGTAAAAACGCATCAATAAATTGATCAAGGTTGTTTTACCTGCTCCAGTAGGTCCGACAATCGCCACTGTTTGACCAGCTTTTACTTCAAAATTCAAGTTTCTGATCAACGGTTTTTCAGGATCATAGCTAAAGCTGACATTTTCAAACTGAACAGAACCATGTAGTTCCGCTGGTAAAGGAACATCTTGTTCATTCAATTCTTCTTCCGGCTCGTCTAAAATTTCAAAAACTCGTGTTGTCGCTGCCGAAGCACTTTGCAAAGCAGCGGATAATTGGGTAATGTTCCCCATCGGCTGACTTACTTGCCAAATATATTGAATAAAGGCTTGTAATTGACCCACAACGATCACACCAGTAATAACGTAGTAACTTCCTAAAACAGCCATACCGATATACGTTCCATAAGCAGTCATCTGCACAAGGGGCAACATCAATCCAGAAATAAACGATGCTTTAAACCCAAAATTATTTAAATTATGGTTGACCTTTTTAAAGCCATTCAATGTTTCCTTTTCACGACCATACAATTTCAATACACTAAAACCTGTCATATTCTCTTGAACATATCCGTTCAAATCACCAAGTGCATTTTGCATCCCTTGGAAATATTTTTGAGAGAAGCTAACGATGGTTTTTGAAATAAACAGTGATAACGGGATCATCACAAGAGAAATCACTGCCATCAACCAATTGATATAAAACATCATTGCGATCGCCATCACGATCCCCAATACGGCAGATACAATATTGATAAAACTTTGCTGCATCGCGTTACTTACTGCATCTACGTCATTGGTCACACGAGATAAAATATTTCCTTGCTGATTCTTATCAAAATAAGATACAGGCAAACGATTGATTTTTTCATCGATATCGGTACGTAGATCACGCATCGAATGCTGAACCACGGATGCCATCAAATACCCTGATAAAAATTGTGCCGCACAATAACCGATCCCAACAATCAAAATCCAAATCAGGCATTGGATGATATATGGATAATTCAGCCCTTCACCGGCTGCTACATTTTTACTGATTTCTGTGATCGGCAAACCAGAGACATAAGGCATCGCCGCATTAAAAGCAACTGTCAGAATCGTAAAAATAATCACTAAGATAAATGTCCCCTTGTAAGGATTGACGTATCTACCTAAACGTTTTATAGAAGAGAATGCGTTTTTCATGCTAATTCCTCCTCTGACAATTGAGAAGCCGCAATATCATAATAGATTGGGCAATTCTCAAGTAATTCACGGTGCGTACCGATACCGACTACGTCACCTTCATTTAAAACGATGATTTTATCAGCATGCATAATCGTGCCCACACGCTGTGCAACGATCAAGACTGTCGATTCTTTTGTTTCTTTTTTCAATCGTGCTCTTAAATTAGCATCAGTCTGATAATCCAATGCAGAAAAACTATCATCGAAAATATAGACTTCCGGACGACGAATCACAGCCCTAGCAATCGCTAAACGTTGTTTTTGTCCTCCAGAAAAGTTTGTTCCGCCTTCTGAAAGCAGTTCGTCATAACCATCTGGTTTTTGTGAAATAAATTCTGAAGCTTGAGCAATATCCGCTGCCAGCTCCATTTCTTCTAATGTTGCATCTTCTTTTCCGTAGCGCATATTTTCTGCGATCGTTCCAGTAAAGAGTAAGGCCTTTTGCGGAATATAACCAATTTTGTTTCGTAAAGCACTTAACTTATACTCACGTACATCGATACCATCAAGTAAGACTTGACCTTCTGACACGTCATAAAAGCGCGGGATCAGCTGGATCAATGTTGATTTCCCGCTCCCAGTACTTCCAATAAAGGCAACTGTTTCACCCGGTGACGCTTTAAAGCTCACATTGCGGATCACAGGACTTTCAGAATGACCCGGATAAGCAAAGGTTACATTTTTAAACTCTAAGTAGCCTTTCGTTTCTGTTTCTGTCACTCCTGCTTCATTTTCGCGAATCACAGGCTCCATATCAAATGCTTCTTGAATCCGACGAGCTGAAACAGCTGCTCTCGGATACATCATGAAGACACTTGCAAATAACATAAATGAGAACAACGCATGGAATATATACTCGATAAAAGCAATCAAATCCCCAACTAGCAGACTGCCATGATCGATTTGAAGCGCACCATTCCAAATAATCAATACCATCACGATATTGAATAAGAAAAAGAAGCCCGGTTGTGCTGCCGCCATCAAACGGAACAAGCTTTTTGAACTTTTCGTATACTCTTCATTGACTTTGCTAAACCGACTTTCCTCAAATTTTTCATTGACAAAAGCTCGAATCACGCGCAAGCCAGAAAGGTTTTCTCGTAAAATACCGTTGATTCCATCTAGATTTTTTTGTTGCTTATTGGATAATGGTTCAGAGACTTTAGCAATCAAAACAACCGCGATTAAAAGAAATGGCAAAGCCCCCAATACAAACCAGCCTAAAGACGGACTCGTACGCACCACCATAAACAAACTAACAAAAAACATCATCGGTGTCATAAATCCGATACGTAAAATATTCCCCATAAACAACATGATTTGATACGCATCATTCGTTGTTCTTGTAATCAATGAGGAAACACCGATCGTTTCATATTCACGATGAGAAAAAGTCTGTACCTTTTCAAATAAATCATCGCGAATATCCCGAACGATATTCGTCGTTATCCGTGCACCAAAATATCCCAGCATGATATTCATCGCTACCCCAATAACAGTGATCACAATCATCAATATTCCCTGCTGCTTTACATAATCATAATCGTTATTTTTAATACCAACATCGATCATACGTGCTAAAATCGTTGGTAACCCAAGCTCTATCAAAATAAATCCAAACACACAAATGAAATCTAAAAACAATAGCTTCTTGTATCTCATCGTGTAACGCCACATCAATTTCAATCAATCATCTCCTCTGTCATTTTTTGATCCAGTACTCCCACTATAGCATAAGTATAAGGGGTAGGTAAATTATATTTAAGCGAAATTTCCACTTGATTTATATGAAGGAAAAACAGAAGAGCTTCTGCTGTGGTATAATGGTGATTCCTTAATTTTTAGACTATCTATATGAAAGCGATGGACATATATAAATGAAAAAAATTCTTTATATTTCTTTAGGCAGTTTGACTTTTGTTTTAGGTACATTAGGTATTTTTTTACCTATTTTGCCCACAACTGTTTTTTATCTGCTGACAGCCTTTTTCTGGATGCGTAGTTCGGAAAGATTATATGCAAAATTTATCGGATCCAATCATTATCAAAAGTATATTCAAGAGTCGATCGTGGAAAAGAAAATCACTCCTATGGGACGGGTAAAATTATTCACTACCTTATTTATTGTTTTTGCGATCCCTTGCTTGATCGTACGCAACCCGTTTATGACGATGACTTTGACCTTCGTTTATGTGGCCCACTTGATTGCACTCAATCTATACTTCAATAAAAAGAACGGCAAAGAAGCAGAAAAGTCCGAACGATCCTAAGTTTTTCTTTAAAGTCATAAGTCTGTTTCTATACTTATTTATTATTCTGTGATAAAATACTTATTAATTGTTGTTCAGTACAACACAACGGACGGTTGAAAGAAAGATAATTTCCATAAAGTAAGAGCAATGAAGCAAAGTCGAGGCTTCATTTCATCATCAACGAATGTTTTTGATGGCAATTGTTTTTTAAGGTGGTCAGCCACCTCGTTTTGTTGTGTTCAAAATTACTGTAAAAAATAAGACATACATAATCAACTGCTGCGGCAGATAAAGGAGAAGATACTTATGATCTATAAAGTTTATTACCAAGAGACAAAAACACGCAACCCAAAAAGAGAAGATACAAAATCAATCTATGTTGAGGCTGAAAATGATGTTATCGTACGCCAACAAGTAGAAGAAAATACCCCATACAATATTGAGTACATCCAAGCACTTGATGAAAATCATTTAGCTTATGAACAAGAGCATGCGGAATTCTCATTAACGGAGTTTTAATATGAAAGTAAATATTAAAAATAATGAAACCGGCGTTTTTGCAATCGGCGGATTGGGCGAAATCGGAAAGAACACTTATGGGGTTCAATTCCAAGATGAGATCATCATTATCGATGCCGGTATCAAATTTCCGGAAGATGATCTATTAGGAATCGATTATGTTATTCCAGATTATAGCTATATCGTCCAAAACTTGCATAAAGTTAAAGCGTTGATCATCACACATGGGCATGAGGATCACATTGGAGGCGTACCATTTCTTTTGCGTCAGGCGAATATCCCAATCTATGCTGGTCCATTAGCCTTAGCTTTGATCACAAATAAATTGGATGAACACGGTTTGTTAAGAGATGCTGATCTACATGAGATCAACGAAGATACAGTCATCCGTTTTCGTAAAACATCCATCAGCTTTTTCCGTACAACGCACAGTATCCCGGACGCTTTAGGTGTTGTCGTTAAAACACCATCAGGTAATGTCGTTGCTACAGGAGATTTCAAGTTTGATTTCACGCCAGTCGGTGAGCCTGCAAATCTGCACCGTATGGCTAAATTAGGTGAAGAAGGCGTATTATGTCTATTGTCAGATAGTACAAATGCCGAAATTCCAACCTTTACAAAATCAGAAAAAACAATTGGCTCTTCTATCTTGAAAATATTTGAAAAAATAGAAGGACGAATCATTTTTGCCAGTTTCGCTTCAAATATTTTCCGTCTTCAACAAGCAGCAGATGCTGCTGTTAAGACTGGACGCAAAATTGCCGTCTTTGGTCGAAGCATGGAAAATGCGATCGTTAATGGTGAACAGTTAGGCTATATCAATGTGCCTAAAGGGACATTCGTGGATGCCTCTGAATTAAATCAGCTTCCTGCTGGAGAAACGATGATTTTATGTACTGGATCTCAAGGTGAACCGATGGCGGCACTAAGTCGTATCGCTAACGGTACTCACCGTCAAATCTCTGTTCAGCCTGGAGACACCGTTATTTTCTCAAGCTCTCCAATTCCTGGAAATACAACAAGCGTTAACCGCTTGATCAATCTACTTTCAGAAGCGGGTGCTGAGGTGATCCATGGTAAAATCAATAATATCCATACTTCTGGTCACGGTGGACAAGAAGAACAAAAATTGATGTTGCGTTTGATGAAGCCTAAATACTTCGTTCCCGTTCATGGTGAATTTAGAATGTTGAAAATCCACGCTTCACTGGCACAGGACGTTGGCGTTCCCGCAGAAAATTGCTTTATCATGGAAAATGGCGACGTCTTAGCTTTAACAGCTGATGATGCCCATATCGCTGGTCATTTTAATGCCAATGATGTCTATGTTGATGGGAATGGTGTGGGAGACATCGGAAATGTCGTTTTACGCGACCGTCGTATTCTTTCTGAAGAAGGACTCGTTTTAGCTGTTGCCACAGTTGATATCAAAAACAAAGAAATTTTAGCTGGTCCAGATATTTTATCACGCGGCTTTGTCTATATGAGAGAATCAGGAGAAATGATCCATGAAGGTCAGCGTTTATTGTTTAATGCGATTCGTGAAGCTCTCCGTGATGAAAACTGTACAGAAGCAAAATTATGTGATGCGATTTCAGCTGCTTTACAGCCATTCTTATTTGAAAAAACAGAACGTCATCCAATGATTTTACCAATGATCATGACGTCATAATCACTATTAAAACAAAAAGGGACTGTCTGGAATTATTCCAAATAGCCCCTTTTTTTATTGTTCTTATTTAAGTTTTTTGCTATATCTTCAAATATTTATAAAAAGATAGATAACTTTCTGATTGTTCATTTATTTAAGTTACTTACATTGTATGATTGACCACCAGTACGTTGGCTTTTGTATGATTGACGACATAAGAAGTTGTTGAGCCTACCATCATTCGTTGGAATCCATTCAACCCAGTTCGACCAATCACAATTAAGTCAATCGGTTCTTCAGATTCTGAAAAATCAGCAATCAATGTTTTAGGATATCCATACATCACATACGTGAACACATTGATTACACCAGCATCGAGAGCCTGATCTTTGCGTTTCTTCATTTCTTCTTCTTCTTTTACCCGCAGTTCTTCCATCACTGTACCCATCGACATCGTTAATTCGCCAAAATAGTTGCCCATTTCTTCAATCACATATAAAACATGTAAAGCAGCATTGTTTCGTTTAGCGATCTTGGTTGCTTCTTCAAATGCTTTTTCAGCCTGCTCGGAACCATCTACAGCAACTAAAATATTCTTGTACGATTCGCTCATGATAAAAACCTCCTTTGGTTGTAGCTTTATTATACAACGAAAAAACGCTTTCAACAAAAAAATTAGAATTTTTCTCTTTACAGTTTAGACAAGTCATGATATAGTAATCGTGGAATTTCGTTATCAGATATCGCCGCCTTTCAAAGAATTACGAAAGGAGAATGAACTATGACATTTGGTAATAAAGTATTAAAATACCGTGTAGCACTTGATACAGAGAAGAATTTGTTTATGGCTATCGATGCAAATAACCAAACAAATGTAGCTTATGGTATCACAATTACACAAGCAGTAAAGAAATTGAAAAAATCTATTTAAGGAGTTACAACCTAAATGAGCGATTCAAGTTCTAATACGATCTAAAGGCATCTAGTGGATGGATAATCACAGATGCCTTTTTTGTTGTACATTTTTATTCTATCCCCAACAACTTCTGACTTTATATTTTACAAGGGAATCACAACAAAAAAACATCCGACTTTCGTCAGATGTTTTGGAATGGATGAATTAGTTTTTTTCTACGTTAACTGCTTGAGGTCCACGATCTGAATCTTCAACATCGAAGCTTACTGATTGACCTTCTTCTAAAGTTTTGAATCCGTCTCCTTGGATAGCTGAGAAGTGTACGAATACGTCGCTTCCGTCTTCGCGAGAGATAAATCCAAACCCTTTTTCTGCATTAAACCATTTTACTGTTCCTTGTTCCATTCTTTGTTCCTCCTCGTGCTTAAGCACTAAATATTGTAACATTGCCCGTGTACGATAGAGGGTTTTTTAATAAAAACTTCTATATGCCCCAAACAAGATTACACATACATTGTACATGCGAACCTTTATTTTTGCAAGAATTCTAATTAGTCTGCAGCGAAAAAATTTTCTTCTCTCATACTGACGTAAGATTGTTCTCCGATAATGATATGATCAAGCACTTCGATTCCCATCATTTTTCCGCATTCCTGCATTCTTTGCGTAAAATGAACATCACTTTCAGACGGGACTGGATTACCACTTGGTTAATAGCAATTAGAACATATAATTATATAAACAAAAAACTCCTACCTCGTGAGAGATAGGAGTTAAAGGAGTTATTCCCAAAAGGGAAAATGAAAAAGTGTTAAGTTAGGGTTGTTGTTGGTATGACTTAAATATACTACCCTAATATTCAAATTGCAAGAAATCGATTCCTTTATTTGATTTCTTTTGAGGATTTTTCCAATTGTTTTAATTGGTAGTTGTCATGATTAAATCGCATACGTGCTGTTGAACGTCCATATTTTTTTAGCTGTGCTTCTGCAGTTGCTACTGCTTCATTCGTTGGTAAATACCAACGAGTCAAACCATTCATAAACCAAATCTCTGTTTTACCATTTTTTCGTGTCACTTCGTAAATATACATTTCGTCATCTCCTAAATTTTGTGTTGGTGTTTCTGTGTTTATATTTTCATTACTATTATTGTTGTTGCTACTACTACTTGTCTTTAATCGCCATACTTCAAAATAGCTAGGTTGGTTAGTTGCCAAGTAATGATCGATATTATGTTCAGATACTGCAGTTCCTTGTTGGCCGCCAGTCCAATAGTCTACACTGATAAAATCATTTGCATTTTTCATTGTTCCGACGTGGCCGCCAGCTCCGGCGCTATCAGCCATACTACGTCCCCAACTCATCATAACAATGTCGCCTACTTGAGCATTCCATTCCTGGTTAACTGCGATTCGCTCATAGTCGTTTTCCTTTAGATATGGTTCAAGTGTAACAGTGCTATACAAATACGCATAAGGTTTCCCGCCTGCATCCTTAATAGCTTGTGTGATTGATCCGGAACAATCTGCAGTTCCATCCGTTCCATTACGTGACCCGTACATCGAATAGGTCAACATTCCTTTTCGAACATCAAACCAAAGTACAAGTTGTTTGTCATTCGCTGCCATCAGAAACAACCTCCTCAATCAGATCATCGATTTCTTTATCAGACAGAGATAAATCCTTGTTCTCATTCAAGAAACGATTGATTGTTGCTACAGCGGTCCTTTTCTTCACTTCATTTGGTACTTCTCGTTTTGCCATTTCAGCAACTACTTTTACAACTTCATTTTTGACGATTTCTTTACTCATGTTTTTCATCCTTTCGATCAGGAAAATATTTGTCCATCTTTGCATACACTTCATCATGCAGCCACTTCAAACTCAAATTAAAAAGCCACATTGGATAGTTTTTCTCCCAGCCCAACACTGTTGCATTTGCAACAAAGGAAGAAAAATTATGATAAATAAACGCTGCAGTAAAAACTGTAAAAATAACTGAATGTGTGCCGATCAAAAAATCGATGCAGTAGCAAATACCACACACGAGGAAGATTAGACCATCTCTAATAAGTGAATCAATGACAACCTCTGTCTTTTTACGAACAACATTTGATCGTTGGGCTAGCATCCGCCCGGTGATCCAGTCCAACACCAAAACAGCTAATAACAACCCAATCAATACCGTATGCGACACCGTCCACTCATCCGAAAACACCCACTGTGGAATAGACAATACAGCTGCTCCCATGATGCCAAAGAACCAGCTGTTATCTCTCCCCATTTTTGTAAGTTGATCTCTTACTAATTCTAAAATCTCGTTCATTCTTTCTCCTACTTTCCAAAAATTATTCTTGCTGCAATAAACATGAGTACCCAAAAAGGAACGGCCAACAAGCAACCATTCCTAAATCCTTTATTAAATTCCATTACTTCACCTTACTTTCTAGCGCCGTTACTCTTGCGGTCAACGCATCAAACTCACTTTTTTTAACATACAAATCGGACATCTTGAATTTGATCCGATATTCAAGATAAACCTGATCAATATTAACCACACTAGGTGCAGTTCCATCACTAGGCGGCGCATATAAAACAACATACACACACCCATCGTCTTGTATTCGTTGCCCTGTTTGGTTTTTATACTCTAACATAGCGATCTTATTCGTGGTGTTTGTGGCTCCACCGTGCCAAGTCGTTCCGTATATCTGTAAATTAACTTGGTAGCGAGACGTCCCTGGTGTGGTAGAACTTGCTCCGCTACCGCTGACATAAGCAACAGGTCGAATCGTTCCATCGACTAGCTTTCTTGCAGTGACAACTTTTTGAGCCAGTGTTGTTGCTCCTAAAGATTCAAATAGACCAGGATTCTTATACTCAATATCTGCGATTAAATCAAACCTGCTGCAAACTTGTCTTTTTTGATCTGCAACTTTCGTTTCCGTTGTATAAATTTTATTATCTAACTCTGCTGAATCGGAATAGGATGTTGAACCTATTTCGTAATCAAATTGGTTAGGATTTAACGTATCTTTCCCCATATTTGAAAACATTCTATGAGGATTCTCGACAACACTAGCTGATACCTTATTGATAAAGTTTGCGGCCGTTTGTATAAGAATTTCCTTACCGCTAAAAATACTCGATAGATCACTAATGGTCACAATATCTTGATTAATGATTTTTTGTTGATTATCATCTACCTTTACCATTAACTGATTCATCGTGTCTGCAGCTGTTGCCAATCCCTCGTTGACTCCTGATAGTCCATTGGTCAGACTTTCAAGTTCTTGATCTACTTTTATTTGTAAAGATATAATCACATCGTCTAATGATTTGAAATAGAATTCCTCTATTTTCGGGATATCCTGATCGATCGCAGAACGTACCATTGTAAAACCATACTCGGCTAAATCGATTTGTTGGCCATTCTTTAAATCGAGATAGACATTCATGATCACTCTTCCAGCATACCCCTTCAATCGATCCGTAATGATATAAGATATTCGCCTACGGTGACTAGCTTCGATGGTAGCTGTATCTTCAATTTTCTTGACTACCCCATCTTGCGTAACAGTTAAAAGTACCTTGATTGTTTCGATATCTTCAAAATCTAGTTCAAAGATTTTAGGAGTCGCAACCGGAATGATCAGCTTAGATACATTGTTGTCATATGAATAAACGACACTCTCAAGAGTTTGTCTCTTGTGAGCGCCGTTGGTGATTGCTGCATCCGGAGTGACTATTTCCTGTTTAAAGTAGTTTGTACTCATTTAAGCCACTCCTTCTATTTTTCTTATTCTCAAATTACTAGTTATATCTTTCATTGTCCCAAGATCAAGACCTTTGTTTTGTGTGACTGTTAGTTGAGTATGCGAATTCCTAGTAATGCGGATTTCAAATAGGATAGCTCCAGCTGATCCGTTAAACACATCAAACTCACGCAAGTTAAATGATTGATTTGATTCGAATTCTTGGCAAATTCTTGATATCCCATCGTCAAGCTCATACCACACTCTAATAGTTTTAAAATGCGTCATGTGCTGATTTAGTGTAATAATATCCCCTGCATTTTTTGCTGTGCCAGCCCAAACTTCCTGAATCCGCGGAAGATATGTCCAACCTTCCGGATTGTATGAAGAGCCGTCTGTGTGCATCGTGTAATACCATAATCGACCTTCATATCCTTCGGTTAACCATATTTGTTTTCTAGCTCCACCACCTACTTCTATTCTTAAATGGATGAAAGCACCCGTATTGCTCAATCCTCCCGGCAATCCGCTGAAATCGGCGTATGTCTCATACAGCCCAGGCGGAATATCAAAAACAGAATTGTATTGCCTTAATGCACCTTGGAGTCTAATATTTTTAGCCCCTTTGAACACTTCCGGCGTAGCGAAGCCGTTTGTATGTTCATTCGCCGGCTTGTGAGCTTCCAGCTCATTCGACCCGATGTGATTCTCTAACAATAGAATTAGTTTTTTTACTGTAGGAAGCAGGTTCAATTCTTTTATATCAAATTTCATTTTTCATCGCCTCCCTAATACGTAAATGATCGATTGGTTGCCCGACCGAAACCAAATACATCTACTTTTTTAGCTGCAGTATCTACAGATAAGACAGACCAACAATCTTCTTGAGGTGTGTCAATTAATGCTGGATCACTAAAGCCACCATTTAAGCAGCGCATTTGTGTAAATTTGATACTTTCGCCGATTTGATTAAATCCTTCATCATGCCAATGTCCGCAAATATAACCGACTAAGTTACCCGGTCCTTGGTTAATGAAGCTTGCTGTAAAATCGACCTCATGATCAGGATAAACGCTTTTGATTGGCACAGTCGTTCCGAGCTTAAAGGCTTCAAGAATTTTTATAGCACATTCTCTGTTGTCAAAAATCGTTTCATGCAACGGGCAATGACCAAATACGATGACATGGTAATCGTTAGGTACTTTTAGCGCTTCGTTCGCCAGCCATTTAAGTTGCTCCTGCTGCATAGCGAAATGATCGTGCGATCCGTATTTGTATGTTCCATCAGAATTAAACACGCTTTGGTTATTGTCGTTTGTGTTCAAACCGATAACACGGATTTTCTTGTCTTCGAAGTCTTTGTAAAAATACAAGCTATCGCCGTTTCTTACTTCGTCAAACAATTTTGTTTTCGTTTCGTAGAAATCTTTGAACTCTTCGTTGGTGATAATGTCACCTGGCATGACTTTACCGATATCACGTTTAAACGGTGGCGATCCGTTGTCGTGGTTGCCCAGATTTACAAACGTTGGAATGGCGGCAGATCGTATTGCTTTAATGCCGAATTTCCGTTGTTGTTGTTCTGAAATATCTTTATCTTTAATGTAACAATCTGCATTGTCGCCGTTGTAAATCGCTACATCCGCTAAGTCTTGTAAAGACTGCATGTTGGTTATATGCGACCAAAACATATCAGCGTATTTCCATGATGTCCGTCCGTGGCCATAGTCCGTGTGAATATCGGTCATATGCAGTACATTAAATTTGGTTCGATCGATTTTTTGTCGCAACAAATTTAGAGCAGAAGAAAAAACAGGTCTTGGTGTTTCCCCTCCGATTTGCAACGCTGCATTTGTTTGTAGTGTGCCGTTTAATTCTTCTTGTTGCTTCTGCAGCTCGTTTATTCGGTTGAGCAGTGCGCCTCCTGGATCGATCGATTCTAAAAGCTCTTTGTTGTCAGCGACGTATTGTCGCCAATATTCAAGTTCTTTCTCAAATTCTGCATTTCCGTTTGCGAAAGAATCATTTAATTGATTTAGCAGGTCTTCCAAACGCTGAATATAGGATTCTCCATTCATTTCCATTTTCAGGATCGACGATTGAATCGTATATACGAAATTTTGGGTAGTGTCTAACAGAACGCCGTCTTCGTAGATTTCGAAGTATCCCTCTTGATCACCAACCCTTTGCATACAGTCATCATCCATCACAAATTGAAAAAGCCCTTCTTTGGGCTTCAACACAGTTGCTTCTTTTTCAACTAAAATGTGTGGTTTGAATTTTGTACAAAAAAGTACCCTTGCGCACGTGAGATCATATGGCACACTATTTCGCACCACTTTAAAATCAAATATTTCACTATTCTCATTGCCTTGTCTCACCTGCATAACACTTAAATGATTGTATGGTTCCGTTGTACTTAATGTACCCGCCCATTTTGACATGTGCATTTTCCTTTCTTTTAAAATGTAATAACATCACGTGGATTGATTCTTGATGTCGCAGTTGAACCGCCTCTTCGAACTTCGAAGTGCAAATGAACACCTGTGGAAGCTCCCGTAGTCCCCATTACACCAATAACAGTAGCATTGGTTACCTTATCCCCTTGTTTGACGTTTACACTGCTCAAATGTCCATAGTAAGTGTAGTAGCTGTTACCATGATCGATCATGATGTAATTTCCTTCTAAAGCAGGGTTGTTCCCTACGGTCATGATGGTTCCTGAATTGGCCGCATAAATATCGGGTGTGCTACCAGCTGGAACAGAAGCCAAATCAATGCCGCCGTGAATGCCTGCAGCACCTCCGCTATTGTAATCTGGTTCATCCCATTCTTGCGTGACTACATAATTTGCTCTAACTGGTGAAAGCCATCCAGCGGTTGGCGGTTTCAAATCCTTCAACTTGTCATACCAATATTGCGCTTGAGTTCCGCGGATTGGTTGATTGACATCTTTCGGATGTTCGTAAAATGCAATAAAGTAATCAGCAGCAAGTTTTACATCTTTCAACTGTGTAAATTCTCTGAAAGAAATATTTGCTAAGTCCGGTCGTTCGTAGTTAGGGAACCACTGAACATTATTTTCCATTTCCCATTGAATTCTTTGACATTGCGCATCTAACGTTCGATAGTCAAGTCCGCGTTCATTACACCAGTCAACAAGCTTAGATTTAGGTGTCCATTGCACAAGACCATATCCACCGCCACCGCTAATTTCGTCAATATCCGGCATGATCCCTGATTCTGATTGCATATTCCCCAACATTCCGGCAATCGATTCAATCGACCATCCTTTTTCCTTGAAGAATTGCCATATTGCCCAAGCGTTTTTTTCTTGGTCCGTCGTCAGTTCGGGTGGCACTCCGCCGCCTCCACCTCCACCGCTGCCATTTCCTCCCGGTTTAACCTCTTGTCCATCGATAAACAGTTTTCCTTTTTCGATGTACAAATCACCTTTAACATGTAAATCTCCATCGTGAGTCAACGTCCCGTAAGTATTTAACAATTCTGCATCTCTTTTTGAATTGTACGGAATTTCCAATACTTTCGCGCCGTCGCCGTCAGTTAGCATAAAAAAGTTCCCTTTTTCTAAAATTACACTTATCCCTTCCGCATCTTTACTACTTACAGGGGTAATTCTTCCTATTTTAGTTTTTCCGTCCCAACCAATAAAGTTAATTCTACCTTTTTCGATCTCGACCCCAGTGAAACTTTCTTCAAAAGAAGTTCGGAACATGATCCCTTCTAAAATTCCAGACTTGATAAAGCTTGCATTTAAAATACCATCAATTGTCCAACCATATTCAAAAGGTCCCTTCCAGCCTTTTCTAGAAAAACCAATACCTTGGCTGTTTATCACAATAACATCTTTTGCAGTCTCGATTGAATCTGTATCTAAATAATAAGTGGCATATGGTCTATTTTTAGGGTATTGATATACTGCACCTCCATCCACACCGTTTATTAAATCAGTAATGTAATCAACAAACGAACTAGCATATTGCTTCGTCGGCATTGTTTTCATTGTTTCTTCTAATTTTTTTACTTGATCTTCAAAAAAAGTAAATCGCTCGTCACCGGCCGAAATTTCCACGACTTTTTCAAGTAAACTATCATATTTGATTGATCGGACTTTAGCTGTAATATCGACTTTTGTCTTTTGGTGAATAACTGTGAATGTATCGCACAGCGAAAGCTTTCGGAAACTGGCGAATTTTTTTGTTTTTGAATTCTCTTCAAGTTTACGGACATTCACTTTTAACTGACATGACGGCTTATCAACTCCCGGATTCATTGAAGTAAAATAGTTCTTCGCTACTTTGTTGAGACTAGATTTATCTGTCACTCCTTGATCTTCTGTAAATTGGATGTATCTAGAAAAAATCTCTCCTTCGTAATTTCCGATATATTTACTATCAACCGGACTTCCGTAAATCCTTTCAGTTACTCCTTGGTCATTTTGTAGGTCGGCATATGGTAAAACCCTAGTCAATAATCCTTCATAATTAAAATCTACAGTCAAACCTTCCAGGTCCTTGCCGTAGCGCACCGTTGTTACATTATCCCGTCCTCTCCTTTTCAATAAAGAGAGTTTGAACGGTTCGTGTTTTATTTCCCCGCCCCACAGTTGCAACATAGAGCCTTGCGATCCGCCGATACAGCTCAATGGGTTTGTAACTTCAAAGGTAGTACTTGATCGGGTTGTGATATTTGAGTGAAGTTTGATATCCGAACTAGCATCCATACCGTTTTCGAGCATTTTCATTGCTTCTAAACCAGTTTTATTCGATATAACCACATTGCCAACAGCACGCCTGCCCAAACGATTTGTTCTTGATTTCGCTTTTACAGTTAATGTTTTAGTAAACACATCCATAAAATGATCATAGATATCGAAAATCATATAGTCATCTTCATCGTTAGGCTTTGCTTTTATCTGATAACCGTACTCTTGTAAATAATCGGCATATTTCGCATTTGTCGGAAATTCAAGTTCTGCTTCATATTGCCCGTTTTCCTCTTCAGTGACAATACAGCTGATGCAATCACTCAAAAAACCAATGCCAGCATTTTCGTAATTTGTTTCTTTTGGTTTAAATAGCGTTGGTGTCATATTTTCGTTCGCCACCTACCTTTCACTACTACACTTTTCACGTCTCCTACCCAAGATATTTTATTTTCTCCTGGTATAAACTTAGGAAATTCTCTTGAATACATTTTGCTATTTTCGTTGATCATTCCATCGATCGTTTCTTTATAAACCTCTTGTATTTCTTGATCACAATCAATCTCAATGAACTCTTCAATGCTTTTTAAAACTAATTCGTAGTCATTAATTTTTATCGTAACGTCTCCTTGCCCATAAATTTTAAAATATGGTTCCGAAGAATATCTCAAAGGGTTTTCCAAAGTAAACGGCTCGTTAAATACTTGTGCTTGATTTCCTCTGATAAGCATTTTGAATGGTGCAACACTTAAATCAAAAGAAAAAGGCACGCCAAGTCCAGTACCTCGGTGCCCTTCAAAATTTGGCTCATTCGAATTGATTACATAATAAATGAAATCAGGATCATAATATGGTGTAAACTCAACGTATTCACCTTTCGTATCGATAAACTCTGTTACTATATCTTCTAAAACGGCGATATCAAATTTGTTTTTCGCTAAATAGAAGCAAGACAAAGATAGTGTTGCGTTCGTGTAATATTCCTTGTCTACTGGTATCAGTCTGTTTACTCCAGCGACTTCTTTAAGTTCCACGACTCGTTTCGCCTTCGTTTTTTTCGGCCTTGTACGGATATAGGAATGAATTTCTTTACTATGTCGACCATTAAGCCAAAAAGTACCATCTTGCATGATCGTCATTACAACCCACCTCTTCCAAACGGATTCTTCTGTGTTTTAAGTTCAGTAAATCGGTACATAAAGTACTCAGCCATTTCATCCATCGTTTTTTTAGGTAGATTCCCATAAGCGTTTAAGTGTAGGTGAATTTCATCACCCGACCCACCTTGCATCTGTTCCGCTACTGCAGTTCGAATATACCCCATTAACTGATCAAGAGGTGCAATAGCTTCTTTTCCTGCTTCGCCACCACCTAACAACTGATTGCCATTTCTGCCGAAAATCGTCGGTTTCGTTAAAATACCACCATCCGCAAACCATTTCACATCTAGACCATTTGGATAAGAGATTTTTTTCCCGAAAACAGTCTTTTCACCCATTTTTAAGCTAAAATGCGGCAACTTAGGTAATGTTATCTCTGGAAATTTCAGTTTCAGTTTGTCAAAAAATCCTCTAACGACATTTATTTTGTCATTGACTGTTTTAACGATTCCGTTCATTTTATCAGTAAAGAATTTCGCTACCCCACCAATGGCATCTCCTGCGCCTTTACTGATTCCTTTCCAAAAATCGCCCATCCATTTACCAAAGCTATCCCATTTTTCTTTTAACCAGTCAGATATCGCACCCCAATTTTTAACAATATTAATTACTGCAACGATTGCTGCAACAACTGCGAGGATAATCAAAATCAATGGGCCTAATGCGGTTGCACCCAAGGCACCGACAACAGCCATGATTGCTGTAATCAACGGAGCAATACTGGTTAACAGAACAACTAGACCGCCCAATATGACGATAAACTGCTTAACTGGTTCCGGCATAGCTCCAAACCATGAAGCTAAAGTTTGGATAATGGGAATCAATGCATCCAGTATCGGAGCAAGAGCTTCTGCAATAATGGCACCAAATTCAGCCATCACATTTGTAACGTTATTCATCGCTACTTGTTGACGATCGATAGGATCAAGCGTTGCCTCGAAAGTGTCTTCAACTGTTCCATTTACATTTTTCACTGTTTCTGCTAATCCTTCAAAATTCAAAGAACCACGTTTTATAGCATCTTCCATAACGCCAGCGCCTTTAGTTCCGAAGATTTCAGCAGCAATTGTCATTGCTTCGGTTTGATTAGCAGCACCATTAATCTTTTTGCTTGTTTCTTCTAAACCTTGAGATAACGACTTATTGTCTTTGGCATATACGACACTAGCTTTCGATAAATAAGAAAGCATTTTACTAGAATCAATACCGGATTGCTCGAACTTACCCATCAAGGCGACGCTTTCTCCAAAACCTAATCCTAATTGTTTGATTTGTGGAGCTCCTTTGATCGCTTTATCGAACAAGTTATCGACGGATTGACCCGTATTTTGCGCCGTTTTTGTCGTAGCATCCAACACCATGTTAAAATCTTCATTCGTAAGACTGTATGCCTCGATGGCTTTTCTAGCATTGATTGCAGAAGAACTGACATCAGCTTCATTTATATTCGCAAACTTTAAAAGGTAGTCACTCGATTCTTCGAGTTTATCGTCCATGAAACCGAATTGAGTGTTCATTTCTCCGACAGCAGATCCGACATCCGAAAAAGAATCAACAGGCAAAGAATTGGTTAAGTTCTTATATGTCTCTGTCATACTGTCAATCGCTTCTGCGGATGCGCCCGTTTTAGTGACGATTATATCCGCACCATCATCTACCTCACGAAACGCATCTTGAGCCTTTCCAGCGAATTCTTTGATTTTATCACCAGCTGCACTCAATTGTTCGGCTGCTGCCATCATATTCCCGGAGTTTAACTTTGAGCCGATGCCTTCCATACTATCGCCAGTCGTATCTGCAGTAGAAGAAAGTTCTTTAAGCTCGTTTTTTACATTCTCGATCGAATCGCCATCATCGATTTTATCAAGTGATTCTTTCATTTCTTTTAGATCGACTTCACTACCTAAAGCTGATTTACCTATTTTATTGATAGCTACTTCCAAGTCATCTGAACTGGCTTTTCCGTTTTTGATAGAATTTACAAGTTTATTACCTAAAATATCTTGATAATCCTCAATAGATGTTCCTGTAGCTTTGAACAACGAATCAAGACGGCTAGTATTTTGACCTAGCCTTTCTTGTTCCGTTTGCATATTCTCTATTTGACCCTTGTAGCCTTTTAGCGCTCCTTCGGTAGTAGCGAGTTCGCGCTGAAAAGCTCGATACTGTTCTGCACCGATATCTCCATTTTTATAAGACGCTTCAACATCCGCTTGGGCACCTTTTAACGCTTTTAATTTATCACTAGTGTTCTGAACTTGTTCTGATAATAGTTGCTGCTTTTGTGCCAATAGTTCAGTATTACCAGGATTCATTTTCAGCAATCGTTCAACTTGTTTCAATTCACCCGAAACTTTAGTCGATCGAGTTGTGATATCTTTTAGACCACTTGTGACTCCTTTTGTATCAGCATCTAATGCAATCGTAATTCCATTAATACGCTTGTTCGCCATTTTTTCACCTACCTTTAGAATGCATCAAAGTCAGCTTGAGTCGCTTTTCTTTTCTTCGCTGATCTTTTACCACTATCATCATCACTTGTTTTTTCATCGATCCATTCTTGGATATAATCAAGACATTGTCCAATGTCCATTAGTTCCATTTCCTGAATTGACAATCCGATTTCTTTGCAAATAAAAAGAAATGATTCCATTGTGAGTAATTCATCACTCGAAGCCATTTCATCATTTACTTTTTTTTAGTTCGCACGCTAGCTTCCAGGAGCTCTGCAATTTCCGGCAGTATTTCTTCAAGTGGCATCGTTTCGAAATCATCCAGCCATGTAAAAGGATCTGGAATGTTCTCGTCTCCTGACTTGGCCATAACCCAAATGAAATTGTAAATCACCATTGTATCAAGATAATGTAAATCTTCGAACGAAATTTTTTCCATATCAAAAGCCGCTTCACTACTTTTTTCTGATTCAAGAACTGCTTTAATAAGTTGTCCCTTATTCATTTTCGAATAACCTTCAACATTTTTTGATTTCAACATTGATTTTAATTTGTCATTGCCAAGCTCTTTTAGTTCCGATTTTCTGCGCTCGTTTTCTTCATCGCTTCCACCTAAAACTTTAGAAAGTTTCAACAAGTCGGCGAAATAGTCAGTACCGAATTGCATTTTATAGCGCAATGGTGTAGCAGCTGACGTCCTCAACCGAACTTGTTTCCCGTCAATGGTTATTGTTTTTTCCATAAACTACGCCTCCGCAACTTTCTCATATACTGCAGTAAACCAATTATCATAAACAGTCGGTTTCGTACTTTCTTTTGTTTTCGTTTTTACTGCTTTATCGTTTGGTCGTGGTGTAGCGTTAAAACTCAATTCAGTTGTATTGACATTTTTCCCTGTTGCGCTACCAATTCCTGGTCGATTCGCCGAACAATTATATAGAACGTGACGAACTGCTTTTGCATCACCTTCAAATTGGAATAGTAAAGCAAAAGGACTTGAAGAACTGTTTGACCGCTCTGTTTGCACTCCGTCTTCATCATCGATCTCTTCCCCTAAAATATCGACAAGGAAATCATCCGGCACAAGTGCTGCTGTGAATGTTCCTGTATATCCTTTATTATCTGGTGAAGAATAATAAATAATGTTATCTGCTTCAAATTCAATTAAATCGCCATTCACTTCGAGATTTAATTCTGTTGCACCTGGATATTGTTTGGGTGTTTCATAGGTCATTGTTCCATCTGCAGCAATCACTGCTTTCGCATAGTAACAATTTTCTAAACCAAAGGTCACAATATTCTTTTTCTCTTCTTGCATTTCGTTTTCCTCCTACAAAATAATTTCATATAGTATTTCGTGCATTTGTTCGTCTTCTATAAATCGCTCGAACGCATCCCATTCTATTTTATGTTGATCCAAAATAGCTTCTAATTTCGTTTCAGCTGGAATATTTTTCAAATTACTATATAGCTCGATCGTCACGTTGATCTGTTTATAATAGGTTTTATTATCAGCCTTCAAATTATCAGTGTCCTCTTGATAATACAAAATATATGGAAGATCAGGGGCTTCGCCTGTCGGCCATTGACGATAACCAACTTTTAATCCTGTTTTATCTAGAATCATTTTCAATTCTTCTAATGTCATCGTCTCACCGCCTTCTCTACAGCTGTCATAAATTCTTGCACTGCTGTTTCTTCTACTGGAGCAATATGTTTAATTGGTTTCGATCTGCCACCGTTTCTTAACGCGTGATCATTTTCCAACAAATGAGTGAGTTGATAGTCTGTCGCATTATGCACAACATAGCTTAACGAGTGCCATCGTGAACCATCTGAAATCTTTTTCACACGCCAACCTTTCGCATATTTCCCTTTCCGCTTTGGACTGGATTCGCTTATTTGTTTAGCAGCTGCAGCGGAGATTCTTTCAGCTTGTTCATCAATTTCATGTTGAACCTCTTCTGTGTATTCTAATAAACTTTCATGAATTGCCTTTGATAGATCATTTGGCTTAATCTGCGAATAAGACTTTTTAGCCATTTTGATCACCGATTTTTTGAGTACATTTCAGTTCAAGTTCTTCTTGATTAATTGGGTATGTATCAACTACTCGAAGTTTCTCCCCTTCATAAATCAAAGTGGCTTGTCCGTCATATTCGTAAGGATGAACAATTAAAATTTGTTGCAATTTGATTCCGTTTTGTCCTGCAGCCCAATGATCAGACCGACTAATAGGTCTTTTACAGCAGCAAACAACTTCCTTCTTTGGTGTTTTTTTAATCGGCTGCCCTAGTTTATCTTCCGTATAAACATCTGTTAATAAGGTGACCTCATCATCCCAAGTCAATTCATTCATCTTTCTTCACACCGCCATTCTTTAAAATCAAGTTGTGCAAACGATACTGAATATTTCTTGGCATAGTACCTTCTCCGCGTGATCGATACCGCCATGCTGCATAATCAACAACGAACATTAAATGATTATTGTCTGATTCATCAATCGTTAGACCTTTTTCATTGGTAAGCTCACTGACAATACTTTTCAGAATAGCTTGTAAATAGGTATCTCGATTATCTTTCGAGATACCTAAGTTCGCTTTTAGTAGAGGTAAAGCTAATTCTTCCATGCCTACTCCTCCAGTTCTTCCGCTTCTAACTCTTCCGTTTCCTTTTCTTCCTGATCATCTTCTTCTAAAATAATTAGCGGCTTGCCTATTTTGTTTTTTTCAGTCGTCAGCTCTGCTAAGCGTTTCTTTGATTTTTTCCCGGTGTATTCATCACCTATTTCATAGATTTTATTGTTATCCTGTAAATCTCTAAATTTTTCAATCACTGTATACATGCTATTCCCTCCTTTTATGCACCTGGTACTTCACTTTCGATTTCTAAAGTAACTTGAACAAATGCAGCGGGTTCAACTGGTTTCCCGTCGTAACGACCAACACCACGAATAGCAGTTTGATAGTCACGGAATTTATAATGTTGTGAAGAATCGATTTTTGTTTCTTCTCGTTCTACAAGTGTGTATTTTTCAAATACTCCAAAAATCAATTTGTCTTTAGGAATATAGTTGTTAAACACGACTGGCAATCCTAAAAAGTTAGGTGCATTAAGGTTTGGCAACTGTACAACATCTTTGCCGCCGCTATCGACATGTAAGGTTAATGCAGCAATTCTTTCAAAGTACGTTTGACGGTGCATCGCTACTGCAATATCTCCCGTTGCATCCTCACCAGTATCGATTTTACCAAGATGAGGAATAATTTCTGCATACGCTGGCTTTGCTAAAACTTTATTTTCTGTCGGAATTGCTGGAATGATTCCAGCTGGTTGTTTTTTCTCTTTTCCTTCACCGACTGCAATTGCCTTATCAATCCCTTTAGCGATTGAACGAGCAATTCGTTTTGTAAGATAATCATCCAAATTAAGAATTGGTTGTGCATCATCTAATAGAGAATTATCAATATAAACGATACGACCGATTAAGAATCCGTCAAATTCAACCGCTGATAATTCTGAATCGTCATCTTCTGGCAAGGTGACTCCACGCATCTCCATCCAAGTTGCTTCTTTTGTATCTACATCAAGAATTAATTTTACTCTACCTTTAGCTACTACCAAATCAACTAATGGATATAGTGTCGTAAAATCACCAATTCTCTCGCGAATTCTCGACATCACAAGGTCAGGAACGATGATTTCGTTGTCCCCACCAGCTGGTAAAACATTCCCTGCTGCACGTGATTTTAATTTAGAGCGAAGTTCTGTATAAAAATCAAGAACTTCTCTTGTTAAATAGTTGTCTCCTAAATCTTGAGTTCTTGTTTGTACTGTATTTGCCATTGATCGCACATCTCCATTTCCTTTATCATCTTCCGGTTCTTTTTCTTCTAGCTCTTTCAACTCTGTTTCTAAATCCTCAATTTCCGCGACAAGCTCTTTTTCTTCTTCTTTTTTTTCATCAATTTCTTTTTGAAGTTCCTCGACTTCTTCTTCAACTGCTTTGATTTCATCATCTGTTTCAGCTTCTCCGATCGCTGCTTCCAAATCAGATTCCCGTTTTTTTAATTCAGAGAAGGAAGAACGTAATTGATCCAACAAAGATTTACGTTCCTTGATTTTTTTATTTACTAATAGTTGTCTAAGTGCCATGATTTCATCCGCTCCTTAATATTTTGTTTACGCTCATTTCTTCTTTTTTCATTCATACCGTTTACTTCTTTGCGCCTTGCCTCAACCTCCGTATCTTCATAGGCTGGAAAAGTTACAACAGAAACTTCAAATAGTTCAATTTCCTTGATCGTCCATTTAACTGTTCCATCATCGCGCCATTCTGTATCTTCCTCCAATACACGAAAACCGAAGCTGCACTGATCAATGTCGCCACGCTTTACTCGTTCATACAAATTGACTGCGTCTGAATCATTTTCATTGATCAAGATTTCTCCAAACAATCCTTTAGAATCAGCAGTTAACGAAAGAGTTCCAGCTTTTGTTCTTCCTAAAACCTTTGAACTATCATGATCAAACAAAGCCCGAACATCGTCAGGAATCGTTTTACACGCCTCCGGAACGATTTCTTCAAAAGCGCCCGGCCATAATTCAGTTTCTGAATTGAAAACAACAAAATAGCCGGCTATTTTCTTTTCGCCAGCTTCTTCGCTATCTCGTGTTTGTAAACTGCTTACTACACTACGGATTTGCCTCTCTTTACTTCTTGTGGTCATTCGTCCTCTTCACCGCCTTTATCTAATTTCTTTTGATCTCCTATCATTCCTTTTGGAATATAATTTTCAAGAATGACTAGTTCGTCCAGTCCCTCCATGAAATCAAAATCAACAAGTCCTCTTGCTTCGTTTCCAGTTGCCAACCCCATTTTATAGAGGTTCATACCTAAATTCCCTAATACTTCTAAATCATAGGCGTATAGACTTCTAGCATTACACCTGAAATACCATTTCGGATTTACAAGCAAGTTTTTAGTTAATGTTTGTTGGAAAATTTGAGCAATCGACATGATTTTTGTTGTAATGAAATTATTGTATTCATCTTTGTTATAGGCTCCAACGCCTAAGAAAAAAGCCGGAACTCCTAAAAGTCCAGCAACTGTCTTTTTATCGATTTCAACAGCATCATTAATGGCAATATCATTCAGCGTCAATGGTTTTACTTGCTGCACCTCTATCATTTCACCTGGAACGATCCACGGTTTTCCTGTTTCTGATCGTGTTAAATACATTTCTTCAATTTTCGTTCTGCCTTCTTCGTTGGTCAACTCTTCCGTTTCCCCGTCTACCTTAACTATGATGTTTGGCATATACTTAGAACCCATAAAGGCCCGTTTTGTTGCGGTCGCTTGTTTAAGATTCTGAGTGATATCTTTCAATGTAAGGCGATATCCCGTTCCTTGCCAAGGTTTCTCCGGATCAGGATTGATTGCAAAATGGATAACCTCGTCCGGATCAAAAATAGTTCCTTGATAACTGACTTTATAAGATAACCCATCTTCAATGAAGCTGACTTTTGAAGGAGCTAACGGTATCAATTCATCAATTAAACCGTTTTTAATTACCGGCCAAACAATACTATTCCCGTCACCAGGTAGCAGCATTGAATAAACAATCGCATATACCCAATTTTTTCTAGTCATTACAGAGTATGGATTGATATCTAATTTGCGAGATAATTCATTTTTTACTCGAACATCGCCTTCTGGAGTATTTTCCATCAAATGAATAGTCATGTTTGAAACTAAGTCAGCAATCTTATCCACTGCGATTTTCACTTCCGGATTCTCACTCAATCGAGTATATCCTGAAACAAATAATTCCTTGGCACTGTCCGAGATAAAAAAACCTACATTTGAATCATTTGTTGGTTCTGATCTAATTTTTGCTTTTCCAGTTTTTCTTTTCCTTTTACTCATATGCTCTATTCCTCCCTATCCGCCACCTAACCAAGATTTAGCAGCTTGAGAAATTCCAGTATCTTCCAACATTTGACAACAAGCGAAAACGCCAGCATCGAATACATCTATTCTATTCACGCTGCCATCGCCATCTACTTTTTCATATTGGATCATATCATCTGTCTTTTCTATTGCTCGAACGTTTTGGACGCAATACTCAAATGATTCATTGCCTACATAATAGAATTCAGCATTTTTCACTTTTCGTTCAATGTGCCTAAAACCTTCTGATTTCCTCCAAAAATACTGCGGTTGGTCAACGATTCTAAATTTTGCTTTTTTCATCTTTAAGAAAAATTCTTTTCCGAACTTTTTATCAAATCCGACCTTCTTTATCTTGAAGCCTTTGCTTTTCATTAGAACGAACCAATTAACTATATCATCGTAACTAGTTGTCGGAGTATTTGACATTGTCAACCACCCGTCTTGTTTCCACCCGAAAACTGGAATATTGTCTTCTTCTGCTTTTTTAGTTGCATTCACTATCGGGAAGAAAGCTTGAGTAATCACGATATCAACTTCTTTGCCTTTAAAATTATACGTACCATAAATAGCACCAGCAGTTAAATCGTGCATTTTGGATAAATCCGCACCGCCATACCAACTAATAGGCAATTTAGCTAATTCTTCTATTGACCAGTTATACTGATTGTCGCTATAAATGAATTCATTAATATCGAAGTAGGCTTTCATCGAATTTGTAAATACATTCAACGTTTTATTGAAAAATTCTCCTCGTAATTGCGGATCATTCATTGCTTGCTCTGCATCTTTTATTAATTCTTCCAGTGTTACTGTCACACCAACAGAAGGATTTGCCATTTCAAGAATTCCAGGATCAGTATAATCGGGTATCTCACCTTTTTCATCTTGATTCGCTTTACATATAAAAATGAAATACGAATCATCAATGACTGTGCCATTCAGCACTTTTTTACAATACTCAAGACGTTGTGCAAGAAAACCGTTCGGGATATCTCCTGCTGTTGAGATACCTAATAACAATTTGTTTCGGTACGCTTTCTGTGCATTTTTCATCAAAGAATACTTCTTAGCCCCAGCACGTTTCCAAGAATGAAGTTCATCCAATATCAATAAATTACAGTTCAAAGAATCTAGTCTATTTTCGTCTGCAGCAAGTGCTTGTAAATATCCTGACCCGTTTGCTTTCCAATCAAATGAGATAGAATGTTCAGCATTATTATCTCGGATTCTAATTTTGTTTTTTCGTGCAGAAGGTTCAATATTCTTTCTAAGAAAGTCGAAAGCCTCCATTGTCTGTTTCAATGAATTTGCTAAAAGATAAAGTTTAGATCCTGCTTTTCTTTCTAATAGAATCATCGCCCAACTAAAAGCAGCCATAAATGCAGTTTTCCCTTGCTTCCTAGGAATGAATATTAATGATTCAACGAAACGCCGCATATTTGTTCCTGGAATAAAAAATCCCAACAAATTTACTACTACATAAATTTGCCATGGCTGTAATATCAATGGTGATCCCGGCAAATCATTTCCTTCAATATCTTGTCCTTGAACATGTTTGATCGTTCCTTGAATCAGTCCGATAACAAAATCAACCTGATCTTGTCGGACATCCCATTTGTCTGATTCAAGATCATTTAGGAATCTCTGACATTCAAGAACCTTCTCTTCACATGCAACTTTTTTCCCTTCGACAATCGACGTTGCATATTCAACAGCGACTTTGAAATGCGGAGAATCAATTTTCTTTAGACTATTACGAGCCATGTTATTTTATCCGCCCATTTTTTCAAGGAAATTGGCTAACGGATTATCTCCGTCATCTTCTCCGGAAGTCTTTCTATTTTCTGCCGCTTTTGCGTTAAGACAGAGCCTGTCGCTGTATAAAACGATGTCTTTTCTTAGACTTTCGAGAGATGCAAGAATCGGGCTCTTTTTTACACTGTTTGTACCTGAAATAACAAAAGTTCTGCTCCCATCTTTTTCGAACTCACGCAATTGAAAATAATATTGATGAACCAATCCGGCATAAATGCTAATAAGCCTATTGTATTCAATTTTGTAAACACCTAACGATTTCATTTGTTTGATCGTATCGCGTTTGATTGTCTCTTCTTTTGGCACATTTTTTACCATGATTTTTTCACCTCATTTTCTCAAAAAAAATTTATGGGGGGCGGCGCATTTGGAAGATGTTCCCATCCTCGGTTCCCAAAACTATATTTTTTGTTTTTAAATTAGGGGGGGATTTGATTTTTTTCTTTTCCATTTTTCAAACTCCTTCCTTCTTTTTTTCTGCCAGTATTTTCCCTTAGCAGTGATAGAGTGATCTTTCCTACTATGGAATGTATTGTGTGCCTCACCCGTTACCGGAAGTAAATTCCAATCAACTAACGCTAGTTCAGGATAAAGCTCTAATGGATAAATATGATGAACTGTTTCAGCATCTACCGTGGTTCCGTACCTTAGTGTTTGCTGACATGTGTATTCATATTTCTTTAAGATGTGATTCTTTTTCTTTATCCATCTTTTGCTTTTGTAAAAAGGATTTACTTTCTTCATTCTGATTACCCTCTTTCTTTACTTGTGCTTCGGCAATCTTAATAAAGATAAGAGGTGGTGTTTTTTTAGGAAGCATTAGTCCTCTCTCCTTATTTTTTGTAATCAAAAGAGACACCGCTAATAACGCGATGTCTCTTTTCCTCTTTCTAGCGATAAGGTAATTTAAGAATGGCACTATGTGAGTAGTCCATTATTTAGCCCTCTCATATATAGGTGGCTCTTGTACGGCAAGAAATATATTTCTTTTAAGTTCGTGATTTCTAGTCAACTTTTTCATGCCTCTGTTAATATAACTTTGGACTGTACTTCTACCGACATTTAGAAATTTAGCCGTTTGATTATACGTATTCCCTTCGCCGATAACAGATATAATTGCATCCCGCTCTCTCTCAGACAAAATAGACATATACTCCTTTAAAATCTCAGACTGATCATCTGTCAACTGCCCATAATCTTCTCGCAGATACTTCATCGATACCCTATCAATATCTCCCCAAAGTTCTGTCCGCTGATAATATGATCGTCTACTTATTTCTTTGTTATATCCTGGTTGTTTTGCAGTTTCCAGCCATTTAATTGAGTATCGAGTATCAGAGATAATAGGACTCAATCTTTTCGCTACCGCTCTATATTCTTCATACTCAGTATAAAATTCAGCAGCCATTTCCCATTCCTGATTCTCTTCGCATTCTTTGGCTAATTTTAGATAAATCTTTGCTCGATCGTTATGATATTTGTGTACAGCAAGAACTGGTTTTAAGTCCTCTTTGTATTCTGCCGCTAACTCATCCGCATATTTGTATTTCATCCGACATCCTCCTATGTACAGAAAAAGAGGACACCTCAGCAAACGCATATCACGCTTACTAAAGTGCCCTCCAGCTTTCTGGTCAGACAATTATTTTGTTGTAAAATTGTATTCCATTCTTTGGAATTTGCTATCCGAAATCTTAACACCAGCTGTTCCGTGTTCTGGTAGATCAGCTATCCTTAGCTCGCCACCTGTACAGATAATAACTTTTTTGTCTATGTCATTCATGGCCAACTGTTTTAGCTGGTCCATGGTAATTTCTTTTGTTGACTTCATGCTGCCGAATCCTTTTGCTTTCTTATATTTGGAATTACATGGATATCTACAATATCCTCATCTAATAATCTGTACCGTTCCCAAGCTTGTTGCTTACATATTGTTACAGCTGAATGTTTGCCCTTAGATTCTATCATCATCGGTGTCGACCGTAGCTGATCACCCTGATCATAAAATGTTAAAATTACTATAAAATATTTCATTCGTCTTCCTCCTCTATTCCTAAATATTCTTTTATTTCTGAAATAATATCATCTCGTTCATAATGCTCTTGCTCTAAAATTGTTTTGATATCATCTTGCGTAATTCCTTTGTTTAGTGTGTTGCTCTCTACTGCATCAGCAATCCATTTAGGATGAGTCCCAGCTTTAGAATAAGTTGATTGTGGTAATAGTTCTAATAGTGCTTCATATCTTTGCTCAAGATCAATCGCCATTCCAAGACAAAAAATAAACTCTTTATCATCTTTTCGCTTTTCATATAGGTCAGGCCGTTCTTCTTTCATCATTTGAAGACAGATGGCAAACCATTCTTCCTCTGTAAAACGGCTTCTTGTGACTAAAGGACCATATACAATTTCTTTCCCGTCGACTATAACTTTTACCATTTCTCTTCCTCCTTAAATATTTCAGCATCAACCATCGTCCCACATTCAGGACATTCCAAAATATCAGATTGCCAATTCATCATCTCTTCACCGCAATTTGGACAGAACACTGAATCATTCATCAAATTCTTCCTCCTGCTCTTCTTTCATGCCCCAATGTATACAATTCGCGCTTACGAATCTTGAAACTGATTGAGTTCTAATTCGTCCATCTTCTAGGAATTGTACTTCTAGTTTTTCAATACCCCATTCCTTTTGGAACGCTTCGCTCGGTTGAAGGAAATTCGAACCATCAAACAGAAGATATTTATCAATTTTCGCCTTTTCTTCATCCAGCAACTTTTGCATATTACGAGCTAAATCAGAACGATCATTGATTGCTATCAGATGGTTGAACTTCCCTAAACTGATATCACCATCCTCATTTTCAAAGACTTCATAGACCGCAATCGTTGCTGACTCCTCTTCAAATTGTTGTTTGCCTCTAGATATCATATCCAAAGCAGAATTACTGAATTCTTCTAACATTGCTTTGGTTGGAGTTTCAGCATCGACAATTATTGTTTCTGTTCTTTTTTCTTCATTTCCAATTTCATTTACTATGGCCCATTTCATATTGAGTCCACCTTCCTTTTATTTTTTTGTTTAGCGTATTGAAATATACTGAGAGATGCAGCACCTGAATCAACAGCATCAATTAATCGATTACATGAATATAGTCCATAACTCTCATTACCAAATCCACTTCGTTTAATAATGTATCTTGCCAATTCATCATCGCTTAGGTATTTTCCCGCCGTCTCCTCTTCAATACTCATCTTTATTTCAAATGATCCACCATCTTTGTATAAAACTGTAACTTTATATTTATTTTTTCTTGGTCTAGCCATCCTCACCCCTCCAAATATTCCTGTATTTCTTGAAACCATTCGATCAATGCATTAACGCTTGATTTCCCGCCTTCTGTTTTCGGAAAATAGAAAGCAAAAACTGGTTCAGATTTTTGCATTGATAATCGTTCTATTTGTTCTTGTGCGCTGGCTTTTGCAAATGGTTCTTTACCAGCTTTAGTATCGACAATAATTAAAGAGTAATCATCTTTACTTTCGCTGATAAGCGGTAATAAATTACCTTTCCCCGTTTCGATAAACTTATTATCACGCCTTACCTTTTGATGATAGAAAGTATTTTGTCTTTTCCATTCAAATTCCATTTTCTCTGTCATAGCGTTTCCTCCTTATCTAGAATTCTCTGCAGCATAACTCAATTCATCTGTAAAAAGTTCATCCGGATCTTCATCTGGATATTCTTTCACCATTTGATCAAGTTGCTCCTCTGAATAGCCAGCATGTAGCAATTTTTCTCTAGGTGATAATTTGTTCCATTTTTCTTGAGATAGTTTCTTCTTTTCCAAATCCTCAGACTTAACGAAAACACCATCCACTGTTTTACCAGTGCGCCCCTTAATCACATCATAGGCACAGGTTAAGCACTCGTATAAATCCATATCATTTTGCTGAGCCAAAATAATTAAAGTAACTACTGTATCACCAATAGCATCTCGCAATAAATCCTGATCATTACGAGCAATAGCAGCTGCCACTTCTCCGACCTCTTCCGTCACCTTCAACATTTGTTTACTAGAATCTGCTTGATCTAATCTTTTGTTTTTTGACCACTCTTCTACTAATTCGATTAATTTATCCATTTTTATTGATCTCCCTTTTTCTTCTTTAAAAGAAGTTTATTTGTGTTCCATTAATTCGATCATCTGCCAATTCGATATAATCAGGATTTAACTCAATGCCAATATAATTTCTGCGATGCTTAATTGCAGCAACTCCAGTAGTTCCACTGCCAAAGAATGGATCAAGAACTATTCCACCTTCTGGACATCCTGCTAAGAGGCAAGGTTCAATAAGCTCAATTGGATAAGTAGCAAAGTGAGCACCTGAGTATGGCTTTGCTGCTACCTTCCAAACATCACGCTTATTCCGTTTATCGCGGACTGCCCTGAAATTATCTTCTCCATGTTTACCACCGAATGAACCTTTCTCTTTGCTCTCTCTCATTCTCGATTGATTAGGACCGAACGTGCCTTCGCTTCCTCTTATTGGAGCATGTTCTTTATAAACTGATTCTTCTTTGATTGCTTCATAATCGTAAAAATACTTTTCTGATTTAGAAAGAAGAAAAATATACTCATGGCACTTTGTTGGTCGATCAACGACTGATTCAGGTATCACATTAGGTTTGTGCCAAATAATATCCGATCTTAAATACCATCCATCTTGCTGCAACGCTAAAGCAACACGCCATGGCATTCCCATTAAATCTTTTGGTTTATACACTGGATGATCTTTGCCCCCAGCTCTCAATGAATGCTTTCCATTTTTTGATCCTATTTGAGTCCAATCTTGACCATTTTTGGATCGTTTAGACCAAAAGGAATCACCCAAGTTAAGCCACAGAGTTCCGGTATTCTTTAGCACTCGCTTTATCTCTCTAAACAGAGTGACTAAATTATTAATGTATAATTCAGGTGTTGCTTCTAGCCCCAATTGATCATCCATTCCATAATCACGTAATCCATAGTAAGGAGGACTAGTAATTACACAATCAATTGATTCATCCGGAAATGATTTCAGTATCTCGAGAGAATTCCCTTCGTAGATTTTATTTATCTCCATTACTCCTCAACTACTTTCATTCGTTTAAATGGAATCACTGTTAAATGTTTGCATCGATCAATAAGATGATCATCGCATTCTTGGGTCGTAATGATTTTAACAACCGCGCTTTTTTGATTGATATAAAGGACTTCGCCTAAAAATGGATACTTCCATGTTTCGCTTGTTTTGCTGATATCGCATTGATAAGTTTTACCAACCTCGATAACTCCCTTTTTTAAAGGTCTTGGTTTTATCGGCAAGATATGCAGCGCACCGCTTGCATAATTTGGTTCTTTTACAGACATTTGCTAGTCACCTCATTAATATTTTTTTATTGGAATCCAACGTTTTCCATCTTTCGAACGAGAAAATAGATTCTTGTTTTGTGTCATTTTCATTTCGAATCTTCCTTGTGGTCCCCATACATAAATACGCATTACTGTTTCGTTTCCTTCTTTGACCGGAAAACTTCCTTCAAAATGAAGAGCTTTTTCTTCGAAGAATTTCTCAGTCAGTTTCTCCACTTCAAACGCTGTTAGCAAAATCAAGACCTCCATATAATTTGTAGTCGTTGTAGTTATTAGGATTCGAATTAACGTAATTAAGAAATAAGATATGACCAGGAGTTTCAACAGCATAGGCTTTAAGTTCTTTTTCAGTCATAAATTTTCTTCCGTAAAATTCATCCATATTCTTCCAAATGATCCAAGGTACAAAAGCAACAGTTTTATTTACTTCCACACAGACACCAGCATAGGCACCTAACGAAAGATGGATGTCTAATTCATCAGCCTGATTCTTACTAACAACACTTTGACTAATCTGATCTTCATGTGTTGTTTTTGCTTCAAAGATGATTGATCGTCCTGTGTTTAATGTGCCAGCAAAATCGGGTTGCGCCTTTTCACTTCTACGAAACTGACCAACAAATTGACCTTTCGGAAGTTTCTTTTTAAAGCTAAATGGTTCAGGTGTTTTCCCTATTTTTGCTATTTGTTTCTTTTGATAATGAGAACATCCAGCAAGGATCATCTTTTCAAATCGTTTACCTCGCTCATTGTTCATCTTGCTTATTTCTGATTTTGAATATTTCTTTTCAGTCATCCCGCACGCTCCTTCTTCCACATTCTTAAATACATATGCTTCCCTTTTTTCTCATGATCTACAAATTGAATTGATGTAATGAAATAATTAGGATATTTCTTTTCAAGAATCTCATGGCCATAATCATTGGATAAGAACATTTTCTCAATTGCTCTTCGAGAGTATTTTGAATCATTTGGATGAAGCTTTTGCGGTCGTTCTAAATTCCGACTACAATTCCAAATCTTCTTCCCTTTTTTCCAGCGTTTACCTTTGGAAAAATACCCCGACAGCCTTTCAAGTCCAAAATCACCATTTGGTTGAACTCTCCTTGCGTAAACATACCCAAACATTTTTCGATTCTTCCCTCGTCCTCTACTCCAGCAATCTTCTAGGGTATCCCTGTCAACTCCCTTATTCATGACTAAATGGAAATGAACACGAGTCATATATTCTCCTTCATCATCAAGCTCATATTCCATGACCCATATATATTTCAATTCAATCTGCTTCTTTTTATATTGAGTTCTAACTTTCCTTAAAAAATTGCTTAAATCTTTTTTTGCTTCCTCAACTTTATCCGGTGTCGGCAATTCTCCATTGTCATAGGTCAGAGTAAAATAGTAATCACCTTTAAAGAAGTTGCCATTAATTGCTAGCCTCATCCATTTAAAACTACGAGTATCATTTACCAGTTGTTGACGAGGTCTAGTCATATTCTTTTTTCTTTTTCTTGATGTTCCGCTTAACTTGTTAACTACCTCTTCTGGCAAAGGAACAATATCCACTTCCATATAATTCCCTGCAGCATATTTATTTTCTCTGGTAATCATGATCCCACTCCTGAATGTTTTCACTTACGTCCTTAAGTTAGTAACTAGTACAAGTCCCATAAACGCCGTAAAAACAGCGTTATTTTGATAAACTTGCTCAAAAGTGGTATAATAAGTTGTTGAGAAATATTATTACTTTTTGGAGTCCGTTATCATTTATGGGCTTCTTTTTTGTTTTTACACTGAATTTTTGCAAAATAAAATCAGCATGGCACATGGACATACTGATTCTATTTAATTTTTAGCCAATAATCGTAATCTGACCACTGCCGACTTCATCTTTCAAAGCAGAAGTTAAATATTCTTTAATTTGATCAATTGCATGGTTTTTCCAAATACCACCATCAGCTTCGAACAAGGCACACTCCCCATGTTTATTGATACGGAAAATGAACTGCCCTTCGGGTTGATCAATTTCTAAGAATGTTCGATAAGGTTTTAGCGTTGCAGGACTCGGAACTTCCGCTTTCTGAATTGTCGCAGCACCTTGCTTTACAGAAACCTGTTGCGAAATTCCGTTATCATACAAGTCACCACCACCTTCGATTCGAATGCCACTAGCACATTTAAGAACTGCTTCTGCATCCTTTTCACGTTGAAACAGAGACTGAATATTGATGATGAATTGTTCTGAGTCCATAAAATAGCCGTAGTTAAATTTATCCATCCGCATTTTTGCTTCAACAAGACTTTCACGACAGCGATCAGAATTTAGCTTAGAATATGCGATCACACTAGTTGGACTTTCTACATGAAGCAAGATTTCTTCTTGAACAGCATCGGCTTCTTCATCAAATTTTGATTTAAGATAATTGATAAGGCCTGTAAGCGAATTGATCGTTAATGTTGCTGCATATTTAATTGGTTCAACTTCCTTTAAATCTGCTTTTGTACGATCATAAAATGTTTTTCCGTCAATTACGTGAACGACTTGTTGCCCTTGTGAAAGCTCTACCCCATACTGGATTGCATCTTTGATATTTTCTGACATGTTCTTTTCCTCCTAAAAATTAGTTTGCACTTTGGTTTCTAAAATCTATAACCTCACCAGATTTCTCTGATGTTGGTTCTGTTTCAGTTTGTTGCTGCTCTTTTTCTAATTCTTCAACTTCTTGACCTTTGTCAGTTTTTAGTTTTGAGTCGTTAGGATCGAAGAACATTTGACCACGTTCGCCGCTGTGCAACGGATTCGTGATTACATCTCCATCATTGTCAATACCAATGAGAACCTTACTATTTACTTTTTCTCGTGGTGCCAATGTTGATTTGACCTCTGATGCAAAATACAACTGATCACGAAAGTCATCCGAAGCAACTTCAATAGTTATTGTGATCTTTCGTTTCTTTTTAATATCAGTATTTGGATCCATTACATTTTCAGCAACTTTTTTTAACTCGTAGTCAAAGCGTTCCTGTAAGCCACCTTCTGAAATTTCAGAAAGCAACACTTGATTATCAATTCCTCGCATTGTCATTTCTCTCCTTTGTGATATACTATTGTTAACAAAATTGATTTATATAAACTACATGGGCTGCAACCTATGTAGTTATTTTTTTATTTGTTGAACCATGCATCCGCCACAGGATCAAGTTTGAATTCATTTGCATCAACACAATACTTGACTCCTTTTTTCTCAAAAACACGACCATTTACTAAAGCAACTAATGGTTCCACATTCCCTCCGCAAACAGTATTCAAAAAATAGAAAGCATCAATTGAATATGTTCCCAAAGTCGGACTAACGACAACAATATTTTTGATTTCATCCATATATGATTGACCTCCCTTCTAGCTAAACAACTCATTTACCATCGAGCCACTACCCACTGATCCTTTCTTAGTGAATCATTCGAATAATCCCGTATTGCTTCATCTGTCCCACAAGCAGAACAAATATAAATACCTTCTTCATGTCTTGATAATGAATTTCTCGCCGGTGTTTTATCCAAAGTAGAAATACCGCAACGTGGACATAGTGTTGGTTTCTTTTCCCCTAAATATTTTTCGTTATACGATTTTACGTCCATCTACATAAACCCCTTTTCTATTATTTTCTTCGGCCTTTTTAAACAGACTACCTGGTGTAACATTGAATTCATCCGCTATTTTCTGAACTATTTCATAAGACGGAGAATACTTGTCAGCTTCTATAGATCTGATCATTGCCGGTGATACATTCACTCTTTCTGCTAACTCCTCTACAGACATTTTTCTATTCTGTCTATATTGTGGAATCATACAAACCGTCGTGATTTTTGATCGCTGTTTTCTTCGGTTCAAATCTTTAGCATATGTTATAAAAGCTAGCGATATGCCGTAGGTTGCAACAAGCAATCCGTAGATCAAAACAATTGCTGGTGGCACTCGTAATCCTAATAGCATACCTACTCCGAAAATACAGGCGACTCCGCCAACTAAGTTGGCTTTTTTTGATAGTAGCTTCATTTAGTCATCTCCCTTATTTATCATTTTCGGACGTGGTAAATCAGTGATCTGCATGAATTCAACACGGTTATCTATTTCTTTTTTGATTTTGTTTTTAACTGATTCTCCGACGTCATATTTTTTCATTTCGTTTAGAGCGTAGTTTCTAAATTCAAGAATACTTCCGCCTTCGAAAGTATCACTTAGGCTATCCACGATTTCAGGGACAAGTCTTGCTTCGATTTGTTCGATCATGCTCAAATTGAATCCGCTGATATCCATCATTAGTTTTATTTCCATTTAGTCATCCTCGCTTAGTTTGTATTCTTCGAATAGTTCGTTTAATGCATCATTTTTCGATTTATCCGAATCTGTTTTATTTGTGATCATTTCTTCGATTTTGTTTTGAACAGCGATTTCCAACATCCGTTCTACTTCGCCTGTCGCACTTTCCCATAAGCGATCGATTGTAATGAACTTTTTGAATTGAGCGGCACTGTCTGAAATTTGAGCAGCTTTTTTCATGCGGTCCTCAGCTTGTTCAACAGCGTAGCGATCAATCGTTCCTAATACAGAAAGTTTGTCTAGTTTTTCGTTTAAATCTACCGCTTTTATAGTTCCTGTTGAAATGCGATCAGCTTCGAAAACACGAGTCGCACTAGCAAATCCTACGGGTGTTACCCGCTTCCCATCAACAAGCAATTGAATTTTCGGTTCTTTTACTTCTGATAGTCTAGGACTATCAAAAGATATGCTAAATGGTTGCTCACTTTCCTCTAAAAGTTTATTTGTTTTCTTTTGTTCGTCTAAAATTCTCATTAACATATGATTCAAATACACTGTCTTCCCTCCGTTGATTGTTTTATAAATATTGTTAAAAATTTCTTGCTTTGATATACTTTCCTTATCAGTGAGTGGTCCACTGAAAAAAATGAACCGAGGTGAAAAAATGGATAATGTAAACTTGAGTACTTTTCCAGCTAACAAACATGAAGCTCTCACGATGTTGTTTCTTCAAAATCAAGACATCTCAAATCTCACTCCTGAAGAACTAGTGAACAAATACAAAGAAGTTTACAAAGAGATCAAATCTACGTTTAGTACAGGAACATCTCAAAGAATTGGATATTAAATAGCTTCAAAAATCCTAACCATCGCTAAAGAAAGTTCAATTTTTTCTTCAGTGGTGGTTCCTTCTTCTCTTGATGTTTTATACAGGTATGCTAACTGGTTAGCCATGATCTCTGACGCTGAATATTCCTTTCCTTCCTCAAGCATCTCACCTTGTTGTTTTACAGTTTCCTCTAATTTATTCATTCCTTTTCCTCCTAAATTTTGTATTTTGCCATCAATTCGTCGATGTCGTGTTTGTCATATCTTAGAAATCCATCTATCCTGATTTCTTTCAATCCATGGGCTATAAGATTCTCAAAACCCTTAGTATTCACTCCACCAACGTATTTCATTGCTTCGTTCTTTTTGAGGTATCGAACATGTGCAACGTTCGATTGGCTGATTGAATCTACCGCATCTCTTACAATTTGCACAATCGCAACTCTTAATGATTCTAGAAATGTTTTGCTAAATAGGTCCATTAGGTCTTGCCTCCTTACGCTATCTTCTCTCGTTTTGCTTCATTCTTTTCAACTTCATCTTTCCTTCGAACAGTCGCTTTGATTTCTACCCCGCTATCGCGGGACATGATTCTAGCAACTGTATCGAAAAGGGCTTGAACATTTTCTTGGCTCATTTGTGCACCCATTACATTTCCTCCTTATGCAGATTGTTTTGTTATCGAATACGAAACTTCCGGATTTAAAAAAAAGGTGTCCGAACTAACCTTAAGATATAAACAAATATCTCTAACTTCACTCAAGCTAAATTCCACCCTGCCGTTCAAACGGCTATTCAACGCAGCTCGATCCATTCCAATTGCATCCGCAAGTTCTCCTTGAGTCATCTTCTTTTCCGCTTTTATATAAAGCTTCAATTTGGGAAATCCTGTATTTTTCTTCATGTAAACCTCTCCTTTTAATTAAGTTTCGTTAACGATACACCGATAATAACTCTTGTTTTTTATTTTGTCAACACAAAAGTTTCGATTCCGATTATTTTGTTGCTAATTCGATACTTTTATGTTACATTATTTTCGGAGGTGAGCCAATGAGTAGTTTTGGAGAAAGGATTAAACAAGCGAGAATCTCGAATAAGATGTCACAGGAAGATTTAGCGGAAAAAGTCAATACCTTGCATGATGCCAAGTTAAATAAGGGTATGATTTCTAAATGGGAAAACAATAGAGAGGAACCTCGACTAACAAATATTCAATATCTTTCAGAAGCTCTACAGGTTTCTATGGACTTCATTTTAGGTATAGAGCCGTCTCAAAATGCAATTTCACCTGAGTCTATTTACGGGTATAGAGACATGGATGTTGAGGTTTTACAAATTTACCATTCATTGCCTAACGAGGGGAAAGATCGATGGATAAGAGCGGGGTATGACCTCCAAACTGAATACTATAGAAAATCAGGTTCTAAACAGAATTTGGATACAATTGATCTTATTAACTCTTTAGTAGAAACTGATGATTTAGTTGTAAAAGAACTTGCTAGAATTTCAAAATGGTTATATGAGCAGACCGGTAGTTTAAGTTCACGAGATAGAGAGCTCTTAGAGGATTCTTTACTACTTATTGAATCTGATAAAACGAAAACTGCAGAGTTTATTAATCTCAAAAGAAAAATTTATGAATATATTCTACCGCTCCCGTATTTCGTAACGGCCAGCGAAAAGCATGCTCATACCATTGAAGACATTTCGAAGCAGTTTAACTTAAGTAAAGAGTTTGTAATTGATGCAATCCTATATTACGTTACTTCGCGCGGTTCTATTGTAGAAAGTAAATCACATATCATTGATTTTAACGATATTCCTTTAGAGTATGATGACATTAATCAAGTGTCTAAAGCCAAAGTCGTTGTCATTGATTCGGAAGAAAAAACTGTTCCAAATAAGAAAGGTTTTTTTAAAAAATAAAAACACTCTATAGTTATAGAGCGTTAGATAAAAACTATCAATCAATTTTAGCGTCCGGATCAAAGACTATTTCTAGTTCCTGGTTCAAAACCTCGGAAATAAGCATCATGAGACCGTAACTCGGCTCATAACGATATGTTTCTATGGCGTTAATCGTTTCATGTGATAAGTTATATGTCTTTCCAAATTTTTTTACAGCAAGTTTTTCAACACTTATTGCTAATTCCTTTTGGGACATGTTTATCCGCATTCGATATTGTTCAACATTATTTGGATGTGGATATTTCCTTAATAATTTTTGAATTATGCTAAATTTTTTCTTATCTGTTGCCATATGTATAACCTCATTCATTATGTATTTGTATGTTTTCGCATGAATTTAATGTTACCAAAAAACGCAAGTATTTTGAATGCTTTATCGCCTTTTCTCATTATTACGTCTGTTATCGAACAATAGTGATTGTTATGTTTATCTCTTCGTAAAGCAAACGTTTGTTCTTGATTGAATGTTTATTCAATTTATTCTAATAATTCTAGTTTTCCTCAATTGAATAGTATGATAGAATCAATATGTCTAAAATAATATTACACAGAGGGAGAAAATATGAAAAAGTCTTACTATGTTAAAAGCAAAAAAGTGAATGTTGTTATCGATGAAGACTCTATCACAATTTCTAGAAAAGGTTTCATAAATATGGCTAATCACGGTCTTAAAGGAGAGAAAACAATTCCTTATACAAGCATCACTGCAACGCAAATAAAAAAACCTGGATTCGCTACTGGTTATCTGCAGTTGGCGGTAAAAGGTGGCAATGAATCAAAAGGCGGAGTTCAAGCTGCTGTTTCTGACGAAAATACTATTTTATTCACTAGAAAAGATGAGTACGAGGTCATGTGTGAACTTAAAGAATTCATCGATACGAAGATACGCCTAGGGCAAGCGCCTCCTGTCGTTCAATCTATACAGTCTCCTGTCGAACAAGTTAAAGGTCTGAAAGAATTACTTGATATGGGAGTGATAAATCAACAAGAGTTTGACAAGAAAAAGAGAGAGCTGCTTGATTTGTAAATGTTTATTCAGTTGAAATTCTAATGATCAATATGCTATACTGTTCTTGCGACAATGAAAGAATTTCTACATTCATCACAAAACCCACTCTACGACGAATAGAGTGGGTTTATTTTTCGCTTGATGCGACAACAAGCGTGTGGGTTAGCGACAACCCGCTTTAGTTATCGCCTTTCTCATCTAACCAATGAGAAACTATTGTAGTCACTAAAGCTACGAATAAAGGCGCGATAACCAATGAAAGAATTTCATACACATTCATCACCCCGCTTTCGCGGCGAGTTGCCTTACCCAGTATATCAAAACGAAACACCCGAAACAAGATGACTTTATTCATTGCTTTTTGCATTGAATCATTTTATATACTGGTGATATAATTGGCATACTCAATAAACTAGAAACGGAGACTAAAAATGAAACGAGCTGCATTATATATACGAGTATCCACTGATCAACAAAAGCTTGGTGACAGTTTGCGTGAGCAAGCTGAAACTCTTCATGAATTTGTTAAATATCAAAAAGATATGATTGTCTATTCCGAGTATATAGACGATGGGATTTCGGGTCAAAAATTACAACGTGATGAATTCACTCGTCTGATATCCGATGTGAAAAGCGGAAAGATCGATATTATTCTTTTCACTAAACTTGATCGATGGTTTAGAAATTTGCGGCATTACCTAAACACCCAAGAAACACTAGAAAAATATAATGTATCTTGGAATGCTGTATCTCAACAGTATTATGATACCTCAACAGCATATGGTAGAACGTTTATCGCCCAAGTAATGAGTTTTGCAGAGTTAGAGGCGCAAATAGACAGCGAACGAATCAAAGCTGTTATGGATAATAAAATTAAAAATGGTGAGGTTGTCAGTGGCAAGGTTCCTTTTGGATACAGTATAGAGAATAAAAAACTCGTGATAAATGAAAAAGCTCCTTTGATCGTTGATATTTTTAATTACTACAATGATTCCGGAAGCTTAAGAAAAACTGTTCATTATATGGAAAATGAGCTTAATCTTTCTCGTGATTATCAAAGCGTTAAAAATATGCTCACAAATAAGAAATACATGGGTGTGCACCGTGGCAATGAAAATTTTTGCCCTCCGATTATTGATAAAGAATTATTTAATAGCGTCCAACTGAAGCTATCCAAAAATATTAAGAACAACAGCAAACATACTTATATTTTCACCGGTCTAATACGTTGTGGAGAATGTTCTAGAGCTTTTTCAGGTCAAGTCTTAAGAACCAACTATATAAAAAAAGATGGCAATAAATCAGTCTATACTAGAAAATGCTATCGTTGCCCAAAGCATAGAAACAGTTCTAAAGCTTGTTCTAACAAGCGTGTAGTATATGAACATACGACAGAAAACTATTTATTGGAGAACATTCAAAACGAAGTTGAACGTTACCTTGTAGATTATTCAAAAACAGAGAAAAAAATAAATAAAACTGTCGATATCGAAAAGAAAATAAATCAAAAATTAGAACGTCTAAAAAAAGCATATCTTAATGAAATCATCGAACTTGATGAATACAAAATTGATCGAGAAAAATTAATGGCGGAACTTAAAGAAGCAACCAAAGAACCTACACCCTCACCAAAAGATAACGTAATCATGTTAAAAAAAATAATGTCTGATAACTTTTCAAATATCTATTCAAATATGAATGAAGAGGATCGTAGAGCTATTTGGCGCTCTTTTATCAAAGATATCTTAGTGTTTCCCGATGGAAAAATCGAGATAAAATTCTTATGATTTTTATGTGGTTTAATTAATAGGTACCACTTGGATGATTATGTGCGAGAATCAAGCGTGCGGCAGAATACTTCACAGCACTACGAAAGATTTCCCTCGGATGAGCCACACTTTGATTCAATGATCCTTTAAAAACCGTTTCTTGTTTGATGACTTCATTCTTTGTATTCAAATATAAACAGACCAAATGCTCCTGCTGAAAATCTTGTAATTCATACATCAGATTTTGGGCGATCTGATAGCTAGATGAAACTTTTCCTAACTTCATTTGTGTACTCTGTTGGATACGGTAACCGAATTCAATGGCAGCTCTTAGCTCAATTGCCTTTATTCTGCCAATTCCTTTTATTTCCATCATTTCAGTGATCGTCGCATTTTTCAGCTCATAAAGATGATGAAAGTAATTCAAAAATTTTGATGCGACTTCCATGACATTAGTGCTTTTGGAACCTGTTCTTAATAAAATTGCTAATAGCTCTTGATTGGATAAGGCTTTTTCCCCTACAACCTCTAATCTTTCTCTTGGAAGGCAGTCTTCCGGCATCTCTCTAATAAACAGTTTTTCTTCTTTGATCAAAAAATCACTCCTTAATACGCTTCTCTCTATAAAATACGCAAAGGAGTGAAAAATCTATTTTTTTAAATAAGCAGGAACTTGGTTCAAGCTTTCAAAGATTTCAAGTGTTTTTTCTTTGATTTCTTCCGTTGGTGGCAAAAGATCTGGTACCATGATCACAGGTATTCCCGCTGCAACAGCTGCTGTTACACCATGGAATGAATCTTCAAAAATCAACGTATGTTCAGCTTCTGTTCCCAGAAAAGCTAAAGCTTTTTGGAAAATTTCCGGATCTGGTTTTGCCCGAGTCACATCTTCTGCGGAAACAATTCCTGAAAAACGTTCTTTGATTCCTGCTCCATCCAGTAAAAGCTCAATTGCCGGACGAACGTTACTTGATGCAACAATTCTTGGAATTTTTTGCTCATCAAGATAATCCAGCAATTCTATGACACCTTCTTTTAATGGTACTTCTCCAGATTCAAATACGTTGATCGTGTCAGCATAAGAACGCTCGATAAACTCAGCCACTCGTTCTTTACCAAAATCTTTATAGATTTCATGATAATTTGCCTGTACCTCTTCATCTGATACACCCAAAAATTTTAAATAAAGCTCTTTGCTGTACGGAAATTCCATTACATCTGCAATTTTTTGTGTTGATTGATAATAAATTAATTCTGTATCAAACAACAAACCATCCATATCAAAAATAATCCCATCTGTTTTTCTCATTATTTCCTCCTAAATCAAAAGCACCGCGGTCATCCTTACAAGATTTTCCTTGGGCTAAAATTATAAGTTTAGTAATAGCTCACGAACCTGAGAAACAAAATAAAGTGAACCTGTCACCAACATTACGTCATCCGAAGACATTTTTTCTAATATTTCACCTAAGCCAAACTGCCATAAAGAAACAATCTCAGTCTTAGTATCTTCAAGATGCTCCATTTTCGTCAAATCGATGGCTTTTGGATAATCAAAAGTCGTCAAATACAGATGAACGTTTGGCACTTTTTTTAGTATACTGACCATCTGATCGACATTTTTTGTAGAAAGAGCAGAAAAAAGAATATGGATCTCGCGACCAGAAAATTCTTTTTTCAGATTATCTGCTAAACGACGAATAGCATGATCATTATGAGCACCGTCTAAGATAATCAATGGCTCATCGCTGATTTTTTCCATACGGGCGGGCCATTGGGCCTTAGCAAGACCGTTATATACGTCTCGATCTCTAAAATTGATCTGGTATAACTGGCAATACAAATAGAACAATTCGATCGCAACTGCTGCATTCTCTATCTGATGACGTCCCAGTAACGGAATTTTTATATTTGGTAATTTTCCAGCGTCTCCATAAAAATGAAATGTTTCGCCCCAATTTTTATCTGGATGTAGATAGTCGGTCTTATAGTCTTGATTATAACGATAAATTCGGCTATGTTTTTTGTGAGCTTCTGTTTCGATGACAGCTAAGGCACTTTCTTCAATATTACCTGTAACGACTGGAATATTCTCTTTGATGATGCCCGCTTTTTGAAAAGCAATTTTTTCCAGTGTATCGCCTAAGATCTCAGTGTGATCTTTCCCTATCGTCGTGATTGCTGTCAAAATGGGTTTTACTATATTGGTGCTGTCTAATAATCCACCCAAGCCAACCTCGACAACTGCAATATCTACCTGTTTATCTAAAAAGTAATCCAACGCCATTACTGTCAATGTTTCGAATTCTGTAATCCCTGATACTGATGTGTCTTGATCCATTTCTTTGATCAGCGGCTGGTATTTCTCTACATAATGAATGATTTGATGATCGGGTATCCCTTGTCCGTTGATCGCTATCCGTTCGTTAAAATGTTCAATGTATGGAGAGGTAAACGTACCTACTTTTAAGCCTAGCTCTTCCAACATACACCGTAAATACGTAACTGTCGAACCCTTCCCGTTCGTTCCAGCAATATGAATCGTAGGGACTTTCTCTTCCGGGTTTCCGACACGTGTCAATAAGGCTTCAACACGATCCAATCCTGGTCTTGATCCAAATGGCAGTCTACTGTGGACCCATTCGATTGCTTCTTCTATCGTTAGTGACATCATATCAACTCCTCAATCTCCATTATAGCGAAAGGCTGGATTCTTTTCACTAATTAATGTGTCTAATTCTGAAAACGGTCAAAATTGTCCAAAAACATGGACAAATTTTAAAAAAAGAGTAAAAAAATTGGGGACAACATCAAATCGTGGGCTGCTATGATAAAATAAACAGGACTATATGTATAAAGTGAGATGCAATATTTTGCCTCATTGTTATGTTTCATGCTAGACTTATTTGTTAGGTCTCATCCAGTCATTTTTTATTTCATAGCTTTGTTGCAGGTAGTTCGTTTGATTTTTTAGATTGATTGAACCTTTATCCTAAAACAGCGATAAATCATTAGTATAAAGGAGTAATATGAACCATGTCGAAAAGAAAAAAGAGTCTTTTATTAGGCGGGAGCTTTCTGCTTCCATTCTTACTGCTGATCATTCTTTGGTCTTGCTTAAGTCTGGCGCCTTTTGGAAATAATAATTTATTAGTCAGCGATTTAGGAACTCAATATATGCCTTTTTTAAGTGCTTTCAAGCAATTTTTCCAAGGAGATTCCTATTCTCTCTATTCATTTTCTGATGCTCTTGGCGGAACTATTTTACCGTTGACCGCCTATTATTTATTAAGTCCTTTCAATTTTTTAGTGTTGTTATTTCCTTATGATCAGCTGCCGATAGTGATTTTATTGATCATCACGTTGAAGATTTCGTTGATGGGAACTTCAATGTTCTATTATCTTAATAAAACATATTCACAAGCATCCACAGCTACCTTATTATTTTCAACTTCTTATAGTTTATGCGGCTTTGTAACTGTTTATAGTTTGAATTTCATGTGGCTGGACGCTCTGATCCTACTTCCACTTCTCGTATTAGGCATTCAGCAATTATGGGATAAGAAAAAATACTGGTTGTATGCCAGTGTGCTCTTTTTCTCCATTGTCACCAATTATTATATGGGCTATATGCTCTGTATTTTTGCTGTTTGTTACAGCCTTTATTGGTACTATCAAAAATCACTTGTCTCTGGAAAAAAATCTTTATGGCATTTTATCAAAGAAGGGCGCTTATTCTTTGTGACTTCTTTCTTTACAGGAATCAGTACCAGCTTCATTTTGATTCCGGCAGTGGAAGGAATGCTTCTAACGAATAAAACAAATTTTGAGTGGCAAACTTTTTTACCCAAGCCTAAATTCGGTCCCGATGTTCTTTCACAATTTGGTCTAGGTAATGTCAATTTTGATACACGCTTGGATCATTTACCAACCGTCTTCTCAGGCTTATTGATGGTGTTGCTTTTTATTGCTTATTTTCAACTTAATACGATATCTAAGAAAGAAAAGCTTGGAGCTGCAGCTTTAGTTGGGTTCATTTTTCTAAGCTTTTGGCTGGAACTGATCAATACGATTTGGCATATGTTCCAGAGTCCAGCTGGTTTTCCTTATCGAAATACGTTTATTTTCAGCTTTTTGATCATCAAGTTTGCCTATGAAGCCTTTCTGGAATTAAAAAAAGGAGAGAAATTAAGGATCATCGTTCCTAGTGTTTTTTCAGCTTTATTGATTATCGGATATATCTCTTTGAAGTTTTCAAATCACAGAGATTTTTTACTTGAAGATCACTACTATCTTTTTAGTTTGTTCGGCATTTGGATCATTTATGGATTGATTACATTCATTCAGCGAAATAATGGTAGAAAGAAAACAAGTGCATTTATTATAATGTTCCTAGTTGTCAGTTTTGAATTGAGTTTCAATTTTTGGATCAGCTTCAAGGATATTCCTTTTGGAAACCAGGAAACGTTTAGTAACACAGCAAAAATTCAAAACGAAATCATTTCAGATTTAGAAAATAAGCAGTCTGGTTTATCTCGTATCAAACAAACGATCAATTCTAAAGATGCTGGGTATCAAGAAAAAAATAACGGCTACAACAACCCACTTTTTTACGGCTATGCTGGTGTTTCAAGTTATACATCGACTTTAGAAGCTAAGACTCAAAAAACATTGCAGGAACTAGGACTCTATCAAAAAAATGATCGAAGAATCGCTTATGTCGATGAATCAAATGTGATTAACCTATTATTGAATGTTGGCTATCAAGTGACACCCGATAAAAAAACGAATCAAGAAGATATCTCCAGAGATCCTTCGACTCACGTTTATCAAAATGCTGAAGCGATCGGCATGGGCTTTCTAGTACCAAACGAATTTGACTCTATCAAACTTACCAAGAATCAACCGTTAAAAAATCAAGAAACAATTTTACAAAGTATCAGAAAAAAACAGTCTAATTACTTTCAATCTGCCGAAAAAACATTTTGGTCCGTTCAATCTGAGAATAATTATACGTTAACAGTAAAAACAACTGCTAATGGTGAATTATACCTTTATATTCCTGATATCAATTGGAAGAAAATCACCTCTTTCAAGGTAAATGGGAAAAAAATCGAACCCTCTATCTATATTGCAACGAATCAAATTTTCAATTTAGGCTATTATAAGAAAAATGAGATCGTACAATTACAATTAGAAACGGAAAAAACACTAAAAAAAGATACGATCGATCTAAAAACATTGTCTCAATCACAGTTTGACTCTTTAGTAGAACAACAAAAAGAACAAGCACTTCAGCTTACCAGACATACTTCTGGTGTATTAACTGGTACGATAACTGTAGAAAAAGGTGATTCATCATTACTTTATCTGTCCATTCCTTATGACAAAGATTGGAAAATAACAGTTGACGGAAAAAAAGTGGACAGTCATCGTATCTTAGGTAATTTCACTGGAATAGAACTACCATCAGGTACACACAAAATCAGTATGCGTTATTATCAGAAGAATTTGATCATAGGTACTTTCATTAGCATTTCTGTACTTTTAGGCGTATTCTTTTATCAACTGTTCAAAAGAATTTCAAAGAAAAAATCAGCTTGAGTAAGAGAGGAATTTCCAGTATGGAGAGAACGTTTTTAAAACGAATCATTTATGTATTGCCTATTCTAGGAGTCCTATGCTTTACAGCTTTAGTAATTTACGGCTATTCTATAGGAATTTTTCGTTCTGTTCAGTCACTTCAAACGTTTATCGACCAGTTTGGTGAATATGCTGTATTTATTTTCATTTTTTTACAAATCCTTCAAGTCATTGTCCCGATTCTTCCTGGTGGGATTTCCACAGTTGTCGGTATGTTGATGTTTGGTAATCTTCAAGGATTGTTTTATAGCTATATTGGTTTGATCATTGGAGAAATCATTGTTTATTGGCTTGCTCGCTATTATGGCAAATCCTTTGTACGATTGATTTTATCAAAAAAACGTTACCTCAAATTTGAACGAATGGTCGACCGTCCTCAAAAAGGGATCAAAAAACTTATGATCTTAACGTTGTTAGTTCCTTTTGCACCGGATGATTTGGTCTGTTTAGTTGCTGGACTAACTGAGTTGCCATTTAAAGAGTATATGAAAATTCTGTTGATTTTCAAATTTTGGTCTGTAGCCACTTATGGGTACGCTATATTATTTTTATTCAATCGATTCTTGATACGCTAAAAAGGGAATGGCATTTTATGCCATCCCCTTTTTTTTATTTATTCAACGGTACGTAATTGGGCAATTCGTTCTTTCACAACTACTTGTTTTTCTAGATAATCTTTTTCTTTTTCTTTTTCTGCCTGAACCACTTCATCTGGCGCATTCGCTACAAAACGTTCATTCGCTAATTTTCCTTGTACACGTTTTACTTCTTGAGTCCACTTTTCTAATTCTTTTTCTAAACGTGCGATTTCTTCTTCAATATTGATCAATCCTGCTAGCGGCAAATAAAGTTCAGCCCCTGTTAAAACAGCAGACATCGCTAACTCTGGTGCTGTAATATCACTTGAGATCATCAATTCTTCTGGATTACAGAAGCGTTCAATGTAACTTGTGTTTTCGATCAAGAATTTGTCAATGGCTTTATCGTTTGTTTTGATTAACAGCGTGATCGGTTTAGACAACGGTGTATTCACTTCTGCTCGAATGTTTCGGACTGCACGAATCAGTTCTTTCAGTACTTCCATTCCGCGAGCAGCTGTTTCATCAGAAAGCTCTTCATGTACAACAGGATACTCTGCAACGACTAAAGACTCTCCTTGATGCGGAATGTTTTCCCAAATTTCTTCTGTTACAAACGGCATGATTGGGTGCAATAAACGTAAAATTTGATCTAGCGTATAAACTAAAATACTACGTGTTGTTTGTTTAGCAGTCTCATTTTCACCGTATAAAATTTCTTTACTCATTTCGATATACCAGTCACAAAAATCATCCCAAATGAAATTATATAATTGACGACCAGCTTCACCAAACTCAAACCGTTCAAAGAAGTCCGTCACTTTTTCAACTGTTTCATTTAAACGAGTTAAGATCCAGCGATCTGCGACTGTTTTTTCTCCGCTAAAGTCGATATCTTCATACGTCATGCCTTCGACGTTCATGATAACAAAACGGCTAGCATTCCAGATTTTATTGATAAAGTTCCAAGCTGCATCCATTTTTTCATAGCTAAAACGCATGTCTTGTCCCGGTGCCGAACCGTTTGATAAGAACCATCTTAGTGCATCTGCACCATATTTTTCAATCACTTCCATTGGATCGATCCCGTTACCTAAAGACTTACTCATCTTGCGGCCGTCTTCTGCACGAATCAACCCATGCATCAAGACATTTTTAAACGGACGCTGTTCTGTAAATTCTAAGCTTTGGAAAATCATCCGGCTTACCCAGAAGAAAATGATGTCATAGCCTGTGATCAAAGTGCTTGTCGGGAAATAACGTTGGTAATCTTCAGCATTCGTGTCTGGCCAGCCCATCGTTGAAAATGGCCATAAAGCTGAACTGAACCATGTATCTAATACATCAGCATCCTGAATCCAGTTATCTGCATCTTCCGGCGCTTCCATGCCAACATACATTTCACCTGACTCTTTATGATACCAAGCGGGAATTTGATGACCCCACCATAATTGACGGGAAATAACCCAGTCGTGGACATTGTCCATCCAGCGCAAGAACGTTTGGTCAAAACGCGGAGGGAAAAATTCAACTGCATTGTCTGTCTTTTGATTTTCGATCGCCTTTTCAGCTAATGGCGCCATTTTGACGAACCATTGTGTAGATAGTCTTGGCTCAACAACAACGCCTGTCCGTTCTGAATGACCAACACTGTGATTCATTGTTTCAATTTTGATCAAACGACCTAGTTCTTTTAAATCAGAAACGATCATTTTTCTTGCAGCAAAACGGTCCATTCCTTCGTATTTACCAGCAAGCTCATTCATAGAACCATCTTCATTCATGACATTGACACGAGGAAGATCATGACGGTTACCAACTTCAAAGTCATTTGGATCATGAGCTGGTGTAATTTTTACAACACCCGTTCCAAATTCCATATCGACATATTCATCTGCAATGATCGGAATTTCTTTATCCACTAATGGTAGTGTTACTGTTTTACCGATCAAAGCCTGATAGCGTTCGTCTTCGGGATGAACGGCGATCGCCGTATCTCCCAACATCGTTTCAGGACGAGTTGTCGCAATTTCCACAACTCCAGTTCCGTCAGTCAGTGGATAACTCATATGGTAAAACGCACCTTCGATATCTTTGTGGATCACTTCAATATCTGATAATGCTGTTTTCGCTTTAGGATCCCAATTGATGATGTATTCCCCACGATAGATCAAATCTTTTTCATATAAAGATACAAACACTTTGCGAACGGCTTGAGATAACCCTTCATCTAAGGTAAAACGTTCACGGCTATAGTCTAAAGATAAGCCCATTTTTGCCCACTGTTCACGAATATGGGAAGCATATTCTTCTTTCCAGTCCCACACTTGTTCGACAAACTTTTCACGGCCTAAATCATAACGAGAAATCCCCTCTTCGGCTAACTTTTCTTCAACCTTTGCTTGAGTAGCAATCCCAGCGTGATCCATTCCAGGTAGCCACAAGGTGTCAAAGCCCTGCATTCTTTTTTGACGAATGATCATGTCCTGTAAAGTCGTATCCCACGCATGTCCCAAGTGTAGTTTGCCAGTTACATTTGGTGGAGGAATCACGATTGAATAGGGTTTAGCTTCTTTATCACCATTTGGTTTGAACAAATCCTGATCCAACCATTTTTGATACCGGCCTTGTTCGATCTCAGTCGGCTGGTATTTAGTAGGTAGATTTTTTTCTTCTGTCATACAAATTCCTTCTTCCTGTTTTTTCGACTATTTTAGTGAGTATTGATTCAATGAAAGACATAAAAATAAGCCCTAAAATACTTGCGTATTCTAGGGCGCATAATCTTTTTTATACGTGGTACCACCTAAATTGTGTCTGTAACTACAAACACCACTTCATTCGTGAGGTAACGATCACGACTCGAATCATTCTACTAAATTCAAATCATCGACTCCCAAGCTACCTTCTTACTGGTTATGTGAAAATCTCCCACCAATCGATCTTCTCTCTAAAACGATGCCAGTAATACTCCTCTTGTTCAACGTCTTTGCTACATTCTACCATTGAACGTGAACAGAAGTCAATTTGAAAAAAATCATCGTGCAGCTTTTGCTTTTTCTAAGGCCAAATCATAATCCGGCTCTTCAGCAATTTCAGCTGAAATGGCTTCATAAACAAGGGTTCCTTCTTGATCGATGATAAAAATAGCCCGAGCCAAGCGACCCATTGTTGGGATAAATAGCCCGTAAGCCTCACCAAATGTTCCTTTTGTATCGTGAAGTAACTCCATGTCTACCCCCTCAGCGGCACACCAATTAGCTTGCTCTTCTTTAGTATTATTGGAAATTGTTATAAATACAACATCTTCCACTTTAGCAGCTTCTTGATTGAATCGTTTTGTCTGTAAAGAACAAACCCGCGTATCGATATCTGGAACTACACTGATCAACACTGTTTTACCAGCAAGATCTTTTAGACTCACCATTTCATCATTAAGATTTGGCAACGAAAATGCTGGAGCTTTCATGCCTACTTTAGGCTGTTCACCAATGATTTCAACTTGCTCACCTTTTTTAGTTACGAACATTAACTTCTCCTCCTTAATTTAAAAGCGGAACAAACCGCTTGATCCTGTAGAAAATTAGGAAATTGGCTTTGAGACGCTTTTTGTCTCACAGGCGATTTATCTATTTTCCTAAGGATCGGTTTGTGCAGCTGGATAACGATAAAAGCGGAATGAGCCCGTTTAGTCTCGACTAGAAAATAGGAAAACATGACTGAGGCGCTCTTTGCCTCATTCAGGTTTTATCTTTTTCTCGAGAGACTGGCTCATGCAGCTAGATAACAATAAAAGTGGAATGAGCCGCTCAATCTCGACTGAAAAATAGGAAAATATAACTGAGGTGCTTTTTGCCTCATTTATATTTTATCTTTTTTCCGAGAGATTGGCTCATGCAGCTGGATAATGATAGAAGCGGAACAAACCGCTTGATCCTGTAGAAAATTAGGAAATTGGCTTTGAGACGCTTTTTGTCTCACAGGCGATTTATCTATTTTCCTAAGGATCGGTTTGTGCAGCTGGATAACGATAAAAGCGGAATGAGCCCGTTTAGTCTCGACTGAAAAATAGGAAAACATGACTGAGACGCTCTTTGTCTCATTTATGTTTTATCTTTTTCTCGAGAGACTGGCTCATGCAGCTAGATAACAATAAAAGCGGAACAGGCTCGTCAAGCTCTGACTGAAAAATAGGAACTATTGATTGAGATGCTCTTTATCTCACTCAATAGTTATCTTTTTTCCAAAGAGCTAGCCTGTGCAGCTAAATAATACAAATGATCAACACTTTCTTCGAAAGTCTTGTACTGTTCAACATCAGTTCACTTTATTCACTGTGTTTCTCAGCAAATGATCAACACATACTCCGAAAGTCTTATACTGTTCAACATCAGTTCACTTTATTCACTGTGTTTCTCAGCAAAAGCATACTACATTTTATTACTATTGAAAGACTTTCAAGCATCCGCATCTATATCAAGTATAGTAGAAGTTTGTCCCGATCACAATGTTCTTGCTTCTTAAGCTCTGTTACTAGTAAAGGTCTCGTCAAAGTAGATCAATGTCTGTAATTCTGTCGTCAAATCAATATATTGAACATTCACATTATGAGGGACTGTCACCCGGTCTGGTGCAAAATTCAGAATAGCCGTGATTCCTGCATCAACAATTTTGTCGATAGCCTCTTGCGCAAATTGACTTGGAACTGTCGAAATCGCAACAGTTACACCCGTTTTTTCAACTTCTTCCTTTAATTTTTCCATTGGCTGGATCACAATATCATCGATCGACAGGCCTACGATTGCTTCTGAGGAGTCAAAAGCACAAACGATATTCAAATTTTCATTACGACGAAAATTATTTTTCACTAAGGCTTTACCTAGATTTCCACAACCGATCAGCGCAATTCTCTTTTCTTCTTGCGTATTTAAAATATGACTGAATACATCAATTAAATACGGTACATCATAGCCATACCCACTGCGTCCTAATTCCCCCAAGTGAGAAAAATCACGACGGATCGTAGCCGGCGGTACTTGGATCACATCACTGAATTCTTTCGATTTGATTCTTGTGACACCAGAATCCCCCAGCATTTTTAAATAACGTAAATATAAAGGCAGTCGTTTCGCAGTTGCTTTTGGCATCTTCTTTTCTTTATGTAATTCTTTCATTTCCAGCTCTCCTTGTTACTTATTTCACATAACTAGTTTAGCATGCTTCTTAAGATGAGGCAACTTGTTTGTGAAAAAGAGAGCAGGTATGAGAAAAACCTAATAAATAAAAAGAATAGGCTCGATAGCGTTATCAAGTCTATTCTTTCAACTTTTATAGTAAATCAGCAAATTCTTCTGATTGTTCACTCGTTTCAGTTATTTCACTAACTTTTAGACCAGCCATAGCACGTTTCATCAAGCCTTCTACATCTAGACGCGCTTCATAAGCTTGTGCCTTATCTAGTCTTGGTCTCGTTTTTGGTTGCGGCGGAGCAAAAATCGTACAGCAATCTTCAAACGGCTGGATCGCAAGTTCAAAGGTATCGATTTTTTCAGCAATTTCAATGATTTCACCTTTATCCATTGAGACAACTGGACGAATGATCGGTGTATTTGTTACTTCATTGATTGCCACCATACTTTGTAAGGTTTGAGATGCGACTTGACCTAAAGATTCACCATTGATGATCACTAGCCCTTTTCGTTCTTCACGAATTGCATCTGTTAAGCGCAACATCATTCGACGGGTAACCGTCATCAAATAGCCTTCTGGAACGACTCGCTTGATTTCTTCTTGGATTTCCGTAAATGGCACTTCAATAAATTGCATACTGCCGCCATAGGGTGCGATTTTTGCTGCTAAATCTTTGGCTTTTTGTAATGCTTGTTCGCTAGTATATGGTGGACTGGCAAAATGGACTGCTTCTACTTCTACGCCACGTTTCATGGCTAAATAGCCAGCTACAGGTGAATCGATTCCACCGGAAAGCATCAACATGCCACGACCTCCAGTTCCAACTGGTAAGCCGCCAGCACCTTTGATCGTTTCGTAAGAAAGATAGGCGCCTTCGTTTCGTATTTCAACTCGAATTTCGATATCAGGCTTTTTCATTTGAACAGTTATTTCCGGGCAAACTTCAAAGACTGCGCTGCCTAATTCACGATTCAACTCATTAGAATCCAACTCAAAATTATGATCAGAACGTTTTGATGTAATTTTAAATGTTTGACCTGGTTGATAAATTGTTTTGATGATCGTTTGTACCATTTCACGAATGGCAGGCATCTCTTTTTCTACCTGAACACTAGGAGAAAAATTTTGAATGCCAAAGATTTTTTCCAATCTAGGAATAATTTGCGTGCTGTCTTCTCCATTAAGTAGTAAATGCATACGATCACGGTCAGCATGAATTTTAACTGCGGGAAAATCACCTAGATTCCGTTTTACATTGTATGCAAGTTGAGAGATGAAGCTCTTTTTATTTTTCCCTTTTGTTGAAAGTTCGCCGTAGCGAACCATAATTTCTGTATAGTTCAATTTTCTTCAATCCTTCTTTATAAAGCTTGATTTATCAACGTTTTCAAGACATATTTTTTTCGTTTTTTTCAAAGTGCTAACATTGAATATTTGCTTGAATTACTATAACATAGTGTTTTATATTTTTAAATGTCTAATTCAATATCGAAAATTTCTTATATAACTGATTAAAAATAATCATAAACTGCTCAGCCTCTGCAATCGTATTGCTCTCATCCAAGCTCACACGAATCGCCGAAGTTGCTAAGGAATCCGGGACCTTCATTGCGTGTAATGTACTGCTGGCAATTTTTTTTCGACTTGAGCAGGCGCTAGTGGTCGACGTGTAAATTTGCTTTTCTTCAAACGCATGAACCAGTACTTCTCCGCGTACGCCTTTTAGTGCAAAACACAAAATATGGGGAGCAAATTCTGGCGTATCTTTTGAAAAAATTGCTACATTACTATACTCTTGTAAAGCTTCAAGAAGATAACGACGGATAATTGCTGTATGTTCTGGTTTCTCATTTCTTTTATCCATATATAAACGTAATGCTTTTGCCATCGAAACAATTCCAGCCACATTTTCAGTTCCACTGCGGTGATTCATTTCTTGACCGCCACCATTTAACAGCGGCTCTAATTTTCGACCATGCTTCCAGTAAATAAAACCAACACCTCTAGGACCGTGAAATTTATGTGCTGAAAAGGTCGCAAAATCAACTCGATCAGTCAACCATTCGTCTTGACTTACTTTACCAATTGCCTGTACCGCATCGACATGAAAATGAATCGTTGGGTAAGCTTCTAAACATTCGCTAATTTCCTGAATCGGCTGGATCGTACCAACTTCGTTGTTCACAGCCATAACAGACACAAGAATGGTGTCCTTACGAATCAGTTTTACTAACTCATCTACCTTAACACGACCATTTTCATCTACTGGTGCGATTGAAAGTTCAAATCCATTTTGGGCTAATTGTTCAGCCGTTTCTGAAACCGCTGGATGCTCCACATTTGAAATAATGATATGACGTCCGAACTGTTTTTTCTCCAGCGCCGTCCCTTTCAATACCCAATTGTCTCCTTCTGTTCCACCACTGGTAAAATAGATTTCACTTGTTTTGACTTGCATCAGCTCTGCAATTTGCTCACGGGCTTTTTCCAGCAAGCGGCCTGCCTGCGTTCCTAAATCATGAAGACTTGAGGGATTACCGATGATTCGCTGACTCGTTTTTACATAAGTATCCAACACCTGAGGATAAACAGCTGTCGTTGCGCTATTATCAAAATAAATCATTACATTACCTTCTTCTCTTTGAAATTCTTTCTTATTATATACTTTTCGAATGAGCAGTTCAACAGACAGTTCAATAGAAAAAGGTGAGACGACCAGCGTCTCACCTTTTATTTTTAGATGGCATCAAGATTATTGAAATAGAAATCTTCGATTCTTCTGAATGCGCCTGGCTCAACTCGTTCTAGTGCTGTGCCAATTTCATCCAATGCATCTTGGTATCTGTATTCTTTTGAGAAAAGTTCTAAACTATTTTCCATTGCTACACGAATTGCTTCATGCGTATGGCGATAACGATTTGCATACTGCATCATTTGTTCTGTCAACGCAGCTGAATTGACCAAATCATTCGTTTTCTTATCTAATAGATCCAAGTCTTCATTACATAAATCAGAAAGTTTTTTGATTTCTTCCATGTTGATTCGGATTCTATTCAGGGCTTTACTTAATTCTTCAATACGGTCAGTTGCTACAAAGAAAAATTCCAAGTAATCCGCTGGTAGTCCTGGTAAACGTTGTTTTTCAACATAACGTTTGATATTACGCAAACGGAAATCATATTGATCGACTTTCTCTTGTGCAATTTTTTCACCTTTTCGTAATTCTTTTAATGAGTCATCGATTTCAACTTGTTGATTTTCGATATCATTAAGAATTTTGTAGCAATCTTTGAAGAATGCTTGAACTTCTGAATAAGGAATTGTATGTTCTTTTAATTTTGGTTCAAAATCTTCATAACGACGGATCAATTCTTCGATCTCCGATTGGAAGCCTCTTGAGCGACCTAACTCATTATGATTCAACGTATAGCTTTGTGAAGTATGATCTAATTCGATCATCAATTGGCGATTATTTTTTAACGTATGTGCAATGTAGTCACCAACAACTTTATGATTCGTAACTACGTATTTCTTCGCATTCATTTCACGTTCCATGATTTCATATAATGCATCGATGGCATTCGCTGTATCACGGTTTGCTACTTCTACTGCATCCACTTCTGTTTTTTCCAAATCGACGGTTGAATTCTTCACGCGTTTTTGAACACGTCTCAATTCTTCAGTAAAATTCTTTTCAGGAAATACATAGTGATCTGCAAGCAGACGCTTGTATCCTTCTTCGATTTCTTTCAATTGGTCTGGGAACGTTCTAGTCAGTTCATCATAAAGTGGTGGAATACGTTTCATAACATCATCTAATTCATAGGTATGACGTTCAGCATTCTCCAGTACTTCACGCGCTTCGATCGGATCTCCAGAGGTATTCAATGTAACGAATTGAGTAAACTCAAGTTCGATATTTTTGATTTGTTTTTGTAGTTCAGGATAGGCTGAACCAAATTCAGCTTTTTCATCATGAAGCAACTTGCTAAGTTCTTCATAAACATCCAGCGCTTTTTGAACTTCAAGTGAATTACGTTCTTCACTTTCACGCAGCTCTCTTAATCCGTTACGAATGATTTCGACTTCTGATTCCATTTCGTCCATCGTATCTTCTGCTGAAGCAACGGCTTTTTTGGCTTTCATAAAACGAAAAGATTCATTCAGCTCTTCAACTTCAAATATCTGACTTTCCAGTTCTGCAAAAGAGCGAGTCGAGATTTCTGTCCAACGTTGATTCCATTCTCTAAATGTGTTTTGGCTTTGACCAACCATATGCATCTTTTTGACATCGTCAACTTCTTCGATCACCGGTAAGTCAAACAGCTCTTCTTTCCTCTTTTCCAGATTATCGAGTTTCATTTGATTTTTCTTTCTCATAAAAAATCCAACTAAATACAAAACAGCTGCGATGATTATTATAGCTAAAACTACGATAATGATCAGATTATTCTTCATTCAGGGAACCTCCGTTTATTAGTCCATCTATGCTATACGACCTTCTCTCAGAAGCAATGCCTCTGAATGAATCGGATCGTATGATTCTCTTATCTACTTTAAATAGTCCTTAAAAACACCTACAGAAAATTATATCACAAACCGTTCTTTCAAGCACTAACTAATTGTATTTTTTTAAGAAATGTTTTGAGTTTGTAACATTGTCTCCTTTTTTTGAGCAATCATTAGCCAGTGTAACCTATTTTATCCAACTCTTGCAACTTTTTACACACACCACTTAGTGACTCCAGATTATCATCTGCCAGTGTCTGATCCATGCCGAACTGAGTATCTTTCAATGCCCAAACAGTCAATCCAGCACTGTGAGCTGAAAGAATGCCTTTTTCAGAATCTTCGATAGCCAAACAATCTTCTACTGCTATCCCTAATTCCTTTACTGTATGTTCATAGATTTTAGGATCGGGTTTACTTCTTTTAAACTCAGAACCAGTTACAACTACGTCAAAAAAGCTAGTTAACTGTCCAACTCTCAATACTTCCTGAATGACATCCATTTTTGATGACGAGGCCAAACCGATTTTGTACCCTTTTCTTTTCAAAAATTGTAAGACCTTTTTGGCATTCGGCTCGATCAACTCACTATAGTCGATCGGATGGTTTATTTTATATTGATGATATTTTTCAGTTAAAAAAGCTTCATCATATTCTGTTTCATTTTCTTCAAGGATCAATTGCCATAAACTACGCATATCTGCCCCAACAAACAATGCGACCGGTATCTTCTCGATGGATAACCCATATTCTTTAAGAAAGGCTTTTCGACGCTGGTAGTAAAATGATTCACTATCAACTAAGACCCCATCCATATCGAAAATGATCCCTTCGTATTTTGGTTTCATTTTTATACTCCCTCTGCTTCAATTCTTGTCCAACTTTACTAGTCTAACAAAAGTTTGAAAAAAAATGAAGAAATTTGTTGAAAAATAACTGAAAAGAAGAAATACATGGCCTTTTAGGAGTTGATTTTCTATAGATATTTCGGTATCCTTTTACTATTAATGAAAAATTTATTAAAATTAGGAGTGAACAAAGTGAAAGTCATAAAATTCGGAGGCAGCTCTTTAGCTTCTGCTGCTCAATTAGAAAAAGTTTTAACCATTGTAAAAGAAGACGCTTCACGAAAGTTTGTCGTTGTTTCAGCTCCTGGAAAGCGTTCATCAGATGATATCAAAGTAACAGATTTATTGATAGCCTATTACAATGCGTATTTAAATAATGAAAAAACGACAGCTGCTATTGAAAAAATCGTTGCCCGCTACGAAGCGATCCTTGATGAACTTAACATGAGTAAGGAAATTTTAGCAGATATTACAAAAGCGATCCAACAATTAGCCACATTACCAAAAGAAAATAATCCACATCTACTCGATGCCTTTTTGGCTAGCGGTGAAGATAACAATGCCAAATTGGTTGCAGCATTTTTCCAACAACGAGGATTGAACGCTTGTTACAAAAGCCCGCTGGATTTGGGCTTGATCGTTACAGATGAACCAGGAAATGCACGTATTTTGCCATCCTCATTAAGTAAAATCAATGCCTTTAAAGCAACTGAAGAGATCTTGGTCATCCCTGGTTTCTTTGGTTTCACGGAATCAGGTGAGATTTGTACGTTTTCAAGAGGCGGCTCTGACATCACAGGATCGATCGTCGCAGCTGGTGTAGAAGCGGAGATTTATGAGAACTTTACCGATGTTGATGGTATTTTTGTTGCTCATCCGGGCATCGTACGCGAGCCAAAAACAATCACTGAATTGACCTATCGTGAAATGCGCGAGCTAGCGTATGCTGGTTTTGCTGTTCTTCACGATGAAGCATTGATGCCTGCTTACCGTGCAAATATTCCAGTGGTGATCAAAAACACGAATAACCCTTCTCACCCAGGAACATTGATCACAACTTCTCGGATGGTCAAACATGATCCAGTGGTTGGAATCGCAAGTGACCAAGGTTTTGCCAGCATTTACATTAGCAAGTACTTGATGAATAGAGAATTAGGATTTGGACGACGTCTACTGCAGATTTTAGAAGAATTAGGCTTAAGCTATGAACATATGCCTTCTGGAATCGATGATATTTCGATTATTTTAAGAGAACGTCAACTGACAGTTGAAATTGAAGAAGAATTGATGGAACGCCTAGAAAAAGAACTTGAGCCAGATGAATTACGAATCACACATGGTTTATCTATGCTGATGATCGTCGGTGAAGGGATGCGTCAACGAATCGGGGTGATGGCTGACAGTACAGCTGCACTTGCAGAAAATAGAATCAACTTGGAAATGATCAACCAAGGATCTTCTGAAGTCAGTATCATGTTTGGCATTCGTGAAGATCAAGAAAAAAGAGCAATACAGGCACTCTATCAAACATTTTTTGCAGATTTAAACAGTTAATTCTGACTTATTTATACTACCATACTAAAAACATGGCAGATTAGAATTTTTTTCTGGTCTGTTTTTTTATAAGTTGTATGTCCTTCTCGCTGTGACTGGCGTACAATAAGATCAATAAATGAATTTGAAAAAGGTGGGAATTTTATGATTGAATTGGTCAACGTAACGAAGAATTACGGTACGAAGCAAGCATTAAAAGAACTGAATTTGAGCATCAAACAGGGTGAAATTTTTGGTTTTTTAGGTCATAACGGTGCTGGTAAATCCACAACGATCAAAAGTTTAGTAAGTATTATCCAGCCTTCAAGCGGTTCTATCACAATCGACGGATTATTATTATCTGAACATCGTGAAGCAATCAAGAAAAAAATTGCCTATGTTCCTGATACACCTGATATTTTTTTACAATTAACTGCTGGTGAATATTGGGACTTGATCGGAGCAGCTTACGAACTTGATGCTTCAAAAAAGCAACAGCGGCTAGATGAGCTTACCTCCTTATTCGACATGAAAAGTCACCAAGAAGAAACATTAGCCGGTTTTTCACATGGTATGCGGCAAAAAACGATTATTATTGGCGCCTTGCTGCCAGACCCTGACATTTGGATCTTGGACGAACCGTTACAAGGACTAGATCCGCAAGCGGCATTTGACCTGAAACAAATGATGAAAGCTCATGCTGCGAAAGGAAAAACCGTAATCTTTTCAACTCATGCCTTGGATACTGCCCAACAATTGTGTGATGAGCTCGCCATTTTGAAAAAAGGAGAACTGATTTACAATGGTTCTGTAGAGGAATTACTGGAGCAATCTCCCAACGAGTCATTAGAAGAAATCTACTTAAAAATGGCTGGTCGTCAGTCGGATGCACAACTAACTCAAACACTTGAAGGTGAACAGTATGAATAAAAGTCAGTTACTTGAATTAACACGTGTCAACCTTCGCTATGCAAACCCTCAGGTAACGGATCGGGCTAGAAAAAAAGGAAAAAGCGGAAAAGCCTTGACTCGTGCTTTGATCGGCCAGTATCTACTTTCTGGTGTTCTATTTCTATTTATTTACGGCTTAACAATGTTTATCATCGATTTCAGTAAAATGCCCGGTTATTTTACGTATTATGTCGCTTTGTTTGGGATTTTAGCTTTTTCTCAAGGGATTTCAGTCATTTATAATGTCTTTTTTGAAAGTCAGGATTTGGCCGCCTATTTGCCGCTGCCATTTCGTCAACGTACGATTTTTTCAGCTAAGATTCTTGTTGTGACATTAACTGTCGTACCTTTTGTTTTTCCTATGTTTGTCGTCTTTTTATTAACTGGCTGGCGGTCTGGAATATTTATCCCGCTAACGCTACTGCTTTCGATCGTTCTATTTGTTTTAATTATTGCTCTGGTTTTTTCTATCTGCTGTTTGATCGTTTTTGGTTTGACGAGAACGGCTATTTTTAAAAAACACAAGAAGGTCGTCACCAGCCTTTTGTTAGGTATTTCTATGGCGATCGCCATTATCGGGATTCTATCAATGAATGCTCAAAGTTCATCGATCGAAACAAGCCAAGTTGATAGACAACCGATCAGTTTGCTGATGCCTGTTTTCCATATTGCTTCCACACCTTTTTCAGTCGCTGGAATGACAAGCTTTGCTGGGCTTTTACTCGTACTTATTTTACTATTAGGTGCCATAAAACTATTTATTCTACCGAAACTGTACGAACAACTTGCTGATGCTTCAGCTTCTGCTGGAACTCGTCGGCGTAAACATAAAACGGATCAATCACTAAATCAGATATTCATCGACTATAACAAACAATTACTGAAAGAACCGAATTTGATCATGCAGGTGCTTTCCAGCTCTTTATTGATGCCTGTCATTTTCATTGTTTCTTTTGCTTTTAGCGGTTCGCTAAATTTGAGCCATTTAGAAGTACGCTTTATTGGTGTTGTCTTTTTGACAGGTGTTGCGCTAGCCTTTATGACAACGAATCAAACATCCTTTATCAGTAATCTTATTTCATTGGATCAAGAAAATTTTCATTTTATACGTTCATTACCGATTTCTATGCGTAATTATCTAAAACAAAAATTTATCGTTGGACTTGTGGTTCAATCGATTTTGACTGGCGGAATTGCTCTAGCTGGCGGCTTACTTTTTCGACTTCCGATCGTATTTCTTATTAGTCTGATAGTCGGTGCACTTTTAGGCAGTTATCTGCTTTGTTTACGATTTTTTGCTAGAGATCATCGCTTGCTTTTATTGGATTGGACTAATCTAAACCAATTATTCAGTCGAGGCAGCGGAAACGTGGGGTTAGTTTTGACTCTGCTCGTCTCAATATTTGGAAGCTTGATCGTTTTAGTGGGTTATGGTTTTGCTGCAGCTTACTTCCCATTTTGGCCCTTGAATTTAGCAGTATTGGCTGTAGTTGTATTCATTTCATTTCTATTGATTCTTCATTATCAAAAGAATTTTTGGCAACGGTTTGATTGATTATTGAAAAGGGACTGGGACATAACTCTAGGAGTTACGACCCAGTCCTTTTTAAAACGAATAAACGGTGGAAGCAAAAGTAACTACTCCGCTTCGCTTCGATCACATCAGCTAACGCATACAGTTTCACTAATGTTCAAAGAACAAAGTGAAGCTAGCAAAATTCTAAGTGCTAGAGCACTAAGAGTTGAAGGCTTCGGAAATAAGCTGAAATTGCCGTAAAACACAACGAAGAATGAGTTGATGCTTTCTCGTCAAAGACTCTTCACAGATAAACAGTGTTGCACAGTACCTACTTGGTGCTCAGAGTCGAACACTTCTGGCCGTCCTCTTTTTAACGTTCTTTTTTTGATTCGCGTTGTCGTTCAAGCTCGGCTTTGATTTTTGGTTCAGGAGCAAAGTCCTTTTCCCAATTATCTGGTTTAAGTACTTTGTGTGTGACGGGATGGTAGTGAGGTTTCCCGTCTGGGAATAATTTGCCCATATTCGCTTCATGAACGATCGAAAAAATTTCTGTCGGATTCACACCTAAAAGTGAAAATGACCCATAAGTAAAATAAAGTAAATCAACTAGTGCATCTACTTGCTCAACTAAAGGATCTGTGACGATTTTTTCTTTACTCAACACTTTCTCGACCGCCTGATCGACAGACTCTTTCAACTGTTCAATCATTTGTTCAAATTTTTCTGGATCATTATTCGCCGATCCATATAAAAACTCAACTAATTCTTCTATCTTAAACCCCGCTCGCGCTACTGCACGCTCAGCAGAAAACTCCGTTGGCACATCCGGTCTTCTATTATCAAAACGCTCATGAAATGCCTCAGTTTTTTCAAATGGATCATCGATCTTCATAACATACCTCCTAAATTAAAAGCGGAACAAATCGCCTAATCCTGTAGAAAATTAGGAAATTGACTTCGAGACGCTCTTTGTCTCACTGGCAATTTATCTATTTTCCTAAGGACTGATTTGCGTAGCTGGATAACGATAAAAGCGGAATGAGCTCGATCAGGCTCGACACCTTCACTTATTTTCTTTGTCTTATTTTTAGAAATTATTATCAGAAATAACGCCATAATGGAGTAACGCCTGATAAATCCCATCTTCTTCATTTGATCGTGTAACAAAATCAGCCGCTTGTTTCACTGCATTTTCCGCATTTCCCATTGCAACACCAACGCCTACTCCTGACAACATCTCTAAATCATTCCAGCTATCACCAAAAGCCATGATCTCATCCATTTGTATTCCAAGTGATGCAGCACACTGCTGAATACCGATCAACTTAGAACCACCTGCTGGAATGATATCTACTGTATAGGGATTGGAACGAGTCAGATGACAATCGGGCAATTGTTCCTTTAACATGTCCAATTCTTTTGGCGGACTCAATAATACACATTGATAGATCGGTTCTTTTAAGATATTTAGTTCAGCATAACGTTGATCTTTACGATGGATCGAAAGACGACTTATCAGATTTTTTGTCAAGGTCATTGGTAACCGTTTAGGGATAAAACGTGATATTTTTTTTGCCCATTTATTCTGACCAAAACGCATCAAAGAACTTCCTTCCATGCTTTTTCGGCTACCAAACATAATTTGACGGTGGTAACGGTCAGAAAATGAAACAATTCTTTTAAGTGTTTCATCGGGAAAATGGGCAGAACGAATCGTTTTCTCCTCATTGTAAACCAGTTGTCCATTATAAGTAACAAACACATCTAAATTCAAAGCATCGATTTGCTGACTAAGATGGATCGGTCCTCTTCCTGTTGCTATTCCGCAAATGATTCCCTGCTTTTGAGCTAAGGCGATTCCCTGTTTAGTCGATTCTAATGCTTTGCCATGTTTGGTCACTAATGTTCCGTCAATATCAAAAAAAATGGCTTTTATCATCAGATTTCCTTTCTTCAAATCATTCATTTTTCACACTAAAACAAATCGATCTGCTTCGGATTCAGCTGGTCATACTTTATTCCAAGCGCCGCTTTCATCTCAAGTAAATTTCCAGCTGCATCGCCGCCGGAATTATTATTAAAAATCACACCGACTTCTTTAGCTGCTCCAGCAATTTTTTCTACCGCTTCACTCAAATCTGCAATTTCATCAGCATTATAGCGATATAAGGTTCTTTTTTTACGCCAGTCCTTGTCGTTAGCCATCCAACCAGCAGCATTACGTCCATGCAAACGAAATAAAACAAACTGTTCATTTGTAACAAATGGGAAAAAAGGAACTGGATTGGTTGGGATCTGTGGTTCATCAACGATCACTAGCGAAAATTCATTTTTTTTCATGAAAGACAATGTCTGTTTAAGGTATTTTTCTGTATACCATGAACCATTACGCAATTCAATCGCAAGTGGATAACCGGCAAACCAGTGACGGATTTTTTCCAGGTACTGAACATTCTCTTTTGTACAGCTAAATGTTCCTGAAAATTGAACCAGAAAAGCATACAATTTACCACTTTCGATCATCGGCTGCATACTTGTTAAAAATGCGGTCACCATTTCCTGCTCATTTTGATAGTACTGCTGCCATTCACCCTGACAGCTGATTCCGCTGTACACTTTCATAACAAAGCGAAAGTTCTCAGGAACAGATTTTGTCCACTCTATGACAGACTCTTGTCTGGGAATCCCATAATAGGCTGTGTCCATCTCAACGAATGGCAAATAGCCCGCATATTCATATAATGTTGAACGTTTTTTTCCCGTTAATTTATCATGCTCATTAAAAGAAGTCAAACCTAATCGAATCAAAAGAACATCTATCCTTCCTATTTTTAAATTATTACCAACAAATCGTTCAAAGAATCATGCTTCTATTTTATACCAAAAAAGACTGAGACAAAACAAGAAATTGCCTCAATCTTATTATAAATTTCGTGTAATAGTTATTAGCTCTTTTTCCAAGTCATGTTTGCTTCGCAATAGAGTTGACCTGCGATCCGAATTTCATGACGTGTTTGTTTGCCATTGTCATCATCAAGTATTTCAAAGTGACTTTCGATCTCTTGCCCATACTCTACTTCCTTATCAAATTTGACATTGATGAAGGTTGGCTCGTAAGTCGTCAAAAAGTCATAGCCTAAAACATCTAGCAGCCAGTTAAAGTAAATCGCATTATTTACGTGCTGGTTTCCATCAATATCAAAATAGCGAACACGATATGGAAGAAACTCTCCTGCTTCTATTTTTTCAATTTTCTCACCACGATAAATTTTTGTGATTTTTTCACTTTCATACGGCTCGATAATTTCCGGTAATACACTGCTCATTTTTCGATTTTCTTTATCCATTAAAACAAATGTGGACTTGATCAAGACACATTCATTGCCGTTTTCATCGTGGATCCAAAAGTTTCTATAGCAAAAGTATTTATTATAAGACATCGCTTGCGTCGTTATTGTCAATTTTTCTCCTACTATAGGTAAACGAGTAATGTGGATTTCATAATTCGTAATGACCCAGCCAAGACCAAACGACGCGACATAATCTGCTCCGCGTTCTAAGGCATCACTTTGTTCCTCTGAGGTTTTGATCACCACTGCCAGCATAGATGGAATCGTCATCTTTCTTGTGATATCTCCATCGTAGTATGCCACTTCATATGGTGTTGTAAATTTTTTTCCCACTGGATCTCCCCCTTTTTTTCAACATAACCAGTTAAATTATAACATAAGACTTTTAAAGTGAGAACGCAGATCACAGCCTAATCAACGTATTGTTAACGAAAGAGCTGAAATATAAGAAAGATATTTTTGAGATCAATTAAAAAAACTTTTCAAAATCTAGAGAAAATATCTCCCCTCTTGAAAAGCTTTCACCCTTATCTATTTGTCACATAAAAACTCCCTGGAACTAATTTTTTCAAACTACACGTGTCCGGTATTGCCGTAAGGGGACACTAAAGTCAGTAACTCTAAAAGTGTTTCCATCTCCATACCTCCAAAAAAATTAGTTGCTTCTATAGGAATAATACCATACTATTATATAAAACTATAAATATAATGCATAAACATAGAGGGGAATTATATGAGAATCAAAGGAGACATCATCCGTTCCGTAAGAAAACAAAAAAAACTATCACAAGTCACTCTTGCTGCAGGTATTTGTACCCAAGGAACAATCAGTAATATCGAAAATAAAAATATCTGTGACAGTCTTGAAATCCTTGATGCGATCTGTAAAAGATTAAACCTTAGTCTAGAAAGTGTTCTAGATGACAACGACGAAAAAAAATTAACAAATTTGTTGAATACAGTAGAAGAGTTATGTAATACCTTTAAACATAAGGAAGCACAAGCTCTTTTGAAAGAATCTACGATCAACGTTTCTGATTTTCAAAATAGAGAATTGGAAATTCGCTGGTTCTATTATATGGGAATCACAAATCTCTTAGGCTACAATAATACAACAGACAGCTTATTTTACTTTTATCGTGCGGATGAACTTGGAGATGCAAATTCGATTTATGCGATCCTTTCTGTCAATAGCTTAGGAATCGTCTACGAAATGGCAGATGAATTAGATAAAGCACAAGTGTATTATGAAAAATCAATTGAGATGCTGAATAAAATGACGATCAAAATGCCAATCAAAGCGACAAAAGTATACTTTAATACAGCAAAATTCTATTCTTTGATCAAAAACTATGAGATAGCCTTTGAGCTTGCTTCAAAAGGAATGGCGCTGAATAAGACGTATCAATCACTTTATATGCTGGATCTTCTAGCTTATGAAGCTGCATTCAATGCGTTTATGTTATCAGATGATTTGATTGCCCCTGACTATAGTAGTGCGAAAGCTTTTGCTGCTTTTAATGACAATCAAAGTCTTTTGACTGTAATCAAAAATGATGAAAAAGAATTAAAGCGCTAAAATACAGCACCCCTACGCATAAAAAACAAGAACCGATAACGACTTAAAGTCGTTATTTGTTTTTGTTTTTTTTCATGTAGATCATATCTTCTTTAAATTATTTATTTTATAATATATTTATCATTTGAATAATATAAATAAGAATGTTATAATCTTTTTGTAAGCGCTACAAAAACATTTTTAGGAGGAATTAGAGTGAAAAAGACATTGTTAAAAGCTGTACTGTCACTTAGTTTATTGGCTGGAGGATTGTTCGTTACAACCGCAGTAGCTGATGCCCATGGATATGTTTCTTCACCTGGAAGCCGTGCTTACTTCGGTAGTGCTGCTGGTGGAAAAGTCAACAAAAATGTTGGTCGTGCTGAATGGGAGCCTCAAAGTATTGAAGCAACCAAAAATACCTTTATTACTGGAAAGTTAGCAAGTGCTGGTGTGAGCGGATTCGATCCTTTGGATGAACAGACTCCTGACCGCTGGGTAAAATCAGACATTACAACAGGCCCGCTTAGCCTTACCTGGACATTGACTGCACGTCACAGAACTTCCACTTGGAACTATTATATGACAAAACAAGGTTGGAACTCCAATCAACCTTTAGACATCAAAAATTTTGATTTGATCGGTACCGTTAATGATAATGGAACGATTCCTGAAGCGAGTGTCAAACACACGGTGACTGTCCCAGCAGATCGTAAAGGTTACCATGTTATTTACGCAGTTTGGAACGTCTACGATACAACAAATGCGTTCTACCAAGCTATTGATGTGAATGTAAAATAAGTCAAATCAGGAATCAAAAAGGAGAACTTAGATGAAAATCAAACAACTTATTCCAGCCGCTTTATTGATCTCAGGGATCTTTGCCGGCAGCTTATTTACCAGTAAACCTGTCGAAGCAGCAGATGCAGCAAGCGACATGGTCAGTGTAGCAAATAAAAAAGTACTTGTCGGCTATTGGCACAACTGGGCTTCTAAAGGAAGAGATGGCTATAAACAAGGCACCTCTGCAAATATCTCTTTAGCAGATGTCAATAAAGCATATAACGTAGTTCCTGTTTCATTTATGAAGAGTGACGGTGTCAATCGAATCCCGACATTTGCCCCTTACAATAAAACCGATGCAGCATTCCGCCAGGATGTCGCAACTCTAAACAGTCAAGGACGAGCAGTGCTGCTTGCCTTAGGTGGTGCTGACGCCCATATCCAATTACAAGCCGGCGATGAACAAGCTTTTGCAAATGAAATTATCCGCCAAGTAGAAACATATGGCTTCGACGGGCTAGATATTGATTTAGAACAATCTGCAATCACAGCTGGTGATAACCAAACAGTGATTCCAGCAGCATTGAAAACAGTCAAAAATCACTATAAAGCCCAAGGGAAAAATTTCATCATTACAATGGCGCCGGAATTCCCTTATTTAAAACCAGGGGCAGCTTATGAAAAATATATCACTTCTTTAGATGGCTACTATGACTACATTGCTCCACAATTGTATAATCAAGGCGGCGATGGTGTTTGGGTTGATGAAATCATGAAGTGGATCCCTCAAAGTAATGACGCACTCAAATATGAGTTCCTTTATTACATGTCAGATTCAATGATCCATGGTACAAGAACCTTCTTGAAGATTCCAAATGACAAACTTGTCTTAGGATTACCTGCAAATGTTGATGCTGCTGGAAGTGGCTATGTTATCGATCCAACGGCTGTCTACAAAGCATTGGATCAATTGAAAAAAGATGGCAACCCAATCAAAGGTTTGATGACTTGGTCAGCAAATTGGGATGTTGGTTCAAATGTCAATGGTGTATCCTACAACAATGAATTTGCAACGAGATATGCGCAAATTTTACAATAATCGTTTATAAATAAAAAGTTGAGATCAACCTAGGTTGATCTCAACTTTTTTATATTTAGCTAGCGCTAATTTTTAGTACTTCTGACCATAAATTCGCCCATATCGATTAGGTCATTCGTCGTTTTTGTTCGATAAACGCCTTCTTTTCTTAAATGATGATACAAGGTAGAAATCGAGATCCCACAGCGTTTTGAGATTTGTTCAGCTGGAAGCTTTGTATTATGGTATAACTCAAGTGCCTCATTGACTTGGTCAACTAGAGGCGGGCGACCTAAAACAACGCCTTTTTGCTTTGCCGCATTCAGCCCCGCTAGAACACGTTCTCTAATCAATTCTGCTTCCATCTCAGCAAAAGCTCCCATGATCGTAAAGAAGAATCGGCCCATTGGTGTCGAGGTATCGATATTATTTTCGATACTGACAAAATTAATATTCAGTTCATTGAACCGCTCCAGCAAAACAAGCAGCTGCTTTGTTCCCCTTGCTAATCGATCTAATTTGAAAATCACAAATGTATCTCCCGGTTCAAGAATATCCAATGCCTTGTTTAGCTCATTCCGAAAACTTTTACGCCCACTTTCATACTCTTTAAAGATCATATCTACACCATAATCATCAAGTGCCTGTTGTTGTGAATCGAATTTTTGAAAATGTGTACTAACACGCATATACCCAATAACTGCCATATTTTTTCTCTCCCTTTGATAACCAAGAGTTTTCTCCCATTTTTTTAATTACCTATTATTTTTTAGCTAGTTCCTTGTGGATCAACATAAATGGAATAATAATGTCCTTTTAACTGTAATAGTTCGTCATGTGTTCCTTCTTCAACGATTCTGCCTTGATCCATCACCAAAATACGATCGAAATGCTTGATCGTATTTAAACGATGAGCAACAATGATACAAGTAAAATCATAAGTTTTTAGTCTATTCATAATGAAATTTTCTGAAATATTATCTAATGAACTAGTTGGCTCATCCATCAATAAAAGACTTGTCTCTTTGACTAACGCACGAGCAATCGAAATCCGCTGCATCTGACCGCCAGACAGATTCATACCGCCTTCTGAAATTTGTGTTTCCAAACCTAACGGTAAGTTCATTATGATTTCGTCCACTTTGGAATCAAAAATTGCCTGTTCCACTCGCTCTTGTGCTACATCATTTTGATTCAGCACGATATTTTCATACAGGGATGCATTAAAAATCGTTGGCTTTTGATTCACGATACTCACGCAGCCTTTTATGGACGTTTCGTCAATTCTTCTAATGTCAGTATCATTAAAACGAATTTCGCCAGCGCTGACATCATATAATCCTGCGAGCAACTTCAATAACGTACTTTTCCCAGATCCACTTTTTCCGACGATCGCAACTTTTTCTCCAGCTGCAATCTTGAAGGTAACAGACGTCAAAATCTCTTCTTCGAAATGGCTGTATTTGAATGAGATATCCTCAGCGGCAATTTCATCGATGCGAGTGATTTTTTCATCTGCCTGTGTCAAGCGAGGACTCTCTTTAGCTTCTAAAATCTCATTCAGTTTACCAAAATATGACCGCAATAAAAGTAACTCTGTATAAGAATCAAACACTGTAACGATCGGTGTGATGAATGCTCCTGCCAATGCATTGAAACTGATCAGTTCCCCTAAAGTCACCTGACCAGCTACGACCTGCATCAATCCAATATAAATCAATGTGATCGGCAGAATAAACTGGATCGAGGTTTGAATCGTTCTGACCCAGGTTGAAAAGCGACTCTTCTCAGCCCGTAAACCAATTTGATTTTTGAATTCATTCCGCCACTTTGTATAAAACTCGTTTTCAGAACCTGAAGATTTCACAGTCTCCATTCCTTCAAACAATTCAACTAAAATACGTTGTACTTTTGATTGAGCGATCAATTCTTTATTAGTGATGCTTTGCACTCTTCTTGAATTGACCACAGAAATCAAGCCCATAAGCAACGCGCCAAAAATTGCAATCAATGTCAATTTAACAGACATGCTGATCATTAAAATCAGGTAAATAAACACGAAAAGGAAATCAACAAAAATCGTCAACATTCGCTGGCTCATGATTTGCTGGATGATCACACTTAAATTCGCTCTAAAAATCAAATCGCCCGTAGAACGATTAATGAAAAAACGCAAGGGTAGATGAATGATTTTTTGCATAAATTCTTTCATCAATGTTAGATCAAATAAGTTTTCCAATAAAATCAATACTAACCCTCTGGCCACCTGTAAAAAATAATAGGCGACAAATAATGCCAAAATAGTTAAGCCGATCTGAACCCCATTGTTGACTACAGAATCTGCGCCATCGATGATCATTTGAGTGATTCGCGGAACGATGATCGTCACTCCTTGTATCAAAAGTGTCAACAAAATAAACACTACCACTCGCGCCTTCTTGCTCTTTAAAATATCTTTCAATATGACCCAGGTCGCATTTTTCGCTTTTTTTCTTTGTGACACAGTGACATCGATATCGACTAAAATCAACGCAATATTTGAAAAACCAGCAATAAATTCTTCTCGTCTGATTTTTTTTCTCCCTGTAGATGGATCAAGGATGATGGCCTCTTTCGCTGTTAGCTTTTCTAAAACAACGTAATGTCGCTCTTCCCAAAAACAAATCGTTGGTGCCGTTTGTTCTTCTAAAACATCTAATTCCAGCACTCGGATCGCTTTGGTTTCGATGCCTCTATCCAGTAAAATTTGGTAAAGATTGGTTAAGGTATTCCCTCCTTTGGGCACACCATAGACATCACGCAGATGACTTAAGGTCACATGATCATCATAATAGTTTAATACCATAGCGGTACAGGCAAGGCCACATTCACTATGTTCACTTTGCTCAATAAACGGAATTTTTTTTACCAAAACAACAGCCCCCTTTCTTATTCTTTCGGTAAGCTCAATGTTAATATATCTGCTGTTTTTTCTGGGGAATGGATTCGTAAAATTTGATGCCCGATTCCAGATAAACCAGTAAATAAACCGTATTTAGGAATGGTCGGTAAGCCTTCAAATGTATAGGCTTGGTTTATGATTTTTGTTTTTATTCTCTCTTGTTTTTCTTTGATTTTTGCTTGCTGTTCAGCAGTCGCAAAAGTTGTTTCTCCGAAAGCATTTAAAAAGGCTAAATCACCTAAGTTTCCATGACAAAGACAATCATCTCTTTTTTCCTGTGCAAGCAGACGATCTGCTGCAAGTTGAACCTCTGACTGTAATTTTGAATCAGTAAAACCACTATTCAAAAGATCCAAATAAGCCAAACCAATTCCAGTAGAACCATAACACCACAAATCATTGACCATCGGCGGAACGGGTCTGAGATCCAGCCAGCCTTTTTGAACGGGATCAAAGGTTGTCCGTTCTTTGACTAAACATTTTTTTATGATCAATTCAATTTCTGGATCATCAGTAATTGTCAGCAAACTATTGGCCGCATAGATAATCCCTGAATAACCGTGGGCAAATCCACCTTGCGTTACCTTGTTTAAATCCAGATCGAATAATAGGCGTTTCGCAAATTCATAGTAGCGTGGTTGACCTGTTTCTTGATACAAGAGCACAAAGACCTTGATGATCGAGCCTGTCCCGCCATTCCAGTCATAGCTTTCAATCGTTTCTGGATCATAGTTCGTCATGTATTTTTCGGCGATCGATTCAGCTGCCTGCAGCAAGTGTTCTTCCTTTGTGATCCTGTAGGTATAAAGTAAAGGATAGACTGCCGCAAAAGAACCATAGAAGGCAGAAACACTGTCTACATAATCTTCTTCTAGTTTCAATACTAATTTTTCGGCTAATTGATAAGCTGCTTTAAATTGTGGCTCTTTGAGCACATGATAGAGTTCACTAAAATAAAGATACATTCCTGTAATGCCATCATAAAAGTTCTCATTCATCACATTGACCACATAATTGTCAGGTGAAGATTCTTCAATGTCTTTCCAAGCAATCGAATCTTCGCCTAAAAAGGCCGCTTCAAGGATCGCTTCACCAATTGCATGGGCACCATTTTCAAAAATCGATTGTCCAGCGATGTCTTTTAGTGGAACTCGTTTTTCCTGAAGATCCGTTGAGTGATACAGACCAAATGAGGTTTTTAAATAATCCAGTTGCTCGGTTTCTTCTTGCTTGGAGTAACCTTTGACTTTCGTTACTTCTAAATCGATTGCTTTATCAGGATACATATCCTTGATCACTTCTCCCTGACTGGCTACAAGATCGCGGCTGCTAGTAGGGTTAAAGAATATCGGTACGTCATGTTGGAGCATATCTCTTACTTCAAACGGCACAGGCTGAGCATTGGAATACCCATGCATCCAAAGATTTTCGAATAATTTCTCTCTTTCGATATAGTCGACCATGCAGGTCGGATGTGTAGAATAATCAAGAAGATCTCCATAGCTTTGCGTTGTTTTGATCACATTACGAACAAGACAATCTGAAAAAATATTTTCTACGATCTCCGCTAATGTCTCTTGGTTATTCAATGCAAAAGCTGAAAATTCCTTAAACCCTTTTATAATGGTGTCGATATAAGGAACAAAATCAACCTTTTCTCCGTTATACATTGGAATATTTTCAGCAGCATCAGTGATATGTTCTTGATATAAAAATTGCATATTCACAGAATCAAAATTGACAAGCTTCAAAACCTTATATGGTAATTTTTGCTCGCCGCCACTTAAAGCACTTAATTGAATTCCTTTTGACGCACCTTCGACATCTTCTTCCGCACGTTCTTCAAAGAGATAAATCGGCACTAACCCGCTCATCACTACGGACTCACCATTCTCCTGCATTACTTTAACGATCGCATTTTGGCTGTCCGGCATTGGAAAATGATTTTGGATGATCGTTTCCAAATCGATCAGCACAGGATATTTTTCAAAAGCCAAGACGTTTTCCAAATGAAAGTCATTGCCGTTAAGTAAATAAACTAAAGCAATCGTTTGACCAAATTGACGATAATAGTGATGTACGTCTGCTTCTGTTGCGCATTCCAGATAGAGCAAACGTTCTTCAAACGAATAGTTTTCTTTTACTATTTTAGTTGTTAAATAAAAATCAAAGGATGCATCTAATTTTTGTATCTCTTGTACAAAACGATCAAAGCGTTCACTAATAGCCAAATTTTTTGGTTTATAAACAAGTTCTGCTTCCTCATGAAACGTTAAGATTGCCACTGATTTTCCACGATCATGAGAGTCTCCAGCGCCCATTTTTAATCCAGTTAAACTAAGAGGAAGTCTTAGTTTGAAAATCTCATTCAACTCGTCCTGACTTTCATCAAGTGCTTTCATCAGCTCGTTGAAATTGACAAGCTGAAAGCTGATCGTTTCTGCATATAGTCGTGCCAATACAGGATACTGGGCAAAAAAGTCAGCTACTTTTTCTTTTGAATCAAAACGAGAGATGAGGTACTTTTGAAACGCCTTTTTCTCATCAAGTTCCGGCTCTATTTCCAGCTTTTCTTTTGTTACGTGTAAATCATAAACAAAGGTTCTAAGCCCAATATCCATGAAGCGATTGATGACTTCACCGACATAATCCATCATTGCGCTCGCTTGTACCTCTACTTCTGAAAACTCTTTCAAGATTTCTTTCAGCTTCAGTTCAAAATAATCGATATGCAAACGTAAGGCATAGGTAAAATTGGCTTTGCTCTCATCAAACACATCCTCGACTAAATGGTCTTCTTGTTCAAAAATCTCTTGTGTCATTTGGAGCCAGTCATCCGTTTGAATTTCTGAAAAAATATAGTCTTTTTCTTCTTCTGTCAACTCTTTGATAGCCAAATCAAATTCTTCTTTTGTTAATCTTGCAGACTGAAGGATTTCTTCAAATCTTTCGTCTGTCACGGTGGTCGGTCGACTGCGCCACTTTTTATAATTTTCAAGTGATGAAGTATCCGGTCGTGTTGTTTTCCCAACATAGTAATTTTTTAACAGATCGTATCGTTGACGAATCGAGGTTGCTTTAGCTAAATTATTAAGACTCATAGCTAGTCTCCTTTAAATCAATTTATTTATGTAAATTCTCCTGAATTAGTTCCATATTAAAAATAAGTGCTAGATAAATTGCCTTTTTAAAGGCAACTTATCTAGCATCGAATTATTTTAGATTACCAACCGCAACATCTTGAAGAGCAGCAGCTATAGCTACATCTTGTAGAGTAACAGCTACTTGATGATGAAGAAGATGAAGATGAAGACCAGCTCCATCCGAAGAAGCTCCCTTGTACTTTATTCATTTCTTCTGGTGTTAATTCCTCAAAAGATTTTCCAACTTTTTTTTCAGCAGTTTTGTTCATAGTTTTTTCCTCCCATTATGTTTTTTTCCTAATAATAAAGTGTGCACATTTATTATTTATCTATTTAAACTGGACGTTTGCTTTGAACACCAATCGTCCAGCTTAAAACAAAATTTAGTATTTACATCCGCAGATTAAATGGTTAATCTAATGATCGTAAATTTATTCGGTTCGATCTTGAAGCTTGTCGGCTTCACGGTTGAAGTCGTTCTGCCTTTGATCAATGGTGCGATTTCATACTCACCAGGCGGCAAGTAGATACTGATTTGACCAAAGCTATTGGTAATAGCCGTTGTCTCTAAGGCATTCCCTTTCGTACAAGTAATTTGATATTGCAAACCACTTAACACTTGCTTAGCATCTGTACTTGAGACATATACTAATGCACGTCCTTGAATTTGCTTCGGTTTATTATAGAAAATATTTTCTGCAATCGTACCAACTTCAATAGTATTGGTTTGTTGCGGAGCATCTAGTTCATAGCCATCCGGTGCTTTCGTTTCTGCAATGACAACTTCGCCTACCGGCAAATTAGAAAAGAAGAGTTCTCCATTGGCATCTGTCGTTCCAGTATGAACATTCCCATTTGAGTCTGTTACTGAAAATTCTGCATTAGGTAAAACATTATCAGTTTCATAACCATCTTCATCTAATGCGTATTTCGTGATTTTTAGACCACCTAGGTTTTCCTTTTTAACATTAGCATGTCTGATTTCAGCAATTTTTCCAGCTTCTACCGTGATTTCATAGAAGGTTGTATCTTCTTCAAAACCAGGAGGTGCTTTCACTTCAATGACATAATATTTTCCAGGCGCTAAATCATTTAGGAGGATTTCTCCATTTTGATCTGTTGTATAGGTGCCTAATAATTGTGTATCTGTATCATAAACTTCAAAGACTGCATCTGCTAAATATTCGATTGGGTCCGAATCTTTCACATATTTGATGATTTTCAAAGATCCAGTTTCAGGTACGACTTCTTTTTTATTCAAGACTTCAATGGTTGCTTTACCGTTTGGATCTGTTTTGGAAAGTGTGACATATTTTGGTGTTGCATCCATTTCGTAGCCTTCCGGCGCTTTTGTTTCAATCAATTTATACGTACCATATGGTAAATCTGTTAAAGTCGCTACGCCATTAGCATCTGTTGTCACTTTGCCAACTAACTGATCATTGCTGTCGTATACTTCGAATTCTGCTCCTGCTAAGAGCGTTCCTTCTTCATCTTTTTTGATGACTTCAAGGTTACCTGTGGTTTGTTCTTTTTTATTCACCACAGTAATGCTGATTTTTCCATTTGGATCATTTTCAGATACCGTTACATAATGTGGTGTCGCATCCAACTCATAGCCTGCCGGTGCTTTTGTTTCAACTAATTTATAGGTGCCAAAAGGTAGATCACTTAATGTTGCTACACCATTTGCATCTGTTGTAACAGTCCCAACCAGCTGGTTGTTTGCATTGAATACATTGAACTCTGCTCCTGCAAGTAGTTTTCCTTCTTCATCTTTTTTGATGACTTCAAGATCGCCCGTTGTGACTTTTTTCTTGTTCACAATAGCAATACTTGCAACTCCATTTGGTGTATCTTTTGAAATAGTGACATAATGCGGTGTTGGGTCTAGTTCATAGCCGTCCGGCGCTTTTGTTTCAACCAATTTATAAGTGCCATAAGGTAGATCGTTCAACGTAGCAAACCCACTATCATTTGTAGTGATCGTCCCAACTAACTGATTGTTTGCATTGTATACTTGGAAAGTAGCACCTGATAATAATCTACCTTCCACACTTTGTTTAACGATCAAGATTTTTCCTGTGGCTTTTTTATTAGTGACATATATCGTTACAGTTTTATTAGTTGAAGAAATCGTCACATATTTTGGCGTTGAGTCTAATTCATAGCCGTTCGGAGCTTGAACTTCAACTAGTTTATAGGTGCCAAAAGGTAAATTGCTTAACGCAGCAACTCCATTGGCTCCAGTGGTAATTCTTCCTACAAGCTGATTGCTGGAATTATACACATCGAAAACAGCACCAGCCAACACTTGATTTGATTCATTCGTTTTAACTACTTGCAGCCCGCCTTTTTGCTCTGGCAATGGTACATTACATTTCGTCAAACAAAGTAGTTGACCACTTCTCATTAGAGAAAAATACATACGACTAGATTCAAGCTGATAGCCGCTCGGTGCTTTTGTTTCTCGTATCGAATAGTTACCTAACGGCAAGGTAGTTGTTTGAGCAATCCCGTTTGCATTTGACTGGATGACCTGAACTGCACGCCCCCAAGAGTCATAAATCGTAAATTCTGCTCCGGCTAATCTTGCATTCGTTTTTGAATCATATTTGATCACTTGAACGCCAGCATAACAAGTGACTCCAAAAAATCTGGCTGTCGGCTGACTCGCCTGTAATACATTATTTTGGACATCCGCTAAGTTCGGAAGACCAACTGTAGATGAATTTGATGCCGTTGACCATGTTGCATTCGTACTAGTCGCTTCTGCTGTTGGTCCATTAAACAGCCCCAACGCGATGAAAATCATGATAACTGGAATAAGTACATAACTAAATTTTTGTTTCATCCTCTAATAAACGCCCCTAACTATTATTTAATTTAAACCATACAAACAATTAAAATGTTATAAACCATACGAGTAACAAAACCATATTTACTCAGCTCCTTCCTTTATCTAAAAAAGTTAATCTAATAATATTAACTTTATTTAATTAGTTATTTATTTTTTTGTTATAATAACACACAGGAAGTAAATTTTTTCAGTCGGTAAAGTATTTTATACCCAGAAAGGAGATTTTTTTTTGAATAATTATGGATCATTATTAAAAAAAATCAGAATTGAAAAAGGTCTAAGCCAAAAAAATGTTTATTCAGGAATTATGACTAGGCAAACTTACTACTTGATTGAATCAAATGTCAGCATGCCCTCATTTGATAAATTCTTATTAATCTTGGAGAAATTGTTTCTATCCGTTGAGGAGTTTCTTAACTTACTTGATCCGGAGTATTTTCCCGCTGAAAATCAGTTATACTACAAATTAAGTCATGCTGTTTTTAAAAAAGATAAAGCTTATCTTGAAACATTGGTGAAGCTTGCTGATCAACGCTATCAAACGACTAAAAATGAGAAGTATTTCCACCTTTTTTTGATCACAAAAGCAATGCTTCAAATAAATTTTACAAACGAAGAAACACCGCAGCATCCTTCATTACAGCAACTCATGAGCCCGATTAAAAACTATTTGATCGGCGTAGATAAATGGTATCTCTATGAGTTAAAACTTTTGAATAATTCTCTCTATTGTTTTTCACCTTCAGAGGCAATCGCTTTAGGTACATTGGTAACAGATAAAATCGATCCTTTGAATCAAATGGAGATCTTGCAGGATACAAAATTGAGAATTTATTTAAATCTCTCTTCGTTATGTTTAAATTATAAAGATTACCCACATGCTATGAATTTTTCTAAACTTGCTATCACTAACGCTCACTCGGATTATCGACTTTTTGAAATGCTTATTGCCCGCTTAAATTATGCGATTGCTCATTCAGCTAATACATGTAAAAAATTGACACCCGAAATCACAAAGTACTTAGATATTCTAGAAACCTTGGATTATTGTAAAATCGTCGAGGATTATCAAAATATTTTGCGATCCAACCAAATTAAATGATTTTTATTTGTTTTTTATATCATTATTTGCCGAATTGATTTACTTTATATGCCCAGCTATAGGGTCTAGGTGACGTTTCTTGTTCACCGTCTATTGTTGTTCCTAATTTTGGTGTAATAAACATCGTCAGCCAGTATTCTTCGTTCGTTTGATAATCTAGTTCTGCCTTATTTGTTTTCATTAATTCACTCGTATTGCTTGAGATATGTGTTGTGTTCAAATTTTGATTCGTTGAAGAAACAATATATCCTGCAAACTTATAGTATTCCGGGATGATATCGCTAATAGCTACTTTTGTTTCTCCTTTTTTCAAAATAAGTTCATATTTCATAAACAAGGATTCAGATACCTCGGCTGACGTATCTTTAGTCGTACTTTTAGAAATGATATTGCTCGTTTGATCAGTGTTCTCGATATCAGATGTATAATAGCCTTTTGAAGGAATCACCAGTTCTTCACTTGGTTTAATGACAGCTTGTCGGATATTTAGATACACTTTTCTTATTTGAGCAATTTTTGCATTTGTCACAATGATTTGTTGATCGGTGTACTGATCATTTACAGCAAGAAACTTGAAGATTCCTTTAGTTCCTGCGGTCACCTGTCCATTGATCTCTATTTGGGTATCATATTCTTCCGTTGACTTCAACAGCTCTTCTACCGTGTATTCTTGACCTGCTTTCCATGGATGAACGATTTTTTTCACTTCGTTCGGGAAAAGGGTAAAGGCATCATTCCCTGTGTATTGATCATTACCATATTTAAAGTCAAATGAGTCAGACTTCTCTGTTACTTCTTTCCCCTCTTCATCCAGCAGTTTCTTTTGCAGACTTACAATAATCGGCTTGACCTTGGGGACCTCAAATATGTCCGGCACGACCATATCATTATATTTTTTATAGACAATCGTTGTTTTACCATTTGTTTCAGCTAATCCATTTGCATCGATCACATTAGGTTTCAATACATCATTTGTCGCATCCACTCGATACGTCATTTCCGCATACATCACATCTTCATCTGGATCATTTGAAACGGGTGTTTTGAGTGTTCCAACATCCCAATTGATCGTTTTTACGCCTAAAACATCCTTCGCCTCAGAATTTCCTTGGGTGACAGACTCACTGCCATTCATAACAAAACCTGTTCCCATCGGATCTACGACATGTGCTGATTTGATCGCACCTACGATTTCACCCGCGATACCACTTAAAATATCATCTAAATTATCTGCAGTTGCAGCAAAACATTTATCTTCCGATGAGGCAATTTCTTTTAATGTCTGATTTCCTGTCGTGATTTCGTCATCTTGAGAAGCAGAATCTAAATCCACACCGATCGTATAGAAATCGGTCACTAAAAATTCGCCATTCGACATTTTTTCTTTTTTAGTAATTGTTGCTTGAGCAATTGCACTATGTGCATGATTAGCCATTAAACGATTTTTAGAGCCGTTAGGCATTTGCTCATATTCTGGTGCGAACGCACCAATACGGTATTTAGCTCCATTTCCGTAAGGCTTACTGTAATCAAAGTTTGCTTCCGGAATCGTTTTGACACTTTCATAGTAGTTGTATCCCGCAGCACCACTAGGATAGTCAAAAAGTTCCATACCGCTTAATTGGTTATAAGGTGCAGTAGGTGGATAGCTGTACGTTGGTACACCATCAGAAATAAGTACGATATTTCTTTTTTCTCCAGTCGCTTTGGTCATCACTTCGGTTGCAGATTTAATTCCAGCTTGTGTAAAGGTTCCTCCGTTGACAACAGGTTCTAATTCTTTGATCTTATCGATCAGTAGGCTTTTATGTGAGTAATCAACAAATTGACCACTCCATCCAGCCTGGTTGAATGTATAATTCGTCACAGTGGAATTATAGGTAACTAAAGCGATTCGATTGACATAATCTTTGTGGAGCACCATGTTTACAAATTTTTCTGCCGCACTCTTCGCTTTGATCATTCGATCATTTTCTTCCATACTGCCTGATGTATCGATAATTAGAACTATATCCGTTGGCGGTGGCGGAAATTGGTTACGCCCTTCGATTCGAACGGTGATATCCCATTGATTGACCATACCTTCTACCGGTTTTGCGGTTTTACTCAATTTCACTTCTCCAGGCTGAAGTTCAGTCTTCAAAGCAGCTTTGATAGGCGCATTCGTATATAAAAGTGCTGATTGTGCAAAATAGACTAATCCAATCAAACTTGCAACAATCATCATCCAACGAAAAAAACGTACTCTCTTTCTTCTTCCCTTTTTCATGATTGCACCTTCTTTCTCTAGATTTTTACTCTTATTGACTGCTTGTTTGTCCTTTCAGTGCATTATCAACATTTAAAAGCGGACCGGTGGTCGGTGTCTCAGCGTTCCACCAAGCATCTCGATAAGAATATTTCGTTGTTCCGATACCTTCTGCTTTGATTTCAATGGTCAAAGAAACATTTTCGTATTCCTCTGTAATTGCCGCTTGGTTCATTTTGACTTTCGTAAAAAGAACTGCTGTCTGTTCATTTTTCGCTAGTTTCTTTTTATAATAAAAATAGCCATCCTGTCCGTTGATCCAATCTGTCAAATTATAGTCGATCGTTAAAACTGGGTTGCTTCCTTCTGTCGTAGCTGGCAATAAAAGGGTCGAACCATTCGACTGTTGTTTTGTGATACTTGGTAAAGCTAACACTCGAATAAAGATATCTTGTTCCCCAGTATTTGTTATCTGTACTTTTTTTGAATATTCTTTATCTGGTTCAAATATGTTAGGTGGATCAAATTCTTCTTTGATCTCTGTTTGAACATTTCCTACTCTAAAATCGTTTTCTTTTTGATCACTATCTGTTAAAGCTGCATACGTTCGATGCAATCCCAATGACACCATCACCATAATGATCACTGCACTCGTAAGTAAAAAGAGGGATTTTGCTATTTTAATTTTCTTTTTTGATTTTTTTGTTTTCAAAATGGCTCCTCCTCTTTTTAGTCACTTAGCCGATCTTTATATAAATTGGCTGCTGGACTTGATGGTGTTATCTTCCAATTACTTAGTAAGATTTGCGTAGCATCATGTGCATCCATTACTGGTTCTAACTTATAAAGAGCTCCCTTAAATTTGTTTGGCGCACTTTGATCCAGTGAAACACTCTCAACAATCGGTGTTGTTAAATCATTTGGCTCTAATAATTCTGAGTAATAAAAATAACCGTCTTGATATAACCAATAATTTTGTGTCCCGCTTGCCGGCAAACTTTCGTAGATATTCGTTGGAAAGTTCACTTTGAACCATTTCAAATCTGTTGCATTACGAGCGGCATCTTTAAATTTATACCGATCTTCCGCAGTTGCCGGAATCACTGCATTTTTAGCAATATAATAATGTCCGTCATAAAGATACGTCCCGCCGCCTGCTGCTGCATTTGCCCAGTTGTTTGGATGCTCTATTTCTGCAATCGGCTGTATAGCATTCGGCGAAAGAGCTAAATTCCCATTTCCTGTCTGATCTGCTACATCTATTTTGAACATCAGCAGATATTCATATAAACTGATTCGAACAAAGGCAGGCACGTCCCCAGTGTTTTTGACACGAACGACTTTTTTGACTGTCATTCCTGACTGCCATTCAAAATCAGGCTCAAAATCTTCAACGATTTCAGCTGATAACCTTGTTCCTACAAAGTGGTTGTTTTCTTCATCTTCTGAAACAAACCAAGCATATGTACTTCCTAGAACCATCAAACCAGAAAAAAGAAACGCGCAGACTGCAATGATTAGTTTGGCATGGATTTTAAATTTTTTTCTGCGAGTATTTTTTTTCTTTTTCGCTAACTTCTTTTTCACACGCTATCTCCTCCTGTCCTTTGATCGTTCTAAGAAATCCATTTTTTATTTTTCTTTCCTTGTTCATTCTTTTTATGCTTTAAAATCAACAGGACAATCAAAATTAAAAACAATCCGATACACATAAACAGCAACGCTTCGCGCCATTGTTCACCTGTTTTTGGAAACGACAGTCGGTCTTTGACTGCCTCGATGATGTTTTTAGGCTTGTCCGGGTCTGGTCCTTTTGTATCTGGTAATTCTGTTTTGACTGCTTTAAAGTTCCAGATATTTTCGACTACATTTTTTTTGAAAAAATCTCGATTGGTATAGGCTTTACCATCTAACTCAAATTTAGCTTCTAATAAATGGGTATCTCCGCCCTTATAGATACCTAAATTCAAGGGATTCGCTTTATCCTGTAGATTTCTTGCTTTACTGACACCTGACAGAGGTCCTTGATAGACTTCTTTTCCATCAAGAAACAGGCTCATCTGAATAGCTTTTGATAAATCTAAATTTCCTTCGATCAATGTCGGTTTACTACTAGTCATGGTTAATTGATATGGGATATCTTTTTCCACATTGATGATCGTAATTTTAGTAGACCATTTTTTTCCAGGTTCGACATCACGAATATCGATCAGATATTTACCATCACTATTTACTTTGATTCCCTGTTCATCGCCAACTACCATCCCAGAAGGAAGAGCGGACTCACCTCTAGCTTCAACAGGCTTAAAAGCAATCAATAGGCTAAACATCAATACAAGCCCAATTAAAAGCTTTTGTCTCCCCCTGTGCTGATTCTTCATCCTTCTTCCTCCTTAAAATAGATAGTTGTTTCTTTTATTATTTAGCTGGTACTAATGCTTTTAATGCAGTTGCTAATGGGTCATTGACGCCTGATGGCAACCATTGATCTACAGCATCTTTGTATGCTGAGATTCCTTGACCTTTAACAGTTAAATCGTAGATTAGTTTGCTGTATTCATTACCAGCTGTTCCAAGCAATTTAACAGCGTCCATCAATTGTGATGTATTTACGCCTGGTGCAACAACACTTGTGTAGTAGAAGTAACCATCAGCAGCGTTGAAATACCATTTGTCAGCAACTGTAGGATCTGTTGTAATATTGTTGAATGATACTTGAATATTTCCAGAACCTGTAGCAGCTGGTGCATTCCAAATCAATGTACCGTCTGCAGTAAATGTTGGTGTATAGACTGGTGAATCTGTCCAAGTTCTTTCATCTGCAGCATTATATTCCAATGAAACATAGCTTAATGAAGGTGTACCAGATTTCACTTTGATTTGGTTTGACGCATTACGTTCAAATCCGTCAACTCCGCTAGCGTGATAAAGTACGCCGCCTTTTTCAAATGCATAACGGTACGTATAAGTTGTTTTTGTACCGACAGTTTCAGCTTTTTCTTTTACTTTTAATGTATATGTTCCGCTGAATTCACCCGCAGCAACAGTTAATGTTGGTGCAGCTCCATCAAAGACAGAATCTGTAAATCCTGCTGGTGCGTCTGTTCCTGGTAATACATAAACAGTTTTGCTTGTTTGATTTTCAAGCTCTGCACCTGTTGTTTGTTTTGCATTATGATCTTTCAATAATTGTAATGACTCACTTAAAGATACACGGATCAATGTGTCATATTTACCGATATTGGCGATTGCCACATCTTTGTTTACTTCTGAACCTGGTTCCCATTCGGTCGGTGGTTCAAATGTTTCCACTACTTCAATATCTTTTCCTGTTGCGATCTGACCTTCAAAGTGGTTGGTTTTTTGGTCCTCACTTGTGAACCAAGCAAATGTTGCTGCCATTACAGCAACAAGCGCAAAACCGCTTGCTAAAGCCAATATTTTTTTCTTCTTGTTTTTTTGCATCTTTTTACTTCCTTCCCCAATTTTTTTATATAATTCACCTTTTGATCAAGTTGAAGTCAAGACACTCTTCTTTTCTTAATCAAAAAGAAATTACCGTTATTTGTTTAAAATGTAATAGCGAATGATCGTGATAAAACCAAAGACTGAAACTAAGAAAATGATCGACACCAGTAGATTTTCACTGACAAAGTTCAAAATGCCGCCTACTTTAGGTATCGCAAATACTTTTTTACCAACTACTTGTTTTTCACTTATAGGAACATCCTCTGCTTTATTTGCATCCCCTTGTGTAATGTAGTAGGTTCCTTTAGTTTCACCTAAATGATCCATTTTCTTTTTTACCCTGTGCGTCAAGAAGGCTGTACTATTAATGCTTGGTTTGAAAGTGATAATATCTCCTACCTTAGCCGAATCCCCCTCGATATTTTACACGATAATAATGTCTCCAGAATGAAATCCGCCTTTTTGAGTCTTAGGATCTCTTGGCACCATCGAATCAGTTAAAACACCGAAGAAACGATACCCAAGAACACTTCTGTCTGAACTCTTGCTTGTTGCAAACAATATCGATCCAATAACCATGAATGAAATAAAACTATAAAAGAAAACATTAAAAATAAAGGTATACAAAGGATTTCTTTTTTGCTTTGGAATCGGTTTTCTTCTTTCTGAATGTCCCTTATTTTTACTTTTCTTAGAATTAGGAGGTGATTTTCTAGATTTTCTTTTCGGGTTTGATCTTTTTGTTTCTGAATTTATTTTATTTATGGATTGTTTTGATGATTTTGTTTGCGCATTGCCCTTTTTTTTCTTCCTTTTTTTTCGTTGCTCTTCTACCATTTATCAAACCCTCATTTCGTCCACAATCACCTTGTTTTATTCATTCATGCTTATTAGAACCACACACTGTTAGCATAAGAAAATCAACTCATCGCTGATATCATCCTCTAATCTACTTGAGACTACCTATTCCTCAACATTCTTATCTGATCAAAGCTTCCAAAAAACTAATGATATTGAGAAAATCAACTAAAACGCAAAAAAGAAATACAGCGATCAGCATAAAGCCCATCAAACCGTATTTCTCATGTGTTTCCTCTGAAAGTAAAAACTGGTATTTCATTTCTATAAAAAACATTAGTTTATTATAGAGAAAATCGAAAGTCAATAACATTTTAAAACTTTTTTTACATTTTATTTTTCATTTTTTATATAATCGAAAATAGCGAAAAAAAGTAGGTGATCCACATACGTTCTTAACCCAGATTAAACGATTATACATATTAAAATCAACGTTCCAATTACATGTGTCAAGCAAAAATTTGACCCTTTATCGTTTTATATAGAATAATTCTTCGACCTTCGATTTCAAAAAAACAGATTTATAGTATATTTCATTATAATCAAACAGGGGTGTTTAGAAATGACAGTTATCGGCTATATGCGCGTCAGTACACAGCAGCAGAAATTTGATTCCCAAAGACAAGCACTTGAAAAATATGGTGTTGACGTGATCTACAAGGAAAGAGAGAGCGGACGTAAAACATCTAGAAGTGAATTGAATAAAGCTCTCGCTCAATTGAAATCTGGAGATACATTAGTCATTTTCAAGTTGGATCGATTATCCAGAGGAACGAAGCAACTGTTAAGTTTATTAGAAGAGTTTGATCGAAAAAATATCCACTTCGTAAGCATCCAAAATAACATCGATACCTCGACACCGATGGGACGCTTCTTTTTCACGATCATGGGGGCATTTGCTGAGATGGAAGCAGAATTGATCAGAGAAAGGGTGATCGCAGGCTTAGATGCGGCTAGAGAAAATGGAAAACAACTTGGACGCCCACCGCGTACGAAAGAAGTCCAGCAAGCTCTAAAGCTTTACACCGAATCTGAATTATCCGTTCCTGAAATCGCCGAAAGATGTGATATCTCTATTCCTACCGTCTATCATCATATAAAAAAGCAAAATCTATATAGAAAACTCCATTAAACAAAAAGTCAGTTTAGACACACTTGATTACCGATCCAAGTATCCTAAACTGACTTCTTTATTCATTTCTTTTTTTTAGACTAAGCGATCAATTTTAAGCCTATGACTGATGACAAAATAACTCCAATGAATAAAATTCTCCGCCAATCGTTTGATTCCCCATAAAGAACCATCCCTAAAATTGCGCCTCCTGCTGCCCCGATCCCCGTCCATATGGCATATGAAACACCCATCGGTAACTGTCTCATCGCTAAATATAAAAAAATAAAGCTGCTGGCAAAAGCCAAAACCAATAAAAAGAGAGACTTATTATCTTTCCTTTGATTAAAACGATTGATCGAAGCGACACCTAACATTTCAAAAATTCCGGCAATGATCAAAAAGATCCAACTCATCTTATTCCTCTCCTTTTTCACCTGTTACAAATTTCAATCCCATGACACCAGCTAATAAAACAATGATCAGTAAAATCTTGCTGATCTTGAAATCTTCACCGAAAAACAGAATACCTGAAACAACCGTGCCGGCTGTTCCTAAGCCGACAAACACAGCATATGCTGTTCCGACTGGTAATGTTTCTCCAGCCTTGATCAACGCATAGAAGCTGATCAAAATGAAGATACCCGTCAGCAACAATTGCCACCAGTTAGAGCTATGCTTCATTCCAATCACCCACAGCACTTCAAAAAAAGCGCCAATGATCAATTTTATCCAGTCCTTATTCATTACAATTCCTCCTAACTTTAAATAAACAATCTGTTTGATCAACTAAAAAAAGCGTCAACCAACAATTCCATCTACGGCCTAAGAATTGTTGATCCACACTTTGAGTGACAGGCTGCCGGCGCAGACTGTCAAAAGTTTTTTATTTAATTTGGTTGTTCAAACTGATTCTCATTCTACGCCACAATAATCCATATGGCAATAGAGAGATTCTTTTTTTACATTGATTTCTAATGAAGATAGCCCACTTGTTTCTGTGAAGCTATTTTCATGGGCTGAAATTCTCAAAAAGCTCTTGATAATACCTATTTTACTATTATTATGAAAATCTTTTCGTTCTGTTAAAAAGCCCATTTCAATCTAAGAAATTCTTAAAATATAGCGTCCAGGATTTTGTAAATCCAAACAACATATGATACACTTACGTTATCAAAAAAAGATTCTAAGTGAATCGGTTAACGTTGATATTACTTACTTTAGGCGGTAGTAATATCAACGTCTTTCTTTATCTCTACAAATTATAACACACAAAAAGCTTTTTGAAAATATACATAGACCTTTGGTAACAAAAAAATCCTGCGTTTACTCGTAGGGATTTTTTTGTTAGCCAACAGCCTACTACTCTATTAAGCTAATGCCCCCATTGGATCCCAAGGTGCTAACATGATGGGTTCTTGTTGCCAAACTTCTTGTAATTCTTGAGACAGGAACTCTTTACGCACTACGATTTGATACGTATATTCATCCATCCAAGCATCACTCATCACGAAGAAGCCTTTATCACCAACTTTTTCTCCCCAGCTGTTTTCAACTTTCCATTTTGTAGACACGCCATCGATCAAATCGACACCTGTCAAGACCATTGCGTGTGTCATCAAGCTTTCACCGAAATCCAAACGCTCTGCTTTTGTCATCGTAAAATCGATATCAAAAAGATCATTCATCTCATAGGCATCTAACGACATGATCCCGCTATCTCTCGTAGAAGATTGACCAACATCACACCCAAACCAAACAGACTCTCCTTGTTCTAATTGAGCAGCTGCTAATTTTTTAAACGTTGTCATATCTACATTAATATATTTCACTGCTTTACTGCCGACTACGTTGCCAAGCATTTCAACCGTATACGTTTTATTATACGGCTTATCTGCCGTTGGTGCATTGATCACGCTGACATAGTCGTCTAAATCAACACCAACATATTTTTCATAGAAAGATTGCGGGGTCAACCCTTGATCCAGATGATAATTTTTCTCCTCATCGCGGTATTCAAAATCAAAGTTCTCTGGCGGTGTTCCCAACGAGATCGCCAAAAAATTATAAATTTCTCCCAGCATAATTTCTTTTGCTGCCTGTACTTCTTCAATTGTTTTACCATTGTGGATCAGCCCACGAAGGATGGTTGCATCTTTTCTCAATTTTTTGTTTAGGTAATTATTTAAATCACGAGAATTAGAGCTATTGCTGCTTTCCGGCATCGCAGTTTTTGGTACCACACCATACTTTTGGAAAATAGAAACGATCATATCCCACTGTCCACCATCTTGTTGTGGTGTTGCTAAAAGGAAAGCTACTTTGCGACTGTCTAATTCTTGATCAGCAGTTGCAATGATATTTTCATAGAAATAGTTAGATTTCTCATATTTATCCCAGAAAAAAGTATAATTTTGAGATAGTTCAAAATCTTTTAGATTAAAGCTATTGATCATTTTGTGTCTAAACGTATTCAGCGCTGCAAACATCCAGCAACGTCCACTTTGTTTTTGATTTGCTACTTTCCCAGTCGCAAGATCTACAGAAAAAACAGGAACATTATTCACTTCTGCCGCTTGGTTCTGAGCCGAAGCGCTGATACCATTTTTTACGACGCTTCTTTGCAGCGCATTTTGCTTATTGTTTTCTGCAAAAGCAGTGCGAAATTTTTGTGTCATTGTAGGTTCGATTGTTGACATATACATTCATCCTTCCACTTTTTCATCATTCTATTTTATTATATGCCTGATAATTCATTCTCACAAGTTTTTGTATAAAATCATTGCTTTTCAACAATACATGTATTAACATATATAATACAAACGATACAAAAGAGGTGAACTTATGCTATTGGAAATAGATACTCAAAGTCAAACGCCCATTTATCAACAAATCTGTAATCAACTAATCATTGGAATCGCTAAAAATCAGCTACATGCTGGTGAACAATTACCATCTGTTCGTCAACTGGCCGATGAAATAGGTGTCAATATGATGACTGTTTCAAAAGCGTATACATCATTAAAGGCAGACGGTTATATTTTAACGGATCGACGAAATGGGACGATCGTCGCTGATCGGCAATCACCGACATCACAGTTTCAAGAATATTTTTCTGAACGATTGGATTTATTGTTAGCTGAAGCTGCTATCCATCAAGTCTCAGAAGAAATGGTACAAAAAAAAGTGAAACAGATTTATCAAAAATTTGAACAATAAAAGGTGTGTTGAAAATGAATTTTTTATTATATGTGATCCTCGTGGGTGTTAACTTTTTGATGGCTTTTACAGGACGAATCCCTGCAAATCCTCACAAAAATATTATTTTAGAAACGACTTTACCAAAAGAAAAGCTGCAAGACCCTCAAGTTTTAGCTGTTAGTAAGTTGTATAAAAAACGGTTACTGCAAGGGGCTATCGCTTTTCTATTCATTGCTTTACCCGTGATCATCATTCCTTATGATTCACTGACAATGATCTACTTTTTAACTGTTCTATTTGGTTTTATCGGGACTTTTTACTACTTAGAAGTGATCTATATTCGTAAAATGACGGCCGTTAAAGTTCAAAATAAATGGTTTTTGCCTACAAAACCGATCTTGGTAGATACCAAGCTTGTTGCCAATAAAAACCGCAAATTGATCAGTATCTGGTGGTTTTTACCGAGTTTTATCCTCACTATTGCCGGAGCGATCTACTCATTAACTGCTGTCGGTAAGGATAATGGATCTTGGCTGCTTTTTCTTATCAGTTTCCTCTTATTCGGTTTTTTCTTGCTTTTCTATTATTTTATCGGACGTTTACCTGTTAAACCTTTGACAAGTGATGAAGCGATCAATCAACAGGTCAACGATTTAATGCGACACCACTGGTCTGTCTTGATGGCTGTATCAGCTTTGGTTTTGAGCCCACTACCTTTTATAGCTGGCTTGTCTGTCATTTTACCTTATGAACAAATGATGCTTTTGACCTTTGGTTTTGTTTTAGCCATTTTACTATTCATTGTGTTTACCTTCTATTATCTATTTTCTTCTCGCAAAAAGCAGGATCAGTTGATTGCTCTAGCAGAAGAATATCGTTATAGTGATGAAGATCAATACTGGAGATATGCGATTTATATCAATCCTAATGATAAAAGAATTCTTGTCCCTGATCGGGTCGGGATGAATATTTCAACAAATCTGGGGCGCCCTGCTGGAAAAATCATCATGAGTATTGTTGGTATCTTTGTTTTTGTTACCTTGATTGCAGTGAGCATCCCTATGTTGATCAGCGATTTTTCATCAAACCCATTTGAACTGGCAACTTCCCACGATGGCATCAATTTGTCTGCCCCATTTTCTAAAAATAGAGCCATCGAATGGAATGAAATCGAGTCGGTGCAATTGATCAATGAGCTTCCTAAAAATACCATTCGCGTTTACGGAACAGCTACAGAGAATTACATGACTGGTGAATTTCAAGTAGATAATGAACCAGCTTATCTCCTCGTTTATCGAAAAAAACAACCGATCTTAGAAATAGAAACGAAAGATAAGCGCTACTACTATACCAATAAAAATAGTCGCTTGACCAAAAAATATTACGAAGAGATTCAATCTATCCGTGAACAGTAGAAAAGAAATTAGAGCGTAATCCATAGTGATATGCTCTAATTTTTTTCATTGAATAAACAGAGAAAGTTATTTTCTAAAAAAGACATTACTGAATGACTTTTGTCTTTGATTATAACCCGACTACTGAACAACCTATTCAATTCTTCACTACTAGTATTTCTAGCTAAAGAGATGTTTTCGCCAATTTGACGTTCTATATTCCTTTTCATTTTGTTCGTTTAACACTATTTTTTCGTTTTCATTGAAAAGATTTTTATTCTTATTTTCTATGCGTTGTATGCTGTTGCTTTCCGTTTCTTCTTTACTTAAGCCATCGTCATAGTTGATTGTTCAATAACCGGAAATAAATAAAAATTTGCACTTTTTTTTAATTATATTTTGACATATTCCTTTTGTATGATTAAACTAGTTTTAACGAATAGGAGTGATGAACAAATGACTGTATTCAGTTTAAGAGACTATCAACGTTCTGACTTAGAAGAATTGGTTGCGTTATTTAATTCAACCGTTCAAGCGATCAATAAAAAAGATTATACAGAACAACAAATCGAACAATGGGTGCAGCCCACACCTGACTATGAAAAATGGGATGCGGCCTTAAGTTCAACTTACACACGTGTCGTATTGGTTGGTATGAAAATCGTTGGTTTTGGGAATATTTCAAAATCAGGTAAACTTGATTATTTATATGTAAGCAAAGAATGGATCGGTTACGGTGCAGGAAAATTATTAGCAAATGATTTGATCGATCACGCCTTTAAAGCTGGAGCAAAGGAAATTACTGTCCACTCTTCGATCACAGCGAAAACATTCTTTGAATCACTTGGCTTCAAGGTAATAAAACAAAACAATAATTATCGAAATGGTGTGCTCTTACTAAATTATTTGATGGTTTATGCTAAAGAAAGTACGCCTGATAAAAAGTTCTTTCCCTTTATGTAAAAAGGAGCCTTAGACAAAACTAAAAACAGTTTTGTCTAAGGCGCTAATTCCGAATAAGCGGCGAGAAAAAAACAGCTCCTTTTTCCAAAGGAGCTGTTTTTTTCTCAGCCGTTTTTACATTAAGCAACCGTAAATTTTGTTTCTGACAGAGCTTGCTGCAGCTCTGTATTTGAAATTTCTCGATCGCTTGTGATAGAAGCAGATTTTTTTTCAAGATCAACTGCGGCTTGTTGAACACCTGCAATCGATTCAAAATTTTCTTTGACGATATTTACACAGCCGTCACACTTCATTCCATTGATCGTTACTGTTTTTTCCATGTATAAAAACTCCTTAATTATTTTAGTTTCATTTAATTAATGAACATGATGACACTGACATTGACCAGGAATACAATTACAAGGAACTACTTCAACAGCCGTCTTTCTTTTCTCTTGCAAAAGGCTTTCCAGCTGGTCAAGATCTGAGAAACTCAAGGTACTATTAGTAATGATCGATTCTAATACCTTTCCGACTTTTTTACTACAGATTTTTCTTAATAAATCTTCTGAAAGAACTTCAATGCTTCTGCGCTCTTCCACTAATGGAAAATAAGTGAATTTATTCCCATTGCGCTTTGTTCCAAGCATCTCTTTTTCTACCAATCGGCTAAGCAACGTCTTCACCGTCGTACTTTTCCACTCAGTCTTTTCATTCAAAATCTCAGTAACTTCTTTACTGGTCGTTTCTTCTTTAGTCCAGACAACGCGCATGATCTCCCACTCTGCATCGGTGATTGCTGAAGTCTTTTTCTTGTCAGACATAGGAAGTCTCCTTTACTCGTATTCCAAAAACAACTACAATCGTAGTCTTTCCATAAATTAATAGTAGTCCTTTCTTTCGCCTTTGTCAACAGATGATTCTTTTTTTTCCTAATTTATCTGATTTGAAAATAAATCATGGTATCAAATATAGGACCTTCTTCAATAAACGGCTTTGTTCAATGTATACTCATACTATTCTCTAATTTATTAAAGCAACTTGTTTTTTTTATTAAGCGAAACCTATTATACTTAGTTGGATACTTTAGTAAACTTGGTACCCTTAATGATCATTTCTTAGTACAATAATTACTTTTCAGAAAGAGGCATTTTTATGAAAACAAACGAAACGATGCATAGTTCTACCGCTAGACTTACTGGCGCTGCTTTACTTTTATTGCTTGGCTTCTTTAGTTTAACAACTATTTCTTGGGCATGGAGCGGCCTTTTTGTCGGAGGTATTTTGGCTTGGCTTTTAGCCTTTGGAAGCAGCAGTAAACAAGCATTTAAAATGCCTCATAAACTATGGTTGATACCACTTGGAGTTATTAGCTATTTTGTTATCGGTCTCTTAGTAGGTCTACTTGCACAAGCTATCGGATTCAATTGGGCAGCAAGCCCTGAATCAGGGAAACTAGGCTCGATCATTTTTATGATTCCGTTTATGCTGATGGGAGAAGAACTATTAGGTATTGGTGTTCTAGAGGGTTCATTGAGTACCGGTCTATCTTTAAGAAGCAGTACTTTGTTGAGCGCGCTCATTTTTGGTCTTTTGCATATTCCTTCTTATTGGGATGGTTCGCTATTTTCGACAGTTATGCATGTATTACTATTACAAAGTGTCGCCCGCCTGATTTTAAATTTAGTGTATTTAAAAGCGGGAAAAAGTATTTGGGCTTCCTGGATCACGCATTTATTGATCGATTTAATTGCTTTATCCATAAGTTAATAAGTAATTTTCTAAAAAAGATCAGGATGTCATTGAGAGGCTGACATCCTGATCTTTTTTATCGTTTTGAATACGTTGTGTAAACCATATTGTTTTTTACATAAACATCTTCAACAGTGAGCTTAATTGGTCCATTAAATTCATTGAATAATGGAATTCCTTTACCTAACATTACAGGGATCGTTGTAATAATATACGTATCGATCAAGTTCGCTTCCACCAAAGGCGCAATAATGCTACCTCCTCCAACGATCCAGATTGCTTTTCCTTCTTCTTTTGCTAGTGCTTTGACCAGCTCTACAGGTTCTTGATTTGTAAAGATAAGGTTTTCTGAACTGTCTTCCGTACGACTTGTGATAATGTAAGACGTTTGTTCCTCATAAGGGTACTGATCTGGTGCTAATTCATTTACCACTTGATCATAAGTCGTACGCCCCATTACGACTGTATCGATTTTTGCCATCAATTCTTGGTAGCTTGTTTCATCCTCAAGTAATTCAGCTCCACCACCCAAAAAATCAATACTACCATCCATCTCAGCAATAAATCCATCCAAACTTACTGCAATATACAAAATAATTTCCCTGCTCATTATGATCCCCCTTTAAAGTAGTCATCCTAGTCTATTCATTGTACTAGATTTGTCTCTCTAGTCAATCAGTTTGTCTACTTCCCTGGATCTCTATACAGGAAACAACGGTTTATTTTATGATTGCATCATAGTTCACTTTTTTGATTGCCTGTTGAGTGGTTTCACCCAAACAATAGAGGACTGGCATCTTCTCTAGTCTTAGCTCTGAAAATATAGTGAAAAAACGGAACCACAAAGATGGGCTGGCGAAATAAGCAGCTGTAAGTTCTTTTTCATTCAAGTATTTACGCAGGCTTGTTTTACTTTCGACTGGAAAAAAATTGGTATAAATAATTGGTGTATACAGTGTATGTCCTTGCTTTAGCAAAATTTCTTCCCAAGCAGCGTCAGCTAAATTACTTTTAGGATAAAAAATCGAAGCAGGCTCCGTCTGATGCTCTGCCCAAAAATGAAACAAGCTCTTTTTAGTCGGTTCTGGTGCTACAAGTGAAATTTCTAATTGATCGTTCAACAGGACAGATGCTGTTTTAGCTCCAATAACAGCAAATTTTTTTGAGTGTAGCTGATCCATCAGCCCGTCTTTTTTTACGTGCTCTAAAAAAAAGATAGCGGAGTGCTGACTCGTTAAAAAAATCCATTCACACTGTTTTAACTCATCACCGAATGCAGGATAAATATGCGGTTTTAATCCAATCAAAGGTATTTCAACCGTCTCAAATCCTTGTTCTTGAAAATAAACTCGATCGTCTCTATTGTCTTCAATCATTCGCGTTAGAAGTATTTTTTTCATGCTTTTTCCTGATCAATCTTTGCCAATAATCGTCTCGCCATCACCTGACCAACACCTGTTATATCTTCTACGGTCATCGTTTCACTAAATGGCCGCTGCAAGTCTTTATCTCCTAGAAATCCTGAAAATTGATAGCCTTTGCTTGATTTAGCGGCGTAAGCTCCAATAGGAATATCACAATTTCCATTCAGCTCTGCTAAGAAGGCTCTTTCTTCCATAACCAATTTCCTTGTTAAAGAATCATCGATCTGACCTAAAAAAGCCCGCATCACTGGATCATCACTACGGCATTCCACAGCTAACGCGCCCTGACCAACAGCTGGTATACACTGTTCACATGTTAAATGACTATAGGAGTAGCCCGGCTCTTCAAACCAGTTCAATCGTTTTAATCCAGCAGTCGCCAAAACAATCGCATCAAGTTTTTCTTCCTCCATCCGCTTCAAACGAGTACCAACATTACCGCGAATCGACTCCACTTGAATATCTTCTCTCAATTTTTTCATTTGAAATTCCCGTCGTAAACTACTTGTACCGATCCTCGCTCCGTCAGGCAGCTGATCTACAGCATCGACTTCACGAAAAATCAGACAGTCTGTTGAGTCACTTCTTTTGGGCAGTGCTGCTAACGTCAATCCATCAGCCATCTTTGCCGGCATATCTTTTAAACTATGCACAGCAAAATCAATCGTCCCCACTAGTAAAGCCTGCTCCACTTCATTGACAAATAGTCCCTTACCACCTATTTTAGATAAACTAACAGAAAGTAACTGATCGCCTTTAGTAGTCATAGGTACAATTTCAAAAGTAACATCTTTATGAACAGCTTTTAGTAATTCCAAAACAATCATCGTTTGTTTCATAGCCAGAGGACTATTTCTAGTGCCGACACGGACAGTTTTCATTTTTTTAACTTCCTTTATGTTTTCTTATCCTATAATCATACTAAATTTTACTTGTTTGGCAACAGGTGCGTCCCTACTTTATAGGCTAAAAAGTATAAACCAGCGACAAAAAAACTACCTCCAACAATATTACCTAAATAAACACTGATCATATTTTGACCAAACGCTGACCAAGTATTTCCGCCTAGAAGAATTCCCATTGGAATCAAAAACATGTTGGCTACCACGTGCTGATATCCGCAAATCACAAATCCCATGATCGGTAAAAAGATTCCTACGATTTTTCCAATAAAATCTTTCGCTGCAAAATTTAAATAAACGGCTGTACTGACTAAAAAATTACAAGCAATTCCAGAAAGAAAACCTTGTAAAAACGTGTCCTTCGTCCTACCTAAAGAAACCTGAATCGCCCGCTCAGCAAAATCACCTTGTAACGCACCGCTTAAATAACCAAAGAAGTAAGCAACAAATAATGAACCAAGTAAATTAAAAATCGTGACGATCACAATATTACGCACCCATTCTTTGCCACTGATTTTTTTAGCAAACAGCGCCATGGAAACAACCATCATATTACCGGTCACCAACTCACCCCCAGCTAATAATAAGCAAATCAAACCAAACGGAAAAACAGCCGCGCCAATCACATTAACTAGACTGCCCCATTCCTTCGGCATCGTTCCCATCGCTCGAATCATCGCAACTCCTGCAACAGCAATAAACATCCCTGCTAAAAAGCCTAAAACGGCCAATGTCAAAATACTCGCTCGAGCCTTTTGAATCCCTTTTTCAATTGTAACATCAACTATTTCTGGTGGTTGAAGTGACCCCATAAAATTTCATCTCCTTAATTTAAAAGCGGAACAAGCCGCTTAGCCTTGACTGAAAAATAGGAAATTTGATTTGAGACGCTTTTTGTCTCAAACCAAATTTATCTTTTTTCCGAAAGGCTGACTTGTGCAGCTGGATAATATAGCTGATCAACACTTTCTTTCGAAAGTCTTATATTGTTTAACATCAACTCATTACTTTCGTTGTATTTCTCAGTAAAAGCGGAACAAATCACTTAATTCTGTAGAAAATCAGGAAATTGACTTCGTGACGTTCTTTGTCACACTGGCAATTTATCTATTTCCCTAAGGTTATTTCCTTTTTTAAAATATCCCATTGTTTGCTATACGTTGTCTCTAATTCCTGATCCAAATAAACAACTTCATTAAACGAGTGATCCGTCAGATATTGTTGATGAACCTCATCGAATCTACGATCCCGGTCTTCACCAACTTGAACGGCGTAGACATCCGCCCCTTGCTGCGTATAGGAAAGAATCGTATCGAACTTGATCTTTTGCGTATCGATCAACAGGATTTTATGTCCAAACAACGTCATGTCTTCAAACCAGTCTGAGCCTTTACGATATGCTGCCACTTCTCCTAGAATGATCAATGACGGATTTTGAATATGATTATTATCAATCGTTTTGACTAACTCTTGAAGCGTCGTTGTTATGGTACGCTGACGACCAAGGCTAGCCCACTCAATGATAGCTACCGGTATGTTTTTAGAGACACCTTGCTCTAGAAGTTTTTTCTGTGTACTGTGCGCTCGCTCTACACCCATGTATAAACACATCGTACCATTTTCTGTCAAACCTTTAAAATCGATCGTTTCATCAGCTTGACGATGAGCGGTTGCCAAAGTCACTTTACTACTGCATTCTCGGTGAGTTAAAGGGATTCCGCTATAACTACTGGCAGCAGAAGCAGCCGTAACACCTGGAACGATTTCATAGTTGATATTTTTGCTTTTTAAAGTCGTGATTTCCTCACCGACACGACCAAAAATACCGGGATCGCCCCCCTTTAAACGCACCACACGCTGCTGTTTTTGTCCTTCTTCCAGCAATAACTCATTAATAGTTTTTTGCTTTAGCACATGATTTTTAGGATATTTACCGCTATAAATAAAGCGGGCAGAATCCTTGGCTAAATACAATAGCACAGGATGAACTAAACGATCATAAATAATCACATCAGCTGATTCCAACACTCGTTTCCCTTTTAGTGTCAATAATTCCGGATCTCCTGAACCTGCACCGACAAAATAAACTTTTCCCATAACTAGACCATGATATAGACAAGTTCTTCTTCAACAATCGTTTCGTAGGCACGAACACAGCCTTCATCTGGTTCTTGTACTTGACCATCATTCAGGTTGATCTTATAGTCATGCAGCGGACAAAAGACATATTCACCAGAGACCGTTCCTTCGGCTAAAGGTCCTTGCTTATGGGGACAAATATTTTCGATTGCTTTCACACGATCATCACTTAAACGAAAAACGGCAATTTTTTGGTCTCCAACAATGACTTCTTTTCCCATTCTCGATGCTAATTCATCTAAGCGGGCAACAAAAACTTTTTCCATTTTAGACTCTCCCTACTGTGTACAATTCTTCTCGTGTTTGTTGATCTTCAACGACTTCATCCCAAGGATTGCCACGGCGTCCTTCAACTGCTTGATCTAATGCAGCTATTAATTCTTGTCGTTTTTCATGATTGAGTAAAACCTCTTTCACAACTTCAAAGCCCATCCGTTCAATCCATGGTGCAGTACGTTCTGCATAAATTCCTGTTTCCCGATAATATTGAAGCATTGCTCCGCAAATATCAATGACTTCTTGTTCAGTCTCAGCCGTTGTCAGCAGTTGAGCTTCTTTCACTTCTGTTCCGCCATTTCCGCCAATATAGATTTGGAATCCATTTTCAACACCGATGATTCCGAAATCTTTTACACCACTTTCCACACAACTTCTTGGACAAGCAGAAACCCCCATTTTAAATTTATGTGGTGTATCGATGAATTCATAGCGTTGTTCCAATTTGATTCCCAACCCCATGGAATCCTGTGTACCAAAACGGCAAAAGTTTGCCCCAACACATGTTTTTACAGAACGGACAGCTTTGGCATAAGCACCCGCTGCTTTCATATCCAATTCTTCCCAAATCTGTGGAAGATCTTCTTTTTTGACACCATACAAACCGATTCGTTGACTTCCTGTCACCTTCACCATTGGGACATCATATTTTTCTGCAACTTTTGCAATCAGCACTAATTGTTGCGGATTTGTTTTCCCCCCACGCATTCTTGGAATCACAGAAAACGTTCCGTCATTTTGAATATTGGCATACAACCGTTCGTTGACATAGCGGGATTCTTTTTCATCCTCATGTTCTTTAGGCCAAGCAACATTCAAATAGAAATTGATTGCCGGACGACACTTTGGACAGCCTTCTGGATTAGTAAAGTTTAATTCGCGATACACTTCTTCTGAAGAGGTTAATTTTTTCGCATAAATTTGGGTAACGATCTGGTCTCTTGTTAAGTCTGTACAGCCACAAATACCTGTCGGAGCTGAAACCACTTTGCCGCCTAAAGCATGTGCCAATACATCCCCGATAACGGACTTACATTTTCCACAAGAGCCGCCAGCTTTCGTATGCTTCGTGACAGCTGCAACAGAGGTCAATTCTTTTTCTTTGATAGCTGTCATGATCGTTCCTTTATCGATCCCGTTACAGCCGCAGATCACCTCATCATCCGGCCATTCACCAACATCTGCACTAGCTTCTTCACCGACTATGTGCAGCAGTGACACTGGTGTATAGTCTTCAATACTTTCGTTTTTCTTTAAAATATTGTAGTAGCGATTTCCTTCACTCGTATCACCATATAATACAACACCGACCACTCGATCCTCTTTGACGAAAATTTTCTTATACGTGTAATTGATGCCATCAAAAGCTTCAATGCTGTTTACGCCTTCTTCCTGCCTGATATTACCAGCAGAATAAAGGTCACAGCCGGATACTTTTAGCGACGTAAATGTCGTACTTCCTTTATAAGGTTTTGCTTCACGTCCGGTCAAAACATCTGCTAAAACTTTCCCTTGTTCAAATAATGGTGCCACTAAGCCGTAGACGTTACCGTTATGCTCTGCACATTCCCCCACTGCAAAAACATCTTCAGCACTGGTATGCATGAAGTCATCTACGACAATTCCCCGGTTGACTTCAATACTTGCTTCGCTGGCAATCGTTGTTTCCGAACGAATCCCGATCGACATCACCACTATATCTGTTTCGATCGATGTACCGTCATTAAAAGCCAAGCCTGTGACGCGCTCTTCTCCTAGGATTTTTTGAGTCATTTTTTCCATCAAAAATTTTAACCCTTGTTTTTCCAAGTCAGCCTGCAGCATTTTTCCGGCTTTTTCATCCAGCTGTGTTTCCATCAACCATTTTTCTAAATGAACAACGGTGACATCCATCCCTTGATCCAGCAGGCCCTTAGCCGCCTCCAAGCCAAGTAAACCGCCGCCAATCACTACTGCTTTTTGATATTTTTGAGCTGCTTCCAGCATATTTTCTGTGTCATCGATCGTTCTAAAACCAAGTACACCCGGCAAGTTTGCTCCTTCTACTGGTAAAATAAAGGCTCTAGAACCTGTTGCTATAATACATTTATCATAAAAAATTTCTTTACCTGATTGTGTAATAATTTGCTTTGCCGCTGTATCGATTTTTACAGCTGGATCATGATTGATCAATTCGATCTGATTTTCTTCATACCACGCCAACGGATTCGTAACGATTTCAGGAACCGTCATTTTCTTTTGCAGCACATTCGATAGCATGATACGGTTATAATTCGGATACTTTTCTTCACCAATGATCGTGATTTGATAGCGTTCTGCATCTCGATCAAGAATTTCTTCGATCGTTCGAACTCCAGCCATTCCATTTCCAATTAAGACAAGCTTTTCTTTCATTTTATTCATGATCTCCTTTTGTGATTACTTGAGCAATTTACTAGTCTCAGAATAACAAGAACGTGCAGCTATGCCTATTAGGGAATTGCCTAATTAACTACCCGCATGCCGCTCTCCAAAGAAAAGCTTTATGGTATACTAAGAAAAAAGAGTGAAAGAATGAACAAATGGAGAAATTTATTATATAAATCTAGAACAGACAGTTTAAAAAATGGGCTGGTTTTCACTATTTTAGGAATTGCAATTGCTATCGGAGCTAACGTTATATATGCCAAAATTTTCGGCTATATTATTGGGCTTATGTTTATTTTGATCGGGCTATTTTTCCTTATATTCAAAAGATCAGACCACATCGCTATTCATGAACATGCGATTTTATTGACTGTGAAAAAACAGATAGTTATAAAAAAGGAAGACATCAAAGAAATTGCTTATAAAGAATTAAATACCCATAAGAACCCTATAACCAGTTATTATCCTGTCTTGCTTTTGAATAATGGGCAAGAAATTTTTATCAATATTGCTTTTAACAAACTTATCAACAGAGATTTTGAAAAAATTATTAAATCCTATCTATAAAAAAGACAACCATGTTCTATCATCAAATAGTTCATGGTCGTTTTTTACTTGATTCTAATTAATTGTGTGATTCAGCAGAGTCTCTAATTTTTTTCGCTGCTCTTTTAGTTTAGCAGGATCCTTTCCGTAAGAAGAAAGAGCAATCAAGGAATCTTCTTGTTCGATCGTACTCATATTATAAAAGTTGCTATTTTCTTTTTGGCTGCAATCATTGATCCACTGCCATTCAGCTGTATCTTTCACTACTTGTTGATTGACAGATAAAGAATCTGTACAGGCAAAAATCAAATGTGCCGTTTTGATATATTTACTTTCATACGTTGATTCAATCCACTGAACAGCACTCAGCTCAAAAAATTCTGGTAAAATTGCTGGTGCAACGATCGTAACCTTCCCGCCTGCTTTTATAATTGCTTTCGTTTTTCTTAATGCAATGTTTCCGCCACCAATGATCACAATTTTTTTTTCAGTCAAATCGAGCATTATTGGATACATGATAATGCCTCTTTAACAATACCTTCTAAATCCGTCAAAATTCGCGAATCAAATTCTAGCGTTGGTGTAATGATAAAGCTAGTTATCGGAAACGCTTCCGCTAGTTTACTTTTCATGACCGTGATCAAATGCCCATCGAATAAAAAGAAAGGAACGATCACTGGTTTACGTTTTTGGTCCAGTTGCTCACCGATGATTTCTAAATAATTTTCTTGGCCTTTTAAACTGACCGCTGTTACTGGATAACCAACTTGTCGTTCGATTTCTGAAGCAATTTCAACCAAGGTTTGTTGCGGTTCCTCTGTTTGCTTTGTGCCATGAGCCACTAAAAAGCCAGTCAATCGGTCTTCCTGATATTCGTCAGAAACTTTCTTAAAGCGCTCGAGCAAAACTGCTCGGCTACCTTTTTTACTACCAAATGTCTCTGTTTGAAAAAATTGAACTGTTGGATAAGCCTTTTTAACTGGTTCAAGCTCAGCTGGAATATCGACTAAAGCATGTTTAGCAGCAAATAATAGAACTGGGACAACGATTATTTTTTCAACACCTGATTCGATCATTTTCTTAGCTGTGCCTGCAATCGTATCCGAATGATTTTCTAAAAAAGCTGTTTTTTGTAGAATAGTTGTTGGTATTCTTTCTTGGAGCTGTTGAATAAACACCCTCGCGGCTTGATTTTTTTCATTTTTTTGACTGCCGTGAAAGACATAAAGAATTCCTATCATTTTCTCACCTCATAAGTCGATTAATTGATGTTTCATACTATATTGCAACAATTCAGTAAATGTTTCAAATTCTAATTTCTTCATCAAATGAGATTTATGGACTTCGACTGTTTTAACTGAAATAAAGAGACGCTCTGCGATTTCCTTGTTACTATAGCCCAAAGCTACCAATGGCAAAACTTCCCGTTCTCGTTTTGAAAGACGCTCATATTTATTATCCTTTTCGATCGTTGTTCGTTCATTGTTCCAAAGTTCTGTACAATAAGGACCAAAAAATGGGTCGATCGTGACACTGCCTGTTGCTACTTGTTCGATGGCTTCCAGTAAAACCGTGTCCGAGGAACTTTTTAAAATGTACCCTTCCGCTCCATATTCTAACGCTTTACGTACATATTCTTCTTCATCATGCATACTCAAAATAATCGTTTTGACTTCAGGAAAATGTTCTTTGATTCGACGAGTTGTTTGCAGACCATTTTCACCAGGAGGCATCCGCAAATCCATCAAAACGACATCTACAGAATATTTTTCCAATAACATAAACGCTTCTGTTCCATCCGCGGCGTCACCAACTACTGTCCAATTTTCTTGATTTTCCAGCAACAAGCGTAACCCACTGCGCACGACCGCATGATCATCTGCTATGATAATATTCATATTTTTTCCCCCAGTCTAATCGGCAAACGTAGAATGATCGTGGTTCCTTCACCTTTTTCAGATTGTATTTCTAAGCGTCCACCGATCGATTCAGCTCTTTCCTGCATATGTAAAAGTCCCAGTCCCTGACTATTTTTGTTGACTGAAAAAGGGTCAAAACCTTTCCCGTGATCTCGTACAGTCAGCATTAAATGATGATCCCGTTCACTTAATGTTACCCACAATTCATCGACATCAGCATACTTCACACTATTCATCACACTCTCCTGCAATACACGATAAGTGATCGTTTCTAAACTATCTGCAAATCTTTTGTTGGGTACAACAGGAATAAAATGGATATCCATTCCTGTCGTTTCCTTATAACGATGAAGTAATGCTTCAATTGCTGGTATCAGTCCTAAATCGTCTAAAGCTGCTGGGCGTAAATCGACTGCAAGCTGTTTGACTTCACTAAGCAGCAACACAAAATCTTCGTCGATTTTTTGCAGTCGATCCATAAGGCATTCAGATCGATCTACCCATTTCAATTGACGTGTCTCCAGCATCAGACTGTAGATACTTTGCGCCAATCCATCATGGAGTTCTTGAGATAATGCCCGGCGCTCGTTTTCATGTGCTTGATTGACATACTCGATCAAGCGTTTATTTTGAATCATCTGCTGCAGGCGATCTTCAACTGCGATACGACGAATACTCAGCAAAGATATTTTTTCATCTACCTGGCTAAAGCTACCGCTAAATTGTTCCTGATGGCCGGCTGAGGTTTCCAATATAATTGGAAAAGATCCTTGATCCCAGTCTGCTCTGACCTCGCAGTCCAGACATTTCTCCAATGTTGAATGCAACATGCAGCCGTCACCTTTGGCAATTTCTAAAATCTTTTGTAAATGAATTGGATATTCATCACTCAACTCATCTGCCGCTTTATTTTGTTTGATACATCGATCCCCTTCGAGTAAAAACAACGCATCACTTACAACCTCAAAAATTTTTTCTAATCCTCTTTTTTCCATATTTATCCCCTATAAATAAGCCTCCAGCTCATTTGCTTTGTCTTGTGCAGCGGTCATCAATTCACTTGAAACGTCTCTTACCTCACGATAGCCGACAAGCAACACACCTTTGACCTCTCCTGTGTTCAGAACAGGATAAGCCAATACCGTTTCCAGTTTTTCCATTCGAGTGATCGGCAGTTCGACCAGTTGTTCAGGCTTTTTCTGTAAATTGGTTGCCTGATAGCTTCGACCTGTTCGCCAGACGATTCCGCCAATCCCTTTGCCTACTTGTAACCGAATCCGCTCATAGTGTTGATTCATATTGCCAGACACATATTTCCAACGGATTACTCGTATACTGGTTCTGTCACTGATCGTGGACAGCGCTAGCGCCGCAAAATCAACATGAAGTTCTTCTTTGATTTGATCGATTTTTTGTTGAATCGGCTCTATCATCTTCATACTCCTATTCCCTAATTTTTAATAAAAAGCTTGTATTCATTCTCACATTCTCTTATCCTTAAGCCTATATCAACTATCAAAAGGATTTTTTTATGAAAACTACTACTGCATTTAGTCCTAAACGTTTAATCATGATCATCACAATGACTGTCTTTTCTTTTTCCAGCTTGACTACTGCATTTTTCTTGATGGGAATCAAAGCTGTTCCTTTTTTTATCGGTGCTGCACTTTTTTATTTTATTCCTTACGCCATCATTATATCAGAATTTACTGGTGTATATAAAAATCATATTGGCGGTTTGTATCAGTGGTTAGCTGGACATCTGTCAGAAAAGGTTGCTTTTATTGCCTCTTTTTTGTGGTACTGCAGCTATTTCATCTGGATGATCAGTTTATTTATGAAACTTTGGATTCCTTTATCTATCTTGTTATTTGGGTCCGATTTAACGAAAAAAGACATCCCGCTACCATTTATCTCCTCCTCTGTTTTGATTGGACTATTGTCCTTGATCGCCGTTAGTGTGACTTTTTATTTTATCAGTCGCGGCTTTAAAGGGATCGCTTCTATTTTATATTTGAGCGGAGTCATGATGAGCCTATTAGTAGTCATCAGTCTTAGTGGAAATTTATGGTTATGGTTCACAAACAGTTCGGCTATTTTGCCCAACCTTTCTGCAAGTTTCACTAGTGGAAATCACGATCCTGCTTCTAAGCAATCATTAATGGAACAATTATCCTTTTTGATTTTTGCTATCACTGCTTTCGGAGGATTGGATACTATTGCCAGTTTAGTGGATAAGACTGGTGCACAAAAAAATCGGTTCCCACGGTTATTGATTTCAAGTAGTGTCCTTGTCGTACTTTGTTATTTTTTAGGAATTTTATTATGGAGTGGCGGAAATAATTTAGCTCACTTAAAAGCAAATAACACGATTCATTTAGGCAATCTTATGTATGAACTGATGGAAAATCTTGGCTACTCTATCGGAAAAACACTTTCTTTAAATCATGTGTATCGTCAACTTTTAGCACAACTATTCACCCGTTTTACTGCCTTGACCTTGCTATTTTCTTATATTAGTTTACTTTCAACAATCTCTTATCTCCCAATTCGAACACTCGTTGAGGGAACACCAAATCATTATTGGCATCCTTGGCTCAAACAAAAAAACAGATACGATATGCCGACAAATGCATTACTTGTTCAAGGAATCTTGATCAGCTTATTTATTTTGGGTATCAGTTTCGGTAGTCATTATGTGGTCGCTTTATACAATCAGCTAACCTTAATGACCAATATTTCAAGAGCGATCCCATATCTACTAGTTGCTCTTGCTTATCCTACATTCAAAAAGAAACAGCTAGCAGCTAGTCAGCCGATAAGTTTTATTCAATCTAATAAAATGAGTCAGGTGATTAGCTATAGTGTCATTTCCAGCATCACCTTAGCGATTGGTTTTCAATTATATCAGCCACTTTCTCAAGGAGAAGTGATGAAAAGCGCTTCTTTATTGATCGGTCCTTTATTATTTACACTGATTGCCTATCTGCTGTATAAAAATTTCCAGTTGAAACGGGAAGTGTATACATTAGATTAATGGACAAAAATAACCAATCCTAAATGACTCTAGGATTGGTTATTTTCGATTTCGGCATTTAACGTACCATATGTTCTTTCACCTATTGCCGCAAAGCGTTTCATTAGATAATTTGTAACGATCCTAACTAAATAAGAAATAACGACTGTGAACAGTACGACCAATAGGCCATACAGAAAGCGTTTTTCAACAAGCCATGCTTGTGTTTTTAAAGCTGATATCATCAGCCCATGATAAAGGTAAAGCTCAAAGGACATCTTTTTCATCATAGAAAAGAAGGGAGCATTCACCCAGTATTTATAACTAAGTGCAATCACTAAAACGGCAAATAAAATACATGCAAGCTCTCTAAAATAGATCAACGGTTGAATTTCATCCAAATAAAAGAAAAAGCTGAACAGCAATGCAATCGCTGCACAATATATTCTGTATTTAGCCCCTACGACTGCTACGATTCTTTTTTCTTGAGACGCCCACAACGCACCTACCGGAAATGTAAACACAGCATTATACCACCATTCCCCATAACCGATGTAGCTTGTAATACCAAAGAAAAGTGCTGTCCCTATAAATAAAAATACGATGAACATTGATTTGTTCCGAGAAAGTTTTCCAGATAAATAAAATAATAGATAGAAAAAAATAATCGCTATAACATACCAGCTATTACTCACGAATGGACTGCCGTTGACTAATGATTTGATCGCATCTTTAACACCCAATCCCCCAGTGATCCTCCGATAAATAAAATAGATGAGCATGGCAAAAGCATACGAAAACAGCAATGGTCCTAATCTCTTTTGAAGAAAATTTTTCAAATAACTTTCTTTTTTCACTAAGTATTGCTTAAAAAGCCCGTACCCAGAAATAAAAAAGAAGACGGAAACAGCCAAACGCCCCGCAACGGATAAACCATTAGACAAAAGTGAGCCTGGTGCTCCTGCTGTTACTTGAGAAATATGATGAAGCATGATGATAAATACCAATACACATTGCAGATAACTCGTCGTTTGAACGGATAATGTCTGATCCTTACTCGTAGGATTCGATGACAAGTTGAAAAAGAAAAAAATCAAAAATAATAACAAAAGTAAATCCATACAACACACTCCCACAAAAACGCATTCATCAACATTATACCTCTTAATAGCCGTTATTCAATCATCTATTCCAAATAAACTAACTTTTCTTTTATTTTTGATTAGATAAACAAGCGAAAATACTCACTTTCCTGTACAATATTAAAGTAAGCGTTTCTCTTTATTTATTCTAAAACAACTAACTTGCATATAGGAGGAATTCTTTTGTTTGATCTGGAGAAAGTTCAATCACTAAATGAGCTGGAAATGCTGGTCTATCATTACACGCTAGAGCACATGACAACGATTCCTACGTTAACGATCCGGCAATTATCTGCTGATTGTCATGTATCAACTTCAACTATTTTACGCTTTTGTTCAAAAATGGGCTTTGATGGCTTTTCAGAATTAAAATATGCACTTAAAAAAGAAGCTGAACAAAAAGAACACCAGTCTTTCGAGCAATATTATACTGCAACGATTCATGTTGATTCTTTTTTAAAACGAATCAATCAACAAACCTATTATGAAACGTTAAAACCAGCAATTACCATGATTACTGAAAATCGGCATGTCGTATTTTCAGGGATTGGAACCAGCGGCATTTTAGGAAGTTACGGCAGCCGTTATTTTGCGAATATGGGCATCAATGCCTATAGTATCGATGATCCCTTCACGCCTATTCCTCAAAGAGGATTCGAAAATACCTTAGCCATCATTCTTTCAGTTTCTGGAGAAACTTCTGAAGTGATCAAGCAGGTGACTGATTTCAAGCGTTCGGGCGCAAAAGTCTTGAGTATCACAAATGATGAGCATTCAACGATCGCCCGTTTAGCAGACTACAATATTTCCTATTATATGCCAGACGAACGATCATTATACGCGGATCCTTTTATCAATATTACCACTCAAATTCCTGTTATTGCTTTAATTGAACTGCTCGCTCATCAGGCAAGTAAGGAATTTTCAGAAAGAAATTCTCAAAATCGACCATAAAAACGAATCCACAGTCGCTTAGCTATTGTTTGCTACCGTTTATGAAGAATTAAGGTCTGGGCAAAAACTGTTTTATAGTTTTTGTTCTAGACCCTTTTTTTGTTTTTTCAGCTGGAACATGTTTCTCAAAACAGCAAAACTATTTTAAAAAGAGTAAAACTCCCTTATAGTAGATATGTAAACGTATTCAATCTTCTTAAAAAAAGACGGCCGCTTTTTTTGAATACACTACACGCACTTATTTTTATTTACCTAAACTCAGAACAAAGGAGAGGTTTTTAATGAACGAATGGATCAATGAAAAAGTTCTACCACCAGTTTTAAAATTTGTGAATACCAAAGCGATCACAGCACTAAGAAATGGGATGCTGTATACCATGCCGTTTACGATCGTTGGTTCGATTTTCCTTTTATTAGCAAATCTGCCGATCGAATCGGTTGCTAACTGGATCACTGAAAGTGGTCTTGTCGTTTATTTCAATCAGGCTTATGGAGCTTCTTTTGCGATTATGTCTGTTTTCGCTGTTATTGGTATCGCTTATTCTTATGTTAAAACTGAAGGGTTTGAGGGATTACCTGCTGGGATGATTTCTCTTGTTGTGTTTATCTTATTCATGTCTGCTGAAATCACTGATGCAGAAAGTGGTGTAACGATCGGCAACATTATCAATAAAGATTGGACAGCTGGTAAAGGGATGATCACAGCGATCATCGTTGGTTTGATCGTCGGTTGGGTCTACAGCTGGTTCTTACGTCATGATATCCGCATTAAATTACCTGAAGCTGTACCAGAAAACGTAGCAAACTCATTTACAGCCTTGATCCCAGCTGCGGCTTTGATCACTGGTGCGATGTTTGTCTATATCTTCTTTGACAAAGTCTTTAAAACAACGTTCTTTGATTTTATTTACGAAGTACTGCAATCTCCACTTCAAGGAGTTACTGATTCATTAGGCGGCGCATTAGTTCTTGGCTTCTTAGTTCCTTTGTTCTGGTTCTTCGGCGTTCACGGATCAACGATCGTTGGTGGAATCATGGGACCTATTTTACAAGCAAACTCATTAGAAAATACAGATATTTTAAACGCTGGAAAAGAATTGACAGTTGCTAACGGTGGTCACATTGTTACCCAACAATTTTTAGATCAATTTTTGACTGTTACAGGTGCTGGAATGACCCTTGGTTTAGTGGTTTACATGGTATTCTTTGCAAAATCAGCGCAATTTAAACAATTAGGTCGTTTATCTATCGGACCTGCAGTCTTCAATATCAATGAACCGATCACTTTTGCCACACCGATCGTAATGAATCCTATCATGGCGATTCCATTTATTTTAACACCAGTCGTTTCTTCGATCATTACGTATTTTGCTTTATATACAGGTTTAGTTCCATTATTTACAGCCGTTCAAGTGCCTTGGACAACCCCTCCGATCATTTCTGGATTATTAGTAGGCGGTTGGCAAGCAGCCTTGTTACAAGCATTTGTTTTAACGGTTGGATTCTTTATCTACCTACCATTCGCTAGAAAAATGGATGCAATCAACTATGCTCAAGAAACAAATCAACCAATCACAGAAGAAACATTGGAAGAAATCGAAGCACAAGCGTAATACTTTTAACCTAAGTTACCTACTGGCTCTCTCGCACAACTGATCCGTTCAAGCGTTTCCTCCCAGTTGTGCGGAGACCTTTTATTTATAAAAATAGTATATGCTGCAAGGAGTAGATTAGATGTCGATATTAAGAGAGAATTTCCTTTGGGGCGGCGCTGTTGCTGCTCATCAATTAGAAGGTGGTTGGGATCAAGGCGGTAAAGGAATCAGCGTCGCTGATGTAATGACCGTCGGAGCAAATGGGGTTCCTAGAAGAATCACTGATGGCGTTTTAGCTGGAGAAAATTACCCAAATCATGAAGCAATCGATTTTTATCATCATTACAAAGAAGACGTAAAATTATTTGCCGATCTTGGATTGAATTGTTTCAGAACGTCGATTGCCTGGACACGGATTTTTCCTAACGGAGATGAAGCGGAGCCAAATGAAGCTGGCCTTCAGTTCTACGATGATTTGTTTGATGAATGCTTAAAATATGGGATCGAGCCTGTTATAACTTTGTCTCATTTTGAAATGCCTTATCATTTAGTAACAGAATACGGCGGCTGGCGCAATCGGAAAATGATCGACTTTTTTGCTAAATTTGCCCGAGTTTGTTTTGAGCGTTATAAAGATAAAGTCACGTATTGGATGACCTTCAATGAAATCAATAACCAAGCCAATTATGCAGAAGACTTTGCGCCTTTTACCAACTCCGGAATCAAGTATCAGGATGGAGAAGATCGTGAAAAAATCATGTACCAAGCGGCTCATTATGAGTTAGTCGCTAGTGCTCAGGCAGTCAAGATCGGTCATGAGATCAATCCTGATTTTCAAATCGGTTGTATGATCGCAATGTGCCCGATTTACCCTTATTCATGTGATCCAAAAGATATGATGGCTTCTGTCAGTGCCATGCAAAAACGTTATTGGTTTACAGATGTTCATGTGCGTGGACATTATCCAAGTTTCATGGAAAAATACCTGACACGTAAAGGATTTGAATTAGATATCACTGCAGAGGATCTAGCTGATTTAACACAAGGCTGTGTGGACTATATCGGTTTTAGCTACTATATGTCTTTTGCGATCAAAGATCATGATAAAGGTCCTGCCTTTGACTATGATGAATCAAAAGATCTAGTTAAAAATCCTTATGTAGAAGCTTCTGACTGGGGCTGGCAAATCGATCCGTTAGGCTTGCGTTATGCAATGAACTGGTTTAATGAACGCTATGAATTGCCGCTGTTTATCGTGGAAAATGGTTTTGGTGCCATTGATGAAGTCGAACCCGATGGTACGATCAACGATCAGTATCGAATCGATTATTTGAAAGCGCATATCGAAATGATGAAAGAAGCTGTTGAATACGATGGAATTCCATTGATCGGTTACACGCCTTGGGGCTTCATCGATTTAGTTTCTGCGGGAACAGGTGAGATGAAAAAACGTTATGGTTTTATCTATGTGGATAAAGATAATGAAGGCCAAGGAACCTTGGCACGTTCTAAGAAAAAATCATTTGACTGGTATCAACAAGTGATCAAGAGCAACGGTGAAATTCTTTAGACTATAAAAAATAAGCTGGTGAGAAAGCCTAAAAGGCAAGTGTCTCATCAGCTTATTTTTGTAGTCCTTTGCTCATCACTATCTAGCCATATCCAGCTAATTGACGTTTTACTAGTAGATCGAACTGAAGTCTTTGTCCATTTCTCAAACAATAACAGTTCTTATCACTTGGATAAAATCCTTTAGATAATCAGAGAACCATTTGTCTTTGTGGTAAATCAGTTGTGTCATCATTTTATAGTCAGTCTGATAGTTGATTCTAACTAACGTCCCCTTTTCCAGTTCATCCTTAACTGTGATCAGAGGCAGTACACATACACCTAATCCACTAATTGCCGTTTGTTTGATTGCTTCTACACTACTAGTCTCAAAAACGATTTTTGGGGTAATTTCTGCTGCTTTTAGTTCATCTTCAAATAGAGTTCGATAGACACACTCTTTACTAGTTAAAAGTAATGGAACATCGGCAAAATCTTCGATGAGAGGATTAGATTTTTGAGCTAACTCGAAATCTGCTGCAGCAAACACACCGATCTCTTCTTCTAATAATGCCTCTGTAATAAATGAGGTCTGCTGATTTTGCAGATTTAACTCCAGAGCAAGATCTAACTGACTGTCCATAAGTAACGATGAAAAATCAGGAGAATCAATGATCTGTATCGATAGTTCGATATCCGGATGCATGGTTTTGAATGTTGAAATAATTTCAGGCAAACGATGAATACAGATAGACTCAGTCGCACCGATCACAATCGTTCCATGTGTTTCTTTAGAAAACTGTTCTTCTAAATCTGCTGAGAGGGCAAGCATTTTTTTCGCATAAGGAATCAATGACTTCCCGTCAGCAGTCAAATTAATTTTTTTCCAAGTCTTTCAAAAAGCTGCGTATCAAGCTCTTCTTCAAGCTGCTGGATCAGCGTTGAAACATAGGATTGCGCATAATGAAGCTGTTCAGCTGTTCTGGTAAAATTCCTAATGTCGCTTAGTGTCAAAAAAGTTCGTAAATGCTTGATCTCCATCGTTGTTTCCTTTCTATTAAAAAAAAATCAATCTGTATAAACGATCGTTACTATACGAATAATCTATTTTTAAGATAATTATTCTCATGCTATCATGGATACACAAAGAAATCAATAACATCTGATTTCTAGATAAGAAAGGGTGAAAGATGGATGAATAAAGTAAATTTAAAAGAAGCAGTTGATCAAGTAACACAGCTATATGTATATGAAAAAATCGGTGTGCTCAACGGACATGTACTAAGTGTGGTAAATGTCGAAAATCGAACACTTGATTTTCATGTACATGAAGAATCTGATGAACTATTTTATGTTATAGAAGGAAGTTTTCAGCTTGAAACAGAAGACGGATTGACTAGACTAAATACTGGCGAAATGATTATTGTACCCAAAGGAATAAAGCATCGTCCTGTGGTAAAAGACCTAACAAAATTTTTAATGATCGAGCTTGAAGGAACATTGAATAAAGAAAATAGCGGCGATTTATACGAAGCATAGAAAAATATAGTTTATTCATGTGTCTATTAAAAACGAGCATGTAAATAAACTGTATAAGCTGCAGTTCTCCTGAAAGCTACTTTTACAGTTTGTTTCCATAAAACTTATTTAACAAATAGTATCGATGAAATAGCTCAATCGATTGATTCAATTTTAAAGCCTGACTTCTTTGAAGCTTTTCCCGGCTTTGATTTCTACTAAAAGTAAAAAAGCATGAGGCGATGATCAGAAAATACTCTGATCGACGCCTCACACTCTACTAAACCAAAACAATATTTTTGTTACTATCACTTATTTTACTGATCGACCGTCTTGATTCAACACTTCATCTTGTATCATTCCACTGGCTTTCATAAACATGTAAGTAACAACTGGTCCCACAAAAGTAAATCCATGCTGCTTCATATTTTTAGCAACATTCTTGGAAAGCGGCGATACATTAGGGACTTGGTACGCTTCTTCATAAACATTCAAACGAGGAACACCGCCAACAAAATCCCACATATACTCAGCAAAGCTGCCATATTCTTTTTGTACTGCTACAATCGCTTGAGCATTTTGAATCGTCGCGTTGATTTTTCTTGGGTTGCGAATCATTTCAGGGTCCTGCATGATTTTTTCCACATCGTCTGGCATCATTGCAGCCACTTTTTGAATGTCCATATTGTGGAAATTTCTCAAAAAGACATCCAATTTACCAGCTGCAGCCTTCCAGCTTAATCCTGCTTGAAAGGTACCTACCGTTAATAAAATAAAAAGCAAGCGGTCATCATGTGTAGGTTTTCCCCATTGTTTATGGTACCAGTCGAATTTTGACGGTTGGTCTTTTTTCATTTTTCTCTCCTATGAATAGCTATTTCTCTTATCATAACATAAAATGAATCGTGACTTATTCATTGTTCTTGACCAAAAGAGGATGGGACAGAGGTGTTCAACTCCGAGAACCAAGTAGGTACTGTGCAAAACTGTTTATCTGCGACGAGTCTTTGACGAGAAAGCATCAACTCATTCTTCGTTGAGTTTTACAGCAATTTCGGCTTATTTCGAAACCTTCAACTCTTAGTGCTTTAGCACTTGGAATTTTGCTAGCTTCACTTTGTTCTCTAAACAATAGTGAAACTGTATGTGTTAGCTGATGTGATCGAAGCAATGCGTAGTAGTTACTTCTGCTTCCACCGTTTATTCGTTTTAAAAAGGACTGGGTCGTAACTCATAGAGTTATGTCCCAGTCCCTAAATGTGTATATTTATTTTAATAACTCTATCATCGCATTTGAAATATCAACAGCCTTTAATCCATAAACTTCTTTCAAATAATCCAGCTTACCCACTTGACCAAATTGTTCTTTTACACCGATTCGTTTCATTTTTGTTGGATGATTTTCAGCAATGATTTCTGCTACAGCACTTCCTAGTCCGCCAATCACGTTATGATTTTCTGCGGTTACGATCGGACCTAGTTTGGCAGCTTCGATTACGACTTCTTCATTCATCGGCTTGATCCTAAACAAATCGATCACTTGAACTGACATCCCTTGTTCTTCTAAAGCATTAGCTGCTTGAAGTGCTTCTTCTACCATGATTCCACTAGCAAAAATCGTCCCATGTGTTCCTTTTTTTAACCGACAATAACCTTTAGAGAAATCCTGATCTGCTTGATACAACGATTTTGCCTGCTTACGAATGGTCCGAATATAGAAAAGTCCTTCAGCTGTATGTGCGTATTCTAAAATAGCTTTGAACTGATAAGGATCAGAAACCTCATATACATTGTTTCCGGGAATCACCCGCATCAAGGCTACATCTTCAAACGGCATATGCGTACCGCCATTCATTTCCGCTGTAACACCAGGGTCCGTTCCAACGATGACTGCATGATTTTTGGCATACCCAAGAGAGATAAATACTTGATCAAATGAACGTCTCGTCGCAAATGGCGCAAAGGTATGGATAAATGGAATAAATCCCGTTACAGCTAATCCAGCAGCAGCACTCATTTCCTGCGCTTCCATAATCCCTACATTGATATAACGATCGCCCAGCTTTTCTTTTAGTTTGCTGGTTCCCATCGATCCAGCCAAATCAGCCTCTAATGCTAAAACGCTTTGATCTTTTTCTGCTAGCTCTTGTAGTGTTTGAGTATAAACTTGACGCATTTCTAAGTCTTTCATCACTGATTCACCTCGATCTTTTTAGCTAAGCTTTCAATCGATTCTTTGATCGCTATTTTACCTGCCTCATCGGGACGAACATGATGGTTATCCATCAGCTCTTCAAAATAAGGAACGCCTTGCCCTTTTACTGTATCCAAAACGATCGCGGTGGGTTTTCCATTCACTTTCTTCGCGTGATCGATTGCTGCTTCTATAGCTGACACATCTCCACCATTCACCCGCCAGCTATTAAACCCAAACGCCTGCATTTTTTCAACAAAATCAAGTGGATCACAAATCTCTGCAGTATATCCATCCAGCTGCTTTTTATTATCATCGATCAACACGATCAAATGGTCTAGCTTTTGATGTGCAGCAAACTGAAACGCTTCCCAGCATTGGCCTTCATTCAATTCTCCGTCACCAACGATTGCATAGGTAAAATTATTTCGGCCAGCTAACTGATTGCCTTTGGCGATCCCAGTAGCAGCGGAAATGCCTTGTCCCAATGATCCTGTCGTCATATCAACACCCGGTGTTTTGTTTCGATCCGGATGAGATGGTAAACGCGTCCCATTTTGATTTAAGCTAAAAAGAAAGTTTTCATCAAAATACCCTTTTAAAAAAAGCGTCGCATACAACGCGGGACCCGCGTGTCCTTTTGATAATACAAAATAATCACGATTCGGATCAGTCGCTCGTTCTGGAGAAACATCAAGCACCTTTCCATATAAAACAGCTAACGTTTCAACGATCGACAGACTGCCGCCAAAATGACCAAACCCAAGATTATCCAGCTCTTTCATCGTGTAATAACGAATTCGATCAGCAAATTTCTGAATATTCACTTATGCTGCCTCCTCAGTTTTTGTTGTTTTCTTTTTACCAAATACGGTTAGCGCCAAAAGTAAGACTAAGACTGCAACGATTCCAACCACAACTGCAAGCTGTCCGCCCATATCTGCTAGTTTTCCAAGGAAAATCCCTGTCACTCCATAATCGGTATCAGAGAATGTCGATCCTTGGAAGCCAAGATCGCCCATGACTGGCATCAATAGAATCGGCATGAAACTGATGATCACCCCATGGATAAATGAACCTACCACTGCTCCGCGTACACCGCCTGTGGCATTTCCAAAAACACCTGCCGTCGCACCACAGAAGAAATGCGGCACCACACCTGGAATGATCACGGTCGTACCCGTTGCTACCATGATGAACAAACTCACGATCCCACCTACAAAACTAGTTAAAAAGCCGATCAACACTGCATTTGGTGCATAAGGAAAAACGATCGGACAATCCAGCGCCGGAATCGAATTGGGAACTAATTTTTCAGAGATTCCTTTGAATGCCGGAACAATTTCCGCTAAGATCAATCGAACACCTGCAAGGATCACAAACACGCCTGCGGCAAACATACCTGCTTGCTGTAAAGCATAAATAATATAATTCGTGCCATCACTAAGGTTTTCTGAGATAAACGTGTTTCCTGCAAATAAAGCGACAATCGTATATACGATTCCCATTGTCAACGTTATACTAACTGTGGAATCTCGTAAAAACGCAAGGCCTTTAGGAAAATTGATATCCTCTGTTGATTTTTCTTTATTTCCCACATACTTGCCGATAAACCCACTAAGCGCATAACCAAAGTTTCCTGTATGCCCTAAAGCCACAGAATCATTCTTCGTGATCTGTTTGGTAAATGGTTGGGCAATTGCTGGAAAAATCGTATTTGCCAAACCTAAAGCCAAACCGCCAACCAAAACTAATGGTACAGCACTCATTTTTGTCACACTCATGATAACTGCAATCATACACGCCATGTAAAGCGTGGCATGTCCAGTTAAATAAATGTATTTAAATTTAGTGATGCGGGCGATCAAAATATTGAAGGCCATACCAACTAACATGATCAATGCTGTATAAGTGCCGTATTTCGTCAAGGCTAATGCTACGATCGCTTCGTTGTTCGGTACAACGCCCTGCATATTGAATGCATGCTGAAACATTTCTCCAAATGGCGCTAATGAGCCTTCAATAACTCCCGCTCCTGCAGTAACCACTAAAAAGCCAACAAAGGTTTTGATTCCGCCACGCACGACATCAGAAATCGGCTTTTTCTGTAAACCTAACCCAAGTACCGCAATCAAAGCAACCAAGATTGCTGGTGTACTTGCGATATCGATCAGTATATTTAATACCCCATTCATTGATTTTCCCTCACTTTCTTTTCCTCAAAATGCTCCTATGTTCTTTGATCATCATTACAACAGTTCATTTTCAACACAAACAGCTTTAACCTTTTCCCGCAATTCATCCATATCGATAATACTGTCTAACACCACGACATTGCCCAAATGCTGGGCACTATCTGCAAGATCTCCTGCTACAAAGAAGACATCTGCCAAATCAGGTGTAGCACTTCCCATATCATAATGAGCGACCTCAACACCTGTTACTCCCAGTTCATTCAACACACTGTTGATGTTCATTTCCACCATAAAACTAGATCCTAATCCTGATCCGCATACCGCTGCCATTCTCATAATAATTCTCCTTCCTTTAATAGCGCCATGATCGTTTGTTGATCGGTTGCAGCCAATAATTTTTCTAAATTGTCTTTATTTGAAAGTATCTTGGTCAAACTAGCTAAAGCTTTCAAATGCATCTCATTATCAATGGCTGCCAGACAAATAAAAATCGTGATTTCATGTTTGGGATCGTCTAAAAGCTCGATCGGTTCACTCACTTTTAACAACGACATCCCTAATTGTTTGACACCATCTTCTGGTCTGGCATGCGGCAAAGCAATCCCTTTGCCAATGTGAATGAAGGCACCATAGTCTTTGACCTTTTGGATCATTGCTTCTATATAATGATCGGTTATTTTTTCTTGTTTTAATAATGGGGCTGCCGCATAAGTAATGGCTTCTTCCCAATTCATTTTTTTATCCGTCAATTGGATCATCTCTTCGGTCAGCAACTCAGATAACATTGGTTTCTCATCTTCTTTCACTTTCAATTTTTTGATCATTTTACGATTTAAAATTCGATAAATTTTTTCTTTTGTGACGCCTTTTTTCAGTTCCACATATGGCAAGAGTGTTTCGATGATTTCATCCACAGAAGGAACGACAATTCCAGGAATCAATAAATCTTCCTGCACACACCTCATCAGATTGTTTTTCTCTAATTGCGACATGATCGGTTTGACTAAATACACCTTTTTAGGAATCGTCAGCGGAACACTTGAAAAGATCACGTCATACTCTGTTTCAGAGATAGTTTCCAGCTGATCAACTGTCGTCGTTAAACTAAAATCGATCGTCGGAAACAATTCTTTCAATTCAGACTGCATGATCAATGATGAACTGATCCCGCTGGGGCATAAAACGAGCGCTTTGTATCGAATCACCCGGTTCAATTCCCGCTGATTGCCGATTTCTCCACCAAACAAAATGGTAAAGTAACCAATTTCTTCATCTGGGATTTTTTCTCCTGTCAGCACTTCTAAAGGAATTAGCGCGCGCTTAGTCAAAGCAAATATTTCACCATATTGTTCTTTGATCTCCTCGATCAACACATTGGATAACGAAAAATGATACTTGATCCTAAAAAAGGCAGGGACTAAATGGTAAAAAAGATCCAGCAACAACTTGCGGTACGCTTTAAATTCGATCGCCGCCAAACGCTCCATTTCATGAATGATCTGACTAGCACATTCTAATAAAAACTCTAAAGCCGTTTCTCTAACCTCACCTTGAATGATGGTCATCAAAATCAATGAACAATAAAACGCCTCATTACTAGAATATTCAAGTGTCGGAAACTGAGCTAAAAAATCCTGACTGCCTCGAAATACGATCAATTGGCTCAGCCATTTTTTACTTTCCTCATCTACTAAGACAGGCTGCTTTGAGCGTCGGTATAATATATAGGCTAAAAAATAGACTGTTTCTTCGATTCGACTAGGTACGATCGACCAGTCATATTTTTTGATCGTTTCAAATAAATGGAAACGAACATCAGCTTCAACTGTTTTTGATTGCATTAGTAGCCCTTTTTTCAAGCCCCATTTTCCTGCTTGTGTTCCAACGATTTTCGTGATCATCTCATGCGCTTTGAGGCGAAGCTGATTTTCCTGACCAACCAAATGAAACCCGTGTTTTCTTGAATAGTTCAATGTGATGTGATTTTTCGAAAGTATCTCCCGCAGTTTTTTGATATCTGACAAAATCGTATTTTTACTTACCTGAAAAAAATCTTGATAATGAAAAACGGATAAATCTTCTTTTTCTAAAAACGTTAAAAGATATAATAGCGCTTGTCTTTCCTGCTCTGAATAATAAATATCCCACTCATGTTTGCCAAATTGTATTTCCAACCACAGCTCTGTCAGCTGATCCGAAAAATAAACACGATCCTTTTGCCAAACCATTGGTCGATAAGAATTCTCCTGTAAAAATTCATTGATCTTGCCTAGCTGATCGATGACTACTTCTGTTGTCAAACCTGTCTTTTCATTGATTTCTTGAATGGAGTAACCCACTCCGGCCGGCATTGCGATAAGATAACTCATTCGATAATCAATCATATGTGTTCCTCCTGTTTTCACTATATAATGTAAACGCTACAAACGAAAGAAGTCTTGGGTCTAATCTATTTTTTATTTTTTAAAAGAATTGGACTTAACTAAAAAAATAACAAAATAGCTATGGAAGTCAACAAAAAATTGATTCCATAGCTATTTTGTTTGTAAAATTGAATGGGTAGTGATTTTAATGAATTTTTGATCCGCTAAAGCCAGACTAAACGCCTGACCTCATCCAAATCAAGACCATACTGTTGCGGTGAATCGGCGATCACTTGCTTAACCTCGTTTATTTGAGCCGATTCTTTTACCAGCACATCGATTCCTGCCGGTGTCAAAAAGGACCGTTCAAATTTGATCACCAAAATCGTTTCTGTCAAAGCCAAGATCGACCAGCGGCTGCTCAATACTTTTAAGATTCCCCTACCGCGCCAGATAAATGTATTTTGCTTCCAAGTATCTTTTCCAATAATCGTTTTACTTTTCCCCTGCTGGTTTTTATAGCAGACTGTATCTAAAAAAACGAGCGGATCGACTGATAAAAGCTTGTAAGAAATCATCGGCTGCTGACGTTTTCCTGACAGCCACAAAGGAAAGGTCGTTCCTTTTATCAGCCAGTTTCCTGACAATGATCCAGCTTTCTTTTCCACGTCTCAACCACCTTTCCTATTTACGCCTTTCAACAAGCAAAGAGCTGATTATTTATCCGGTGTTTCACCTTTTTTATAGGTTATAACGTGAGCGTTTTTATTTTCTGCAATTTCTTTCGCTCTTTTTACTGCCTGCTCTTTTGTGTCAAAGGAATCTGCTGCTTTTTTGGCGTTTTTTGTTTGAACATACCAGCGATCATTTTCATAATAAACTAATACATCATTGTCCAAAAAATCCGTATTGATTTTGTTTGGGTGTTTATCGTTTTTTTGCGGATCAGCAGCGTGCTTAAATGCTGTTTTCTCCGACTCAGACGCTTCAGCATACCATTTTTTTGCTTGAGAAATAGCAATCGGAATAGCATCACTTTCGGGATACCCTTCACTCACAAGCGCATTGACAATATCGATGGCTTTTTTCTTAAGGAGCGGTTCAAAATGTTTGAATGACGCTGGATAATCATTTAGATCCCAAGGCATAAGTCAGCTCCCCCTTTCTTATGCAAAAAAGCTTCCGCCAGTAATGGCATACACTTGTCCGGTGACATAGCTAGCTTCGTCAGAGGCTAAAAAGACATATACAGCAGCTAATTCAGCTGGCTGCCCTGCTCTTTGAAGCAACTCATTTTGACCAAATTCCGGAATTTTCTCTTGCGGCTGTCCTCCGCAAATCTGTAATGCCGTCCAAATCGGACCTGGTGCGACAGTATTGACACGAATACCAGATGCGGCCAATTGCGCAGACAGTCCTTTACTGAATGAAGTGATCGCGCCTTTCGTCGCTGCATAATCAAGCAAATGTGCACTAGGTTCTGCACTTTGGATAGAGGTAGTGGTGATAATACTCGCTCCCTTTGGCAGATAATCCAATGCTTCTTGGACAGCCCAGTACATTGAAATGATATTCGTTGTATAGGTATCGATGATTTGTTGTGTCGATAGATCCTTGATCGATTCAACTGCTTGTTGCATTCCAGCATTCAAAACTAAAATATCTAAACCATCCAGTTCCTTAGCAGCATCATGAATCAATTTTCGTGTAAAATCTTCTTCTTTTAAATCTCCAGGAAGCAACACTGCTTTGCGTCCTTCTGCTTCGATCAATTGTTTTACTTGCTGCGCATCATCTTCTTCAAAAGGCAGATAGTTGATAGCAACATCCGCACCTTCTCTCGCGTAAGCAATTGCTGCTGCACGACCGATACCAGAATCTCCGCCTGTGATCAATGCTTTACGGCCTGTAAGTTTCCCAGACCCGTGATAAGATTCTTCCCCACAATCAGGAATAGGAGTCATTTTTTGCTGTAATGCCGGTGCTTCTTGAACTTGCTTCTCAAATTTCCCATCATAGAATTTCGTGAGCGGATTTTCAATTTTCTTCGTCATACTGATTCCTCCTAATTTTTTTGTGAACAGTGAACATTGAGATTTCCTTCTATATTTAGCCTAATACAAAAAAGCAACCTTCACAAATCATATGATTTTCATTAAAAAAATCACATTCTTTGGTTTATATAAAAGAACTTCGTATAATGAGGGATAGAGATGTTACAATAAAAATAGGTCTTAGGATGGATGTCAAAACATTTCATAAATATTACAATATCATTACACTATACTTTAATAGGGATCCTTTCGTTGAACATCCGATGATTATTTGATGAATGAATCCTATAGGCTTTTTACAAAATAAGTATTGATGAATGCTAAATTTGAGGAGGAATTTTTTATGAAGAACAGTAAATCGAAAATCGGCTTGATCGTTTTGATTGGTGTCATTTTATTAGGGGTATTCGGTGTCAGTCAATATAACGGCTTAGCTAAAAAAGAACAATCTGTAGAATCACAGTGGAGTCAGGTGGAAAACGTGATGCAGCGTCGTGCCGACCTAGTCCCTAACTTAGTCAACAGCGTTAAAGGCAGCATGCAGCAAGAGCAAAAAGTCTTTGGTGATATCGCTAAAGCACGTGAAGCATACGGCTCAGCAAACAATGATTCAGACAAAATCAAAGCCAGCCAGGAGTTAGATCAATCGGTCGGTACATTGATCAATGTCATCAATGAAAACTATCCGGAATTAAAATCAAATGACAATGTCCAAACATTGATGACCCAGCTTGAAGGAACTGAAAACAGAATCTCAGTTGAACGTAAACGATACAATGATGTTGTGAAAGAATACAATGAACAAGTTGTTTCCTTCCCTAAAAATATCTTTGCAAATATGATGGGCTTAGGCAAAAAAGATTACTTTAAAGCAGATCCGACAGCTAGCAGCGTCCCTTCTGTCAACTTTGATGATTCAACCAGCACATCCAGCGGGAAGTGAAACTAAATGAATAAAAACAGACGAGGCCTTTTCATCAGTGTCATTCTTTTCCTTGTCACCATTTTTGCTGGTTTTCAATTGCCGGCTTTTGCAGAAGAACTGCCAGCAGCACCTAGTCATTTCTATTTAGATCAGCCTGGTATCCTTAATGAAACAACAAAAAACTTAGTTGATCGAAAAGGAGCCGTATACAAGGAAAAAGCTGAAGCTCCCCAAGTTGTTTTAGCTGTTATCGATTCAACGGATGGTGATAGCATCGATAGCTATGCGCCTGATCTTTTCCAAAAATGGAAAATCGGTAATCAAAAAGAAAACAATGGAATCTTGATTCTTTACGCCGTTAATGATGGCGAACGAAATGTCCGCATCGAAGTGGGATATGGGTTAGAAGATGTGATCACCGACAGCCTTGCGGGAAATATTCTGCAACAGGCAAAAGATGATTTAAAATCGAGCGATCCAGCTGCGATCAACAAAGGATTACAATATACATTCAATGCCGTTACGACTTTGATCGATAAGCATTACGATTATCCAGCAGATGAAAATGCTCTGTCAGAGGATGAACTTGATCAAGTAACCGCGGATGATTCTGGTATTCCTGACTTTTTCTCTTTTGGGATCGTAGTGATCGTCATCTTAGTAGCGATCTTTGGTTCCGGCGGACGCGGTGGTCGCGGTAGACGCGGCGGTCCTTGGTATTGGGGCGGTGGCGGTTATGGCGGCGGCTTTGGTGGCGGTTCATCAAGAGGCGGTGGCGGCTTCGGCGGAGGAGGTTTCTCTGGCGGTGGTGGTTCATCCGGCGGCGGCGGTGCTAGTATTTAGACTGTTGAGTATAAAATGAATAAAAGATAGAGCAGACATTTGAATGTTTGCTCTATTTTTTTTACTCTCAAAATAAAACCAGATTTAAAAACATAAAAGTATAGACATTTATAATTAAAGATGGTATATTATTTTTGTAATCGATTACAAATTTATGATAAAGGATCGTGATTTTCATGAATGGCTTTATGGATTCTCTTGCTGAAAAAATTATGCCTTTGGCTAATAAGCTCGGGCAAAACCGTTACCTATCTGTACTTAGAGATGCTTTTATGCTGTCTTTCCCTTTAACAATGTTTGGTTCGATCATCGTTGTAATCAATAATTTACCATTTTTCAGCGATGCCACGAAAGGTACCTTATCTTCATTATTCGGTAATGGACAAAATGCCACAATGAGTATTATGTCCGTGTTTGTCACATTCGGTATTGGCTATTATTTATCAAAATCTTATGATGTTGAAGGTATTTTCGGAGGCGCGGTTTCATTCGCAAGCTTCCTATTATTGACGCCTTTTATGATGACAACCGCTGAAGGTGTCGAAGTTTCTGGTGTGTTATCTTTAGACCGTTTAGGCGCTAAAGGTATGTTTATTGGGATGATCGCAGCATTTTTAGCCGCTGAAATCTATTGTCGGATCACTAAAAAAGGCTGGCAAATCAAAATGCCAGATGGAGTTCCGCCTGCAGTTGCAAAATCTTTTGCCGCATTGATTCCGGCTATTTTAACTCTTTCTGTTTTCTTATTCCTAAATGCCGCTGTGACTGGTCTATTTAATACAAATCTTCATGATGTTGTGTATGAAATCATCCAAAAACCACTTGTTGGTCTAGGCAGCAGCTTACCAGCAACATTGATCGCGTTATTCTTCGTTCAATTCTTATGGTTCTTTGGTTTACATGGCCAAATCATCGTCAACTCTGTGATGGACCCGATTTGGAATACATTGATGTTAGATAACTTAGAAGCATATAAAGCAGGACAATATCTACCTCATATCATTACCAAACCATTTATGGAGACCTTCACTGTGGGACTTGGAGGTTCTGGTATGACTTTAGCGGTTGTATTGATCATGGCATTTATCATGAAGAAAAAACAATACCGTGATATCGGACGATTAAGTTTAGCTCCTGGGATTTTCAACGTCAATGAACCCGCTATTTTCGGCTTACCGATCGTATTGAATGCAACGATTTTGATTCCATGGGTCATTGCACCTTTGATCGTCACAGTCTTTAACTATCTGATCATGGCAGCAGGTATCGTGCCACCGCCAACGGGGGTTTCTGTTCCTTGGACTGTACCGATCTTCTTTAGCGGGATGCTTGCTACAAACTCTATTTTAGGAGGTATCTTACAATTAGTCGATATGGTTCTCGTAGGTCTTATCTGGTATCCATTCCTACGTATTTTAGATAAAGAGAAATTAAGCTAATTTATTCCTATGATCACAAAGTGAAGCTGAGACAAAAGTGCTTAGCTCCGAGAAATAAGCCTGCAACATTCTAAGTGCTTTAGCACTTAGAATGTTGCTAGCTTCACTTTGTTCTTTGAACAATAGTGAAACTGTATGTGTTAGCTGCTTTTGTCTTGCCGTTTATTCCTTTTTAGAGAGCGAAACAAAACTGATATTTAGTTTTGTCTCGCTCTCACTTTTCTATTTTATAGTTAAGCTCAATGAGCTAGCATTTCTTGTGCTATTTCAAATCCTGTCATCGTCTCAGGATAGTAGGTCGGCCAATTGTCCATTTGCTCCAGCAGATTTTCTTGACTGTCATTGCCAAAATAGATATGGAAATGTGCCGCTTTGTTCGGTGCTATTCCATGATCAGAAAATTGGACATATTTGTAAGGTGTATCTTCAGTGGTTTCAAATAGAAAGCGTACTCCGCGATTTCCTGCTTCATAGGTCAAAATTTGCTTTCCAGCATAAGTATAATTCGCTTTATATTCTTTCTTGCCTACCACAAACGTCATTGTATTTTCAGTAATGCCGATTTGATCTACATCTGTTTGGTAGCCATTGCGATAATACTCTTTGTATTCTGAGGCAGACATTTTTTGAGTCAATTTTGCTTTATAATCAAAAACCTGATCAAAGGTTCCTTCTTCTAAATAGGGATAAACAGATTGCCAGTTCCCAGCATAGTCTGACAGTTCACGATCTTTCACTTGTTCATCTTCAAAATAGCCATTATAGACCGTTTTCTCTGTAGCAGAAGCAGTCAGTTCCTTTTTAGGCGTTGTGTCAGTTGACTTTGTTAATGCGCTTAAATTTTCCTTCATTACACTGATGTAGGTTTTGCCCGCATCCATATCTTTTTGCGTCAATCCCTCAAGCGGATTGAGTACGAGAAGGTCTACATTTGCTTCACTCGCCAATGTTTTTGCGACACGGTCATTAGCATTTTCTTCAAAATAAATATATTTGATACCTGTTTCATCGACTATTTTTTTTAATTCTGCTAGCCTTGAAGGCTGTGGTTCTTGATCCGGCGAAATCCCTGCAATCGGTAATTGTTTTAATCCATAATCCAGTGCCAAGTATGAAAAAGCTGTATGTTGAGTGATAAAATTTTTCTGTTTCGCTGCTGATAGCTTTTCTTCAAAGTCTTGATGAAGGGCTGTTAGTTCTGAAATGTATGCAGCAGCATTCTTATTAAAAACAGTCGTTTGTTCTGGAAACTGTTCAATCAAACCATCTCTGATTTTTTCTACTGCCTGGATTGCACGATATGGACTCAGCCAAATATGAGGATCATAATCGTGAGAATGTCCGTCATGGCTTTCTTGTGCTCCGTGCTCATGATCTTCTGTCCCCGGAAGTAAGAGCATTCCTTCAGTAGCTTTGATACTATTGACATTTTTTAAAGATTTCTCTGTTTTTGGAACCCAGGTTTCCATGTACTCACTAAGATAAATAAACGCATCGGCATCTTGTAGCTTAGCAATTTCTTTGGCGGAGGGTTCATAATCATGTGCCTCTGTTCCTGCTGGAATCATCAGCGAAACGTCTCCAGCAGCGCCAACGATATTTCTTGTAAATTCATACATAGGATAAAAAGAAGTTACGATCGTAAGCTCCTTATCCTTGTTCTCAGTTTTATCTTGAACGTTAGGAGTCGTACATGCCGTTAAAATCCCTACTAAAAAAAGGACGCTCCAAATGATTGTTTTTAGCTTTTTTTTCATTTATTTTCCCCTTAATTCTAGAATGAATGCTTTTGCTTTTTTGTCTTATTTCGATTTGCGCAAACCAAAACGTAATAATTACGATTTAGACATTCGATACTATAGCAATTCATGTTTTTATTGTCAAGGATTTATATAATTTTTTTTGCACATCATTCAAACAAATCGATTTAGTTTCATTTTATTACAATTGTCTATACATTGATAATCGGGTACAATACAAGTTAGGAGGTCGTGAAAATAATGAAACCAAAATATGAAGAAATTGCAGATACAATACGCGAAAGAATCAAAAATAATGTCTACGAAGCGGACACTCTTTTACCGAATCAAACAGATTTAGTCAAGGAGTTCAATGTCAGTCGTATGACTGTCAAAAAAGCCATCGGTATTTTAGTGATGGAGGGCTTGCTGTATTCTCAAAGAGGTTCTGGAACGAAAGTATTGAATCGCTCATTTTGGGATAAAGACACTTCTCCTGCAAATGAATACGGTGGTCTGAGTAAGCAGATGGATGAACGCCATAAAGACCTCAAAAGTCGTGTGATTCTATTTGAAGTTGAATTTCCAACCAAAGAAGTACAAGAACGTTTAGCGATTTCTGCTGAACAGCCTGTCTATAAAATCATCCGTTTACGTATTCTTGAAAACGAACCATTTATTTTAGAACATACTTATATGCCATGTGACTTAGTTCCTGGCTTAACAACAGATATCTTAAAAAAATCGATCTACACTTATGTTAAGAAAGAATTATCCTTAAACTTTGCCGGGGCTTATCGAAATATTCAGGCCAGCAAATCTGATGAGTATGACCAAAATTATTTGAATTGTAAAATAGACGATCCAGTTCTTGAAGTACAGCAAGTCGTTTATCTAAAAAATGGACGACCGATCGAGTTCTCTTGCAGTCGAAATCGATATGATCAGCGTGGGTATTCTATTTTAAATGTAGATTATAATTAAAAAGCGTAATGAGAAAATGCTAGTATTTTCTCATTACGCTTTTATTCTTTAATCGCTTAAGCTGTTTGTTTCAGCAACTTGTTTAAACCAATGACCTGATTTTTTGATGGTTTTGATTTGTGTATGGATGTTTGTAGAAATAAAACCATAGCGGTTTTTATAGGCATTTGCCCATGACCAACAATCGATCGGCGTCCATAAATGATAGCCAAAACAATTTGATCCTTCTTCGATTCCTTGATGAACCCATTCTAAATGCTCACGGATAAAGTCGATTCGGTAACCATCTTGAACAACGCCTGATTCATCCATAAAACGTTCTTCGCCTGAAATCCCCATCCCATTTTCAGAGACAAACCAAGGAATATTATTATAGTTATCCCGAATATTGATCGCGATATCATACAATGCTTTCGGATAAATTTCCCAACCGCGGTCGATATTCATGCGACGTCCAGGCATATTGTATTCATCAAAATAGCGATTTGGCAACCAAGCACCAACACTATTTGATGCAACATCTGGAGCTTTGACCCGATTTGGATGATAGAAATTAACCCCTAGCACATCGATCGTATTTTCTTTGATGAGTGCTAACTCTTCTGGTGTACTTTCCCATAGAACGCCATCTTTTCGCAACAGTTCAACCAATTCTTCCGGAAATTCTCCAAGAACTGCGGTATCTAAAAACATCCGATTATTAAACAACTCTGCAATATTAGCTGCTGCTAAATCTTCCGCACTTTCTGACCTTGGATACGTCGGTGTTAGATTCAGAATGATCCCGATTCTTCCTCCGTCGTTTTGAAGACCCATTTTTCTAAATGCTTGAACCGCTTTTGCAGAAGCTAAATTTAAATTATACGCCACTTGGACTGCTTTTTTACCATCAACGATTTTTGGATAATGGAATTGATATAGGTATTCACCTTCTACTACTACGATTGGTTCGTTATGGGTGAACCAGTCCTTCACACGATCACCGAATAATTCAAAACATTTTTCAGCAAATTTAACATATAGATCAACGACATGTTTTGATTCCCAACCGCCGTATTTATGAAAAAGCTCTACAGGTAAATCAAAATGATGTAGATTCATCACGGGACGAATCCCCGCCGCGATAAATTCATCGATGACTTCATTGTAAAAACGGACAGCATCTTCATCAACACTTCCTGTTTCAAAATCATCGATCAAACGAGTCCACTGGATCGACGTCCGCACACTATTCAATCCGATTTTTTTCATCAATGCGATATCTTCTTTAAAGCTATTATAGAAATTTGAAGTGACATCTGGTCCTACTTGATCATAGAAATCTTGCGGTTCAATTTCATACCAGTGGTCAAACATGTTAGCATGTTTTTTATTGAATCTTCCTTCACTTTGAGGCCCAGATGTTGCTGCGCCCCACCAAAAGTCATCTTTAAATGTTTTTACCATGAATTTACCTGCTTTCCTTAGATAATTAATCGATCGTTCAGTTATATTATAAAGGGAAAACCCGTAAATGTCTAGACTTTTAAATTAAAAGTCATTCAAAAAAAGTGTGGAGCATCTGTATAAAAACATTTGCTTCACACTCAAAAATCCATGTCCTATTTAAACGATCAATTGTTTTCGCTCATTATAATACTCTTTATACGCCAGATAAGTTGCAATCACTGAACCAATACTTGTTGCAGATAGCAGCATAAAGGTTACCATGATTTGATATTTGATCGCATGTACTGGATCGACTCCGGCAAAAATCAAACCTGACATCATTCCAGGTAAACTAACGATTCCCACTGTTTTAGCTGAATCGATCGTCGGTGCCATCCCCGTACGGATACTTTCTTTGACGATCGTAATAGATGCTAATTTGATCGAAGCACCTAGTGCAAGCTTTTCTAAAACGGCTTGTCTTTGATCATGAAAAAGTCGATCTAAGCTTCTATAACACAACCCGATCGCAATCATCGAGTTACTGGCGATCATGCCGCTGATCGGTACGATTTGAGAAGGAATAAAACGGATCGCACCAGATAAAATCAAGACACCGATCGTTATGATCGTACTGGCAGCAATTGCAATGAACGAGATCAAAAAGCCATTTTCCAACTGGTTATTACGCTTTTTCGCATTTAAAGAAGCATTTATAATAATAATTGCGGTCATTGCCAACGTCAAAAAAACATTATTGACTTGAAAAATATATTTAAGTAAATAACCGACAAGCACTAGCTGGATGATTGCTCGAAACACACTGATTAAAATATCTTTGGTAAATCCAAGTTTTTCTTTGTAGCTAATAACGATCGAAACAAGCACAAGCACTGCCGCTAATGTCAGCGATAAATTATTTACTGCGAGATTCATCAGCTATCACCTGCCTGTCTTTTAATTGAATCAGCTTTTGTGCACCCGCAATTTCTTGAGTATCATGGGTCACTCGGATCAACGTCACTTTTTTCTCGCGATTTAATGCCGCTAACCATTGATTGACGATCTCTTTGCTTTGTTGATCAAGCCCCGCAGTAACTTCATCAAGCAATAGAACCTTAGGTAAAAAGAGGACATTTCGAATCAAGGCCACACGTTGTTTTTCGCCTCCCGATAATTCGTTGATCGGTTTATTCAAATAATCTGGTTTCAACTGCATATCATCCAAAAGCTCTATCGCATGCTGGTCATCAAATGATTTCTTGCGAATTTGATAAGGAAATAAAAAATTATCCTTTACCGTATCACCAAACAATGATGGCTGTTGAAAACAATAAGAAACGGCCATCCGATATTCTTCCACTGGTACAGCCAAGCTATCGGTTCCTTCAAACATAATTTTCCCTTTTGTCGGCGTTAGTAACGATGCTAATAGTTTTAATAAGGTACTTTTTCCACTGCCGGAAGGTCCAGTGATCGTCACATGACTTGCTGAGTCGATTGTGATCGTGATATCCTGAAGAATCATTTGTTGGTCAGCTTCATAAAAAAGAGATTCTGTTGCTAAAATCGGGTTCACTTTTTCTACACTCCAATCCTATTTCTACTCTTGTCATCTTCTATCTTACCTTTCAGTTTATCCTGACTCAATAGTAAATTTAACTTAAAGCAAAAAACAAGACAACGAGACACACTCTTTGATCACTCATAGAGTATGGTTCGTTGTCCTGTTTTTACTTAGTTTTTGAAATGAGCTTACTTATACGTGAATATCAATGCTGTCCCATTTGGATCTGAAACAGTCACAGTATTTTCCTTCACTTCATACGAAACCGCTTCTTCCTGCAAGTGCTTTTGCAATTGATCGGAAGCTTCTTTGTTCGGCAATATGAACGCATAGGATTCTAAACCAAATTGCTCCGGCTGCATTTTCGGCAGATTACGGCTCTCCCAGACGTTCATCCCAATATGATGATGGTAATTGCCAGCGGCGAAAAACTTCGCCTGACGCCCAAAATTGTATTTTAGCGAAAAACCGATTTTCTCCATAAACATGCCTGACTCTTCTATGTCAGAGACACTTAAATGGATATGCCCGATTTTCGAGCCTGAAGGCAGACCTAGCCAAGTTCTATCAGCCTCTGAGATAATCCCATCTGCATCAAGTTCTTCTGTTATACCGACAATTTCACCGTTTTCTCTGATATCCCAGTCTTCCATTGGACGATCGCGATAAATTTCGATTCCATTTCCTTCTGGATCTGAGAAATAGAGTGCTTCGCTATAGCCATGCTCGCCAGCACCGATTTCGATATTATTTTGCAGCAACCACAGTAACGTGTTGCCTAGATCTTTTCTCGTCGGAAGCAAGAAGGCGATGTGATACAACCCTGCCGTATTCATCTCTTTTTGAGGTTCCGGTAGTTGTTTTAATACTAAAATAATTTTTTCAGGCGTTCCCTGTGCACTTAGAAAAGCCATTTGTGCTTCTGACTTAACAAGCATCAGTCCAACGATCTCAGTATAAAACGCAACCATTTTCTCTAGATTTTTTACTTTTAAAACAACTTGACTTGGATATGTTTCAGCAGGTAATTGAAACATCGTGATCCCTTCTTTCTTCCAGCATGACCTATTTTCTTTTAACCGAATGTTTTAAAGCGAGCGCTATCTTCCATATATTCTTTTGAGCCAGCCGCTTCTTCGATTGAACCGAAGACTAATTGTCCTCTTAATTTCCAGTTGCTTGGGATTGACCATTCTTTAGCAACAGCTTCATCGATTACTGGGTTATAATGTTGTAGGTTTGCACCAATGTTTTCTTGTGCTAATGCAGTCCAAACGTTCGCTTGAGTTAAACCACTTGCTTGTTCTGACCAAACAGGGAAGTTTTCTGCATATAATTCAAATTGCTCTTGTAAAGATTTCACTACGTCTTGATCTTCGAAGAATAAAATCGTTCCTTTACCTGCTGCAAAGCTTTGTAATTTTGCTTGAGTATTTGGGAAAGCTTCTGCTGGTGTTAGAGGTTTCAATGCTTCTTCAGTGATTGACCATAATTTTTTATGTGCATCTCCGAATAAGAAAACAACACGTTGTGTTTGTGAGTTGAATGAAGATGGACTTTCTCTTACTACTTCTTTTACTAAAGCTTCAATTTCTTCATTTGATTTTGTTACATTTGTTCCTAAAGCGTAGATTGAACGGCGTTTTTTTAATGCTTGAATAAATTCTGTCATGGGTATTTCTCCTTTTCGATTTCAAATAGTTTTTAGATTACTTACATAGTATACATACTTACCAAAAGTAAGTAAAGCTTTTTGACTTACTTTTTATAAGTTTTTTTAAAAATGAAAAGAAAAGCCTGCAACCATACGATCCTTGTTGCAAGCTTTTTGTCTTTTCTATCTAAATATAATCAACGTCACTAACGTAATAATTGCCGGCACACCTTGTTTTAAAAGAATTGATTTTGACGAGGTAAGTCCGCCATATACAGCTGCCACCACTACACAGCTAATAAAAAAGGTTACGACTGCCCAAGAATTGGACGCGAAAAATGCGCCCCATAAAATACCCGTCGCTAAAAAGCCATTATACAATCCTTGATTCTTAAATAAGGTCTGTACGCGTTCATCTGATAAAAATTCTTTATCTAGACCAAAGGCCTGTTGCGCTTTTGTTGACGTTGTCTGAAACATCTCTAAATACAAAATGTAATAATGTTCAAGTGCAACAATCACTGCTAAAACTAAAGGAATCATCTGCATTGTAGGTTTCTCCTATCTCCAAAAAGTAATATCTTCTGCTGGTAAACGATAAGAAGGATAGCCTGCTTCTTTGGCTTTTCCGATCGATACGATCATTATAGGATAGTATTGTTCTGGGTCCAACTTTAATGCTTCAGTGATTTTTTCACGGTCAAAGCCGCCGATCGGATTCGTATCATAGCCATACGCACGCGCCACAAGCATCAAATTCATAGCAGCTAATGAACCATCGATCAAAACCGTTTCTTTTTTCACATCCAAAGGCATTTTTTCCATCAACGGACTAAACATTTCTAGTTGTCGTTCTTTGACATCTTGAGGCATCAGATTTTGTTCAACCGCTGTACCATAAATTTTTTCTGCCTGTGCAAAATTATCCAGGTCACCAAAAATCACGACCATTGCCGCTGATGTTTCATTTTGCAGTTTATTGAAATGAACTAATGGAGCCAAGGTTTCTTTCCCTTCATCACTGCTCACTACAACAAAACGCCACGGCTGCATGTTGATCGACGATGGTGCTGTAACAGTATCATTGATGATTTGCTCCATTTCTTCTTTGCTGATTTTAACAGTTGGATCATAGTTACGAACAGATCTTCTGCCTTTTAAAATCGTTGAAAAGTCATTTTCTTTATATGTGTTTGACATAATATCCCTCATTTCATTTTTAGTTCGAAAACAATCGAACTACAAAAATATAGCATGGTCTAAGTAATATGTAAAGTAGAACGTTTGTGATATACTCATGCTATGAATAATAAATATGATTCTAATAAAAATGACCCTGTTTTACTCGCTCTTCAGGCCGTTAGTGATCCGATCCGCTTGAATATTTTGACTTGTTTACTGATGGATGGCGAGAAACGAATTACCTCGGAAACGTACAATATTGTCAAATCTACACTTTCCCATCATGTAAAATTGTTGAAAGATGCCCAGTTGATTTGTGAAAACAAAGTAGGCACCACTAAAAAATATGCATTGAATCAGACTTATATTGAACAAGAATTACCTGGTTTGATTGAACTTATTCGCCATAGAGCAAAAAAACAGAACGGTTAAAGAGAGCGAAACAAAACTAAAAATCAGTTTTGTTTCGCTCTCTAAATTTGAATAAACGGCGAGAAAAAAGCAGCTGCTACGATACGCTTCGATCACATCAGCTAACGCATACAGTTTCACTATTGTTCAAAGAACAAAGTCAAGCTAGCAACATTCTAAGTGCTAAAGCACTAAAATTTGAAGGCTTCGGAAATAAGCTGAAATTGCTGTAAAACACAACGAAGAATGAGTTGATGCTTTCTCGTCAAAGACTCGTCGCAGATAAACAGTCTTGCACAGTACCTACTTGGTTCTCGGAGCTAAACACTTTTGTCTCAGCCTCTTCTGGCTATACTTTTTTCGTAAGTCCTAGGATAGCTCTCGCTTCTTCCGGTGTCGCTGGTTCTTTCCCTAATTCTTTGATCAAGGTTTTTGACCGTTCGACAAAATCAACGTTCGATTCGGCCAACTGACCTTTAAACAGATAGCTATTGTCCTCCATTCCAACACGAACATGACCGCCAAGCGCCAATGTCGTCATCAGGATAGGCGTGCTTTCTTTACCGATTCCAAAAGCGCTCCATGTCGCATTTTCTGGAAGTAAGCTTTTTAGATAGACTAAATTTTCAACCGTTGCCGCAATACCACCTGGCGCTCCTAATACGAATTGAAAATGTAACGGCTCTTTTAAAATCCCTTTTTTAGCATAGTATAATGCGTTATACAGCATTCCTGGATCAAAGACTTCGATCTCTGGTTTGACATTGACTTCCTGCATTTTTTTACCTAATTTTTCTAAAAACATAGGATTGTTTTCAAATACTGTCGTATGCTGCCAATTCATTGTACCGCAATCATAGCTGGCAATTTCTGGTAACAACTCAACGAAAGGCTTCATCCGTTCCTCATCATTGAATCCTGTACCGCCAGAGGTTGTGATATTGATGACGATATCACATTTCGCTCGGATCAATGCTACAGTTTCTTTAAATTTCTCGAAATCCATCGTTGGATTTCCAGCTTCATCTCTCACATGGATATGAGCGATCGCCGCACCTGCTTGATAACATTTGTAAACCTCATCAGCGATCTCAACTGGTGTTAAAGGGACATTGGGATTATGCTCTTTTGTTGTATACCCGCCTGTCGTCGCAACCGTAATAATTACTTTATTGTTCACTTTTCTCAAACCTTTCTATTCGTCGATCATAGCAACAGCTCTAATCCAGCCGCCGCTTGCTGCTTTTAATTTTACAGGGAAACAACTGAATTTAAAACCTGTCGCAGGGACTTGATCCAGATTTGCCAATTTTTCGATATGACAATACGCTTTTTCGATCCCAGCAAAATGTCCTTCCCAAATAATACTCTTGTCACCCGTTTCATCAAACTCTTTACCGACGATTTTCAGCGGGCGATCCCAGCTCCACGCATCTGTTCCCATCACATGAATGCCTTGATTGATCAGCCATAACGTGACCTCTCTGCCCATTCCGCAACCAGCTGATAGATACTCGATCGACCCCCATTTTTTAGAGGCTCCTGTATTTACCAACACGATATCGCCTGGTTTCAAAGTATAGTCCAAACGTTTAAACTCTTTTTCAAAATCTTCGATCGTCGCAGCCGAACCATCTGGTTTATGTGTAAAATCAACGACTACACCGTCGCCATAACACCACTCTAACGGTACCTCATCGATCGTCCATGCACGTTCACCGTTATTCATTGTTGGATGATAATGATATGGTGCATCTAAATGTGTGCCTGCATGAGTAGTCAATGTCACATCTTCCAAAGCCCAAGCTAAACCGTCTGGTAAATCTTCAGGCGTAGCCGTTCCAAAAAAGCTTAACATATACTCGATACTGTCCTTGTGATCTTTATACTTGATCTCCGGGATCATTCCAACAGGATCAGACGGCAAACCACTCTCAATCGTTGTACTCAAGTCGACAAATTTCATAGTTCTTTCCTCCTAAATAATGTATTCTCTTTAAAATAAAACAGCTAAAAGCAAGGCTGCTATAAACGCAATAAAACTACCTACTACAACAGAAATGAATAAATTTTTGTATGTTTCCTTATGTGTCAATCCTGTTAAAGCATACATGGATAAAAGTGCTCCACATTGTGGTAAACAGGTCAATACGCCAGAAGCAATCGCTGACATTCGATGGATCACAGCCGGATCAATCCCCATATCGACGTAAGGCTGAACAAAATTGTTCATCACGATTCCTAGTGCACCAGAAGATGAACCAGTCACACCTGCCATCGCTCCTGTCAAAATCGATAAACTGATCAATGGATTTCCTGGAATACTTTGAATTCCCGCTAAAATCGTTTGAAAGCCTGCTGCTGAAGCAACGACTGAACCGAAGCCAACTGCCGAAGCAGAAAAAATCGTTGGCGAAATCGCTCCTGTCGCTCCTAAGTTCAGCACTTGTTTATGACTTTCAATATAAGGATGCAACACGATTGCTGAAAGAACGATCGAGACAGTCAACGCAGGAATGATGATATTGCTGACTTTTAAAAAGCTGCCAACGAAGATAATAATGATCAAGGTCACCAAAGGAAGCAGACTCACGATTAAGCTCGGCTGTTTTCCTGCTTCTTTGACATCTTCTTTTTTAGCATACTTTTGATCGAACGTTTCACCATTGTTCAAGGCTGTTTTAAGCTCTCTTTTCATGCACCATAAACCCCAGATCGTCACCACGATCGAAGCAACGATCCCAAGCAGCGGGGCAGCTGTCAATGTCGTGCCCAAGGTCATTGTAGGAATAACATTTTGAATAGCTGGTGTTCCCGGCATCATCGTCATCGTCACTGTTGCAACTCCTAAAAAATAAGGCGTAATGATCAATCGCCAAGGAATGTTCAATTTTTCAAACAAATTTCTCGCTAGAGGGACAACCGCAAATAAGACAACGAACAAGCTGACACCACCATAAGTCAATAAAAGACTCATTAGAAAAATCGCGACTAAAACAGAGTAAGGTTTTTCCGTTCCTGTCAGTTTTAAAATACCATTAGCAATCGAGTTTGCTGCACCGCTTTCTTCAATGTATTTTGCTAAGACCGAGCCTAGCAAAAAGATGATAAAGAACGATGATACAAAGCCTGACAGTCCACCCATATACGAATTAGGACCTTTTAACAAACTATCTAAAATCGGCATCTGATTGGTCAGCATGACAAGCAGCGCACAAAGTGGCGAAATCACTAGAATATTGATTCCTTTCAGTGATAAATAGATGATCAGTCCAGTTGCAAAAATAACTCCTACAATCGCTAAAATTTCCATTAGTTAGACTCCTTCCGTTCAACAATTACTGATACACCCATACCGCCGCCGACACACAATGTAGCTAAGCCAGTTTTAGCTTTAGTAGCTTCTAAGCCATATAATAAGGTCGTTAAAATCCGAGCACCAGAAGCGCCGATCGGATGACCTAAGGCAATAGCTCCGCCGTAGATATTTGTCTTGTCTAAATCTAGGCCAAGTTCAGCAGAAACGGTAAGCGATTGTGCCGCAAAAGCTTCATTTGATTCTACTAAATCAAGATCTTCGACCTGCATGTCCGCTTTCTCAAGAGCCTTTCTCGTTGAAACAACGGGCCCGTAACCCATAATATCAGGAGCCACTCCTTCAAATGCATAGCTTTTGATCGTTGCCATATAAGATATACCAAGCTCCTCAGCTTTTTCTTTACTCATTAATATCATCATTGCCGCACCATCATTGATCCCAGAAGCGTTACCGGCTGTAACTGTTCCTGCTTCTTTGAAAACTGCCTTCAAGCTGCCTAACTTTTCAAGGGATAACCCTGCACGCGGTCCTTCATCTGTCGTCATGTCAAAAGAAGGTTTCTTCTTTTGCTGGATCGTGATTGGGACGATTTGTTCATCAAATAAATGATTTTCGATCGCCTGTAACGCTTTCCTCTGACTATTCAGTGCAAAAGCATCCTGCTCTTCACGGCTGATATTGAATCGCTCCGCTAGATTCTCTGCTGTGATTCCCATATGAATGCCAGAAAAAGCATCCGTCAAGCCATCAGATAAAATCGTATCCGTCAGCTGACTATGTCCCATTCTCATACCCCAACGACTATCAGCCGAAACATATCCAGCCTGACTCATACTTTCCGTACCGCCAACCAAAACAACATCGCGATCGCCACACAAAATTGCCTGTGCTCCGTTGATCACAGCTTTCATACCAGATCCGCAAACATTGCCCACAGTTGAGGCTGGGACTGAAAATGGCAGACCTGCGTTTACTGCAATTTGTCTTGCAATATTTTGACCTTTTCCAGCAGACAGGACATTTCCAATGATGACTTCTTCGATCATCTCTTTGGGTAAATCGGTTTTGGCAATAAGACCCTCAACAGCTTTCACTCCCAAATCAACGGCGGAAAACGATGCTAAAGTGCCACCAAACGTTCCGATCGGCGTTCTCATTGCTGATACAACCACTACTTCTTTCATATTGCTCTCTCCTTTAGCTTAACAATTCTGGAAGAATATCAAATTCAGCTTCTGTTGCTGCTTTGATTTCTTCTAAATTACTTCCTTCACAAATTTCGATAAGCGTTAATCGATTTTCAATAAATTCAAATACTGCTAATTCTGTCACGATCATTGAAACGGCGCCACTTGCCGTTAACGGCAATGTGCATTCCTTTAAAATTTTAGGTTCCTTTTTTTTAGTCATATGTTCCATCGCAATGATCACTTTTTTTGCTCCAGCGACAAGATCCATTGCTCCTCCCATACCGGGAACTAATTTGCCAGGAATCATCCAATTTGCCAAATTACCTTTTTGATCCACTTGCAAACCGCCTAAAACAGTGATATCGATATGTCCGCCTCGGATCAGAGAAAAGGAAGTCAAACTATCGATAAATGCGCCGCCTTTGATGATTCCAGCTGGTGCGCCGCCGGCATTGACTAACGTCGGATCGATTTGCTGTTCTAGCGGTTTATCGATGCCGACAACGCCATTTTCAGACTGTAAAAAAACTGTGATCGTCGGATCGATATAATTTGCCACCAATGTCGGCATGCCGATTCCTAAATTGACAACATCCCCATCTTTTAATTCTTTCGCTACTCGTCTTGTGATTTTATCTTTCAACTGCATCGCTTTTCTCCTTCACCAAAATTTTATCGACAACCACAAATGGTGTCACGATTTCTTCTGGATCAAGCGCTCCTGCTTCTACCAGCTCATCCACTTCAACGATCACCGTTTTCGCAGCCAGCGCCATAACCGGATTGAAATTCCGAGCGGCTTTTTGATAAACAAGATTGCCTAAAGTATCAGCCTTATGTGCCTTAATAAGGGCAACATCTGCTATCAATGGTGTTTCTAGAAGATACTCTTTATCAGCAATCGAGAGGATTTCTTTTCCCTGAGCAACTACTGTCCCAAGCCCAGTTGGTGTCAAAAAGCCGCCCAAGCCGGCACCACCGGCATGGATTTTTTCTGCCAGCGTTCCCTGGGGAACCAGCTCTACCTCGATTTCTTCATTGATCATCTGGCGCCCTGTTTCAGCATTCATCCCAATATGTGATGCAATAACTTTTCGCACCTTATGTTCTAACAACAGACGACCGATCCCTAATCTACTTTTATCCTCTCCAACAGAGACACCTGTGTCATTACTGATGATCGTCAAGTTTTCCACTTCACTTTGAGCAAGTACCTGAATCGCTGTCTCAGGAATCCCAACTGACATGAAGCCGCCAATCATGACCGTCTCTCCTGTATGAATTAAATTCATTAATTCTTTTTTATCTATCCTTTTCATAACATCCTCCACCACTTATGATTAAAACGGTTGCATTTCCTTATATACTAATAATATCAATGCTTATTTTTTTCGTCTAAGACTTTATTTTCATAAGACCTATATGTTAAAGTTATAGGTATAGAATAGTTTATAGGAAGAAATATTTACTAAAGGAGGGGAATCATTTGGATATCAAGCAATTAAAATATTTTGTGACGATCGTTGATTCCGATAATAATTTATCTGCTGCGGCAAAAAAAATGCACCTTTCTCAACCAGCATTGAGTAAGATGATCAAAACATTTGAAGAGGAAGAAAATATTGAGTTGTTTATACGCAAACAGGGAAAACTCTCCGCTTTAACCGCTGTTGGTGAAACATTTTACGAACAAGCAATTGAAGTGATTGCTTCTTACGAAGAAATGATGAAACAGCTCGAGGAAAAAAATCAGTTTTTGACTGGCAGTATCACGATCGGAATCCCACCATTGATTCTTTCTCTGGTTTTTGCGAATTTTTTATCTCAGTTTATCCTAGAACACCCAGAAATAAGAATAAATATTGTCGAAGAAGGTGCGTATGAACTTAAAAAAATGTTGTTAGTCAATGAAATTGATTTGGCTATTTTACTACAGCCGACAGAATTAGTGAATATTGAGGAACATACACTGGTGGAAGATGAGCTGTATGCATTTATGAGCATCAACAATGCCTACGCTAAAAAAGAATGGATCACTTGGGAACAATTGGCAAAGGAGCCGTTGGCATTATTCAACGATACTTTTATGATCCATCATTTGGTCATGAGTTATTTTGATAAGCTGAACTTAAAACCGATGATAAAAATTCAGTCTGGTGCTTGGGATTTACTATTGAAGATGACCTTTAATACAGCGTTTTTGACCATTTTACCCGCGCCAGTCAAGGATTTTATTCAGGAACGCGATTATAAAGCAGTCCGCATTCAAAATCCGCTTTCTTGGAAGGTCACTGTTTGTCGTCCTAAAAAGAAGAACTATTTAAATGTGGAAAAGTTTGTTTTAAAAAGTATACTCGAGCACTTTGCTAATCCAACTCCTTAAAAAAAGAGCCTGGGCTCTGTCTTAAGCTATCAGCAGGAACGGTTTCCTTTTGATCGTCTAATGACAGAGAGCTCAGCCTCTGATTTTTTTATTCATCCATTTTTATCACGATTTTTCCGACAGCATGATGGGTTTCACTCAACGCATGAGCATCATAGACCCCTTGTCTTGAGAAGGGGAAAAACTCTCCAATAACAGAAGTCACTTTCCCTTTTGCCATTAAATCAGCAATTTGGCTCAACTGCTTACCATCCGGCTGCAGCCAAATCCCTTCCGCTCGAATATTTTTTTCTTTAGCAAGCTCCTCATCTACGATTCCGACGATCGAAATCAAGCGTCCTGTATCAGCTTTTAAGACCTTGAAACTATTTTTTTGAACGTCTCCGCCCATTGTGTCAAACACTAAATCGATATCCGATAAAACATCTGTAAAATCTGTTGTATGATAATCGATCACTTCATCTGCGCCTAATTTTTGCAATAGCTCATGATTTTTCTCACTGGCTGTTGTAATAACATAGGCTCCAGCATCTTTTGCTAATTGGATCGCATAGGTTCCAACACCGCCTGCACCTGCATGGATCAAGACTTTTTCACCTTTTTTAAGGTCGCCATGATCAAACAATGCTTGCCAAGCTGTCAGCCCTGCTAATGGCACAGCCGCAGCTTCTTCAAAGCTAATATTTTCAGGGATCGCTGCTAATAAATGATCATCGACGATCGTTTCTTCTGCATAGGTTCCAAAACGAGTGGTTTCAGGACGAGCGAAAACTTTATCGCCGACTTTCCACTCTGTTACAAGGCTTCCAACTTCAGTGATCACACCGGCAACATCCCAGCCTAAAATAATGGGAAATTCCCAGTCAAACATTTGCTTCAAATAGCCTTCTCTAAGTTTCCAGTCGATCGGATTGATCGACGTTGCATATTCCTTTACTAATACCTGATGTTCTTTTAATTCAGGTAAGGTAACCTCTTGTTCTTCTAAGACATCCTTACTGCCATATTGATTGATGACTACTGCTTTCATGATCGTTCCTCCGTTTTTCAACAAAATGTAAACTTAGTATACTCCTTTTTGTTTATTTAGGTAACTAATATGCTTACTAAAAGAAAGTAAAAAAAGACAAAGCAAAATGAGCTGTTATCTTTGCTTTGTCAATCGATTTTCTATTTATTTTTATTCATAACGTAAAGATTCGATTGGATCTAATTTGGCCGCTCTTCTTGCTGGTAATGTTCCTGCTAAGAAAGCGATCGCCATGATCACTAAGATAATCACAAGTGAAGACCCTGCTGAAAATTGGATCAGTGTAAATCCAGTCAAGGCTTCCAAGAATGAATCTGCCGCGATTTGGTTCACAAGTGCACCAACACCGACTGCACCTAAAATTCCTAGGACTGAGCCTAAGAATCCGATCAATGCTGCTTCTACACTAAAGATCGTAAAGACTTTCCCACTACTTAAGCCCATTGCTTTCATCAATCCGATCTCTCTTGTACGCTCTTGAACGGACATGTACAACGTATTGATGATTCCAAAGCTTGCTGCTAATAATGCAATCGCCCCAAACATTGTTAAGACTCCTGTAATTGCATTGATGATATTTCTGATCATACCGATTTCATCTTCCACGGTCGATCCTGTGTAGCCTGCTTTGTCTAAACGTTCTTTGATTGCCGTAATGTCTTCTTTTGTACTGTTTTTATCCGCAGCTGCAATGACCATTCCATATTGGTTTTGCATGTTTTCCGGCAGACCTTCTTCATTGATTTCAACCAGTTTATCCACTAATGAGCGGTTCATCAATGACATACCGCCTTGAATCAAACTGGTATTACGAACGCCAACGATTTTTGCTTCAACAACTTTTTCTTCGCCGCCAAGCGTCGGAGCCGTTCCTAGTTTCACGGTTTTACCAACTGCGTCCTTACTTGATATGAAGCCAAGTGATTTCACATATTCAGGTGCTAAGTTGATTTCAAATGCTGTGCTGTCTTGAGAAACAGTTTTGCCTGTTTCCAGATCGATATTCATATCTTCCATCGTTGAACTTGCAGAAAATACATATTTTTCACCGTTTGTACCTTCGATATAATCGATCGTTGCAGATTTCATAGGCTCAACTGAATCGATCCCTTTAAGTTCTTTTATTTTTTCAACATCTTTCTCTGTCATTGCCTGTATTTGAGACATCGTGCTGGTCTTTTTATCTGGATCATATTTGGTAGGCTCATCACTATTGCCCATGTTCATTTCCATCTTCGGCTGAACAAAAATCTGGTTTTCTCCGCCGACACTGCCGACTTGTTTATCGATATAATCATTGACACCGATATTGACCCCAGTCGTCAATGAGATAGTAAAGGCTCCAATAAAAATTGCAACAATCGTCAAAATCGTCCGACCTTTGTTGCGCATTAAGTTTGAACTTGCTGATTTTAAAATATCGCTGAATTTCATCTACTCATCTCCTCCTATGATCAAGCCGTCACGAACATGGATCTGACGATCACAGCGGGCCGCAAGTTCTGGGTCATGCGTTACAATGATCAGTGTGATGCCTTTTTCTTTGTTCAAATTGAATAAAAGCTGCTCGATTTTATCTCCTGTTGCCGAATCCAGGTTTCCTGTTGGTTCATCAGCAAAAATGATTTTTGGATTATTGACTAACGCACGCGCAATACAAACACGTTGTTTTTGTCCTCCGGATAAATTATTGGCTTTGTTATTGATTTTATCTTCTAAATCAACGGCTTTAAGTGCCTCAAGCGCCATTTGTTTACGTTTACTGCTGGAGATCCCACCGATTTTCAGCGGCAGCATCACATTGTTTAAAACGGTATCTTTAGGATTCATGAAGAATTGCTGGAAGACAAAACCAAATTGTTCATTCCTTGTTTTATCTAATTGTTTTTTACTGATACTTGTTACGTTTTGATTATTTAATAAAATTTCACCAGAAGTTGGTTTATCTAATAATGCCAGAATATGCATAAATGTTGATTTCCCCGATCCGCTTTTTCCGATGATCGCTACAGATTCTCCTTCTTTAACTGATAGATCCACACCTTTTAAGGCATCAAATCTTGATTCGTTTCGTCCATAGCTTTTTTTTATGTTTTTTGCTTCGATTACAGACATTTTATCCCTCCATTTTTTTGACTTACTGCTTGATTTAGCAAGTGATGACTGTCTCAGTCTTCCCTTTTTCTACATACAACCTCCTGCTACCCTTACTATTTTGAACTAAGTTGCTTTGCTTGTCATGGTACTTCAGACCTATAAACGGATAGACTTTAGATGGATATTGAAAAAACAACACCGAACAAGTCGATCGACTGCTCTGTGTTGCTTTTTCCATTATTTTATAACATGCGATTTTCAGACTTTGCTGTTTGGACTAGTAACATTCGATTCTCATTTCAGGTCATCAACCTTTTTTTGAAGACTTAAATTTTTTAATTCTTTTAATCGACTGCTTTTTTCGTCTCCAACATTCGATACCCGATCCCTATCTCAGTTAAAATATATTCTGGTTCTACTGGATTTTCTTCGATCTTTTTACGAATATTCGACATGTTGACTCTTAGTGTCTGGCTTTCATTGCTGTATGGTCCCCAGACTTTTTGAGAAATATAGGTGTGCGTCAAGACTTTCCCCATATTTTCGCCTAAGACTTGGATGATCTTGTATTCATTTGGCGTCAAGTGGATGACTTGTCCTCGTTTTGTCACTTGATGATGTTCAATATCGATACATAAATCTCCATTTATGATTTGTTTAATTTCTTGGGTATTCGAATGAGCAGCTGCGTGACGCAAAGCTGTTCTGATTCTTGCTAAAAGCTCAGGTGTCCCAAAAGGCTTAGTGATATAGTCGTCAGCACCTAAATCTAGCGCTTCAACTTTATGATCTTCATGATCCCGTGCTGAAATAATGATGATCGGTATAGATGAGGTTGTCCGAATGCTTTTCAATACGTCCATCCCATCTTGATCCGGCAAGCCAAGGTCCAGCAAAATCAAATCAACGGGCCACATTCGGTACGTTGACAAACCTTCAAGAGCAGAGCGTGCAATATAGATCGTGTGCTTTTCTTTTTCTAAAACAGCACCCATAAATTCTGCGATCACATCGTCATCTTCTATGATTAAAATCGTTGCCATTTATAATTGCTCCTTTCTTTCCAGCGGAAGCGTAAAACTAAAGAATGCGCCCCCTTGCGGTCGATTTCCAGCTTTCAGCGTGCCATCATGTGCTAAGATGATCGTTTTTACAATAGATAATCCGATGCCCATGCCATTTTTTGAATCGACGGGTGTACTTTGCTGGTTCATTCCGCTGAATAGACCTTTCAGCTGTTCTGAAGTCAAGCCCTGTCCTTGATCTGCCACTTCAAATACAGCATCATTTTCAGCTAGTGAGACCGTCACAAAAATCGCTGATTGGCAGTTAGAATGACGAATAGCATTTTCCATCAAATTAAAAAGGACTTGTTCGATCAAAATAGAATCCATCGGTACTAAAATAAATTCTTCTGGTAAAGAAACCTTGATTTCACTTGTTGGATAGCTTTTTCTAATTCGCTGTATCGCAGAAGCCACGACTTCTTCAATCGCTTCTTTACGTTTTGCGACTTTCATAGTTTCTTCATTGATACGAGTGATCGATAATAGATTTTCTACCATACGAATCAACCAGTCTGCATCCTCTTTGATCCCGATAAGTAGCTTTTGTTTCGTTTCTTTAGGTAGTAAAGTACGTTTATCTTCTGCAAGAATGGCTTCAACTGATCCTGAAATTCCTGTAAGTGGTGTACGCAGATCATGTGAGATCGCCCGCAATAAATTGCCGCGCATCCGTTCTTTTTCACTTTCAAATAAGATTTGCTGACGCTCTGAAGTGAGGATATTTTGTTCGAGGGCAAGTGCCAACTGTGTGGAGATCAGCTCCAAAAAACTAATGATTTCATCCGTGATCGGATTCTCTTTACTTTTTTCAATGCCGATCACAGCTAGGGTTACACCATTTGATAATACTGGCAGATAGAGTGCTTTAGCCCCCATCAATGTATCTGTTCCATAGCCAGCTTGCTTTTGATTGACAAAAACCCAGTTTGCGACTGCCAATTCTTCCAAACTTCTTAACGGTCCTTTGATCGGTGCGCCATTTGGTTCTTTGACTTCTTGTTCATCATACAGCACGACTTCGCGATCGAGCATGTTCGATAAATAGTCAGCTGTCGTCGCTAGAATTTCTTTTTGGTCATGAGTCACTAAGTATTTTTTATTTAGCTCGTATAAAATTTCCAACTGATGTTCACGTTTCATCGCATAGAAAGCCTGTTTTTTGATCTGCATCATCAAATTGCTGACTAACAAAGCAACCAAAAGCATAAAAAAGAGGGTCAATGGGTAACCTTGTTTATAGACCGTCAACGAATACAGCGGTGCTACAAAAAACCAATTGAACATCAACACACTGGCGATCGATGCTATCGCAGTCCATAAATAACCTGTTGTGGCTCTAGCTACCAATAATACAAATAAAATGTAGATCAATATCAGGTTCTGATCACCAATATGAAAATAAGATCCCAGCTCTGATAAAATGGTTGCCATTGCCAACAAGCCTAAAGTCATATAAAAATCTTTCCAAGTGAAAACAGTATTCAGATTTTTTTTCTTTACTGCATACTTATTTAAAAGATACTTATTTGACTGATACGGCACTAAATGGATGTCCACATCCGGGATGAAGGAAACAAGCTCATCTTCTAAATCGGGACGATATAAGCGGATAAAACGAGAGCGATTGATGACTTTCCCCATCACAAGATCCGTAACACCGCGCATTTTTACATACTGGATGATCGTATCTCTTTGATTATCACTTTCTAAAGTGACCACTTCACCGCCTAATTTCGTTGCTAATTTTGCGTTTTCTGACTCGGAATGCTCAGACAGATCTTCTAAAATTTCCAATGCGATCCACTCAGTTCCCAATGCTTGTGCTAACCGAGCGGTCCAACGTAAACATTTTTTAGTCATTTCAGGATTTTTCTCATCAATAACTGTTAACAGTTTAGAGTGAATGCCTGTACTTTTTTGTGTTTCCTGTTGATTTGTCGTATTGATATGATCGGAAGCTTTACGTATGGCTAGTCCTCTTAACAGTGTGAGATTGTCCGTCGTAAAAAAGTTTGCCATCGCTTTTTTGGCATTTTCTGAATGATAGATCTTCCCTTGTTTTAGACGCTCTAAAAGCTCTTCTGTTTCAATATCAACGACTTTTAAAGCACTTGTTTCAAAAAAAGTATCTGGGACTGTTTCTGAAATATGAACACCTGTTACTTGTTCAACGATATCATTCAAGCTTTCGATATGCTGAACATTGACTGTCGTATAAACATCGATTCCAGCTTTCAGCAATTCTTCGATATCCTGATATCTTTTTTTATTGCGGGCACCCACAGCATTTGTATGCGCCAATTCATCTACTAAAATAAGATCCGGCTTCTTTTTTAAAGCTGCATCTACATCAAACTCTTGGATCGTGATCCCTTTGTAGGTATATTTTTTAGTCGGCAAAACGGGTAACCCATCCACTAATGCTTCTGTTTCAGGCCTAGCGTGAGGTTCTACATACCCCACAACGACTGTTTTCCCTTCTGTTTGCTGTTCATGCGCTTCTTTCAACATAGCATAGGTCTTTCCTACACCTGCTGCATAACCGAAGAAAACCTTCAGTCTACCAGACCTCAGGCTTTGTTCGTTTTTCTTCCATTTTTCTAATAAGTATTCTGGATCTAATCGTTCCTCAGTCACGTTGATACCATCCTTTATTTCGCCTCATCCAGCATTTGATTGACTCCTAATACATTGATCCGCCTTGAGTCTGCTGGTCCGATTTTAAGCCCAGTGATATTTTGTTTGATTATATCACGGACCTCATCTTTTTTCATCGTTCTCGCTAAGGCGATTCGCGAAACCTGACTCATTGCAGCATCGAGCGAAATTTCAGGATCGACACCGCTGGCTGAAGCGGTGACTAATTCGATCGGGACTTCTTTTGAGTCGGCTTGTTCAATTCTTTCATCAATCAATTTTTGTTGTTCTTTTGAAACTGGCGAAAGCTGGCTGACTGTCGTTGGTCGTCCATGTAAATATTTATCCGCTGAAAACGCTTGTCCAATCAATTTGGAGCCGATGATCTGTTTTTTCCCTGCTTTTTCTGTTTCGACTAAACTGCCGTTAGCCTGAGATGAAAAAAGTACTTGCCCGAACGCAGTGACAGCTGCTGTATAAAACACACCGCACAATAAGGTGAATACGACGAGACTCTTTAATGAGGCAATCATTGTTTTTTTCACTGTTTCTACTCTCCTCTTTATATATAACCTACGAACTAATACAATAAAAATGTGAGACAAAGATCGATCAATTTGATCGCAATAAATGGTGCGACTACTCCGCCTAAACCATATACCAGTAAGTTGTGACGCAAAATTTGACTAGCCGGTTTTTCTTTATAGGGAACGCCTTTCAATGCAAGAGGGATCAACGCTACAATGATAAATGCATTATAGATGATCGCAGATAGAATAGCCGTTGTCGGATTTGTCAGTTTCATGATATTCAGTGCTTCTAAAGAAGGATAAATACTGAAAAATAACACCGGGATGATCGCAAAATATTTTGCGATATCATTGGCGATACTAAAAGTTGTCAATGCGCCGCGTGTCATCAACAGTTGTTTGCCGATCTTAACGATACTGATCAATTTTGTCGGACTAGAATCCAGATCGATCATATTACCAGCTTCTTTAGCCGCTTGAGTGCCAGTATTCATTGCAACAGCAACATCAGCTTGAGCAAGCGCTGGCGCATCGTTCGTCCCATCTCCGGTCATAGCAACCAAGTGTCCTTTTTCTTGATAATCACGAATCAAGCTCATCTTATTTTCCGGTGTTGCTTCTGCCAGAAAGTCATCTACACCAGCTTCTGCTGCAATCACTGCAGCAGTCATCGGATTGTCCCCTGTGATCATGATCGTTTTGATCCCCATTTTACGTAGATCATCAAATTTTTCTTTTACGCCATTTTTGACGATATCCTTCAAATAGATCACACCAAAGACCTGATTGTTTTTAACAACAACTAATGGGGTTCCACCTTCGTTGGCTACACGCTGAACGATGTGATCACATTCCTCTGGGTATCGATTGCCTTTTTCTTCTACATAACTTTTCATTGTATCTGCGGCACCTTTACGGATCTCATCGCCTTGATAATTGATTCCGCTCATTCTAGTTTTAGCTGTAAACTCAATGAATTCAACGTCTGCATGATTGAGTTCACGTCCGCGAATATCAAACTTTTCCTTTGCCAAAATGACGATACTTCGGCCCTCAGCTGTTTCATCTGCTAAAGAAGAAAGCTGTGCTGCATCCGCCAGCTCAAATTCAGACACTCCTGGTACAGGGATAAATTCACTAGCGCGACGGTTTCCTAAGGTGATCGTCCCTGTTTTATCTAGTAATAGAATATCCACATCTCCCGCAGCTTCGATTGCCCGTCCGCTCATAGCGATCACATTTTCTTTATTCAAGCGACTCATACCCGCAATTCCGATCGAAGAAACCAGTGCACCGATCGTTGTCGGCGCCAAGCAAACCAATAATGCAATGATCACAGTCAATGCTAATGCAGAGCCATTTCCAACTAATTCACTGGAAAACTTCGTAAATGGCAGTAAAGTAGCTGAAACAACAAGAAAAATAATCGTCAGCATGATCAAAATGATCTGTAAACCAATTTCATTTGGTGTCTTTTTACGTTCGGTTCCTTCAACCATAGAAATCATTTTATCTAAAAAAGATTCACCACTTTCAGCTGTTACTTTGATCACCAAATAGTCGGAAACGACCGTTGTCCCTCCAGTTACTGCACTGCGGTCACCGCCTGATTCTCTGATCACAGGTGCTGATTCTCCTGTGATCGCACTTTCATCAACAGAGGCAGCTCCATCGATCACATCGCCATCCATAGGAATTTGTTCATTGGCACTGACATAAACAAAGTCTCCTTTTTTCAGCTCTGATGATTTAACCTCACTAAATCTTTTCAAAGCAGCATCTTCTAATGAAGCAACCTTATGTGCAACGACATCTTTTTTTGCCTGCTTTAAACTTTCGGCCTGAGCCTTACCTCTTCCTTCTGCGATCGCTTCAGCAAAATTGGCAAACAAAATCGTCAACCATAAAATCAATGCGATCGCTAAAATAAAGAATGGTTCTGTATCCGTGTATCCTGCAAAAGTCAAAATATAAAGAACGGTCGTTAATATCGCTCCCAGATAAACAACGAGCATCACTGGATTTTTTATTTGAACAGCGGGAGCTAATTTTTTAAAGGAAGATCGTAAAGCGTCTAAATAGACGGTGCGTTTACTTTGTGTATTTTTCAATTCTTTCCCCTTCTTTACTTTATTTAGTTATAAAATGTTCAGCGATCGGACCTAATGCCATTGCTGGTAAAAAGCTTAGTGCTCCTACGACTAAAATCACGATGATCAGCATCGTCACAAAGGTCGCATTCGTCGTTGATAATGAGCCTGAGCCTGTGGCAACAGTTTTCTTTTTCCCTAAATTAGAAGCCAGATAAATCACAGCCAGCATAGGAATAAAACGAGATAAAATCATGATCACACCACCAAGTATATTCATAAATGTCGTGTCTACACTCAATCCAGCAAATGCACTTCCGTTATTATTTGCTAACGAAGAAAATGCATAGAGGACTTCTGAAAAGCCGTGAGGTCCCTGATTGCCCAACCAGCTCATTGCCTGAGGATTCAAAATAAACAACATTGTTCCGATCAAGGTCAACAAAAGCGGAGTCAAAATCACTAAACAGACCATTTTCATATCGAAAGGCTCAATTTTTTTCCCTAAATATTCGGGCGTCCGTCCAACCAATAAACCGGCAATAAAAATGGCTAGTAAAATAAAGACGATCATGCCATAAAGTCCACTGCCTGCTCCACCGAAAATGATTTCACCAAGCTGCATCAAAAACATCGGCAGCAAACCGCCCAGCGGTGTGAAGCTGTCTAACATCGCATTGACTGAACCATTTGACGCGGCTGTCGTACTAACAGCCCATAAACTTGACCAGCCAACACCAAAACGCGTTTCTTTTCCTTCAAGGTTCATTTGACTGATCACTTGCTGAAACTGCGGTCCGTAATATTCACTCAAGGTCACACCGATCAAAGCTGCGATCAAAAAAACAAGAGACACGATCATGATCGTTCTGCCTTGTTTCCAATCCTTGACGAATAATCCAAAAGCAACGATCAAAGCAGCTGGTATCAGTAAAATAGAAATATTTTCAATAAAATTACTGATCAAATTAGGATTTTCAAAAGGATAAGCAGAGTTTCCACCATAGTAGCCGCCACCATTTGTTCCTAATTGTTTGATCGCCACTTGACTGGCTACAGTTCCCAACGGTAAAAAGATCTTTTCTCCAAGCTCTAAACTCGTTGTTTCAACTGATCCAGCAAAGGTTTGAACAACACCTTGAGAGATCAAAAGGAGCGATACGATAAAAGAGAGTGGCAATAATACGTATAAAATGATTCTCGTCAAATCTTGCCAGAAGTTTCCAATCTGTTTCGTTGTACGGTTCACAAAACCACGTAGCAAAACGTATAAAACCGCAATCCCTACACCAGCAGAAACAAAATTCTGAACGGTTAAGCCAAATGCCTGACTAAAAATCGACAATGTTTCTTCCCCTGCATAGGCCTGCCAGTTCGTATTTGTTACAAAGCTTGCCGCTGTATTAAAAGCAAGGGACACATTCATTCCAGGCAGTTTTTCTGGATTTAAAGGCAAAAAGCCTTGTGTTAAAAGCATGCTTATTAGCAATAGAAATGAGAACAAACTAAAAAATAATACACTTGCACCATATTGCTTTGCGGTCATCGCTTTTTGTGCTGGACTGCCTAAAAACTGATATATTTTTTTCTCGATCGGGGCAAGTATCCTTGTCATAAATGTTTTTTGTCCTGTCATTACATTGTTTATATAAACACCTAACGGAATTACTAAGCCCATCAGTACGATAAAAAAGAAGAGCTGTTGTATCAAAATAGTACTCACTGTTGATCCCCCCAAAGTAGTTGGTAAAATAAGTAAATAAGCAATAACCCTGCGATAATGCCAGAGATAATCGTCATTAAAATCCCTCTCCTTCATTTGATAGGAGAATCATATCAGTTTTTATATAAAGATAGTGTTAAAGTAGAGGGATTTTCTTTATAGAATCTTTATACGTGAAAAAGAACCTATTTATCAGTATTTATGCGTATGTTATTTTGTCGCCTTTTCTTACAGTTTTGCGACTGAAAGGAGGTGTGCTTGATGTTTTTGGCATTTCTTTGTCCACTTCTTGTCGGGATTTTGCTTGCTCTATTCGAGTATTGGTTAAATAACAGAAAGAAGAAGTGAAAATAGGCGACAAAAAAGCCCCCCTAGAGTCCTACTCTCTAGGGGGGTTGTGTACTTGATGTTTTTAGCTTTCAAAGGTAGTATACCATGATCAGCATTTAAACATCAAGAAGAATGTTATATTTTACATTAATTTCTCAATATCTCCAGCAATTTTCTCTGGTTCTACTGTCGGTGCAAAGCGCTTCACGACCTTGCCTTCACGATCAACTAAAAACTTCGTAAAGTTCCATTTGATCGCCCCACCTAAAAGTCCACCTTTTTCACCTTTTAAAAAAGTATATAATGGATCCGCATTTTCACCATTCACATCGATTTTTCCAAATGTTTCAAAGGTCGTTTGATAGGTCAATTGACAAAAATCACTGATTTCCTGATTAGTCCCCGGCGCTTGATGACCAAACTGATTACAAGGAAAATCCAAAATTTCAAATCCTTGCTCTTTATACTCTTTATATAATTTTTCTAATCCCTCATATTGTGGAGTAAAACCGCAGCCAGTCGCCGTATTGACGATCAACAGCACTTTGCCTTTGTATTTATCTAGTGAAACCGTCTCGTTATCAGTCGTTTTTACTTGATAATCATAGATTCTCATTATCTTACATCCTCTCTTGAAGCTCTTTCTTAAATACTAGCTAGTTGAATGGCTTTCGTCAAGAATACACGCTTCAATGATAAATTGGGGTCATTTCCAGTAAAACGATACCATTCGTATCTAAGGTTATGAAGTAATGAAATACTTCTTGAATTTGTACATCAAACACTCTCATTTTTGGTCGGCTTTTATTCGTGATATATTCTTGTGCTTCTAGATCAAGTGATGCAGCATTTTTAAATTCTTCATAAGTATAAAACAACGCACCATTATAGCGATTAAAATCTATTTGTTTGACCTGATACTGTGCAGACTTGATCTTTGATAGATCCAGTTCGATATTTACCGAATGGCTTTTCAAAAAAGCTTCTTCTGTAGAAAGATGAGGATCAAAATAATTAGTATTGAATAACAATAGTTGATATTTTCCATCATTATCCGTCAATATATACTCTTCTCCTACTGCTACAATGGTGCCCGCCAATCTACGCGCCAGCCATAAGCAAAAATACATCGGTCTTTTACCGCTATGATAATGAAAAAGCTCTAATCCATCATTTTTCAGCGGACGATTTTGAGTGTTGACCTCATATAAATCGATATTCAGCCAAAAACCATAGCCTTGAAGTAACGGTGTCAACATCAATAGATCTTTTAGTATGATCGCTCCTCTAAAAAATGTACCATTACTAATACGCGTCATTCCAGTCAATGTGTTCCATTCCGTTAAATACAATGGTAATTTCACATCAAATTCCTTCATGAGATGCTTGATGTAGATCGTTTTGTTCAAGACATATTGATGATAATTCTTCAGATCAGGAAACGTACTGTCTAAATTTCTAAACACATAATTCGGTTCTGCTGAAAATGAAATAAATTTACAAAAAGGAGCAATCTCTTCAAAGAAAAATTGAAACGTACTTAAATCATTATGTTCAAAGAAAGGATCATCTAAAGACAATTCTGCACCTATTTCGATTTCTGGAAATTGACTGTCCATGATTTTCTTTAGCTCCAAAAATTCAGAATGATCACTCTCTGTCCTCTGCTCTTCAAAATGACAATTGATCTTCCAGTGCGCCAACAACTGTTTACCAAACGTACTTTGAATGTGTCTGAAAAATTTACGATAATTTTCTCGTTCGTAGGCGCCCATTGCTCTGAATTTTGGTAATGAAAGCTGAAAAAATAGTCGAAATTGATGCTTATTCAAAAATGCCAATATACAATCCAGTTTTTCAAATGCTGGGAACGAATTCATTCCAGCTTCTTGATGAATCTGGACGGTCAGCGGCAACTGACTATAGAGCGAATGAACACTGATGTAATCGATTCCCAGCTGCTCATTCAATTCAACAAGCTCTTCTTGAACTTTTTTCAATGCTAAATTTTCCAGCGTGCCAATCTTGATGATCACTTCTTTCTTCTGATATTCTGTCATTGTTTTTTCACAAGTAATCTGTAATTGCTTCGTTTTTAAAGAGAGCTCAGAGCTCTGGGATTCTTCAAGTGTTGCTTGAAGGTAACTATATAAGGGGGCCAAAATTTCCTTGATCGTTAAATCAGCAGTTGATGCTTTCAAATGCAGCGTTGGATTCACCTCTTTTTTGGCTAAATGGGAAGAACGATAGTCCGTTGGAGAGACCTGGAACGTTTTCTTGAAATGTTCACGGTAAGTCTTACTACTATGAAAACCCACGTCAAGAGCGATTTGTTCAATGCTTTTTTTTGTATACAGCAGCTCTATCAAGCTATGCTTGACCGCTATAGATCGAACGTAGTGAGAAAAATAATCGCCGGTTTCTTTTTTGAAAAATTTTGATAGTGTAGGCTCCGACATAAAAAAATGATCCGCAGTCTCAGCCAAAGACACTCCTCTCTGGTAATTGTTTTCGATATATTCCAAGATATCCCTCAATGTTTGATTTTCTGAATGAAGCGCTGTGCTCTCTTCTTCTCTTTGAAAATGATGCACCAGCGATAAGATAATTTGGTTCAAGTATAACGAGGCTTTTAATTGTTTCGTCGATTCCTCACTAAACTTCACTAAGCATAATTCAGCGATCTGTCTTCTTAAAGCTAAAATAGCAGGCGTTTTCCCATATTCTTTTTGCTTAGGTCGACAATCAAAAGATGTGTAAAAAAAGGCTGGGAACTGAGAGGCAAAGAAAAGACTATCGATAGTCAATTCAATATAAAAACAGGATTCTTGCATCTGTGTATTCAATATAAAATACTCACTGGCATTGATCACAAATAATTCGCCCGCTTGGATCGTTTCGTTTTTTTCTTCTATTGTAATCGACAATTCGCCTTTCAAAACGACTAAAATCGTTAGTTCTTTAGCTAATTCTTGTCTTTCATCAATCAGTTGATGATAACGAACGCGATAATTTTCATTTGTAATCATTCGTTTGCTCCTTTATCAGATTTCTCTAACATTGTAGCACATTTTAGAAAATATCGTTCTTTAATAACCTATTTATTTTCCCATATTTTATTTAATAAAAATTATCCTGAATTTATGAAAATATCTGCATTGTCTTAACCAGAAATAAGTATAAACTATGGAGTGTATTTGAAAGGAGATTCACAAAGAATGGATATTAAAACGCAATTATTTACGTTACTTCAACAAAAAGAAGCTGAAATGATCAAGATTCGCAGACATTTCCACGAAAATCCTGAACTTTCATTTCATGAAACCAAAACAGCACAATATATTGCTGACTTTTACGCTGGCAAAGATTGTGACGTAAAAACCCAGATTGGTGGCGGAAATGGTCTTTTAGTCGATATTCATGGTGGGAAAAAAGGACCTGTTTTGGCGATTCGAGCAGATTTTGATGCTTTGCCGATCCAAGAAGATACAGGTCTGGATTTTGCCTCTAAGACTGATGGCGTGATGCATGCCTGCGGTCACGATGGTCATACCGCTTATATGATGATTCTAGCGGATTCTCTGATCGAGTTGAAAGATCAGCTACCTGGTACGATCCGAATCATTCATCAACCTGCAGAAGAAGTTCCGCCAGGTGGAGCCAAAGGAATGATCGAAGCTGGCTGTTTAGACGGCGTGGATCATGTTTTAGGCATTCATGTCATGAGTATGATGCCTTTAGGAGATGTCCTTTATCACAAAGCTCCTGTTCATACTGGTCGTGCAACCTTCAAAGTTGTTTTGCAGGGAAAAGGCGGACACGGATCTACACCGCAGGATGCAAACGATACGATCGTCGCCGCTTCGCAATTTGTGACAGCTGTCCAAACAATCGTCAGCCGCCGCATCGATCCTTTTGATACAGCCACTGTAACGATCGGTTCATTTGACGGCAAAGGCTCAGCCAATGTCATCAAGGATTCTGTTACGCTTGAAGGCGATGTGCGGATCATGAAGGAAGAAACCCGCGGAATCGTTGAAAAAGAATTCAAACAAATCTTAGACGGCATCTGTACTGCTTTTGGTATTCAGTATGATCTTGACTATGCCAATGATTATCCCGTTTGTGTCAATGATGAACAAACCACTGAAATGGTGGCAGCGGCACTTACAGAAGCACAAATTCCCGAAATCAAACATTTAGTGGAATGCGGCCCGCAAACACCTTCTGAAGACTTTGCTTACTATGCTAAAGAACGTCCAAGTTGTTTCTTTTTTGTTGGTGCGCACAAAGAAGGCACGCCAATGTATCCACATCACCATCCAAAATTTTATATCGATGAAGACTGCTTGCTGATCGCAGCAAAATCAATGGGGGCAGCCGTTTTACATTACTTATCTGAAGGAGTTTAATCATGAAAGCAACAACACACACAGCAGAAAATGCAACATATAAAGGAACAAATAAATTATTAGTTGGGATCGTTTTGAGCGTATTGACCTATTGGTTATTCGCTCAATCTTTACTCAATATGGCTCCGGATGTTCAACGTGACTTAGGAGTCTCATCTGGTATTTTAAGTATTGGTATTTCTATGACAGGATTATTCTCTGGTATTTTTATCGTCGTTGCTGGCGGCTTAGCTGATAAATTGGGCAGAATGAAACTGACTTATATCGGTCTGATTTTAAGTGTGATCGGATCAGGCGCATTAGTTGTCGCTCACGGTCCTGGTCTATTTATCGGTGGTCGCATTTTACAAGGGTTATCCGCTGCTTGTATCATGCCGGCAACAATGGCTTTAGTAAAAACATATTATGAAGGAAAAGATCGGCAACGGGCATTAAGTTACTGGTCGATCGGCTCTTGGGGCGGTTCAGGTTTTTGTTCTTTCTTCGGCGGAGCGATCGCTAGTTCTTTAGGTTGGCGCTATGTATTTGTTTTTTCAATCATTATTTCTATTATCAGCGCGCTATTGATCTTCGGTACCCCTGAAAGCAAAGTCGAAACAAACAGCAACAGCAAGTTCGATACAGTTGGTTTGCTTCTCTTTATTATCTCAATGGTCGCTTTGAATATCGTCGTTTCTAAAGGCTCTGAATTAGGCTGGACTAGTCCGATCGTCTTGATTTTAGCTGTCATCGTAATAGCTGGATTGATCGCCTTTTATAAAGTTGAACAAGCGATCGACAACAGTTTCGTAGAATTTTCACTCTTTGAAAACCGTGGCTATCTCGGTGCGACGATTTCAAACTTTTTATTAAATGCTGTCGCTGGAACATTGATCGTGATTAATACGTATGTCCAACAAGGACGTGGCCTTTCATCGGCTAAAACAGGAATGCTTTCTATCGGTTACCTTTGTTTAGTGTTGATCACGATCCGTATCGGAGAAAAATTATTGCAAACGATCGGTGCGAAAAAACCGATGCTTTGGGGTACGATTCTTTCTGGTATCGGTGTAGGCTTGATGGCATTGACCATGGTCACAGGTACAGCTTATTTTGTTCTTGTTTTTATCGGCTATAGCTTGTTTGGTATGGGACTTGGTATGTATGCCACACCTTCAACTGATACAGCCATCTCTAGCGTTCCAAATGAAAAAGCAGGTGTAGCATCCGGTATTTACAAAATGGCCAGCTCTTTAGGCGGCGCACTCGGTGTAGCAATTTCTGCCGCTGTTTATAATGGCTTGAGTGCTTCAGGGAATTACACATTAGGTGCCACAGGCGGACTACTTACGAACATCCTGTTCTGTGTATTGGCATTAGGCTCTATTCTTTTTATCATTCCAAAAGAAAAACGTAATTAAATTAGTCTTATTTCATAAATTGGAGGAAATACGGATGAACAATCAAGAAGCATTACAATTATTAAAAGAAGTCGTTCAAATCAAAAGTATTTTAGGGGAAGAAAAACAAGTAGCTGACAAGCTTGAAGCGCTATTCAACTCCTATGGTATTCCTTGTGAGCAAGTGACTTACAGTGACGGACGAAGTCAGTTGGTCGCTACGTTGAAAGGCACTGCACCTGGCCCTGTTTTAGGCTTTTCTGGTCATATGGATGTCGTACCTGTCGGGGAAATTCCTTGGGATGAAGATCCATTTGCGGCAGTTGAAAAAGATGGCTTACTTTACGGCCGAGGCACTTGCGATATGAAATCAGGTCTGATAGCAGCTGTTGTGGCTATGATCCGTTTAAAAGAAGCAGGCAGTCCGTTTAAAGGAAGTATCAAACTATTAGCGACTGTCGGGGAAGAAACGAGTGCGATCGGATCAGGACAATTAGTCGATGAAGGCTATGCTGACGATCTTGACGCCTTAGTCATTGGTGAACCAACAAATGTAGAAATCGGTGTGGCCCATAAAGGTGCTTTATGGCCTCGAATCACAACTTATGGAAAAACAGCGCACGGTTCTATGCCTGATCAAGGTGTCAACGCAATCGAACATATGCTTTTAGTATTAAATGCATTCAAAGAAACCTTTGACTTCTCTAAATCTGTCGATGAATTGGTGGGCGCATCTACTTCTAGTCTGGATATTATCAACGGTGGCAACGGCACTAATGTTGTTCCCGATAAATGTACAGTAGAAATCGATATCCGCACGATCAAAGCGCAAAATCACGCTGAGCTAAAACAACAATTTAACGATATGCTGGCAAAACTGACTGAAACCGTTCCAGGATTTAAAGCAGAAATCGAGTTCATTAACGATTTACCGTCAATGAGAACAGAGCTTGACGATCCATTTACAGTTTTAACACAAAAAGTTGTCTCAGAAGTCACTGGTCAAACGGCTAAGACCTTCGGCATGACAGGCTATACTGATGGGTCACAGTTTGGACGCGTGAATAAAGACTTTCCTATCTTGATTTTAGGTCCTGGTGAAACCAAATATGCTCATCAGCCAAATGAATTTGTCAATATCGATGATTTTTATCAAATGATTACGATCAATGAATCGATTGCTAAAGAGTATTTGAAATAAAGTGAAACGAGGCCGAAACAAAACTGTTTTTTAGTTTTGTTTCGGCCTCTAAATTCAAATAAATGATGAGAAAAAAGTAGATTATTTCTGGAAGCTAAACGTTTTTTGGTCTCCGCCTCGTGAATTTCTAACTAAATATTTGCAACGATCATACTATATTTAAGTTCCTTTTAAAAACCTCACTCATCAATTGAATGGCTATTTACGATAAGCTATAGTATTAAGAAAAGGGAGGTAAAATAACTTGGAAATAAATATTAGATGTTCAGAAATGAAGGATCTTCCAGAATTAACTACATTAATGCAGAAGTATATGGATTTAAGTGTTCTAAAACCAACCATAACTAGAACTCAGATAGAGGAACATATTAGACATCTCGTTGATTCTGATTATTTAGGTTGCCAGTTGGTTGCTGAGATTGATCAAAAAATCGTTGGTTTTGCAACCTTGTATTATTCATTCAGCACAATGAAATTACAGAGAGTCCTCAATATGAATGACCTATTTGTTGATAGTGACTATAGAGGGTTAGCTATTGGTAAAAAACTTATTCAAGAATGTATTCTTTTTGGAGAGAAACATAATTGCGCCAGTATGATTTGGGAAACACATATAGATAACCTTGGTGCTCAAAAACTTTATGACTCCTTCGGAGAAAGAACTGATTCTTGGGTTCATTATGAAAAAACATTATTATAGTCGATTATTAGATGCAGCTGCTTCGTCTTTTGAACAGCTGTTTTATTTTATTCATTTTTAGATCACTAAACAAACTTAGCTCCAATTTGGAAAATAAAATCGAAATTTCTCAATTTAATTATAAAAGCGGTGCAAAAAGACCGCAGACTCTGCCTTTGATTTTTTTCCAGCGGCTTCTTTCAGCAAGATCTACGTCAGTGATCTCAGTAGCTTTCTGCACATCCCTCCGATAATCCTCTGCCAATTTTTTTACCCCTTTTCCATTGTATAAAATAACAGAAACCTCATGATTGATATCAAAGCTGCGAATATCAAAATTCGTAGAACCAACAGTCGCGATCTTTTCATCGATAATCATCACTTTACAATGTAAAAAGGCTGTATTGTCATACTTATATACCTTGATCCCTGCACTGATCAATGTTTCTAAATAAAAATCATTTCCATAATACGAAAGCTTCCGGTCTCCTTTTCCCGGAATCAAGATTTCTACCTCGATCCCATTCCGGGCAACTCTTCTTAACAAAGCCAGCATCTCATCATCTGGAACAAAATACGGACTGGCAATCGATATCTTAGCGGTTGCTGAGTCGATCATATTAAAAAATACATCACGGATCATCCGTTCCTGATCATAAGGTCCACCATAAATCACCTGACCCTCATCATTACCCGCTCTCTCGTTTGGAAAATACTGTTTAGATAAAAATTCACTGGCACTCCCAATTTTATTTTTCATATACAGCCAGTCATAAAGAAACGTTTCCTGTAGTTGTGTGACTACTGGCCCTTGTAGCCTTATATGTGTATCTCGCCAAGATGAAAATTTTTCAGTCAGACCTAAGTATTCATTTCCAATATTCAAGCCACCAGTGAAACCTATCCGTCCATCGATCACGATCACTTTCCGGTGATTGCGCCAATTGGCTCTAAATAGGTGATAGAAGGTACGGATCGGATTAAAAATACATACCTCTACGTTCGCTTCTCGTAATGCGTTTAAATAGGCATCAGACAATTTCAACGACCCTAAGCCATCCACCGCAAAACGAACCTGTACACCTTCACCGGCTTTTTTGATCAAAGATTTCTTCAATTTTTCAGCCAACTCATCTTCTTTGATGATGAAATAAAACAAATGGATATGCTCTTTTGCTTCTTCGATAGCGGTAAAAATGGCATCAAATGTCGCCTCACCATCTGTTAGGATATCAAAACGATTGCCTCCGAGCACTCTCTTCTCAGTTAAGCGTTCATTTTTGATCTTTAGCATGCTTGTCGGACTAGTATAATTTGTCTGAAGGGTTTGAACATATTCATGTAGATATTGCTGTTCTTTTTTTTGGATCGCTGTGCTTTTCAACTGGCTTCGACCAAAAAAAAGATACAAAAATATACCAACTATCGGTAGGCAATACAGTGTAAGTATCCAAGCAACCTTAATACTCGTCACATCTGTCCGTTTAAATAAAATATAAATACTCAATATAATAGCAATAATTTCAAAAAACATAAGAAAAACAAGCATCACTTGAGGAAAAAGAAGAAACAGTATTCCTATTCCAATAATCAGTACTGCTAATAAAACACCAAATTGCCGTATCGTTTGATTCATATCATTTCCTCTACTTTTCAACATTTTTTACGATCCCTATATATTATAAAGGTAGTAAACACTAAAAATAAAGCATAACGATAATTCATAGACAATTGATTTTCTATCTAAAAAGGTGCTGAGACAAAAGTCGTCTATCAAGAAGTAGAGCCCAAAACAAAACGGCTTTCTAGTTTTTGTTCTGGACTCTTTTTGCCATTAATACAAATACCCTAGATCACTGCCCACCGTTGGATAGAGCATAATCAATCGATCGATTTGTTCTGCTGGTAATTTTTGATTGATCATGATAGTGAAAAGATTGATCAATTGATCGGCCTCATTGCCTAAAACAGATGCTCCTACTAACATTCCTGTCGCTTTTTCGGTTACGATCGTAGCTTTAACCAGCGGCTCATTGATGCGTTTATATGTAAACCATTGTGACAGATCTAACTTTTGTACCTCATAGTTTTCAGCATCTAGTTTTTCTTCATTTGTCAAACCAACTTGAGCAAGTTTAGGCGAGCTGAAAATAATGGTTGGTATAGTCGGATACTCAATAGGCTCTTGTTTATTTTTTCCAATCAAATCCGCTAAATAACTGCCTTCAAAACTTGAAACGGGTGTTAATTTAGGGAGTGATTTTTCTAAACAGTCTCCTAATGCATAAATATTTTTAACACTCGTCTGCAAATAGTCATTTACGATAATTCCCTTTCGACTATAATTTACTCCAATTTTTTCTAATCCTAAATTCTCTACATTTGGTATTCTTCCGACCGCACAAAAGACACGATCAACAAGTAATTCTCCGCCACTTGTCAAGGTTACACTGTATTTTTTCTCCTGCTTGACGATTTTTTCAGCAGATTCATTTAGATGAAAGTGAATTCCCCGAGCACTTAATTGTTCGATCAATTCCTTGGTCAACTCTGCATCAAAGCCTTTCAATGGATGATCATTATGATGCAGCAAATGAACCTCCGCCCCACAGCTGTTCGCGATATTTGCCAACTCCAAAGAAATATACCCGCCTCCGACAAAAATCATTGTCTCAGGTAATTCCTCCATACTGAGAAATTCAGTACTTGTCTCAAAATATTCCTTGCCGGGAATCGATAGAATAGCTGGTCTTTGACCTGTTGCTATGATGAAGCTATCTGCTTGATATTCCTGTTGTGCCACAGTAATGGTGTGCTCATCTTTAAAAACAGCCTGTCCGTAAATCGTTTGAATACCTACACTATCCAAGCCAGCTTTTTGTTCAGTTGGAACATGCTGAGTAAAGGTTTCTTTGTAAGCCATCAATTCACGCCAGTTGATTTTAGGCACGGTAGAAAAAACATGATGTTCAAGCTGTTGAACGGCATCTTGCGCTTCTATTGCCCCATACAATACTTTCTTTGGATCACATCCCCGGTTAGGACATGTGCCACCCCAAAGATCAGCTTCAACAACAGCAATCTTTTTACCGCTAGCCGCTAGATCATACGCAGCTGCCATTCCGCCAGGACCACTACCGATGATGATTATATCAAATTTTTCCATACTGATTCCTCCTTTGTTCCATTCGATATCCCTAAGGACTTCACAATTCAATTATATCAAAGGAGGAAACGACCGCACAGTAAAGACTCTTTAACAAAAAACGTTTGAGCAGTGCGAACACTGTTCAAACATTTCCATTCACTACGCATTATTTTCCATAAAATGATAGACCGCACCAATCAAATTTGCATCATTCCCAAATTCACAAGTAACCAACTCGTAGTCCATATCTGTCACTGCATGTTCCAATAAAATACGCGTTAAATGTCTTTGGATATTCGGCAGTAGCTGTTCATTTTTAGAGACTCCGCCGCCTAAGACGACCCTTCCCGAGTCAAAGCAAACTAGTAGATTATAGATGCCTCTTGCGATCGCTGCATAAAACTGCTCGACTAATTGGACGGCTAATGGATCTTCTTTTTCCGCCCGCTCAAATAGCTCTTTACCATCTATTTGGGTGCCATTGATCAAATTGTACTTTTTGACGATTTTCACTGAGCTGCCTAACTCACTTAATGAAGAAGATTCATTCAGCGCCATATAGCCAAATTCGCCGCCAAATAGATTTCTGCCTTTAAACAGTTTTCGATCAATGATCACTGCTCCACCAATTCCTGTGCCGATCACAAAGAAAATCGAATCAGCCGTATCCTTAGCCGCTCCCTGCCATACTTCCGCTAATGCGGCACAATTAGCGTCATTTTCCATTGAAACGGGTACTCCAAATAACGTTTCTAACTCTTCACTAATTGGAAAATGATGAATGTATGGTACGGCGCTCACTCCACGAATTTCACCCTTTTTATCATCAACGACACCAGGTGCACTGAAAGCGACGCCTGAAAGAGTTCCTGCTTGGTTTTTTTGGTCAAAAATTTGTTTGAAGGTCTGTTTCATTTCAGTCCAGTCTTTAGGTAAAGGGAAACTATCCTGTTCGGTGAGCTTTTCATTTTTCCACAGTCCGTATTTAACTGAACTTCCCCCAATATCAAAAGCTAATAGATTCATCGTTTCAACTCCAAACCGATTTATTTTAATTGATGACACAACTCTCTCGTTTGCGGATAGACTTGCGCATATAAGTGGTAGATTTTTTCGTATTGCATTGCTGCTTTTTCATCTGGGAAATATTCTCTGTCATAATCGACGAACGTTGCTGCACATTCTTCCACTGTTTTGAACCAGCCGCATCCCACAGCAGCGAGCATGGCTGCGCCCAAACCTGGACCTTGCTCTGTTTTTAATGTCACGATTTTCGTATTAAAAATATCAGCTTGTATTTGCATCCAAAGATCACTTTTAGCCCCGCCGCCAACCGAAACAATTTCTTTAAATCGCTTCCCTGCAACGGTTTCCATCAACACTTGGGCATCTCTTAGAGAAAAAGTAATTCCTTCTAAAACCGCTCTGGTAAAATCGGTGATTTCTTGGCTCGCATCGATCCCGATAAAGCTCCCTCTGATTTGACTATCTACATGAGGCGTACGTTCGCCCATGATATAAGGTGTAAATAATAAGCCATTTGCACCAATAGGACTTTTCCTTGCTCCGTGAAGCAGATCGTCAAACGACCTTTCTTTTGCAAAGGTTTCTTTAAACCAAGTCAAGCTTTGACCAGCAGCCAGAGTGACGCCCATTGAATAATAAGCCTTTGGGATCACGTGATTGAAGAAATGCAGTTTGCCCTGATATTGTTGTTCCTCTATTCCCTCGTATGCTAAAAAAACACCAGAAGTACCAATACTGCATAACCCCCGCTCTTGATTGATGATTCCCGCACCGAGAGCCGCGCATGCGTTATCAGCTCCACCAGCAAAGACCTCGACACTGTTTTTGATTCCTAACTCTTCACATAAAGATTTGTTTATCGTGCCTACTTTATCGATTGAAGAAACGAGTGTCGGCAGCAATTCATGAGTAATTCCAAAAGCATCTGCTATCTCAAGATCCCATTTTTGATCCATCACATTCAATAATAAAGTCCCAGCTGCATCAGAAAGCTCCATCTGCTTATTTCCTGTCAGCCAAAAAGCGACATAATCTTTCGGCAAAAGGAAATGCGCTGCCTGCGTCCAAAGATCAGGTTCATGCTCTTTGACCCAAAGCAGTTTAGGTAAGGTAAACCCTTCTAAGGCTAAATTTTTCGTTTTTACAAGCAATTGTTCTCCCAAGATTTCAGTGATTTCTTCACATTGCTTTGTCGTACGTACATCATTCCATAAAATAGCGTTTCTCAAAGGCTGATCGTTATGATCCAGCAATACCAAACTATGCATTTGACCGGAAAAGCTGATGCCCTCCAACTGTTCTTTTAGCTCTGGCATTTTTTTGATCAATCGCTTCAATACTTGCTTGGTTCCATTCAGCCAATCTGCTGGATCTTGTTCACTATAGCCTTTTTCTGGATGATATAACGGATAATTTTCGGCAGCTTCTAAAACTACCTTACCTGCTTGATTTACCACCAGGCCCTTGACTGAGCCAGTTCCTAAATCGATACCAATTACATAGGACATTTTATTCACCTCATTTTGTAATAACGGTTACATTTTCATTTTAAAAATGGCTGGAACAAATGAAAAAATTGCTCCAGCCTTTCTTACATACACTTTAAACATTCGCACCATTTTCACTGATCACTTTTTGATACCAGTAAAAGCTGTCTTTTTTATAACGATTCAGTGTGCCATTTTGGTTTTCATCTTGTTCAACGTACACAAAACCATAGCGCTTTTGGTAGCCATTCAACCAGCTCAAAAGATCTGTATAAGACCACGTGCAGTAGCCTAGAACTTCTACGCCGTCAGTGATTGCTTCTTTGATCGCATGCACATGGCTGTTCAAATAATCGATCCGGTAATCATCATGGATTTCTTTGTCTTCGGTCAGCTTATCATATTCACCAAGACCGTTTTCAGTGATCAATACAGGAATCCGATAGCGACTGGCAATTCTTCTTAGTCCGATCCGCAACCCTTCTGGATCGATTTCCCAATCCCAGTTCGTCCGTTCAACAAAAGGATTTTCAACGCGTTTGAAGACACCAGGCAACCCAGATTCTTCCGTGGAACCTTTCTCTCCTGTCGTATTCATTTTGCCCATGCCGACACCATCAAGAGGATTAAACACGACTGTATTCGTTTGATAGTAATTGATCCCTAAAAAGTCTGGTTTCCCTGCTGCTAACAATTCTTCGTCTCCGGCTTCCATCGTTGGCGCCAGACCTTGTTCCTTCAACATTTTCATTGCAGCGATCGGATATTTTCCGAATAAGTAAACATCCATCCAAAAATGAGCATTTAAATCTTCTGCATCTTCAGCGGCCAACACATTTTTAGGATCGCTATCTAGAGCATAGTTTGGACCATAAGCAAAACTTGGACCGATTTGTCCCGGCATATCCATCTCATGGAACTTTTTGATGACCGCAGCATTGGCAAGGTTCGCATAGTGGTTGGCTTGATACATCCGTTTTGGATCACTGACTGCTGGCGGATGTGACGCCATTAAATAGCCATGGCTGATAAAAATATTTTGCTCATTTAAACTGACCCAGTATTTTACTTTCCCGCGTAATGCTTCAAACAAAGTCGCTGCATAATTCGTAAAGTCTTCTACGATTTTTCTTGATTCCCAGCCTTGATACTCATCTTGAAGTGCTTGAGGCAAGTCCCAATGATACAAAGTCAATACCGGTTCGATTTGATTATCGATCAGTTCATCGACTAAATCGATATAAAACTGCAGCCCTTTCTGGTTGATCTCACCGCGTCCGTTTGGAAAAATCCGTGTCCAAGCAACTGAAAAGCGATAGGCTTTCAAGCCTTGTTCTTTCATCAAAGCAACATCTTCTTTGTAGCGATGATAATGATCGACAGCTACATCACCATTGGTTCCTTTAAACGTTTTTCCAGGAATCCGTACAAACTCATCCCAGACAGAAACACCTTTGCCGTCTTCTTGCCAAGCACCTTCTACTTGATAAGCAGCAGAAGCTGATCCCCATAAAAAATTCGTTGGAAACTGATCCAGTTGTTTATGTTCCATCTTATTGCCTCCAGTTTTAGTTTGCGCTGATCTCGATCATTTGTTTCGTTTCTGTTAATCGATCTTTGATCACACGCTCATTTTCGTGGATGTACACGTCATTTTCTCCGACCAAACCTTCGGTACGAATCACCACATGTTTATTATCCTTCTCTATTATAATCTTAGCAAGAGGATTTCCACTACTATTTACAATAAGTTGTTCGTGAACGCCATTTGATAATTGATAACAATGAATGGCCAAATCTTGATTGTAGTCATAAACCACACTTGGATGCTCATTTTTTGCCGTGACTAAAATTGTATTTTCTTTGACCCAAACAGGCAGACTTAAATAATCATGCCGTTCGCTTTGCCACTGACCGTTGCGATCGATTGCCTTGAATGAGTGATCTAGCAGCTGAGTCCATCTACCTTCTGGTAAATAATACGAAACGTCACCCGTTTCTGTGAAGACAGGTGCTACCAGCAAGTTATCACCTAAGAAATATTGTTTATCTACAAAGTAGCTGTTGCGGTCTTTTGGGTACTCCATAAAAACAGGACGCATCATCGGTACACCAGTTGTTGCCGTGTAAACAGCTTGTTGGTAAAGATATGGCATCAGTTGAACCTTAAGTTTCGTGAATTTTCTAGTAACTTCCACCGCTTCTTCATCATAATTCCAAGGAACCCTGTATTCGATATTGCCGTGGTAACGACTGTGAGTTGAAAGTAGACCGAATTGTGTCCAGCGTTTGTAAATATCTGCCGACGCATTTTCTTCGAATCCGCCAATATCATGGCTCCAAAAACCAAATCCTGATAATAAGAAGGACAACCCGCCTCTTAAGGTTTCTGTCATCGATACATATTCGGATAAATTATCGCCTCCCCAGTGGACCGGGAATTTTTGAGACCCAACGGTTCCAGAACGGGCAAACAGCACCGCTTCATTTTTCCCACGCTTTTCTTCTAAAAGCGAGAAGACGGCTTCGTTGTATAAATAACTGTAATAATTGTGTGCTTTGTTCGGATCCGAGCCGTCAAAATAAACGGCATCTGTCGGGATCCGTTCGCCGAAGTCTGTTTTAAAACTATCTACACCCATATCCAGCAATTCAGCTAAATAACCTTGATACCACTTCACTGCTTCTGGATTCGTAAAATCAACGATTCCTTGACCAGCCTGCCACATATCCCATTGCCAAACATTGCCATCTTCTTGCTTTAAGAAATACCCATTTTTCCTGCCTTCCTCAAACAACGGCGATTTTTGCCCAATATACGGATTGATCCACACACAAACTTTGATACCTTTGTCATGGATACGCTGAAGCATACCTTTAGGATCCGGGAACAAGTCTTCATCCCACTTAAAATTACACCATTCAAAAGCCTTCATCCAAAAACAATCAAAATGGAATACTTCCAACGGAATGTCTCTTTCCAACATGCCATCAATGAAGGTCATGACTGTTTCTTCACTATAATCTGTTGTAAATGAAGTGGATAACCATAGACCAAAGGACCATGCTGGCGGCAAGGCTGGTTTCCCCGTCAAGTTGGTGTATTTTTCCAAGATTTCTTTTGGTGTTGGTCCATAAATGACGATATACTCCAGCGCTTCACCTTCCACACTGAATTGTGCCCTTGAAACATTCTCAGAAGCCATTTCAAATGAAACTTTTTCGGGATGGTTGACGAACACACCATAGCCATTGCTGCTTAGATAAAAAGGAATATTTTTATAGGCCTGCTCACTGCCCGTTCCACCATCTTCGTTCCAACTATCAACGGTTTGGCCATTTTTGATAAATGGTGTAAAACGTTCACCTAAACCATAAAGCTGTTCATCGATCCCTAAAGAAAGCTGCTCTCGCATAAAATGTTTCCCACTGACATGTGTAATTTCCCCTTGAGCGCCAAATTTTGATTCAGTTAATAATTGTTCATCACCAAAGAAACGCAACTGAAATTTGTCCGCCAAAGCAACAGTCGTTTTTAGTTTTCCCGCAGTAAAAGATAGCTGTTCCGCTGTTTCTTCAATAATCGGCTGAACCTCAGTCTTCGTTAGCTCAAAATTCGGCCCTAGATCATTTTTATCATGATGAACGATTTTTACTGAAATCATATCTGTTTGAGGGCTTGATAATGTAATCGTGCTCATTCCTAAATTGAGCGTATCACCACGCCGTTCAATTTTCTTATAAGGTGCATATAAAACGACAGAATCCTGATTTTTCTGATAAGAAAAAACTTCTTTAGGGGACTGGATCGTAAACCCCTCTTTTGTCATCCAATAACCATCTGTAAACTTCATAATTTCCTCCTGACTATAAAAGCGGAACAGGCTCGTCCTGCTCTGAGTAAAAAATGATCAACACTTTCTACGAAAGTCTTGTACTGTTCATCATCAACTCATTACTTTCGTTGTGATTCTCAGCAAATAGGAACTATTGATTGAGATGCTCTTTATCTCACTCAATAGTTATCTTTTTTCCAAAGAGCTAGCCTGTGCAGCTGGATAATTCATAGGTAACAACGTTCCGTTTTACTTCACCGCACCATCCGAAATTCCTTTGATGATATACTTTTGCAGGAACACGTAAAGAATGATGATCGGAATAATCGCAATAAACAGCGCCGCCAGAGCTAAATGCCATTGTTTTGAATATTGCCCGAAGAAATAAAACATCTTCAGCGGGATAGTGTACATGCCTTCTTTATTGATCACCAAAGAAGGAAGTAAGTAATCATTCCAAAACCAGATCGCATTCAACACGATAACTGTGACAGTCGTTGGCTTTAATAATGGCAAGATGATATACCAATAAATTTGAAACTTTGAAGCACCGTCGATCGTTGCTGCTTCATCCAATGACTGCGGTATGCTTCTTAAAGCCCCAAAGTACAGAAAAATCGCCATACTGCTGGCTAATCCAAGATACATGATCACAAGTCCCGGACGGTTCAGCATATTGGCCTTTCCAAAGAAAGAAACCAAAGGGATCATAATTGCTTGAAAGGGGATCAATAACCCAATCGCAATCACAAAATACAAGGTATTACTCAACTTGCTTTTATTTCGAGACAACGCATAAGCAGCCATAGAGGTACAAACGACGATCACAAACAATGAAATACCTGTAATCAAAATTGAATTGAAGGCACTTCTAAAGAAATCCAGCTTTTCAAAAGCGACTGGATAATTTTCTGTTGTAAAATTCTGCGGCACACTCAATGTATTCTTAAAAATCTCAGATTTTGTTTTGAATGAATTGACAACGATCAAATAAAACGGATACAGCCATAAAAGTGTCAAACCAATCCCAAGAAGCTTGATCCAGAGTGCTTTTCTTTGTTTTTGCTTTCTCATAGGTCAACCTCCCGCTTTCTAGTAATACTGATTTGAACGACTGAAATCACAGCGATGATAACCAAGAAGATCACGGCTTTCGCTTGCGCATAACCCATATTTCTCACCGCAAAGGCTTCATTGACGATATTCATTGCCACCATTTGCGTCGAATCAAATGGACCACCTGCTGTTAATGCTAAGTTTTGGTCATAAATTTTAAACGCATTCGATAGCGTCAAAAACAAGCTAACGGTAAAGGCAGGTGCCAGCATTGGAAACTTGATTTTCCAAAATGTTTGCCACGCTGTTGCCCCATCGATTTCTGCTGCTTCGATCATCTCATCTGGAATATTATTGATGAATGAAATATAGATGATCATAATATAACCACTCATTTGCCAAACGAATAAAATGACCAGACCCCAAAAACCTGTATTCGTCGTCGATAGCCAGCCTTTGAAAAACTCGATCCCTGTCGCATCCCCAATAGCAGAAAATGCTTTGATAAAAATAAACTGCCAGATGAACCCTAAAATGATCCCACCGATCAAATTAGGCATAAAGAAAACCGTTCGAAACAGGTTATTCAATTTATCCGCTTTTTGCGTCACTAATAGCGCCAAGCCAAGCCCAATCACATTGACCAACAGAATAGCAACGACAGAAAACTTCGTCGTAAACCAAATACTGCTAAGAAAACGTTCATCCTGAAACGCCCGAATATAATTATCTAAGCCTAGAAACTGATCCACTTTGATCCCATTCCAGTCAGTCATTGAATAGTAGGCACCTGTGATCAAAGGTATAAATAAAACAACTGCCATCCCAATCAGACTAGGCGCCAAAAAGAACCAAAAGGATTTTGATTTATTGTTCACAACGATTTCCCTCCTTAAATGATAAGAGTTTGACAGAAACTTTTATCACCGTTTCTGTCATCTCCTATCGAAACATCGATTATTTACGATCAGACGCCCAAGCTTCTTTGCCTTTCGTCAGCACTTCGTCCCAGCTGATATCTCCATTCAAATATTTTTGGAACTCAGGATAAAACTGTGTTTGAGAAAATCCGTCAGGGTATTGATTATGCGCCCAAGGAACAACTTTTCCATCTGATAGATAATCAAAAATTTGTTTTGAGGTCGGATCACTGATCGCATCAGATGAGAAGTTTGTGTATGCCGGAATAAATTCCATTTCATCCGTTACAACTTTCATTGCATCTTTATCGGTATACAGCCATTCCAAGAAATCCTTACTTGCTTCTACGACTTTCTCATCTTTGTTTTTATTCACACCCCAATACCAAGGAGCACCAGCTGCGATTTTTCCATCGGTATCGTCTTTTACGTACAATGGCAAAATTCCTAATTTGTCTTGAGTAAATTCTGGATCTAAACTGTTCAATGTTGGCACGATCCAGTTTCCTTGATGGACGATCGCTACTTGATCATTAGCGAAATCTTCTTCAACTGATGTGCTGTAGTCTAACGATAAAATCGGTTGTACGTTGTATTTATTGATCAAATCTGTGTATTTTTTGAATTGATCCCCATATTTAAAATCGATCGTTTTCGCATCGTAGATTTTTTGTAAATTATCATCAAATTCTGGTGACGTAAAATGAGCGCTGTATTGGCTGACTACCCAAAATTCCTTCGCACTAAAGCCAAAAACCGCTTTCATTCCTAGGTCCTCTTTTTTGCTGTCTAACGTTTTTACAGCTTTTTCAAAATCTTGGTATGATTTGATACCTTCAACATCGACGCCTGCTTTTTTAAACAACTCTTTATTGATCAATAAGCCGAAACCTTCAATATTCATTGGTAAACCATAAACTTTGCCATCTTTTGTCGCACCATCTAAAGTTCCTTCAATCGCTGTTTTTGCTAATTTCGTATCGCTTAAATCCGCTAGGCTATCGCCCCATTTTTCTACGTCTGCTAAACCACCTAAAAGGAACACACTTGGCTCATCGCCGGAAGAAAACTTAGACTGTAATGCTGCATTCGCATCTTGTCCGCCGCCCACGGTTGTTACATTGATCTTGACTCCGTCATGGCTTTCTTCATATTTCTTAGCTAATTCATCCAACTGATCTTTTGTTTCGACTTTGATATTGAAGACATCCACTGTTGTCGTATCTTTTGAACTTGCACTGCCGCCGCCATTTCCACACGCACCTAACAATAAACCTACTGCCGCTACAACTGTTGCTGAAAGAATAAGTTTACTACGTTTCATTTTATCTCGCTCCTTCTTATTTTAGACTAAATAGTCGTTCAAACGTGATTTTACATACTCCAAGTGACTAGACTCTAAACGAACATCATCATGTGTCAGTGCATATTCTGTTAAACTTTCTAGTGTTTCCTGATCACCAAGAATTTTTGCGCCGATCCCTGATCGATAAGACGCATACCGTTGTTCTTTCAAATCATCGAAGAAGCGATCTTCTTTCAATTTCGCTGCTGCTTTCAAGCCGCGGGCAAAAGTATCCATCCCTGCGATATGAGCTAATAATAAATCCTCCATTTCAAACGATGAACGACGAACCTTCGAATCAAAATTGATGCCGCCAGGTGCAATACCGCCATTTTCTAAAATTTCGTACATCGCTAAAGTTGTATCATAAATATTCGTTGGAAATTCATCTGTATCCCAACCTAATAACATGTCTCCCTGATTGGCATCGATCGAACCAAGCGCTTCATAACAACGGGCAACAGTTAACTCATGTTCAAAGGTGTGGCCAGCCAACGTCGCATGATTGGCTTCTAAATTCAATTTAAAGTCGTTTGTCAGATCATATTTTTGTAAAAAGGCCATCGCTGTAGCTGCATCAAAATCGTATTGATGTTTCGTTGGCTCTTTTGGTTTTGGTTCGATCAAGAATTGAACTTGATGGTTTATTTCTTTGGTATAAGCGACTGCCATCTTGAATAAACGGGCAATATTCTCTTGTTCCAGCTTCATATCTGTATTTAATAGCGACTCATAGCCTTCACGTCCGCCCCAAAATACATAATTTTCACCACCAAGTTTTTTACTGATGTCCAAGCCTTTTTTCACTTGTGCTGCAGCATAAGCAAACACCTCAGCATTATTTGAAGAAGCCGCACCATTCGTATAACGAGGATCAGAAAACATATTCGCTGTATTCCACAATAATTTGATACCGGTTTCATTCATTTTCACTTGAATCAAATCTGTGATTTCATCAATATTGGCGAAAAATTCTTCTAATGAATTTCCTGTAGGCGCAATGTCGACATCATGAAAGCAAAAATACTCTACATCCAGCTTAACCAAGAGTTCAAAAAACGCCTCTACTCTATTTTTCGCCGTTTCCATTGGATCACTTGTTTCCCATGTTCGAATATTGACTGGCTTACCAAATGGATCAGCCCCATCTTGTGTCATCGTATGCCAGTAAGCAACAGCAAAGCGTAACTGTTCTTTCATTGTTTTCCCAAGAATCACTTCATCCGCATTGTAATGACGGAAAGCAAACATATTCTCTGTTTTAGGACCTTCATATACAACTTTTTCTACCTGTGGAAAATAATTCATTCAAATTCCTCCCAATAAATGACTTGCTTCTAGTTGGTTAGTAAGTTAAACTAACTTACATAAAGAATATAAAACATTCGAAATTACTTGTCAAGCGCTTTCAAAAAAATTATGATAATCAATAAAGAGGTGGACATATGGTTGTAAATAAATACAAAATACGTGAACAAAATGAATCACTTGTCTTAAAAGGCATCATCGATCATGAAAATATCTCCCGAGCAGAGCTATCAACTCTGACTGGATTAAACAAAGCATCAGTCTCTTCTATCACCAAAACACTGTTGGATGATGGTTTGATCTTTGAAACAGGTATCGGCTCTGCCAGTATACAAGGCGGGCGTAAACCAATTATGCTCCAATTCAATCCAAAGGCAGCTGCGATTTTATCCTTTGATATCGGTATCGATTATTTAAAGGGCTCACTTGCCTATCTTGACGGAACAGAAATTTTATCTTTACAAAAGAAACGAATCACTGTTGATGCTAAAACAGTCATGCCTTTATTAGAACAAGCAATCGAGGAGTTATCTATCAAAGCAAACGTAGAGATCGTTGGTTTATGCACAGCAGTTCATGGAATCGTCAATGAAAATTCGATTGTTTTTACGCCCTATTATGATTTAGATACAGTCGATCTTTACCAAGAATTAACGGCCCGTTATGATTACCCGATTTTTATAGAAAATGAAGCGAACCTTGCTTCATTGGGTGAATATGTTTTTTCTTTGGATTCTAAAACACTAGTCAGTTTAAGCATCCATAGTGGTATTGGCGCAGGGATCGTCGACCATGGAATTTTACGTAAAGGACAATATGGGGAAGCTGGTGAAATCGGTCATTCTATCTTATATCCCAATGGAAAAAAATGCCCTTGCGGTAATCACGGCTGTCTAGAGCAATATGCTTCAAACTCCGTTTTATATGAAACATTAGCCAAAGTTAAGAAGCTAGATTATGTAGATTCCGCTATCGTTAAAAGATTGCTTGATCAAGCTGATGAAGAAACGCTACAAGAACTAAACATGAATGCTTTTTTACTAAGTGTCGGAATCAATAATATCATCGCTGTTTACGACCCAGAGGTAGTGGTGATCAATAGTTCTATTTACCGCAACAGTCCTGCTCTACTTTCTGTCGTCGAGAATCATTTAACCAGTAGAATCGCCCGTAAAGTACTGATTCAAAATAGTGCCTTAGGCAGCCAAGCTACTCTTTACGGCGGGATTGCTTTATGTTGTCAAAATTTCTTAAATATCAGAGAATTGAAATTTCATTCACGAAATAGTCAGGGATAAAAAACGAATATATAATAATAATAAACAAAAGCATCCAACACAAAATTATATTTCAAAATAATTTGCATTTTTTTACAATAATATGTTTTTTTATTTTATTGATCGAATACTTTTTTTCAGCTATTTCATTCGTTTAAAAAATCTACTTTGAGCCTACCCTAATTGTATGATATACTATTATTACTTTATTTTAGGCTTTTCAATTTAATCAGATGACGAAAGGAATGAAAATAACTTGGAAGAAGAATACTCTCGACGCAAACAAACACGACCAGCTTCCACACCAAAATCGTGGATGATTATTGTTATTTTATTATTATTCATCAATACGCTGGCGCTAGGTAGTTTGCTGTTTATGAATATGCAGGAAAATACCAAAAATGAAGAACGATTCAATAACATTGAAAAGAAAGTCAGTCAGCTTGATCAAGAAACAAACAAACAGACACCTGTCTCTGAAGAAACAGAACAGAATGTTTTGACACGACCAAGCTCAACTCAAGAAAGCCAAACAGAGCAATCAAGTTCAACAACAGTAGATTCCACACACACTGCAGATCAGACAACACCCTCATCTGAAACGACTACTCATGTTGCTGAACCTGCTGCAACGACGTATACCGTTCAATCAGGTGATACACTTTCTGTAATTGCTGAAAAAAATAACATTTCTCTTCAAGATTTGATGGCTAAAAATAATCTAACTGATGCAACTGTCTACATCGGGCAGGTACTTTCATTACAATAGTTTTCCTACATAATTCTATGACAATAAAAAAACACAAAAGGCCAGAGCCTTTTGTGTTTTTTTTGGTTTACTTGTTCTTTTTTGAAACCTTGATCATGAACAGGAACAACTAATTTTATACTTCAATTGATTGGGTACTACTATTTTTTCTGAAGAACGAATGTATTCCACGATCAACTCAACGATTTCTTTTGCCCCTTCGTCAACAACCGGACAGTCCTGATACGTCGAAAAACCACCGCCTCCGCTTGCTCGATAATCACTCAATGAAATCGTAAACTCCTCATGATCTTCAACAGGGGTTCCTTGATAAGTTAGAACAACTAAGCGTTCTCCCGCTTTTTGACAAAGATCGATTTCATATTCTACTCCAACAAAAAAATCATAATGGTAATGTTCAATTTTAGGATATAAATAGGTTGGTGAGATAATTGCGTGATTTTGTTCGTCTAAAGCAAAATAATCTGCATTTTTTTCTATCACCTGCTTTAATTGTGCTCCTGTGATTTTCAACGTGATCAAATGATTGGTGTAAGGATACGTCGCAATAACATCACGCATCGTTACTTCCTGATGAAATCCTGGTGATGTATTCGCTAAAGAAACTACCGTGATCTGTGCCTGACTGGCTTGACGTTGAACAGCGCCAATCAGCTCAACAACTGGACTGCCATGAATGGCTATTTCTAATTTTTCATCTGCTAAAGCTTCTTTATCCAGTGACCCGATCGATTCATCCAGCCATTGTTGGACTTTTTGTTCCACAGGCTGTAACCGTTCAACAGTCTCTGCTTGAGGCTGGCCACTTGGTTTGCCGACAGTTGATGCTATCGCTAAGGTACTTTCTGTTTTTTCAACGGTGATTGCTGCATAATTTAATGCATTAGCAGAAGGCTGAACAATATAGGTTCCATGTAAAAACTGACCTTCGATCAACAGATGCTGATGACCAGTTAATAAAAGATCAAAATCGAGCTGTTCACAGATTTTATAGCCGATATTCTCAGTCGTTGCCGATAATTGTTTCCCCGACTTTACATCACGCTCAAAACCACCATGGTAGACGCAAATCGTCAAATCGAGTGCTTGTTCTTTCATTTCAGCTAATGCATTTTTTGCTGCTTCAAAAGGATCAGTGATCAAAATATCCTCGATATTCTCTTCTTTTTCCCAGACATTGATATAATCCGTAACCACACCTACGATCCCAATTTTCATGCCGTTTGCTAATGTTTTAACTGTCCACGGGTATTTTTTACTTTGGTTTTTTCGATCAAGTATATTTTCGCAGAGACACTCGGCATTCAATTGTTCTAAATAGTGATATAAATAATCTGTGCCAAAATTGACATCGTGATTTCCTAACGTCACAAAATCATAGCCTGCCTGATTTAAAACCGTCGCTTGTGGAAATCCTTCTTCGGGATGTGCTTGACAATAGGACGCTAGTGCTGAGCCTTGCAACATGTCTCCACCATCAATGATCAAGGTATTTTCATCCTTTTGAAAATCAGGAATACATTTTAATAATCCCATCGGGCGATCTTCTGTATCCGCGTAATTTGTAGGGAACAAATAGCCATGGACGTCAGAGGTATAATAAATCTTCATTTGTTGTTTCACGAGTCTTCTCCTTTCAAACAGCTTTTGATTCTTTCAGTTATTGACTGATAAATGAAAGATATTCGTCGAAAACATTGTAAATATAATTTGTTTCTAAACGATACTTTGGAAATATTGCTGTATTAGCTGTGATGCGATAGTCCTGTTGTTCCGGCTCAATTTGTCCTTCATTATCGGCTATACCGCAAATTTCTTCATGCTGTAAATAGTCTTTCAGCTCTTCTTTTGAGATATGATAAGTAGATAATGTATACGGCGGCTTAAAGCTTTGTAAAAATCCGCCAATTGTTTCATCCTGCAATTTAATAGAGTAAAAGGTATTCGGTACCTTCTTTCTTAAATAGCGATCTAGTTCATCTAGATTTACTTTTTGCTGCAACCAAAGCTGATAGGCTTTTTCATCATATACTTTGTACTCTGCTGGCGGATATTCTCGAGTGGTGATCAATTGTGCCTGCTTTTTGATGATTTGACGATGTTGAACAGAAAACGATAATCCTCCAACATAATTGCCGCGATAGCCAGGCTGAACAAATGCTGTATCATTCGTGATCCCTGCATTGCTTCGATGTTGATGCCCGCATATCAGGCCGTCGATCCCACTGATTTCATTAATGATACGATACGTTTGGTCCTCACCTGTATCATACTGTGTTGATGCACCAGTCATCATATCACGTTCGATTCCGCCATGATAACTAACGATGAGCACATCAACTTTTTCTCGTACGATCGGCACCCATTTGTTTAGCGTTTCGATGACATCTAGGAATTTTAATTCCTTTATTTGGTCATAATCTGAAATTTGAGGCATAGCACTTGTTATGACACCAATCACACCAATTTTTAACTGTCCGCGTTCCAAAATTGCGTACGGATCAAAAACCAAACGATCTTCTAAATCCAATACATTGGCACATACATACTTTCCTTTAAAAGCTGCTGCCTGACGGATCAAAAATTCAAGTCCATAATCAAAATCATGATTTCCCGGCACCATTACATCATAGCCAACTTTGTTAGCCAACTCGATCAATGGAGAAATCGTTTTTGTGGTATTAAAAAAAGTCGTTTGTGGACTCCCTACTAAAAAATCCCCATTATCGATCAAAATGGGGGCGTCAAAATTTTCAGCAATTGCTGAAAGAGAGCAAATTCCGCTCTCACTTTCAGCCTCTGTCAGAAAACCGTGGATGTCTGTTGTACCTAAAATGGTTAATTCAGTCATTTTCTATCCTCACGAATCATTGTAATTTTTTGCGTAAATATCCAGTCACTGCATCGATCAGAAAGACCGTAATAATGATGCCGAACAAAATGATCCCAACTTTATCCCACGCTCTTGATTGAATCGCAAAAATCATTGGCGCACCGATCCCACCAGCACCAACCAATCCAAGTGTCGCTGCACTACGTACAGCTATTTCAAAATGATTCAATGCTAATGATAGAAACGTCGGAATCAATTGCGGCAAGCGTGCATAAAACATGGTTTGCCAGAAATTGGCGCCAACCGCTGTCATCGATTCTACAGGCGCTTCATCCATCGATTCGATTTCTTCTGTATATAATTTACCCAACATTCCAATTTGGTGGACACCGATCGCTAAAACACCCGCAAAAGGACCCGGTCCCACCATTTTTACGAAGATGATCGCATAAACCAGTTCTGGAAATGCTCGAAGAACATTACAGATAAACTTCCCGATTTTAGAAATGATCGTATTCGATTTCCACAAATTATGTGCACTGATAAATGTCAATGGCAAAGCCAAAATCGTAGCGATCACCGTTCCTAAAAAGGCGATACCGATTGTCAAAAGCATCAAGCTCACTAAATCTTCACCGCTGCCATCATATACATACGCCCAATCTGGCTGAAACAATCCCGTTAAAACTGATTTCACCATATCAAATGACATATTTCCTGCTTCTGAATAGTCAATACCTGCCGCAGAATAAAGAATGATCGCCAAGACAATCAGGATCGGCATATAGCGTTTTACTTTTCTATTTATGCTCATTACACCAACCTCTTTCTGATGATTTCACTGATCCAGTCGATCGTGATCACAACGACTAAAATAGATAAAATGATGATTGATACACGGTCATAACGCATCAAACTTAATGAGGAATTCAAAATCACACCGATTCCTCCTGCACCAACATACCCAAGGATCGTTGACGCACGAATATTCACTTCAAAAGCATACAATGAATAGCTGGCGATCTGATGTGTGATCTGCGGTGCAATCGACCAAAAAGCAACCTGCGTTTTAGTTGCACCAACTGATTCAGCCGCTTCGATCGGACCATGATCGATCGTCTCGATCGCCTCATAGACTAATTGAGAAACCATCCCAAAAGTAAAGACTGCTATCGTCAGTACACCTGTAAACTCTCCGATCCCAAACATCGCAACAAACAGCGCCGCTAGTAAAAGATTGGGGATCGTCCGAACAATACTCATCAAAAAACGGATAATCGTTGTAAAAAAGAAATTTCTAGTAACAACTGTTGTTGCTAGAAAAGCAAATGGAACCGCAAAAACCACACCGATCGTCGTTCCTACAACGGACATTTTGATCGTTTTCAACATAGGTTCAACAAGCTTTGGAATATAACTCCAGTCCGGACGAAGAAATCGCTGCAGGAAAAGCCCCATTTGATCCAGATTATTGAAAACATCTGCCATTTGAGCCCCCGTGACACGAGCACTAGAATACACACAAATCAAGACTAAAGCTAAAATAAATAAGTGCTTATACAAATTTCGATGGATCGTATCTTTCAGCTTCATTCTTGTACACCTTCAGTTTGTTTCAAAATATCCGCACCATAGATGCTCGTAAGTATTTCATCAGTTGCCTCAGCAGCAGTTCCATCAAACACGACCTCACCATCCCGCAATCCAATGATCCGACTTGAAAATTCACGCGCCAAATCAACTGAGTGAAGATTGATCACAACTGTATGATTCAATTCTTGATTGATTTTCTTCAAATCTTTCATGATTTTTTGCGTAGTGATCGGATCAAGAGACGCCACAGGTTCATCGGCTAAAATGATCGATGCTTGCTGCACTAATGTCCGAGCGATCGACACTCGCTGCTGTTGTCCACCACTAAGCTCATCACTTCTTGAATGTAACTTATCGGCCAAACCAACACGTCCTAAAGCATCTTCTACCAGCGCATAATCATCTGCTGAAAAGATCCCGAAAATACTTTTGAATGTCGAATAATAGCCTAAGCGTCCAGAAATAACGTTTTTTTGCACGGAACTTTTCTTAACTAAGTTAAAATGCTGAAAAATCATACCGATGTTTCTTCTTATTTTTCTTAGGTTTCGCTTATTGGCCTTTGTGATCGATGTCCCATCGATCAGGATATTTCCTTCTGTGATTTCATTCAAACGATTGATCGAACGAAGCAATGTACTCTTTCCAGCTCCACTTAAGCCAATAACAGAAACAAACTCGCCATCATTGATCGTTAAATTGATATTTTTCAATCCCTTAACACCGTTGCTATAGGTTTTTGTAACATTTTCAAACTGAATCATGATTTCTCCTTTTAATATAAAAAATAGAAAAGAGCGTAGACCAAAAGTACATACAAACTTTTGTGCACGCTCCAAACTCAAAAAATAGCAAGAAAAAGCAGAAGCAGGGGGCTTATTATACAATAAACGATAACAGAACGCCTAACTTCTATAGCTTTTATCTCATTCTCTTGATACTTACTCTTTCAGGTACACTCAATTTACTCCGCTGCTTTTTCCGTATATTCTTCAACGGTATCGTAGTTTTTATCATCTGCTTCTACATAGCCTTTGTGTCCCCACATTGCCATCGCTTCAGAACCTTCTTCGTCTGCGGACATTGCTAAGAACGTTTCTTTGACTTTTGCCTGAAGATCTTTATCCATGTTTGGCTGAACCGCGATCGCGTCATTCGGAATGTCCCCTTCAGTTAAGTAAAGGACTTTCAACTCTTTGAATAGATCATCTTTTTCAAATTTTGAAGCAAATACATTACGAGCTCCTTCAAACACAAAACAAGCATCCTGCTGGCCGTTCAAAACAGCTGTGATTTCACTTGGGATATCATTGACTGTTGTCAAAGTAACGTCTTTCGTTGGATCGATCCCAGCTTCTTTCATCTCAACGACAGGGTAGATATAGCCGCTTGCTGAGTTTGGACTCAAGGTAGCGATTTTTTTACCTTTCAAATCTTTCAATGAATCAATCCCACTATCTGCTCTAACCAAAATTTCTCCCTTGAACGTACCGGATAATTTGTCCTCTTCCGGCTTGCCTGTTTCACGGTTATACGCACCTAATTCAGAAGATAAAATCGCTGTTGCTGCTTTTTGATTACGCGCCTGAACATATGCTGACGGCGGCATGATCCCGATATCGACTTTACCGGAAGCCATCGCTTCAACAATGGTTGAATAATCTGTTGCTAAAGTAACATTGACCTCGCGACCTAATTTGTCTGATAAGTATTTTGCGAAAGGTTTCGCTTTGGCTTCCATTGAGCCATCGTTATTTGTCGGTACAAATTGTAGTTCCAATGGTTTGGTATCGTCCGCAGCTTTTTTATCGCCTGATGAACCGCAGCCTGTAAGCAAACCAACACTTAAACCAATCACTGATAATAACCCTAACAATTTCGTTCTCTTTTTCACTCTTTCCATCCTCTCGCATCTTGGCATAGCTAAAACGAATGTTTTTTCTATTTTAGCTATATTCATTCTAGTTTAATGATGTAAACTTATGATAATAACGATGTAAATATTGTGTAAATTTTCAATCCCTACTTCGCAATCATCATTCATTTGTCATGGACTACAGCAAATGTTATTTTCAGTAATTTTCACTGTTTCTCTCATGAAATGCTTGTCCAAAACTAAATTTAGTATAGCATAAATCCGATAATATTCTAGCCTTCTTTTTCATTTTTTTGTTTATTTAGTTCTCTTCTTTTTTTCTGAAAACACGAACATTCTCCTCATTTCAAAAAAATTCTGACAATAAAAGCGGAACAACATCAGAATTTTTTTGATGTTTGTCCCGCTTTTTAGCGCCATTACTTAGGAGAATGAAACGAGTTAGCTCACTATTTTTATTTTTTCAAGTCTGTGATCTTACTAAAAAAGCAATCAAGCGATTACTCAGCGTTGATTGCTTTTTAGTTTCTTATTGAACTTATTCGTTTTCTGGATACATTTCATCTGCTAGTTTTTCAATTCCATCTAAGGATTGATACCCATATCCAAACATATAATTATAATCCATTGTATACACTTGTTTATTTTTGATTGCCTGCATGCTTGACAGTTTGGCGTTGTTCATGATGCCTTCCAGCATTTTCTCACCGGTCATTCCATCTTTGGTTGAACTCCAGTCTGCTAAAATAAGGACATCTGGATCTGTTTCAATCAGTTTTTCAACACTGACTTCTCCTTTTTCATCCTTAAAGACATTATCCAGTTTGACCATGGTAAAAATATCATTGAAAAATGTCTCGTTATGTGCCGGGTAAACATATAATTCATTTGGATCAGTCGTATGAATGTAGGCAAAAGTACGATCATCTTTGATTTTTTCAAGCTTTGTTTCAAGTGTTTTCTGACGTTCTTTTAGTTCATTTTTAAATGCATCTGCTTTGTCGGCAACATTGAATACTTTACCTAAATTATCGATATCATCATAGACCGAATCAAATGTTCCGCCGGTCACTGATGAATTTAGAACAAACGTATTTATCCCCATTTCGTTCAAACTATCAACGGTTCCAACACCCCAATCCTGATTATCAAAGAGACCACCGCGACCATAAACAAGATCCGGATCAACACTTAACGCCATTTCTTTGCCGATATAATCCTCAGATAACTGATTCAACTGATCAAAGTCTTTCTCAACAGCAGTATCTGGTGCACCAAAAACAGCACCAACTCCGGCAATCTTATCTTTTAAGCCTAAATGCAGTAGTAACTCTGCTGCAGGACGTGTATTCGCCAATACTTTTTCTGGCACCTTATCAAATGTCTGCTCTTTCTCTTGCCAGCTTTCAGCCCCTTCAGCTCTAGTGAAATTTTGGACAGTGACTGGATAGCCAGTACTTGTTTCTTTATTACTTGATTGCTGCTCTTTTGATGTACAGCCCGTAACAATGGCTAAACTCAATAAACTAATCATTACTGCTTTTTTCATTTTTTTCGCTACCTCTTTACTTTATTTTTATTTGATCCTCTTAATCCAGCGAATACGCAAAGCCTAAACGTTGTGTGACCGGATTTGTATAAACCGTACATTTTACTCCATAGATTTCTTCGATCAGCGCTTCTGTAAACAACTCTTCTGGTTGCCCTTCTGCAATGATTTTTCCTGCCTTCATCGCATAAATATAATCACAATAATGTGCAGCTAGCTCTAAATCATGCAGTGCAGCCAATACACCGATCCCTAAATTTTTCACGCAAGACAAGATCTCCAACTGATAGCGAATATCTAAGTGATTCGTTGGCTCGTCTAAAATCATATACTTGGGTTGCTGTGCGATCGTCCGTGCTAAAATGACTCGCTGTTTTTCCCCACCAGATAAGGATAGAAAACTACGATTCGCATAGGTCGTCAAATTGGTTTTTGCCAAAGCATCGTTGACGATCTCAAGATCTGCTTGTGTATCTGATTCAAGCAATTTTTTATGCGGCGTCCGTCCTAAAAGCACCATCTGAAAAACCGTTAAATCAAAATTCAATTCATTGAATTGGTTGACCACACCTAAGCGCTGCGCTACTTTTTTTTCAGAAGCTGACAAAAGATCTAGATCATCTAGGAAAACCTGTCCTGCCTGAGGCTTGATTCCTTTATAAATTCCTTTAAGCATCGTAGACTTTCCACAGCCGTTGGCGCCAATGATCCCGACAAACTGCTCCTTTTGCGTTTGGAAAGAAATACTTTTGACGATTGCTTCTTGTCCGATTGTAATTGCTAAATCTTTCACATTTAATTCCATTGCTCAGCCTCCGAAATTATAGCCTTTTTTAACAATAATATAGATAAATAATGGGGCGCCGATCACCGACGTGATGATCCCGATCGGCAGCTCTACACTATCAAGCAAGACTCTTGAAAGTAAATCCGCCCAGATCATAAAAAGAGAGCCCGCAAAGGCTGCTGTCGGTAATAACCGTTTATGATCAGAGCCTGTCAATCCCCGTACGATATGGGGAATGATCAAGCCAACAAAACCAATCATTCCTGAATACGCAACAATTACGCCGGTCAATAATGCCGCAAGCATCAAATAAAATTGACGGTATTTGCTCAGCGGAACACCTAATGTGATGGCCGCTTCATCTCCTAGCAACATCACATTCAAGATACGATGCTGAAATAAAAAGAAGACTGTGATCACGACTACTGTAATTGAAAGTACACCCAGCTTATTCCAGCTTGCAGAAGCTAAGCTGCCCATCGCCCAAAATGTGACTGTCTTCATTCCTTCTGCATTATTCGCAAGATACACAATAAAACTAGAAATAGAACTGCAAAGGGCACCGATCACAGAACCCGACAACACCAATTTCACAGAAGTTATCCGACCACCGATTCCAGACAAGATCAAGACTCCGAAAGCCGCGGCCATCGCACCAACAAACGCACCAAACGCCAAGCCAAATTGTGAAAAGACACTAGCAGTCCCAAAACCGATCAAAATCGCAAAGGTCGCGCCAAGCGAAGCTCCTGATGAAATCCCTAAGATATAAGGATCTGCTAAAGGGTTCTGCACAACCGCCTGCATGACTGTACCCGTTACAGCTAATCCCATCCCGACAAAAACGGCTAAGATCACGCGGGGTGTTCTAACGAACCAGATAATATTGACTGCTGAATTACTGGCAACGCCATCCAATGAGCCAAACCTGCCGCCAGATATTTTTGTTACTAAAATTTGAATGATATCCTCCACAGAAATGTCTGCTTGTCCGTTAAGCAGGGAATAGATGACCGAAATGAAAATAGCAACGATCAATCCAATGAGAACTAGAGGATAATACTGTTGTGTTTTCATCTTCACTTTGTCTTCTGTTGCTTTGATTGCCTGCAAAAAAATGCGCCTCCTAGATAGCTAAACCACTACTTATTATTCTTTATTTTCTGATAATTTTTCCGATAAACGAACTGCCCATTGTTCAACTGCTTTTCTTTTGGCCGTTGGTAATTTAACTATTTCGTCGATCATGCTTATATCTAATAAACCGATAATTTGCCGATCACTTCCAATGCCTAGCTCCTGTTTAAAAACATCATCAAAAATGATCGGTACTGTACGCCAGGTAACACCAACGTTTCGAGACCAAGCGGCTAACTGAAAATTTTGAATAAATGCTGATACGGCACTGATCGCCTCTAAATTCGCTTTTCTCTTTTCATGAACAGGGGCTGTCACGATCAATGTTACAGGGACACTTAAATAGTATTCCTCCGTCCTTTTTTTAGATGCTGCCAAATGTTGCTGATCATATCGGGCCCAAATATTCAACCGTTCATAACTATCCATGATTTTTTCCACAAATAATCTACGTTCATCCTGTCCTGCAACAATTACTACCGACCATGGCTCTTCCTTCGAATGAAAGGGGGCATAACTGGCAACTTCTAATAATGCTTGAATATCCTCAATGGAAACCGACTGATCGGATACTGCCCGAACCGTCCGGCGTTCCTTAATTATCTGTTCAATAGACTCACTGACCATCTTCTTCCTCCATTCTTTCTTATCTAAACTGATATCCGCACCAAATGCGAATGAAAATCATTCTCAATTAGAAATTAAGAGTACCATTCCATTTCTTTTTTTGCAAGTCTCATTCGGCAAAAAAATACCAAAATTAGAGGGCAAAATCATCGACAGATGACTTTGCCCTCTAATCTTAGTTTGCTTATAAATCAATGATACCTATTTTACACAAGTTCAAAAGAAGCTTCCAATGTCTCATTGACATTTGGCCCAACAAACACGATAAACGCACCAGGCTCTTCTGCAAAAATCATTTCCTTCGTGTAAAATTTCAACTTCTCTCTATCCAAACAGAAGCTTACTTTCTTCTCTTCACCAGCTGCCAAAGTAACCTTTTGAAAAGCCTTCAATTCTTTAACAGGACGAACAACAGAACCCGTAACATCCTGAATATATAGTTGAACGGTTTCCAAAGTAGGACGAGCAGAACTGTTTTTCACATTCACAGAAATTGTCAATGTCTCTGTCATTTGCTCATTGCTAAGGGTTAATCCCGAATAATCGACTTTACTATAAGATAAACCAAAACCAAATGAGAACAACGGTTCATTAGGACTATCTAAATATTTTGAGACAAAACGTCCTTTATGCGTAGGACTGGTCAAGGGTCTGCCCGTTTTGAATTCACTGTAATAAAGCGGTAGCTGTCCAACAGAATAAGGGAAACTCATACTTAAACGCCCAGATGGGTTGGTTTCGCCAAAAATAATATCTGCTAAAGCATTTCCGCCTTCTGTGCCAGGGAACCAAGCTTGAAGAATCGCATCGACTTGTTCTACTTCTTTCGTTAATACAAGCGGCCGTCCACTAATCACGATCAAAACTGTTTTCTTTTTCAGCTCGACTAGCTGTTGTAAAAAGGCTTGCTGGATTTTAGGTAATGTAATATCGGTACGACTTCCTGCTTCCCCACTTTGCATAGTATGTTCACCTAAGGCAAACACGATCGTATCTGCCTGTTTTGCTAAGGATAACGCTTGTGCAAGCTCTTTTTCCTTCATTTGCTTGTCCAGACCGAGCTGTTCGATCTGATCTTTTGTCGCCCCGAATTCACCCAGAAAAGTATAGTCTTCCAACATATCGCAGCCTTGAGTATACAGAAGGTGTTTAGAATCAAGATACTTTTCAAACCCTTTTTTGATCGTCACCACATCTTCCCGCTGACCATGGACCGCCCACAAACCGATCAATTCTTGATTGTCACCATATGGACCGACTAAAAGAATTTTTTCTTTATTTGGCTCAAGCGGCAAAACATTCTTTTTATTTTGCAGTAAAACGACTGATTCAGCTGAGACTTTTCTCGCTAACTGGCGCTTTTCTTCTGTTAAAAAGACACGTTCCTCCAATGCCTGACTTGCTCCTCGATAAGGATCTTCAAATAGTCCTAAATCATTTTTCAGTTTAAGGACACGATAAACCGATTGATCGACCAGTTCCGCACTGATTTCTCCAGCCTCGATCAAAGGCTCCAGCTCTTTCGCATAACAAGGCGTTTTCATATCGATGTCTGTGGTTGCTTCGATCGCTAATTTTGCTGCTTCCCGATCATCAACTGCAACACCATGAGCAATCAATTCTTGAATCGCCGCATAATCAGAAATGATTACCCCGTCAAAGCCCCACTCCTTACGTAAAATCTCTTTCAATAAAAACTGATTTCCAGTAACTGGCACGCCATCATACGTATTAAAGGATGTCATCACCAATTGGCAACCAGCATCGACTGCTGCTTTATACGCTGGTAAATACTCTTGGCGTAAACGCCGTTCAGACATATCTACTGTATTATATTCACGTCCGCCTTCTGCTGCACCATACGCTGCAAAATGCTTGACGCAAGAAGCAATTCCACCGCCATTTAGCAAATCTTTTTGTAGGCCGGCGACCATCGCTTTCGCAAATGCAGCATTCAGCACTGGATCTTCTCCCGTTGCTTCCAACGTTCGACCCCAGCGAGCATCTCGTACTAAATCAACCATCGGTGCAAACGTAACGTGAGCCCCTGCCGCTTTCGATTCTTCTGCGGTTTGCTGATACGCCGATTCGATCAATGCTGGATTCCATGTTGCTCCCAAGCCTAAAGGAATCGGAAAAATGGTGCGATACCCGTAAATGATATCCGCCATAAACAGCAATGGGATCTTATGTCTGCTTTTTTCCATGTGACGCTCTTGGATTTCTCTTGTTTTTTCTGCCCCTGTCACATTCAACACAGAACCAACCTGGTCAACGATACGTTGATCAATCCCTAATTTTTTTTGCGGTCCAACGGCCAATTGATCTGCATGGAAAAAATCGCCAGATAATTGAACTAATTGCCCGATTTTTTCTTCCCAAGTTAAAGACGCCAATAATTCTTTCAATGCTTTTTCTTCCATTTTTTACACCTCTTCACTTTGTTCTTGTAAATAGGTTTTGTTGTCTAGACGTTTAAACCATGGATACCATAATAACGGTGACAAAATCAACTGAATCATTAATTGTAAAATAATGATAGAAATGCTGCCTTGCACCGCCGCATGGAAACCGATCGGCAGACCGAAAATTGCCTGAACGCCGACAAATCTTGAAACCAAGCCAATTTTCGTTAAAATATACGCTAAAATCAACCCAATACTGTTATTAAAAATAAATGGTACAGCCAGATCAAAATTCAATACTAGCGGTGAACCGAAAATCACTGGCTCTGTAATCCCAAACAGCGCAGGTACGATAGAAATTTTTCCGACTTCACGATACTGTTTACTTTTCGCTTTAAGCATCAGTAACACCAAGCCCAGTGCCATTCCACCAAACGTAATGATATTGAAAAAGGCTAATCCAACAATATTCGGCGGTGTTTGTCCAGCAGTCACTGCGTTCATATTTTCCACGTCCATCGCCATCCACAACGGTGTCACTAATGGAAGTATCACATTTGTACCATGGATCCCGAAAAACCAGAGTATTTGCTGCAATAAACTTAAAATGATCATTGCGCCAATTGAACCGCCGATTCCTTTTAACGGCTGTTGAATAATCGTATACACAAATTGATGCATATTTTCAAACGGCGTTAAACTAAAACCAAAATCAACTAGAATAAATAGAATACCGATCAGCACGGTTGGAATCAGCGATTCAAACATCCGTGTAACCATTGGCGGAACGCCTTCCGGCATTTTGATCGTCCAGCCTTTACGTTTGATTGCTAAAAATAAACGACCAACAACTAATCCTACGATCATCGCAGAGAACACACCTTGGGCACTTAGCCACGTTGTCGGCAAGGCAGCAACTTCATCTGCTGTTTTATCCAAAGGGGTGATCAATAAAAAACTCATTAAAGAAATAATACCTGCAGCGACATAATCCTCTTTTTCATCTAGTTTGCGAACGACATTGATCGCCATTAAAACAGAAATATATAAGGCCAGAGATCCGATGGTAAATGTATTGACTTTCCCTAATAATGAAATGACTTGCGTAAATCCCTGCAAGGTTTTCGACATATTCATAAAAACAACTAATAAGACCGCGACCGATCCAATAAAAACAGGTCCCAATGTCGACATCATCGCACCAGAAATCGCTTGTAGATAAGGATTGTTCCCCATCTTATCAAAAAATGGACTAACTTTGTCAAAAAAATCCACTAACTTCTTTTTCATGTTGCTTGCTCCTCTCAAAATAACAGTAAGCGCTTTACTTACACTTAGTATACTGACACATCCAACATAATTCTTTGCTAAATACGTCATAAAATCGGTAAAATAATGACTTTTTCTAAGAGAAATATTTTTTCCGATATTGCTGAGGAGAAAGGTTGTAATTCTTTTTGAACACATTGTAAAAGGACTTCACAGAGAAAAAACCATTTGCCATAGCAATCGCCATCACCGTCATATCGGTATCCCTTAATTGATAATACGCTTTTTCTAAACGAACTGTATTGACATATTCAGAAAAAGGGATGCCCATATATTTTTTGAAGAAACGGGAAAAATAGGCTGGATCGTAATTAAAAACCTCCGCTACCTGCTCCAACTTCAGCGCTTGATAGTAATTCTCCTGTACATAATCATTGATTTGTTTTAACCGCTCTAAATGCTTTAAGCTTTTGATTGAATGCTGTGAAGTCAAGGGGATACTGTATTCCTCTACCAATAAAGAAAGCAATGCCAAGGTTTGGCTTTTAACCAAAAGATTCGTTGCCAGCTCTTGTGTTTGATAGTTACGAAAAATTTGATTCAATACGTGCTGCATACGTCGGTCTTTTTGCTTCATAGGAATCACATTGAACAAGAACTTTTCATTGTATTGATTTTGAGTCATTTCCTGTAAAAAACGAAGCGGAAACTGCATAACAAAAACTTCATTTGGCAGCGGACTTCTAGAAGAATGAATAATATTTGAATTGATAAACAACGTATCACCAGGCTCCAGAAGATACGTTATTTGTGGAAAACGAACTTCTAAATTGCCTTTTAGACAGTACAAAAGTTCGGCACTTTCATGCCAATGTGTACTGATCAGCCGATCTGGATTTCTCGATGTAAACGAGAACAGTTTAAATGGGTAGTGTTCATTTGGAGAAATCATCTCATGTTTCATTACCATACCTCTTTCTTTTGAACAATGATAAGCAAATTATAAGCTATTTTCTCTTTAGAAAAAACGGAAGGAACCTAATGCTACTAAAAAGAGCATATTAAAAAGGATCGACCAACATCTTACTCCTGTCAGTCGATCCTTTTCTCTGCTTTTAGTCAACCTTACGTAGTTGGAAAAAGGCCGCAAATTCGCCAATCCCCATAAAAATCAAAATGCCACCAAATAATTGGAAAAGCACCAAAACACTGCTAAACGGATTAAAGGTCAACACTAATCCTGCAATGATCAAGATGGCACTATAAATCAGCATTGGCAGCCAGTTCACATTCACATAGCTTCGTAGATTGACCGCCTGTATCCCACGGCTAACACCCACGATAACGATTGCTAAACCTAAGAAAATCGGTAAAATACTTACGATTCCTTTTGCAAATACCAAAACGATTCCAGCAATCACCAAGAGCACGATCCCTCCAAGAAAACTCAAACCGTACGTTCCTGTCGCTTTTTTCACTTTAAAGCCATCGTACAAATTAAGCAGACCCATAATGGCGATATAAGCAGAAATGAAATACACCGCTGCCTGAAAAACACTTCTTGGATTAAACACAATCAGCAAGCCAAAAAGAATGTAGACGATCCCTCTTAAGAGTGCATATTTTCTTAATTGTTCCATAACATTATTCATTCCGATCCCTCCATTGTTTCATTTACTATGTTCCTCTTAATTGTATAGAATTTCTTCAAATAAGACGAGCAATAAGACCTTTCGTTCAGCAATTTTATAACAAAAAAACATAAGACATGACTTAATAGCCGTGTCTTATGTCTTCTCATCATCAATTAGTCATCTAATTCTTTTTCTAATACATCACCTGTTTGTGCGTTGATTTTAACAGACATTTCCTGATTGCCTGACTGAACTTTGACTTCCCAATACGTTGTTGATAGCTCTCTTTCCAGCGACCATTCAATTGCTTGCCCTTCACCGAAGCTATCTACAGCAATTTTTGAGATATCATCCATTGATTTAAGATTGTTTAAATCCAAGGCTTCATTGGCTTTTTCTACACCATTTTGATCTTCACGATCTAAGGTTTCTTCCCGTTCTTTCTTCAATTCTCCAGTTTCAGCATTGATTTTCACTTCGTATTCTTTCGAGTCATCCACACCTTTTATTTCATAGTAATATGTGCCAAAAGATGGGTCTAGATCTAAAGAAGTGATTGCGGTATTTGGATACGCTTCTTGGTACGCTTTGACTGCGTCTTCCAAAGTTACTTTTACCTGAACTTGATTTTTAGTAGCGTCAGCTGTTGCTGTGCTAGATGACGCTGTATTTTTTGTACTGCTTGACTCACCTGTGCTTGAATCAAACGTGATTTTTTGACTAACCTCTGTACTTGCTTTACTCTGATTGTTTGCTTCCAACGATTTATTATTGCTCGTACATCCTGCTAAAAGTACCCCTAAACCTATTGTTGCTACGATCACCTTTTTATTCATATCATTCATTCCTCTCGAGTTGTTGTTTTTATTTTTCTTTATACTAGTATCATAACAGGCAATTGTGCCTATAAAAATAAATCAACGTGAAAGCTAAATGAAGAAATCTTCATTTTTACGTATTAGGCGGAAAAGAAACCGTAAAACATGTTCCTTCGGGCTGAACATCGGTTATTTGAATCGTTCCATTATAGTGTTCAACCAAGCTTTTCACAATTGCTAGCCCGATCCCCGTTCCCGCAATCTCACTTGATCGGGACTGATCCACACGATAAAACCGTTCAAACACTTTTTCCTTTGCTTCATCCGGAATGCCCATGCCAGAATCTTCCACAGCAAAATAAATCTGTTTTGCATCAGAAGATAATCGTATACTGATTTGTCCATTTTTTTCTGTATACTTCATCGCATTCTCTATTAAATTTCTGGCAATCTGATAAAAATGCTCTTTTTGCCCAGTGATCATGATTCCTGCTTCAATCTGTACCGTTAGTTCTTGAGTCATCATCACGCTAAGCTCATCAACTGTCTGCTGAATCAATTGAGATAAATCGATCCTTTCACCTTCTCCAAAATTTTCCAGTCGACCTAATGTCAGCAACTGATTTACCAAGATTTCCATTCGCTTCGACTCTTTATCGATATAAGACAAAGAGGTTGGAATCACTTCTGGATGCTTTTCACCACGTCGCTTGATCAAATTGACATGACCCCGAATAGCCGCAAGCGGTGTTCTCAGCTCATGTGACGCATCTGTAACGAATTGCTGTTCACGTTTCAAGGACAAACGCTGTCGATTCAATAACTGATTGAACGATCTTGAAATATTTTGCACTTCCTGCGGTGTTTTTGGAACCGTCAAAACTTGTTCGTCTACGGAACTTTCCAGCTTCGTGATTTCCTCATTCATCACAACTAATGACCCGCTGAGTTTCTTAGAAAAACGATACGTAACAAAAGAACCCACTGCGATGACAACGATCGTCAGTAACATCGTTAAAGAAAAAATCCTACCGATCACTTCAAATTGATCCTCCATATCGACTAACATAGTGACTTTGCCATTGCCGTCTTCAAAGCTTCTATAAAAGTAAGGCTCCATCTCACTCGTCCATAATACCTGATCTAAAAAGAACAATTGTTTTAAACGAGGAAACTCCGCATAAATTTCCTGCGCATCTTCAGAAGAATAAATGATTGCACCTGAGTTCAATCCGACACGAATAAGATACGATGACTTATCCTGTGTGCGATAGCTTGTAAGAACAGCTTCCCAGTCTTCTTCATCCTCTGCTTCACTACGTTTAAGCGAATCTTCCAATAAAACAGCTTGCTTTTCCGTTGAATCATACAGCTCAGCAATCGTGATTCCTATGATCAAGACACTTAAAATCAAAACAGCTGAGACAAGCAGACCAATAAACCAGATCGTCAATTGAAATTGCGTTGTATTTTTTCTTTCTTGAAAAGCTGCTCTAATTTTTTTCATGATTTTTCCCTCAATACGTAGCCTACGCCACGAACCGTTTGAATCAATCGCTGATCTGCATCGTAATCCATTTTATTGCGAAGAGAGCGAATATAGACATCCACCACATTCGTTTGGCCAAAATAGTCATAGCCCCAGACGGCATTAAGCAGTTCATCTCGAGTCAATACCTCTTCCGGGCGCTTGATCAGCTCGGCTAATAGTTCAAATTCTTTTTGCGTGAGCTGAATCCTTTCTTCGAAACGTTCGACTACACGTTTCGCTAAATCCAACGTCAAATTGCTATAATGATACACCATAGCTTGCGTTTGTGCTTGCGCTGCGCGTCTTACAACGACACGAATTCGAGCTAATAGTTCCTCTATTTCAAAAGGTTTCGTTATGTAATCATCTGTTCCCGCATCCAATCCGACAACCTTATCTGTCAGCTGATCTCTCGCTGTCATCATAATGATCGGTACTTGACTCGTCCGCCTGATGCGTCTAGCCACTGTGATCCCATCATATTTTGGCAACATCCAATCCAGCAAAAGCATCGTGATTCGCTCTTGATTTTCTTCATATAAGGTCAAAGCTTGTTCACCATCTGCGGCATACAATACTTCATACCCTTCAAAACGAAGCTCCTCTGAAATAAAATTAGCTAAGCTCGCTTCATCTTCAACTAATAAAATGACTATCTCGTTCATTTCTCCACCGCCTTTTTTATAGAGTACCCAGTATTTTAGACCAGGTCAATCAAATCATGATGAAAAAATCTTCATTTTCGTAGTTAAACAGGATAGAAAAGACGGAACACAACGCTATACATTATGCTCCGCCTAATTCAATTAGTCAGTCTTATTCATATTTTTGATCTTTCTTTGCTTGTTAAAGGTGACCAGACTGCATACTAACAGCGAAAAGAAAATATACTTCAAATAGCTTTTCATCCCCAGCATGATCATTAAATAAAAAATTCCTAATAAAGCTTCTATACTTTGGACATACATAGCAACTAAGCTGCCAACTAAAATAGTTATCATAAGAATACAAGCTAGACAAGATAAAATACCGGATAAAAAAATCGTTACTAAAAAAATAGTTCGTTTTGATTTTTCTATGCGTGGATTGAAATGTATTTATGTTCATATTTTTAAATTGCAAACCTAACAATTATGCTCTGGATTTACTTTTTTACTTTCATCAGAATTTCTAAAAATTGTCCTTTTATCTAGACATATTTGACAAAAAGATTTTTTCATTTTTATTCTTGACTCAACTTTTTATATAAGATAAGCTAACTTTAGAAGCCAATTTAGCATGTTTCACATCAAAACCCCATCACTCGTCCAAGTGATGGGGTTTATTTTTGGCTCTCAGTCGCTTCCAATTATCAAGCCAATGTTTGAAAAGTGCTATGACCATTCCAACAATAAGAGATTGTTTTCTTATTCTGATCCATTGGTGAGTTCTGCTTCATATAGTTGATAAAGTACATCTTGACGACTTCTCAACAGCTCCTTCGCTTCTCCTACTGTGAGAGCATTGGGGTCTGTCTCAGAATCTACTTCAACTAAACGATCATTATCGACCATTTTTCCTGTAAGCATCGATCCATCTTTTAAAGCAACGATTTTTGTGGTGTCTTCATGATCAAAAAATAATTCATCTATTCCTTCATTTGTGTAACCAAAACGTTGATAGAGCTCTTCGTCACTTAAGTCATACAAAGAAACAGTTAATAGTCCTGGCGCTTTTTTATATTCAGCTCTTGGTTTGTGATTGATTGTTCCTGTCGTGCCTGTTTGTTTAGAGTTTGGTTAGGAGTTTCTTTCCAGCCATCCGAGTTTATTTTTACGGCAATACCGATTCCGCCTGCAAGTACTAACATGGCCAACATAAGTAATCCTTTTTTCAATACGTGCTCTCCTTTTTATGTTTGTCTTTTTCTTGATTATAGGCCATCATCTCTTACATGACAACCGAACTTACAGAACATCACTTTCGATTTGTCTAACTTTTTTTCATTGCTTCATAATAGCCTAACTTATAAAAATCATACCATTGAGCAATTTCTGCTTCCGACATTGCTTGAAGTGCAAGCAAGACTTCTTGGGCAAACTCTAAATGTCCCGTTCCATTTGCTGTGATGATATTTTTATCTCTTACTGCCTGAACGTCAAGATAATGATTTTCACCTGTATATTTTTGCCCAGCATAGGCTTTTAGATCAGGCAATTGATTGCTCGTATGCTTCACTTCGTTTAACAATCCTAGTGTTCCAGCATAAACTGTAGCATCACAAATTGCTGCAATGATCGTTCCTTTTTGCTCTGCCTTTTTCACTAGACTGGCTACTTCATCCGCTACATTCGTTCGCCAAGATTTTCCGCCGATCAATATAAGTGCTTCAAAATCGATTTGTTCTGCTTCCGCAAGTGTATAATCTGGTAAAGTGGTAAAACCACCCATCGAATGAACAGGCTGTTTTGTATTCGATACAGTTTTGACGGTAAAATTTTCCAGCTGATTGAGAGCTGCCGCTAGTGATGCTGCCTCCCAGTCGGCATATTCTTCTAGTAATACAAATAAAATTTCTTTCATGATTGAGTCCCCCTCTATTAAACTGAACTTATCATACCTTAAAAGAGTGACAGCTGTTTGTCAGCATTTATAAAAAATAGTCATCCGATAAAATTCGTCTGAAGAAATTGTTCATTCAAACTTAAATACATTTACTTATAAAAAAATATTGCAATCCTCACAACTGCAATACTTTCTAAAAACCATCTTCTTACAAAATAATATTATCCTTCAACATCTCCAAATCCTTAATCAAAATCTTCCGATCCCGTATCTTGATCGCTCCTAATTCTCTCAATTGCTGCATCATCCGATTCACACTACTAGCGGAAGTGATCCCGCAAAAATGAGCGATTTCTTCATTCGTCACCACAAAATCGATCAACAAGCCTTCATCTGTTTCCACTCCAAACGTATCATACAACTCATAAATTTGTGTACAAACTGCACCAAATTTTCCGTTCATCAGCATTTGCTGCATCTTTTTCATCGAGTACATCAACCGCACACGGTAATAATCTTTCACATACATCTGTAAGTCCTTGCTCTTATTGATATCCTTCCAAAACTGTACGCGGTCGATCTGATACAATTCAGCCTGCTCCGATTCTACGCGTATATTGAACGGCGCATCAATAAACTGGGAATATTCATCTCGTAACAGAGAAACGATCTCTAAACTATTGATATAACGCAAATTAAATTCACGTCCATCCGGCGAAATCACACTGGTCTTGATAATACCGCTTTTTAGCACATACGCATAACGATCTTGTAAACCTTCATACGTGAGGTAATTTTTTCTCTTTTTTACGACGACTCTAAATGAGTGATCATCTAAATATTCTTGTAACACATGACTATCCATTGCTGCCGAACTCCCTATTTATTTTATTGTCATTCTTATTTAAAAGGATATCACATCAAAAAACAATAACAAATGTTAATGACTTTTGTTGTATTTTTATGTGTTAAACGTTTTTTATCTACAAACTCGCATTTTTTTCTTCTATTTTTTTTGTATAGTATCACCTATAAAAAGCTTTCAGAAAATTAGTTGTAATTTCATTTTTAGCTATTAAAGAAAGAAGGATTTACGGAAAATGTCGGAACAATCAAAAGAAAAATTATTCAACAAAGGCTTCATTAGTATCACCTTGATCAATTTCATCGTTTATTTAGTTTATTATTTACTGATGGTGATCATCGCAGTTATCGCGCAAGATACTTTGCATGCTACATTGGGACAAGCAGGTCTCGCATCAGGTATTTATATCATCGGGACTTTGATCGCTCGGCTATTCATGGGGAAAACCTTAGAATTGATCGGCAGAAAGGCTGTCCTACGATACGGTGCCTTATTTTATCTCGTAACAACGATCGCTTACTTGTATATTCCAAGTATTGGTGTTCTTTATTTCGTTCGTCTGCTAAATGGCTTTGGCTATGGTGCTGTTTCTACCGCAACGAATGCGATCGTTACAGCGTATATTCCTAAATCTAGACATGGTGAAGGAATCAATTATTATGGCTTAAGCACAAGTTTAGCTGCTGCCATTGGACCATTTATCGGGATGGTCTTGCTAAATACGATGAACTTCTATTTTATCATTCTATTTTCAATCATTCTGATTTTACTGACTACGATCGCCTGTTTTATTTTCCCAGTCAAAAATATTCAGTTGACGCCTGAACATCGGGCAAGTTTATCACGCTGGAGCTGGGATAGCTTTATCGAAAAGAAAGTTCTATTTATTTCATTTATTGGTTTTCTAATGGGCTTATCTTATTCTAGCGTTCTTTCTTTTCTTTCATCCTATGCAAAAGCGATCGACCTTGTGAGTGCCAGTTCTTTCTTCTTCGTCGTGTATGCGTTAGTAATCACAGCAACACGTCCACTCTCCGGCCGTATTTTTGATGCTCGTGGTGAAAATGCGGTGATGTACCCTAGCTTCATATTCTTAACGGGGGGTTTACTTTTCTTGAGTATAACGACAAGTAGCTGGATGCTATTCGTCTCTGGCGGATTGATTGGTTTAGGCTACGGTACGTTTATGTCTAATGGACAAGCAATTTGTTTAAAAGCTAGCCCAACCAGTCATCGTATCGGGATTGCTTTGTCGACTTATTTTATTGGCTTGGATCTGGGCTTAGGTGTCGGACCTTATATTTTGGGAGAATTACGAAGCTTTCTGACATTTCAGGAAATGTATTTTACAGCAGCGATGATTCCTGTTGCTTGCACGATTCTTTACGCACTATTTTATCGGTCAAAAGCAGTTGATTATACGATGAACCCAATTAAAAAACTAGAAGAACAATAATATTTTGGAGGAATGATCATGAGTACAGATGAACGTATGCTTGAAGTGTTAGAACAAACTCTTATAAAAATCAATGAATTAAATAAACGTTTGAGCCATATCGAACATGACTTGACTTCTATGGATAATTACCAGTTGAGCATGAGTCATTATGCAAAAGAAATAGAATTAGCAGCAGAAAATAATAACATCATGGGTTAGTAAGAAAAAGGTTGTGGTATTGCTCTTCGAGCGATACCACAACCTTTTTTTCTAGAATGCCGGTGTCAATGTCTCACTATATTTTGTTTCTAAAAGCTCTCTGACTTTGTCACTGGTCATAGCTTTTTTCAATGCTTTGATTTCATCTGAATCTTTGTTGTCTTCACGTGCGACCAAACTGATCGCAAAACGTTCATCGACTTTTTCCTCTAGTAAAATCGCATCTTTTGGTGTTAAACCGATCTTCGCAATATATGTTGGGTAATTATAGACCATGGCAATATCTTTTTCATTATAAGCTTCTGCTAAATTCAACAAATCCACAGATACCCATTCAAACTTTTTAGGATTTTCAACAATATCTTTGATCGTTCCATTGAAGCCTACGCCATCCTTTAATTTGATCAAGCCAGCCTCATCCAAAATTGCCAATGCACGACCTTCATTGGACACATCACTTGGTAAAGCAATTTTGGCTCCTTGCGGCAAGTCTGCAATATCTTTATACTCTTTAGAATAAAAACCAACTTTTGCATTATAAATTTTTTGAACGACAACTAAATTTCCATCTTTTTCTTCATTGAATTTTTGCATAAACGGTTCGTGCTGGGCAAAGTTTGCATCGATTTCTTTAGCATTCAGCAACTCGTTATACTGAATATTATCGTTCACTTGCACCAACTCTACTTTATACCCATCTTCAATATTTTTTCCTGCTAATTCAACGACTTCAACGGTAGAGGGAATGTGTGAAGCGACTTTGATGACTTTATCTTCTTTTTCCGTTGAATTTGCGTCTTTCTTTTGTCCACCACATCCGACTATTACCAATCCCGCAACTACTAACAAACTGATCCATAACTTTTTCTTCATAATTCGCTCCTATCACTTATTTTTTATTTATTCGTTTCGCGACCCAACTGCCGCTAATTTGAATCAAACTAACAAATAGAATCATTAAAACGATCGCTGTGTACATTACCGCATATTCGTAACGCTGATATCCGTATCTTAGAGCAAAATCACCGATTCCACCGCCACCGATCACACCCATCACTGTTGAATAGGAAACCATACTGATTATAACTGAGGTCAAGGCCAACACTAAACCTGAACGCGCTTCTACATATAAAAAACGGAAAATCAACTGAGGTCTGGTACTGCCTAAAGCCTGAGCTAATTCTAAAATATCCGTAGGCACTTCCAGCAACACCTGTTCCACCAATCGCGCATAAATCGCCACTGCCACAAAACTTAGGGGGAAAGCTGCCGCGTAGGTTCCAAAAGCCGTTCCTAACACTAAGCGTGTCACAGGAATCAACGCCACAACGAATAATAAAAATGGAAATGAACGTACAATATTGATATAGCCATTTAAGAATATACCCATAACTCGATTTGATCTCGTTGGCTGTTGCTTGACTAAATAGACATACGTCCCTAATGGCAAACCAACAATAATTGCTGCGGCAATGGATATCACAAGCATGATTCCACTCTCTGATAATGCTTGTGACATTTCAGGAAGATAATAGCTGATTTTTTCTAAGTATTCTGTCATCATGTTAAGCTCTCCCGAATACGTTCATAATAATTTTCAAAGGTTGGCTGCTGTTCTTTTTTTGGTACCGTGATTATCTCTTGCACTTGCCCTTTATCCAATATAGCCACTCGATCACATAAATATTTGATCAAATTTAATTCATGACTGACAACGACCATTGTTGTACCGAACGTTTGATTGATCTCTCTCAACAGTTCCATAACGTCAGAAGCATTTTGACCATCTAAAGCAGAAGTCGGTTCATCACAAAGTAATACCTCCGGTTCATTGATCAGCGCACGTGCGATACCAACACGTTGTTTTTCGCCACCGCTGAGCTGCTTGGGATAATGATTTATTTTGTCTTCTAAACGAACAAATTCAAGAACTTTCTGAATTTTAGGCTCATCATACGTTCTATTTAATCGTAATGGTAAGCCCACATTTTCTTTAACCGTTTGGTTGTGGAGCAAATTGAACTGTTGAAAAATCATTCCAATGTTTTTACGACTTCTTCGTTGTTCTACTTCGCTAAACGTTTCAATATCATGATCGGCAACTTTGATTTGTCCATGATCAGGTAGTTCCAATGTGTTGATCATTCGCAGTAGGGTCGATTTCCCTGAACCACTTTCACCAATTACGCCAAATATTTCATGATCATTAATTTGCAAGGTAATGTCTTTTAACGCAGAAATCACCATGCCGTTATGGTGGTAATGTTTTGATACTCGTTCAAATGTTATCATTTTACTTCCTCCTGATTAATCTACCAAGAGCTGGATAAATTCCGCTTTCGTTACATGATTAAAATACTCGTCGATCAAAATTGGCTTTAGTCTTTGCTCGATTGCTTCACTCTTATATTCACAACCAACTAACAGTGTTTCTAGATCCTTAGTATCTTTTTGGCTAAAATAATCACCATAGATCGTAATAGCTGCTATCCGCCCTTTTTCTACAGAAATATTGGCTTCCATGAGTCCACCTTTGAATTTTTCTTCACGTTTGATGGTAAATTTAGGCTCCTCACCAAAAATCCATTCGTCATTTGCATAGATATCTGCGACAAGTTGATCGATTGCAGCTTCATCTTTTTGTGTCAGCAAATATTCATAGTCTTTGATTGCTTCCAAGGTATCTACTTCGAATAGACGTAATAGTAATTGATCTCGAAACTCTTCTGTAGTAAGTGTTTGATATTCCTTTGATAAAAATGGTTTGAGATTCGTTACACGGCTTCTTACAGATTTTGTGCCTTTTGATGCTAGCTTCTTTTCGGATACAGTCAATACACGACCCACTTCATCAAGTTTGACGTCAAACATCAGTGTTCCATGAGAATACATCTTTTTATTTTTCGTGTACATCGCGTTACCAGAAAACTTCTTACCATCGATCAACAAGTCATTGCGTCCACTGATTTCAGCGCCAACAGCTCCCATCTCATGTAAAGCAGTGATCAACGGTTCTGTAAATCGTTTAAAATCGCCGAATGCTTCATGTTCTGCATTTACAACAAAGCTAAAACTAAGATTACCCAAATCGTCATACACAGCACCGCCACCGGATAGTCTGCGTGTGATCGTAATATTATTTGCTTCAGCATATTTTAAATCGACTTCTGCTCGAACATTTTGATTTCGTCCGACAATTACACATGGTTTTTGAATATAAAATAAAATCACTGCTTCGTCAAAGTCTTTTTGATTCAATATATATTGCTCTGTCGCTAAGTTTCGACGAATATCGTGAGAGGACATCACTACATAATACATTTTCTTCCCCTTTTCTATTTAAGTGCTTTCAAAAACAGTCTATCATTCTCAATTATAAAATTACATATATTTGCTTACAAAATCCACAATTTGTAATAAAAAACGATATTTTATATAACAGATCTATAGAGATAAAACAGTTTATAGCACACAAAAAACATGTTTCAAGCCCATTTAATTATAAAATGACACAACAACTAGAAATCACTCTAGATGTTGTGTCATTTAGCGTCTAACTATTGTATTTAAGCAAGGGCTTTAAAAGGTCGATTTTGAATTATTGAGAGCTATTTTTTCTCTACTAAACGGATTTGGACAGCTTCCATTCGTAGTGATTTGCCTGTTGTTCCAGCCACAGCTCCATTGGAAACATATTTTTGCCAACCAATGTCTTTCACATGTGCACGGTATTCAACATTATATTTTTCTGCTAATTCACCTGTCAATTTGATTTGAATAGCTTCCATTTGTAATGATTTTCCTGTTGTTCCAGCCATCTCTCCGTTTGAAACATACTTTTGCCATCCGATGTTGCGAACATGCGCACGATATTCAATACCGCCTTCAAGTTTCTTCGCATCCTCTGGCATTTCAACATCTGCCAAATTGATTTTCACTGCTTCAAGCGCAAGTTTTCTACCAGTTGTACCAATAATTTCATTCATATCAACTGTTTTTTGCCAACCAATCTTACTTACATGACCCGTTCCTTTGATAGTCGGTGCTACTTTTTGTGCATCTTCTAATTGCTTTTGTAGCTTAGCTTTTGTTTCAGCATCACGGATTCTTTCAATTGTTTTTGCAGCTGCTTCAAATTCTTTTGCTTTGATTTGAAGAGTAGCCATATCGATCAAATCCTTGTCATGTGCAAGATTATCTGCTTTGACTAGTTCAGCTACAGCTTTTTCTACCGCTGCTTTTGTTGTCAATTTAGAAATCTTTTCTTTAGCTGCAGTTTTCTCTTCTGCACTTAAGTTTCCTAAAGTATCGATTTGCTTGTTCGCTTCAGCTTTAGCCGTTGCTAGAGCAATACTTTCATCCAATTTCGTTTGGTATTCTTTACGAGTACTGTCTGTTCTTAATTTATTGATCTCTTTTTGCGCTTCTACAAAAGAACCAGAAGCAATTAGCTTAGTGATATTATTGACAGTTGCTTTATCGGCTACTCTATTGTTTTCAGCCTTCGCTTCGTTGTAGACTGCAACCATATCTGCCTTTTTCTCAAGCGCCTCTACACGGTTTTTGTATGCTGACTTCTGAGCAGCAGACAATTGATCCAATGTATCGATTTGATTTTTGATAACGGTTTTTGCTACTGATTCAGCCGCATTTTCAACTGAGCGATCTGCAATCAATTGTTCTACTTTTATTGTAAGATCAGCAACCTCAGCGTTTGTTTTACAGTCAATCGCTTCAGAAATCAAGGATTTTTTATCTTCGGCAGTTAATTCAGCTGAGTTATTGATTCGATCCACAAGCGCTTTTTTTGCCGCTTCAAATGCTGCTTTTTCTGTTTCAATAGTTGTATTTTCAGTATTTGCTCTGCTCAATACTTCATTGACAGCAGCAGAATCTTTAGCATTTGTTACTTCCGCTTTGTAACCATTTTTCATTTCTTGTGTTAAATAAGGCAACGCATCAATTTCTGCTTTTGCATCTGCTTTTTCTTTTTCAAGAAGCTTTGCAGCTTCATTCGCATTCGCATTTTCTTGATCCATAGTCTTGGCTACATCCAACACATTTGTTACTGCCGTTTTATTTGTTGCTTTGGCAATATCTTTAAGGGCAGCATCTCTTTGAGTAGCAGTTAAGTTTTCCAATTTATTGATTGCTTCTTTAGCGATTGTTTTCGCTTCATCCAACTCAACCTCTGCATTGGCAACTCCTGCTTTATAATCGTCATAAATGGCTTGATTCAACAATGCTGTGATTGCTGCTGAATCTGCTGCAGCATCAATAGCTGTTTTAGCGATAGCTTTTGCTCCGTCAGATAAGTACTCTAAAGCTTCTACTTTTCCTTTTGCAGCCTCTTTTTCTGCAGTTAATGCTCTAGCTGCATCTGCCTCTTTAGCTGTTCTTACTAAATCAGCTATTTCGTTTTTATCATTTGTTGCTTCTACTGCATCCGTTTTTGCTTTCTTTTCAACTTTTGATAAATTAGTAAGTGCGTTAATTTCTTTGATTGCTTGATCTTTGATCGCTTTTAATTCAGCTGCATTTTTTTCAACAGCTTTACGTTCCTCGGCTTGTGCTGATGTAACAATAGCAGCAACTTCTTCCGATGTTTGAGCCAACTCGACATCTTTTAAATAATTTGCTTTTAAGGTTGCATCGATCGTTGGCAGACCTCCGATCAATGTAGTTGCCCCACTTTTAGCCTCATCAAGCTCTTTTCCTTTAATAGTAGCTGCAGCCACAAATGATAGCCAATCTGCTTTTACCACCGCAACAGCTTCAAGTGTTTTTGCTGAATTCACTCTACTATTAAATGCACTTACATCGGCATCTGTAATCTGTTGGTTTTCCGCTTTATCATTTGCAATTTTAGCTTTAAGTTCAGATTTTGCTGCATTCAATTTAGCTAATTCATCATTCGCCGTTGCTTCTGCAATCGCTTGTTCAATCTCGCCCGCTAAAGTATTTAATTTAGCTAATGCAGCATCGTCATTGGATCCTGCTACTTCATCGATTTTTGCATTAAGTTCAGTTTGTTTTGATGAATTCAACTCAGCTAGTTTAGCTGTTTCAACTTTCAATTCAGCCACCTTAGCTGCCACCGCAGTTGCTAATCTTGTTTTATTTTCAGCTTTTGCATCAGTTATAATCCCATCAATCGCACTTTTATCTGCGGCTTTGTCAATTTCTATATAAAGATTTTGCTTTTCAATTTCTTGGAATTGACTCAAGCCATTGATCACAGCTTTTTGCTCTGCTTTATATTTTGGAAGATCTGCAAGTGCAGCATCTAGTTCGACATTCTCTTTTACCAAAATATCAGCAGCTTCTTTGTTTTTAGCTAGTTGTTTATCAAATGCTGCTTTAAAAGTACTGTATGTTGTTGAATCACTCATTGCATTGAAAGCATTTTTTAATGAGTCAAATGCTAACGCTGCACTAATAGCATTTTTGGCAGCTTCTTTTTGGTCTGTCGATAATGAAGTTAGACCATCAATTTTACTAACATAAAAAGTGTCTACAGCTTTTAAAGCTTCTGCAACATCTTCTTTATATGCGTTCAATAACTGTTCTTCAACTTTTTCTTTCGTATCTGATTCCTGCACTGCTGCTACATACGTTGCTTTTGCTTCTGAAGTTAGTGAAACTAATGCATTGATATTTGTAGTTGCCTGTTCAATTAATTCTAAAAGCTCATTATCCACAGCTCTTGCTTGTGCTGTCACAGCATCCGTCTGCTCTGAATCAGTTACAGCTAAAGCTGCAGCTGGACTCAATGCATTAAGTAATAATCCTAATACAACCGGTGCTACTACCCATTGTTTTTTTCTCTTGTACATCTTGTAGATTTTTTTTGTGTTGCTTTCAGGACTTAAATCGTCTTTTCTGAAATTCTTGTTGCTCTTCATTAACCAATACCTCCAAAATATTTTTTTAAATACCAAAATCAATTAGTATCCACTCAAAGTAAAATAATGGACACGACCAAAAAAATCCATATAATAAAGTACAGAACATAAATAGATCAGGACGTATCCAGTTCGTTTTTCATTTCTTCTTTTTTGTAGGAACAAGAAAGAAGTTTTTTTAGCTTGCTCTTTGTGCTTTATTCAATCCATGACGGCTTAGTTGACGGGTATAAAATAACGCTTAGAACAAAAAAATGTTGAGAATGTACCTGGATTAGAGGTGTCCTCAACATTTATTATTCATTAAATTGCTGCTATTTTTTCCATAGCTTTACGCTCATCTTGCATAAATGAGCTCGTATAGACATCCAAAGTCATTTTTGTAGAGGTATGTCCAAGTATTGAACTTATCGTAGCAATGTTTACTCCTAGTTCCAAACACCGGGTAGCAAAAGTATGACGCAAGGAATGGAATGGCAAAGGAGTAATTTGAAGTTCCTCTTGTAACTTTTTGAAGCGATAAGTAATCGTCCTTGGTTCAGTACATGAATCTTTTATGCCAACAACATATGGACTATGTGATGTCTTTTTCACTTCTATTAAGTATTCTTTCAGTTGGTTTGATAGTGGTAAAATCCTTTCTGATTGAAAAGTTTTTGGTGTTCCTTCAACTAAAGCCGTTTTTCCTACACCAATTTGCAAACGTTGCAACGTTCGTTGAATATGGATCGTCTTTTCAGAAAAATTAATATCCGTCCATTGTAGTGCACTGATTTCACCAATACGCATTCCTGTTTCTAGCGCAATAAGGATAGGTAGGTATCTTTCTTCTTTTACTATTGCCGCTTTGATCATTTTCTGTTGTTGCTTTGAAAAAGCCTTGACTCTTTGCTTTTCTAACTTAGGCAACTCAATCATGAGTGTTGGATTTTTACTTATTATTTCCTGTTTCAGAGCTTGAGTTAGAGCATTTTTCAATACTCTGTGGACAGCATGCACAGAACTCGAAGAAAGTTGTGTATTTAGTTGTAATAACCATTGATCAATATCAGCAGGTAGCAACTCTCGCAGAAGAATTGTTCCTAACTTGGGTAAGATGTGTAATTGTACTTTGCTCTTATAGCCATTGTACGTACTTAGTTTAACCCTAGGCTTTACAATAGTTTCTAGCCAAAACTTCAGCCAATCACCTAATGTACCATCATATGTGATTTGCAAGATATCAGACTTTAAAGTTTCAGCTTTTATGAGCATTAACTTTTTTTTAACATCTACATATTTTCTAGAATAAATATATCCATAGCGGATTTTCCCATCGACCTTTCTTTCTTTAATATATCTTCCTTCCCAGCGTCCATCTTTTCTTTTATATATATTTTCCCCTCTTTTAGCCATTCTAAAATCCCTCTTTCATTTTCCAATTCGTGACGGCGCATTTGACGGCTTTGAAAAACATTAACTAAACCTTAATTTAGCGGTATTCTTAAAGCTATCTATACACATTCCCAATTTTTCAGGGGAGAATTTTTCATTCATAAGTCGTCAAAATGCAAATAGATGCATATTTTCATTATTCTATATGAGTCGCAGAATAACATTATGAACGTTTTTTTAATAACATAAAAGATCAAGACTATTTTTATAAAACCAATTACAGCAATACCTATTGACAGTATCTATACTTAAATAGTACAATACTAGGTGTTGAATGAATAAAGCTGTTTCTAAAACCAACATTTTTTATTCATCAAATTTTAATTTCCATTTCTTGTTCCTACAAAGAACAAGAAATTTTTACTTTAAAAATCTCACCTACTTTAATTTATTATTCTTTCCCTTTTTCATGTCTTTTCTATTCTTTAGCAGATAATTAAATTACTCCCCTTGTTTAGAGTATATTCCATCTTTTTTACAACTATATCAATAACTTTATAGACTCGCTTATACCAACTATTTTTTTCTATCACTCTCCCTATTTTATAAATACGCAATTTTAATACTTTCCAATTTTTATGTGTCGTCATTTTTATGGTACCGTATTCTTAACTATCTTTCCATTTTATTTTTTACAAAAAAACAAATACTACCGACATACAACTGGATAAAAATAGACACTTTTACTGATTGAATCAGTGAAAGTGTCTATTTTTATTCTTTATCCTAAAATGTCGATTTAGCTTTAATCAATTCTTGATACCAAGTAAATGATTTTTTCTTTATTCTTGCCAAACTACCCGTCTGGTCATCATTTTTATCAACGTAGATAAACCCGTAGCGCTTCTTCATTTCTCCAGTAGTGGCACTAACTAGATCGATCGGTCCCCACATTAAATAACCGAAACAGTCAACATAGTCTTCTACGATCGCTTTTTCCATTTGTTCTAAATGCTTTTGGACATATTCGATTCGATAATCATCTTGGATCGTCCCATCCGCTTCAAGTTGATCCACTGCCCCCAAGCCATTTTCAGTAATGATGATTGGTAAGCCGTAGCGGCGATAAATATAATTCAATAAGTAACGCAACCCTGTCGGATCAATCGCCCATCCCCATTTACTTTGCTGTAAATAAGGATTTTGAGTTCCACCAAATAAGGTTTCTTCGTTTTCATCATCACCTTCATAATGTGCAACACTTGATGAGTAATAATTCAGTCCAATAAAATCAAGCTTGCCTTCAGCAAATGCTGATGCATCTTCTTCTGAAACGATCAGTTCAATTCCTTGGACTTGATATTCCTTCAATTTATACTCTGGAAATTTTCCCATGCACATCGCATCAATTTGATAAAACTCTCGATCTGTTTCTTTAAACGAATTCATCACATTTTGCGGATCACAATTCAACGGATAAGCAGGAGTTAGACCAAAAACACAACCTACCTGATTTTCAGGATCGATCGTACGAGCGATTTTAACTGCTTTCACACTCGCTAATGTCATATTATAACTGATCGTCGCCAGCGTTTGTTTTTTATTTTCCATCTCAGTATACTTCAAACCAGCAATAATATAGGTAAAGATGTCAGAAGCTTCAGTCTGAGGATCAATGTGATTCATCTCGTTGAAAGTTACCCAATAACGCACTTTGCCTTTCAATGCCTCAAACATCGTTTGGCAATAGTTCAAATAGAACTCGACCACTTTAGGATTGACCCAGGAGCCGTATTCTCTCACTAAATGAACTGGCATTTCAAAATGATACAATGTCACAATCGGTTCAATATCATGCTTCAATAATTCATCCACAACATTTTGATAAAACTGAATCCCTAATTGATTTGGTTCTGCTTCATCCCCTTTAGGATAGATTCTTGACCAATCGATCGAAATTCGCAGTGCTTTAAAACCCATTTCAGCAAGTAGTGCAATATCTTCTTTATATCTGTGGTAAAAATCGATCCCTTCATGCGAAGGATATAATTTGTCTGGATCAATTGTTTTACAAATTTCACGTGGTTTCTCATAAGTCCCTTGGGTAACTAAATCCATGATCCCTATTCCCTTGCCGTCCTGATCCCAAGCACCTTCACATTGATGAGCAGCGATACTGCCGCCCCATAAAAATTCATTTTTCGTCATTCAAAAACTTCCCATCTTCATTAAATCTATAAAATAACTGTTAAACAAGCTCCGTCATCCAACATATTCTCTTGAACCGTCGGTATCACATCTAAATACTCTACTGTATTTGTGACCACTACAATAACTGTTGGATCATAACCAGCATCTTTGATCCCAGAAAAATCAACTGTCGCTAATAATTGTCCCGCCTTAACAATGTCACCTTGTTTCACAATTGTATCAAAATATTGACCATCAAGCTCAACAGTATCGATCCCAATATGAATCAAGACTTCTATTCCTTCTTGCGTTTTAAGTCCAATAGCGTGTTTTGTTGGGAATACAGCAGAAATCTCACCATCGATCGGCGCTACGATTTGATTATTTGCAGGAATGATCCCCAATCCTTTACCTAATGCACCAGTAGAAAATGCTTGATCATTAATCTCTGCTAAAGGAACAACTTCACCTTCAACAACATTCCCCAATGGTACTTTTTTTAGATTCGTTACTGTTCCCGTCGCAACCTCTGTTTCCGTTGTCTTTTCAGTGCCCTTCTCTTCTTGCGGAATTCCTAAAACAAACGCAGCGATCGCAGCTCCCACAAAACCGATCACGACACTAATGATCATGAAAACTAAATTCGATATATCTTGATTATCCGCATATGACGGCAGCCCCATCAAGCCCCAAACGATCGAATAGGTTTTTACCTTCATCAGTCCGGCAAACAAACCACCTAACCCACCGCCGATCATGACAGCGATAAAAGGTCTTCTAAACTTAATAAATGCGCCATAAATTGCTGGCTCTGTCACGCCCATCAACGCACTAAAACTAACTGTTCCGAATAATTGTTTTTGCTTAGCATCTTTAGCTCTTAAGAAATAACCTAACATAGCACCAGAAACAGCAATATCAGAGATCGTAGCTGCTGCTAAGAAAATTGGATCATAGCCCATTTTATTTACAAAATTCAACGCAAGCGGCATCATGAAATTGCCTGCCCCCAGCATGATCAAAAATGGTTGTAACGCGGCATACAGCATCACAACGATCCAACTGCCGAAAGTATTGTGCAACACTTCAAAGAACCAGCCGATGCCATCACCGATCCAAATCCCGATCGGTCCAAAAATCAACAGCGTTACAGGTAAACAGATCACCATGATCAATAAAGGATTTAAAAAATATTGTAAAAATTTAGGGACATATTTATTTAAAAGAACTGTCAATCGTCCCATAAACCAAACCGCTAAAATAATCGGGATAAACGAGTTCGCATAGACCATTTGTGGTAACTTGATTCCAAAAATACTCAACCCTGCCACATCATTGATCGAACTTGAAACAAGTACTGCAGCTAATGCCACAGCTAAGTAAGGGCTCGCTTTCAAGCGTTTTGCACAAGACATAGCGATAAAAATCGGTAAAAAGAAAAATACTGCAGAACGGATCGAATCTAACAATTGATAAGTTGGGCTATCTGCTGAAATCAGTCCTGTGATTGAAAACAATGATAGAAAACCAGCTAATAAACCCGATGCAATGATCGGTTCGATCACAGGAGTCATTGTCTCCGATAAAAGATCCATAACAGCTTTTAAAGGATTTTTCTTGGCATCAGTTCCTTTTTCGTCATCTGTAACAGGGGATAATCCCAGCATACTGATCAGCTCGGCATGTACTTCGTTGACATGAGTGCCGATGATGATTTGATAAGCCACGTTGTTCGATACAACATCGATTACTCCACCTAACTTTTTTAGCTCCTCTGTTTGAGCTTTCGAACGATCTTTTAAAGTAAAACGTAAACGCGTCATACAATGTACGACTGCTTGAATATTGTCTTTTCCGCCTACAAGTCTGATAATGTCTTCATTAAATGTTTGATACTTCATTTTATTCTGTCCTCTCTCTTTGACTCCGATGCGTTACGCGATGGATATGCAGCATAAGATAGGTTTCTTCATCGATCGTCAGATCACAGGCATATTTTTGTTGAACATAGACTCTGATTTTTTGCACACATTCAAACGATTCTTTGTATAATGATTTGATTTGTTCATTTAAAATCGTGTCGCTTTCTTCATGATTGCTTTTCGTAAGAAGTCGTTGAATAAAGTATTGCAAATGCGTCATTAGTCTCATATAGTTCAGCGAGCCTTCATCTAATTTGATCTGAAAATGATATTGAATGATCGATAGAATATCTCTTAAACTTTCCATCGAACGAATCGTTTCGTCCAAATTATTCTTATCCTCCTGCAAATTAACGAAATGAAGGGCGATCGATACGGCTTCATCTTCTGGAAATGCCACTTGAAATTGTTCATTGATCAAATCAAGAGCATACATTCCGATCTCAAAATGCTGCGGATAAAATTTCTTTACTTCCCAAGTCAATGGGCTGCGAATAAATTGTCCTTTGGCTGCACGCTTCAATGCAAATTCAATGTGATCCAGTAAGGTCAAACTTAGATAATCATTTGACTTTTCATTTAGTTTTTCTTCTCCGTAAGCAATGATTTGATTCACTAGGGTAATATGGCTAGCATCCGAGTGGGCTAATAAATAGCTGAAATGCTCAAGCATATCATTAGAATCCAAGACATAGGTCTTCTCGATCTCATTTTCATGAATGACTTGACCAACTTTTTTTCGAAATGCCAATCCTTTGGCATAAACGATGACCTCATTATCTCCTCTGCTTACGATCGCAACATTGTTATTTAAAATTTGACTTACTTTCACTTTCTTACTCCTTTCCAGAAAAAAAACTCAAATTACCCGGGAAAGGACATTCCTAGGTAATTTGAGTTCTGCCTGCATTATTCAGTAACATACTCTATAAAATGACTGCCTCGTCATTATCAGTTTTTTTTCTTGCCTCTAGTATAATGCATCTTCATAGAATTTGCAACGCTTTCATGGAATCAATTCGAGTCTGGTTTAACTAAGCTAGATCTGCACCATTTGTTTCGATGACTTTTTTGTACCAATAAAATGAATCTTTTCTTGAACGAGCAAGCGATCCTTTTCCTTCATCATCTAAATCAACATAGATAAAGCCATAACGTTTAGACATTTCACTCGTACTGGCACTGACTAAATCGATACAGCCCCATGGCGTGTAGCCCATCAAATCAACGCCTTCATCGATCGCTTGTTCCATCTGTTCGATATGACTTCTTAAATAATCGATACGATAGCTATCATGAATACTACCATCTGCTTCAACAACATCTTTTGCACCCAACCCATTTTCTACAATGAATAACGGTACTTGATAGCGGTCATAAAGTTTATGCAACGTCACACGCAATCCAACTGGATCGATCTGCCAGCCCCAATCACTTGCTTTTAAATAAGGATTTTTCTTGGAGCCTAATAGGTTCCCACCTGTTGTGTCTCCATTCTTTTCGTGAGAAGCAATGCTGCTCATATAGTAACTAAAAGACATAAAATCAACGGTTCCTTCTCTAAGAATGTCATCATCCTTTGCTTCTTTTTCGATCGTAATGTTGTGATCACGGAAAAATTTATTCATATAACTTGGATAATAACCGCGAATTTGAACATCAGAATAAAATAGATTATTGTGGTCGCTATCGATACTTTCCATAACATCCAAAGGATTACATGTTTCAGGATAAGCTTCCATTCTTGCTAACATACACCCGATTTTTGCATCTGGTATGAGTTCATGACACGCTTTGACTGCTAGAGCACTCGCAATAAATTGATGATGTGCTGCTTGATATTGAGCCTGTAATAAGTTTTCATGTCCGTCAGCTAAGATTCCGCCACTTAGATAACCCGTCATTCCGATAATGTTGATTTCATTAAAAGTCAACCAGTATTTTACTTTGTCTTTATAACGATTAAATAAAACACGGGCATAACGTTCAAAATCGGCAATCGTTTCACGACTCTCCCAGCCATTTTGCTTGAAGGCTAAACCTAAAGGAAATTCATAGTGAGAAATCGTAACAAGCGGCTCGATCCCATAACGCAAGCATTCATCAAAAACCGCGTCATAAAATACTAAGCCCGCTTCATTCGGTTCTGCCTCATCGCCATTCGGAAAAATCCGTGGCCATGAAATCGATAAACGAAAGGTCTTAAAGCCCATTTCAGCAAATAATGCGATGTCTTCTTTATATTTATGATAAAAGTCGATCCCATGTCTTTTAGGATAAATCCCATCTTTGTCATTCATCGCAAACTCAACATCCGCTTTAGTTGTTGGTTTCAGCAACTCCGACATACTAATACCATTTTCTTTTACATAACGGGCAGTATCTGCTGTTGACCACCCTTTACCATCTTCTAAAAATGCACCTTCAAATTGATTGGCCGCTGTCGCACCGCCCCATAAAAAATTCTGTGGAAATCCGCTCATTCGTTCCCATCCTCTCGGTCATTGATTTAGTGTATAATAGTTGTAACAAACCTATCTTAGCATGAGAACAGACAAAATTATTTTTTTGTTGCACTGGCTATTTTCATTATTTCGATTCATTTTCATGATCGTGAAAATGAGTTATAGAAAAGGAGTTTTCGTTGATGCTCGATCTACTTGATTTCCTGCATTTTTTAAATACAAATAAACGTGATACAACCTATGCCCGAATCATCATCTATCTACTGAACCATTCAAAAGAAATCCAAACATTGACGATCACTGAAATCGCTGAACGCTGCTTCGTTTCACCAGCAACATTGACACGGTTTTGCCGTCATTTTGGTATTACCAATTTTGCTGTATTACGTGACTCCCTAGCATCATTGAGCATGATGAAAAAGCATAACGGACTAAGAATGAAAGAACAAGAGTTGATCGATCTAAAAAATGATCCTAAAGAGTATCTGATTTCTTATGGAAAAGAAATAAATACAGCAATCAATGATGTTCTTCAAACAATAGATATCGAGGAAGTCGATCACATTTTAGAAGATATTCAACAAGCCGAAGAAGTTGTGTTGATCGGCTATAGCTCAACGCTAGAGTTAGCCAAAGAATTACAAACTTCGTTTTTACTTAGTCAAAAGCTGGTCTTTGTAGGCGAAACAGAAGAAACACAACAGTCACTTGTTGCAGACCTAAAAGAAACTTCTGTCGTGATCGTGATTTCTTCTTACGGCTCTTTGCTAAATAAAAGCAGTGATCTTATGAGAAGAATCAGTGATAGTCCAGCAAAATCGATTCTCTTAACACAACATACACAAAATACATTGACCTATTTATTTGATTTATCTGTTAATGTGACCACAACAAACTATGTACGGATCGGGAATTATCCTTTGATGTTTTACTTGGATTATCTGGTTCGGCGGTATGCTAGTTTGTATCAGTGAAAGACAGTGAATGATGAGAAGGAATGTTGAACAGTACAAGACTTTCGTATGAAAGTGTTGATTATTTATGTTATCCAGCTGCACAAATCAATCCTTAGGAAAATAGACAAATTACCAGTGAGACAAAAAGCGTCTCAATGGTAATTTCCTAATTTTCTACAGGATTGGACGATTTGTTCCGCTTTTAAATTAAGGAGGACCTATGGCTTTATTTGATTTTTTTAAACGTGAAACACCGAAGGAAACAATTGATTTAGACAAAGAAGCGGCTAGAATCGCTGCCATTTATGAAACATATCCAGAATTTCCAGTAATGTCTGCTGATCGTGATGTAGATGCATGGTTGGAGGAAATTGCAAATGGGTCCGCTAAAATTGTTCCTAAAGAACATATGATCCGTAATGAAGATGGGTTGTTGCCTGGTGAGGTCTTACTACTGGATTGGGTCAACGAGAAGGATTCTACGTTTACTGATTTTCCAGATTTTTTTGAAATGGACTTTGGGATCGATCCTGCGGAGACAACCAATCAATTACTATTTTCGGACTATCTAGATATTTTGAATGAGCCCTCTGTTCTTGAATTTTGGTCACTGACTCAACTAAATGATGTGCTGGAGGAAAATGGCTTAACAATCTGTTCAGACAAGAAGCAAGCTATCACCAAAATAAAAAAAGAGTTTTCTAAAGATTATATTACAAATATGATCGATCCGGGAATCTATGTACTGATGGAAAAAGGACAAAAAATTGTAGAAAAATACACTGATTTTATCCATGGTTATCTAGATACTCCACCTGAATAAACAATAATAAAAAAAGCATGCTAAAACGAACAATCCGTTTTAGCATGCTTTTTATTTTATCCAATCAATTCCCAAGGTCCCCATTCTTCTGTCCCAGGAACATTTCCTTGTGTCCACCATTTTGCTTTGTAAGTCTTTCCTTGATATGTCACGATTTCTCCACCATTATATGCTTTTGATGTATCCCAGGTATTCGATACTGGAGGCGTCGTACTTTCTTTGGTTTTCACGCTAACTGCATTACTATCTGCTGAGAGATTTCCAGCAGCATCGTAAGCTTTGACCGTATATGAGTAGGTTGTATTTGCTTTTAGTGTTGTATCAGTATACGTTGTATCAGAAACTGTTCCGACTAATACACCATCACGATAAATTTTATACCCTGCCAATTTCACATTATCTGTGGATGCTGTCCATGTCAATGTTGCAGCTGTCTCTGTGATCGTTCCAGCTGTAAGATTTCCCGGAACAGTTGGCGGTGTTGTATCTGACGGATCTGGAATCACTCCGCCGCCACCGTAAATGGTTTGGCGACTTAATTCCGCACCATTTTTAGCAATTCGTTGTGATAACTCAATACTGCTGATGCGATTTACATCCGTTGTCGCTGCACTTGATTTTAATCGGAATGTGTAACTAGCACCTTGCGGTATTTGCTGTGCATCATAAACAGAAGATAGATCAACGACTACAAAACCATTGGCGGTTGTCACTGTCCCAGCTTTATAGTCGCCAGCAGTCAACGTTTCTGCGGTATTGACTGGAATATACAGTTTAGGTAATTTTACTGTTTCAAATGCCGCTTCCACAGCAGTTAACACATCGCCTGTTTCTCCTGCGCTTTCATTGTTTTTGATCGTTATTTCGTAACCAACACCATTTTCACTATACGGCGCAATCGTTGCTTTGACATTCAAATCAGCATAAACGGTTTTGTTTGCAGGTAATGCTGTGGCGCCAAATAATCCTGCCTTGATTGCTTTTGTCAGCTCATCACGTTTTGTTGTATCAGTTGTTTTATCTTGTGATTGCATCCATGAAATCACACCACCCAGCTGATTATTTTTAACATACTCCGCTTTATACCCAATAGAACGAGTATTATCGTAGGTATAAAATTCTCCGGTTGTTTGGCTATACATATACGGCGCTTTAGCGACATCATCCCAGTATTCTTTCAGGTCTGGAGATTTAACTTTCAAATCAGCAATGTTTCGATATGGCCAAACACCCCCAGCGCGTCCACCGTCACCAGATTTTAATGGGTTTTTATTATTTGCCCCATACGTTGGTGATAAATCTGCATCTTTATTATTTTTTTCTGCTGCTTGGAACAACCCAGGATGCTGTACATCAGTTCCCGCTGCTACTTTATTCCAGCCGCGTGTATAAAAGGCTGCTCCGATAACGATTTTGCTTGAAGGAGCACCATTTGTCTGAAGATATTTTACTGTTTGGTCTACAGAAAAACCACTAGCATAATTAGGATCAGCCGGATTACCGTATAAAGCCGTATGATGGGCACTATTTGGCGTCCAGGCACCATTCATATCATACGTCATTACATTTGCAAAATCGACTACATTGAATAATTGCGCTACATCAACCCCATTTTTTAGCGTATTTTGAGCAGCTGGTAAAGCAACGGATAATTCATAGGTTTTCCCTAAATCTTTTCCTTGTTTATCGATCGCTGTACGAATATCCTGTAACAATGTGATGAAATTTTGCTTGTCTGCCGGTTTCGCATGAGGCGTTCCTTCGTCATTTGTATTATCTACTTTATCCGGTTCACGAACTGAAGCAGGATACTCCCAGTCCAAATCAACAAAGTCCATATTCGTATATTTGATAAAATTGGTAATATTATTTACAAAATTTGCACGAATCGTTGGGTTTGCTGCTACATCAGAAAAGTCTCCTGATTTAGACCAACCGCCAATCGATACACCGATTTTTAAGTTCGGATTTTTTGCACGAACATCTTGTATAGCATTCAAAATTCCCGAGCTTGCACTATTCCATTGCACGCCATCTTGACCAACAGGTGCGCCAACAGCAGCATCCTTATCAGTAAATTTCAAATTTCCATTCCCATCAAAATCTAAAAACGCAAAGTTCAAATGAGTCAGTTGATCTGCTGGAATGTCCTTGGGATAAAAATTCTCTTCGCCTCCCCAAATCGACCAATCGCCATAATACATGACGTTACGATATTTGGGAGATTCTGCCGCTTGTACGACCTTTGCTGAAGCAATTCCTGATAAAGATAACACCAAACTAGAAGCAATAAGAACAAGCACCGATAAAACGTTTACATTTTTTCTAAACACCTTTTTCAAACTTTCCACCTCTTTTAATGTTTTTCATACCTGGTAATACTCTTTATGAAGTTCTCATCCCTGCATCCATTCCGTAGCCAGCTATCCATCTCCTTTACTATTCAGTCACTAAAAGAATAAATCAATTTTCCAATAAATGCGAATGATATACTTTTCAAATTATATTTTTTTATTAACTATATATTTTTCCGTCAGATACTTAAATCAAGTGCTAATTCTTTTAATTTAGTTCTATTTAGATTATATTTTTTACCCTGCTTTTTTATCAAGCCTAATTGTTGAAATTCATTGAATGTATAGATCAAGTGACGATAACTGACTCCTAGAAACTCCGCAGTCTCTGTATGTTTTTCCTGATAACTTCCTGCCACTTCTGTTTGCAGCATGTACGCTGCCAAGCGATGCTTTAATTCATAGTTTTGATTATTCGAAAAATGTTCCACCCGTAATAAAACCTTTTTTCCCAAATATTTAGCGATCGTTTTTAGAAAGTGATTATCATCCAACAACTCTTGTTTAACTTTATGATACGGTAACGCTAAACAAATACACTGATCGATCGTCTGAACATCTTTAACCTGATCCTCTACTTCCAAAAGAGACAATTCCCCAATGAAATCTCCAGTTGTCAAAAATTGAAGCAGTGATCGCTTTCCATTTTCGTGGATTTTATAAATTTTAGCCCGACCTTCTATCATAAAAAAGAGTTGTTCGACTGGTTTATCAAATCGAACGATATATTCATTCTTTTCATAGACAAAAATACTTGCTGCTTTTAAGCTTTGCTTTGGAAATTCTTCAAAGATCACTTGTGCGTCTTTTTTAGTTAGCATTTCTAATTGATTTAATGGATATATTTTCATAAGCCCTCCTAAAATGTGAGATATCTCCTATTATTATGAAGCATTATCGATTAAATTACTATTATAATGTTCAATAATTACAGGAGGGTATCATGAAAAAAATTCTATCATCTATTCTATTTTATGCGCTTAGCGGGGTTGGGATCAGTTTAACGTTGAAAGCAGATATCGGTGTCAGCAGCTTCAATTCACTTAATGTAGCTGTATCCTCTATCAGCAATATCAAAGTCGGAACAGTCACTTTTTTATTCAATAGTCTATTTTTACTAGCATACATTTTATTGAGTAAAAAGAAAGAACCCTTGAAATATGCTTTAATGTTTATCTCCATTTTATGTTTGGGGAATATCATCAATTTCTTTTCTTACAATGTTTTCGGAGGATTGCAGCTTGATAATTATCTCTTGAAACTATTAATCTTTGTCCTTGGAACCGTGATTGCTGGTTCCGCTACAGGAATGGTCATTTCTTTAAATATTCTGCCGTTTCCGATCGAAAGTGTCTGTATTCGTCTATCTGAGATGTCAGGTGCTCCATTCTCTAGATTTCGATATGGCGTCGATATTATTTCCGTCTCTATTTCTCTAGCACTCTCTCTGTTTTATCATTTACCGATTTTTGTTAGAGAAGGAACGATCATTAGCTTATTCTTATTATCTGGAGTCATCTCATTTACCAAAAAAGCTTATGAAATAAACTTTACTAAACAGGAAGCCTAAAAAATAGTGGTGATAGAAGTGGAACTTAGAAAAAAGTCCGCCTCTATCACCACTATTTCATTTTAATAAAAGGTAATGCCCCATCTGTGAATATTTCATCTCCGCCGCCATTTCTCCCATGATAACTTGTGGTAAAATGTTCAACGAGTTCAATAGAAACAGGTTGTTTCGGTTTTTCAAACGTATCCAAGACAAAATCACGTTCCTTATCGACATCTGAGTTGATTTTATGCGTAACCTGACCAGTAAAAAAAGAAAGTCCCACTTTTTTATCATAGGTTGCAGCTCCTAACCAATCTGCTTGTCTGCCTCCAGGTAAATACCAGTTTTCTGGTGTTTGCCAAAAACGGACATGATGTCTTCTTCGTGGATTATTTTCGATTTGCTTTTCAAAAGCTATATCCTGGCGTTTGTCAAATAGAAATAGGGAACTAACAGGAGCACTAGGATAGGACTTCCCTAATACACTTGCTAAAATCATTTTTACACTTGACTGCAATGATAATTTTTCGGCAACAGTCCAGCCGCTATCAATAAATAATTGCTCTAATTCTGCTTTACTTCCGATAAAGGCAAGATTGACTGGATCTCCTAGCAGACCATCACTAGTTCTGGAACGACCAATAAAATAATTGGGAAGATACCGGCCGGTCATCAGCTTATTGATAAAAGGCAAAATTAGGTATGAACTAAATAACCATAAAAGAATATACGCAAAAATATGGGTCTTTTTTGTTAAAATTTCAGAAAATAATACTTGATAAATCAAACTACCGCTAATCACAATAAAAATGAAACGAATCAATCTAAATGCGCTATTGAAAAGAGTTTGTTTTTTCATCAGCTCCCTCCTTTCCCGATTTCAACTTCTTATTGCTTCTCTTCTTCTGGATCATAAGGAACATACTCACTATAATTATCCAATTCTCCTTCAAATACATCATTCACAAAATTACTATAGGAACCCATTCCCATTGTTCCTAGATCTGAACTTGTCTCAGTCATATTGGTCATGATCTTTTCTTGATATTCTTCCGCTGTGATCACAGCACCTGTCTTTACATTTTTATAAAATTTTGGCATTTCACTACATCCTCTCATTCATAATTAGATAACCTTTGTCGGAAAAGGAGGGAATCGATCTAATTAAATTATACTTATAACTAGAAAAAAAGTCGCTTATGAACTTCTCTGTACAAAAAAAGGGTAAAACAAAAGTATCTTTATACCTTCGTTTTACACCTTAAATTTAAATATATAGTTGGAATAGAAGTAAGCTCTGTTATTCTCAATGAATGAATCTACTTCTGCTTCCTTTTTCTACACGTTACTTTTTAATCTGCTTAATACCAGCCGTTAGCCATCCAGAAAGCTTGTGCTGCTTCCCATGAGCCATAGCGTCCAGCAACATAGCTGTCAGCGACACGTTCTTGGTTTGCCTCAGAATAATCGCCATTTAGATAAGAAGCATCTAATTGATATCTGCCGATATATCTACCGTTTGTCGCAGCATATGAACCACTTGATTCTTTTTGCGCGATCCATTCTTTCGCAGAAGAAGTTGTTGCTGGCGCTGTCGTTGCTTCTTGAGCTGGTGCTGCGGGTTCAGCTTGCACAGCTGCTTCTTGTACTGGTGCTGCTGTTGCTTGAACTGGCGTTGCATCCTTGCCAGCTTCTTCAGCTGTACGGATTACCAATTCTTCTCCTTCAAAAATCATATTTATGTTTGTAATTTTATTATCTTTTGCGATTAAATCAATTAAACTATTGTCACCACTGAATTGTTGAGAGATCGTAGATAATGTATCTCCAGTTTTTACTGTATATAAGCTATCAGCGTGTGCGTCAGTCGTTCCCATAAAAAAGCCAAGTCCTGCAGTCAAAGTTGTTGCTAATAAAATCGTTTTAAGTGATTTCATGTTGTTTCTCCTTTGTGAAAAATATTTTGTCGTTTGTTTATCGACTTTGCATACTTTAACATCTAAAAATATTTCATAGGTGAAAAAGCAATGACAATTCGTTACGAGTATTGGCTTTGCGTAACAGTTTGTAAAAAAAGCTGAGTAAAACACCTGTTCGTACTGGATTTTCGTTTCAGCATCTCAATGAAAAAGATCATGATTTTTTCTGAAATTTTATCGTTTTTCTTTTCAAATTATTGGCTTATATTACAAAAATTTGGAAATATTACAGAATTTCCTCTTGAATTCCAGCTTCTTTTTGACGTTTTTTTCATTTTTTAAACGGGGGACATGTTTATTTAGCACTCAAAAAACCGAGACAAAACTAAAAAATAGTTTTGTCTCGGTCTCTAATTTTTAATAAACGGTAGCTAAAAGCCAGATTCTTTATGCTTCAAATTCTTTTTGTTCAATAACAGATTCTAATAAACGATTCTCAGTTTGGATAATATCAAAAAAAGCACTGATTTTTTCTAGTTGTTCATAATCGATTTGATATAACTTTACTCTTGGTTTAAAAAATAAAAATCCAGGTCTGATTTTTACTCTCTCGTTGATCAAATGGCATTGCTCCATCATAGATTGTAGATCCATTTCAGAAACACTGTTTTTGATCTTTTCGATTCGAGCACGCTCATAGATCCATTGGTCTTTTGTTACTGTCATTTTTTCGGTGATCGTCACTAATTGACGATTCAAGCGCCAAGACTGTTCAATAAATTTCGCCTTTTTATAAAGATCGTCGTATTGAATCAAATCAATGCGAACTGGCTTGTACCAGTCTTCTTCATCGATCGATGACTTTTGATGCTTTTTGAATCGTTTTAATCCGCTAACGAGTAAACTGTTTTCTATGGCGAGCAGCTCGTACTCCAATTTTTCTTTTGCTACCCGCACGCGTTCCTTTGACGCTTTTTCTCGTTTCAGACTTTCTTTTAAAAATAAAACTTCACTTTCATCTGAACGAGCAGGAACCGACGAATCCGTTTCTTCCACAGGAGTTATATCAAAAAATGTTTCGCTCTCTTCGATACTTTCAAGTATTGGTTCTTCCTCAGACGATGAACGCTCCTCTTTTTCCTTTGTTGACTCAGTTATCGTCACTTCTACTGGAAAACTCAGGGGTTCTCCCGAAATAGGTTCGCCTTCTTCTTCTTGAAAAATAGAAAGAAACTTTGCCTCTAAAATACTACTGACAGACTGACTTTTGGTAAAGCCCATCTGCTCTAAACTAGTCGATACACTGAATGATACAGGATCTTCCTCTTGTGTTTCTAAAGATACCGGAATAAATTCACAATAATATGTACTAAATGCACCCTCAACTTCTTCTACAAGTTTTGTCCAAACAAACTGCGGGAATAGTTCTTCCAGTTCTTCTAATAAGACATCCCAATTCAATTCTGCTTGAAAAAATTGGATCTCCACATGCTTTTTAAGCGGCAGAGAAGAAACTTTTCGAGAAATTTCATCATTTTCTCGAAAAGTAAATAATTCTCCTGTGCGATCTTCATAAAACGCTTCACATGCATCAACTATTTCTTCCGTACTATCTTTTTGATAGAGAACGGTCCCAGTAGTGAATGGGATTGCCTGTTGATGGAAAAAAACATCAAAAAAATCATTCATTGAGCCATTCTCCTTTCTTAATTTTTACGATTGAAGATCATAGATAGGGGTCAAAATAAGTTGTTGTCCTTCCGTCAAGAAGTATTGGTCTAAGTCATTCCACTCTTTTAATGACCAGACAGAAACACCTGTTTTTTTAGAGATACTTGCTAACGTGTCTCCTTTTTTCACTTCATAGGTTTCTTTCGTCTTCTTACGTGTTGCACTTACTTGATAATCTTTCGTATCTTTTTTCACTGAACTATCTGCTGTTTCTTTTGTCGCATTTTTTTCTTTTTTAGTAGTTTCTTTTGTTGTGGTCTCTTTAGTAGTCGCTGTTTTTGTTGATTTGGCTACTTTTTTCTCTGATGATTGGGTCGTCTCTTTATCTGCAAAAGCAGTAGATAATTTTTGCACCATATCTAATGAACGATCTACAGCATCTTCTTTGACTACAACAGTTGTTTTTTCTTCTTGTTTTGGAATACTTAACTTTTGGCCGATAAACAACATACGTCGATCCAATTGATTTTTATCAAGGATCGCTAAAGTAGAAATATTGTAAAGTTCACTGATTGACTTCAGAGACTCTCCTTTTTCTACGATATGCGTTATGTACTCGATATTTTGATCAGCTTTATCATTTTGTTTTTCCAATTTTTCAAAAGAAGTATTTAATGAAATCTTCTTCGCTTTTTTCGTTTTCTTGTTATCTTTTAATGTATCGTATTGGGTCAGATCATACGCATCGATCAAACCATTTAGTTTTGCGTTATAGCTTGTATCTGTTGCATAACGCCCTGTCAGAAATTTCGTTGCGTCTTTATATGATTTCGTATTCGTTTTCCAAGTACCACTATAAAAAGAGTTATTGAAATCAGTGCCGCCTCTGATCAGCTTCACGTAATCTTCTAACGATTCTTTGTAAGATGGGTACTTTCTGAAGTCTGAACGAATCGTAAACATACTACCAGAACCGTCATCTTCACTTGTCAGAAAGTTTGCACTTTGCCCTTTATAACTACCTTTGATCCCAAATAAATTATAATTCGGAGCTGAAGCCAATGCACTGTTCCCAGATGCACTTTCCAAAATGGCCTGTGCGATCATGACTGAAGCATACACATTGTTTTCGCCAGCAATCTGACGAGCATCTTCACCGATCACTTTGACAAAACTTTTAGTTGTCAAATTAGGACTGATATGGAATACCTGATTTGATCCAGCTGGGCTTGCACCTGTCGTTGTACTGCCTATTGAAACATTATTCGTTGGCGACGTAGTAATTGGCTGCTGCGGTCCTTGGATCGGCTGCTGCGGCTGTACTGGTGTTGGTGTACTTGGTTTCGGAGCCGGTTTTGGTTTACTTGGCTGCGGTTTTGGTTTTGGTTTCGACGGAGTAGTAGTTGAGCTTGTTGTACTTGAACTTGTACTTGAACTAGTACTTGAAGTCGAGCTGTTACTGGAACTAGTGCTTGATGTTGAGCTAGTAGTACTAGTTGTTGTATCGCTTGTATCTGGCGTACTTGTCTCATCGGTTGTCTCTTGTGTTGAACTTGAACTTGTTTCGTCTGTTGTAGATGAGTCTGTTGTACTTTCTTCTATCGTTTCGTCCGTTGACTCACTACTGCTTTCTTGTGTAGAAGAACTTGTTGCGATTCCTTCTACTGTACTTTCTGTTGGTTCATATTCACTCGTTGAAGATAAAATTGCTACGTCTTCTTGTTCTTCCGATCCTGCAGTTACATGATCTTCTGATTCTTTAGCAACAATTGGTTGAACATCATTAACAGAAAGGACAGCAGTCGAAGTAAGCAACCCAACACTTAACACGCGCATTTTTTTACTGTTTAGATTTCTTTTTTTCATTTTGTGTCCTCTCTTTTCTTATTGGTATGGATCTTCTTTGACTAAATTGATGATTTGATTGAAGGCTTGTTCTGATTCTTCTTTCACATCTTTAATACGTTTGTAATAGTTTTGGTATTCTTGCTCTGCACGTTCCAAACGTTTTAAAACGCCAGCTTTTCGCTTAGTTTCTTCATTGATCATTTGTGCTCTTTGATTTGCCTGATTAATGATCTCTTTGGCCTGTTTTTTCGCTTCAAGTAACACTTCACCAATATCTTCTTTTGATAGTTGGTTATCAACATCGATCGTTTTTTGAGCTAGTTGACGTTTCGTTGCTTCTAGTTCTTGACGAACTTTCGCCAATTCTTCATAGGTCGCTGAATCAGTTGGAGTGTCAGAAGCCATGATCACAATACGATCTTCTGAAAGCTTATCGATTTCTTCTTGTTTCGCTAATAATTCCTGCTCATACTGGCGAACTTTATTTGCAAAACGCTCTGCTTTTTTACGGTTTAAATCGTTCTCGTCAATTTGGCGGTTGCTTTCACGTAACAAGCTGTTGTATTTACTTTTTACTTGTTCCAATTCAGCCATACGCGCATCATAATCTTTTGGCACAGCTTGAACCATTGATAATTCATTTTCCAATGACTCATTTACTTGCTGAGCAGATTCAACTTCACTTTGTAATTGCGTATTCTCTCTCTTACTCTTACGCAACTCAGCTTTCAATTCACGAAGTTCATTTTGAAGCTGTAGATTTTCTTCTTGAAGCTCTTCCAACTCTTCGTCATCGATCACTTCATTAACAGGTGGTCGTTTTTTTGTTGGTTTAGCTTTTCTAGGCGCTGGTGGTACCGGTGTTGCTTTTTTCTTCTTTAAAGAGAATAATGAGCGTGGTTCGTCGTCATCGTCATCATCATAATCTTCATCGTCATCGTAGTCGTCATCATCGTAATCTTCGTCGTCATCGTAGTCATCATCATCATAATCTTCGTCGTCGTCATCGTCATCGTAGTCATCATCATCATAATCTTCGTCGTCATCATAGTCATCATCATCATAATCTTCGTCGTCATCATAGTCATCATCATCGTAATCTTCGTCATCGTACTCTTCATCATCATATTCATCGTAATCTTCGTATTTTTTTCTTTTTTTACCTTTACCAAAAATTTTTAGCATATGCTCACTTCCTCCTAAAAATGGGACTATTTCTTTTGATTATTTTTATTTTGTAACGTCAAACGTCTAAGTAAATTATGTGGGTTGTCTATATATGTAATATAACGACAGTGCGGTAGTTTTCAATTTTATAAAAATAACCAAATTTACTTTTGATTCAAATCATATGTGCACTCTTTACTTATTCTCCTCATAGGTCTGCTAATCAAACATATGTTGATTAGTCTATTCGCCATTTTACCTATAAAAAATCTACCTACCTTCCTCTATTTTATCAGATAACTTGCAAACAAACAAACCGAATTGAGGCTTTATTCTTATTTTTCCATTACTATTTTTCACAAATAATTCCTTTGAAAAAAATATAATATAATAACTGTCGAAATTCTTGTTTTTTTATCATTTTGACTTTAAATCATATAATCGATCAAAAAAAAGAAATGTATTGATGCAACTTTCAAAAAATTAACAATAAGTTGCTTTACTTGTCATTTTCTTCCCTATACAGAGAGGTGAATATTGTTATAACGATTAGACTTTCTTTCTCTTCAAAAAATAAAAACAAAAAAAGGGACAGTTTCTTATCTATACAAAAAACCATCCCTTTTAAATCTTAATTTTCCCGCCCCGTCCACTTCCATTGCTAAAAAAAGATCTTTATTTGTTATTAATTTAAATTTTGACATAAAAATGAGGTGACGTAAAAAAACATTTCTACTCAATTTTTTCACAAAAAAATCATATTTATGATCATTTTTGAGTATAGTCCTTTACAAAGATTCGTATCAGACTTAACGTGCCATTTTCACTAAAATCCATCCCAATATTTCTTGCTACTGTATGATCTTTTTCAGCTTGTTTCAGTGTATTTTCAAGTTTGAGTTTTTTCCCTTTTATTTCATCCGTCGGCTGGTCTATGTTCTTCTTGAACGTAGTTATTTTTTCATCAAGATCCTCTATTTTAGTTAATACTGCAAGTTTTTCAAGAGCTTCCATCGGATCATTGAGATACACCTTACCTTGTTCAGGGTAGTTAAAAATCATGATGTCTTGAGAGCTCAACCAGGTTATTTGCTTTTGAGCATCAAATTCATAGGTCATTTCAATGGTTGCATAAGAATAGTACTTGCCATCTTGTTTGTTCTTGTAAGAATAAGTCCCATTCATCACTAATGTATTACCTGTCGCGACAACTGTATAAACCGGTTCTTCTTTGACATTTTCTTGTGTTTGCAAAGTCTCAGTTAAAATCGGAAGTGCGGACGTATATAGTTCCGGCAGGGAAATTGCAAATTTTTCTTTCATTATTTTTTGTGCTTCTTTTTCACTTATATCAAGATAATCAAATTTCCCGAAGCTTTTTTCCTGCTTTTTTTGCCAACTAACTGCTTGATCTGCCTTATTTATCGATACTTGTTCTTCTTTTTTACACCCAGCGACTGAGAATACACAGGCTAAAATCAGGAGTGCTATTTTTCTGTTCATTGATTATTCTCCCTTTTCTAATAAATAGTCAGTTATTTTAGTAGGTCTAGATCTAAAATAACCGGATCTTGTTCAGGGAATTTCTTTGTATTGAAATTCAAGACGACATCACCCGTTGTTTTTTTCAATTCATAAACCAATACAGCTTCTACAGTTTGATCTTTTTCCACTAGATCCTGTTGATGTTGCTCCAATAATCCTAAAGCTGAATTTTTTTCATTTTCCGGCAGTGAAGTCTCTGTTAGTTGTTCCTCTTTTTGCTTCACGTCGATCACTGTTTTTAAAGAATCGGCTGTCATTTTTTCTTCAGCTAGGTTTACTACTTCATAACGGATAGCTAATAGTGTTTTTCCATTTTGGCCTGCTACTTTTCTAAATCCTTTGATTTCAAAAGATACCTCAGCATTTTTTACAGTAACGCTATTACTATCTGAAGTTGTTGCAGTATCTTCTTTGGCCTGATCCTGATACGATTGATCGACTTTTGTTTCTTGTAGTGATCGAGCTGATTGATCGATGATTTTTGAACGAGCTTCATAATTACTGTCATCCGCTGAATAATAAACCAACTGAACAAAGCCCGTTTTGGTTTCAATGTAATAAAGATGAGCCCAGACGTCTTTTTCTTTAAATCGAGTAAATACAGTATATTTATACGCGGGAAAATCTTTTAACTGAAATTCCTTCATATAGACATCTTCAACATCCTCGTAACGATACGTTGCGGCTAATTGCTTACGGGTTTTGTTTCCAAAATCATTTAAATCCAATGTATCTTTTCTTGTTGTACTGATAAACATCACGGAGTTGCTTTTTTTATCTTTTGCAGCAAATACCGCACTTTGACCATAGTTTTCTTTTGAATCTGTTTCTTTTTCCCACGAAGAAGGTAACTGGATCGAATACGTAATCCCTTGATCTGAAAATGTTTGTTGCTCCTCTGATAATTTAGCCGAACAGCCTGTAAGTGTCAGCAGTAGACCGAGGAGTAAGATCATTTTAGTTCTCATTCATTGATTCTCCTATCTATTTTGTTAGCCTGTTTTTTAAGCCAAACTAAATACAGTAAAAATGTCCCTATACAGAAAATAAATAGACTGGCTCCCACAACAAATCCTTGCGGCAAAAAGACAAACTCTATTGTGTGTGCACCTTTTGCAACTGGTAATGTTAAAAATGCTTCCTT